>CAIXZH010000041.1 GCA_903923905.1 uncultured Bacteroidia bacterium
CATAGTTGCCGGCTAAGTCCAACTCGGTTTTATTTCCCATTTCCCCTCGTAACTTTAAGGTAATTCTGAACGATTATTTACTTACCATCACTTATTTAACATACCTTTGGGGAAACGTTAAATAAAACGCTATTACGTTATAGGCGATACAAAATCGAGCTACTATGAAACATTTAAGAAACTTGCCACTGGTTTTAGCTTTAATTGCTATCCTTTTTATTGCGACAGATTTAAGCTCGCTCGAGACTAAAACCAAGAACGGGAATCTGAAAATTGGTAAATTGATAAACCAAACAATATCTAAGAATTCGCTTGAGATTTATCACTTGCTCAATAGATTTGTGAGTAAAACAGGATTGGTTCTAGGTGACACATCTGTGAAAAAGGTAAACGACACAATCTTTAGTTCTTTGATAATAGTGAACGATTCAAAAGTAATTTATGAAATTGACCACTTGGATTTCTGGAATACTAAAGGTGTTGACTTTGATGATGCAAAAGACAGAGAGAAATTTTTCGGATTTAAAAAAATATTGACAAAGAAAGATTATATCCTTTTGGGATACTACTCGGATAATGGTATGGAAGTAGCGGATGACATTACTTTGGAATGGAGTTATGATAGAAATATTTTTGAAGTACCTTTAACTCCATGAGATTAATGTACGCCCTATAATATCAGTTACCCGGAAGGTGCTGCAGCAGTGGTTTTCGGTGGGCATCTTTGCTCCCGGGCTGCTTTTCGGCTTGACAGGAATCGAAGATCAGCGTAAACTAAATCTCCCGCAATCCGCCCCTGCGTGTAACTTCCTAGGTTATGGGTCAGCATAATAAAATCAGCGTTATCTTAACAAACAACAAAAAACTAAAAAATTGCCTTAATTTTAGTACCTTTGAAGGATATAAGGCTCAAAAAATGGAACAGGGTTTTATCATTGACAGACTGACAAATTCAATTCTGAACACAATTTCAGGTGACAGTTTCCAGACGGAAGTTATTCGGTTAGGTAAAACGGATTTGAGACATATCACAAAAATAAAGGATGGAACTTCAATTGGAAAAAGGAATATGACGAGATAAAGAAGGAAGTTTACAAACTTACGATCGTTAATAATCCGAACATTATACAAGGTCTTTTAAGTGTCACAATAGAACAAGACCATGTTTTATGGACTTATTTGAAAGTGCACCTTTCAATATTGGGAAACACAAAATATATGAAGGCGTTGCTGGAAATTTAGTAGCTTATGCCTATAAAATACCATTTCAAAAAGGTTTTGAGGGGTATGTATCATTCACAGCAAAAACCAAATTGATTGACCATTATGAGAAAACTCTAGGTGCTTTCCATTTCAAAAATCAGCGAATGATAATTGAGACCGAGGCAGCGAGAATTTTAGTTGAAAAATATTTTATAATTTAGAAATCATGAGCTTAGTGAAAGAACCAGAAGGCATTGATTTTATAATACAAAGTCCGCCGTTGACCGATAACGAAAGAAAAGAGATAAGCGAATTTATCCATACCAGAAAAATGCAAAATAAGAGACAGGTTAACCGGACAAATTCGAAAAAGACAGTAAAACCTAATGCCTTAAAAATGCCGAACGCATAATCGGGTAGCGCCCACCAGTAAACACTTGCAAGATGAGGCACTCCCACCATCCCCTGGTTGGCGGATACATGTCTCATTTGCTGCGGCTTCCAATATCTAATGGAGGAGGCATTTATCTCGCAACAGGTAAGCCAGGCTTATACCCCCTTTTAGATAAGACTTTCATTTCCTTTGAAGTATGATGAGAACCCACCTGATCTCTCCGAAAATTGAATGGAATTCGGAATCATTTTTAAGTGGCCGATAAAGCAACCTGTTATTTTCAGATCACGGATATAATTATGCTATTTTTGTTAGGATATTATGCTTCACTTGGAATCAAAATATAGGTAATATCACGCTGGTATATTTTTTGTGGGTTATGTAAGGAGCGCTCATATCAGAGTGGAATTTGAATTGAGAGCTGAGTAACAGAAAAAGCTATCTTTGTAAAAGTGACAATTTATTATGGAATTTAAAATACTGTTTTCACAACTACTTGACGACTTCACTAAGAAAGTGATTGAATCTCCTTTAGATAAATTAGATAGAATTGAGAAAGTTGAAATGCCCGTTGACTATTTCCAATTTTACAAATCAGTTTCATCGGTATATTCTTCCAAAATTGAGGGAGAAAACATTGACTTTGACAGTTATTTCAAGCATAAATTTCTAAACGTAAAATTCAGACCCGACTATACCGGAAAGGCAGATGACTTATATGCAGCTTATGATTATATAGACAATTACGAATTGAATCTTAAAAATGTTCAAAAAGCTCATTCCATTTTGAGCACAAAACTTCTTCCCAAAAGCCAGCAAGGCCTTATCAGGACAAATCCTATGTTTGTAATTAATAGTGAAGACAAAATTGAATATGTTGCTGCAGGACCTAAAATTGTGAAAAAAGAAACGGACAAATTATTCGAAGATATTAACCTTTTAATTAAGAAGGATCTAAATCCATTTGAGGTTTTCTATTACGCGGCATTAATTCATTTGGTGTTCGTTAAAATACATCCTTTTCAAGATGGAAATGGGAGAACAGCTCGATTGATGGAGAAATGGTTTTTAATTGAAAAGATTGGACAAATAGCCACTTCAGTTCAATTAGAAAAGAACTACTACAATAAGATCAAATCCTATTATTCGAACATAAAAAAGCTTGGGTTAGAATACGGGGATTTAGATTATAGTAAAAGTCTGGATTTTCTTGTAATGACAGTAAACGGCATTAATGATTAGAAATAGAAGGCAATAACTCACAATCGGGTACCTCGTCCCGTCAGTAATCACTGACGGAGAGAGGGCCTCACTCCATCCTTGGTTGGCGGATACAGGTCCCGGATATTGGGTTTTCCGTCTTCTGATTGATGAGACAATTTCCCCGCAGCAGGTAAGCCATTCCATGTACCCTCTTTTAGATAAGCCTTTCGTTTCCTTTGGAGTATGTTAAGAACCCACCTGATCTCTCCGAAAATTGAATGGAATCCGGAATCATTTTTATCTGACCGATAAAGCAACCTGTTATTTTTCCGATCACAGATATAATTATGTTATTTTTGTTTGGACATTGATGATGCCTAAAGTGAAAATATCGGCAATATTGCGATTGTAAATTGGTTATTGGCAATTATAAAAGACGACAACATGAGAGTTTTCATACTTACACTTTTCTCTTTTTTTAGTTTATGGACAGGTCAAACTGGACAATTTGACAATTATTATTTTCCGGTCAAAAACTTTTCGACAGAGAAGACATATTGTTTTGTAAACAAAAATGACACAGAGGAAAAATCATATTGGAAAATGAGGACGACTGTTTCAAATAATGACACAGTTTTAAAAACGTCAATCTTTGACAGCAAGAACAGGCTTACAGAGATAATGACTGAAAAGATTAAGAATGGTAATTCAGAAATCCAAACTTATACTCTATTTAACTATGACAAGCTGGGAAATAAAAAATCTTCAGTTTGCAAAATCTTGGACGCTTCTGTTTTCTCTGCGAGACAAAAGGTGAATGAAGAAATACAATGGAAAGTGAATTTTAAAAACTTTAATTCACCAAGTACATGTGAATTAACAAAAATCAGAATTCTTAAAAGCATTAATAATAACCAAAAGACATTTACTGATTTAATGAGATTTGAGAATTTGGACACAAAAGAAGGTTATCAATATTACATGGTATCTGTTTACCAGAAGGGCAAAGGACTCATTTCATATAAGTTATTTTTGACAGGATATAAAGAAAAAGACTATATTTTGACAGACAAATAAAAACTGACAATAAATGCAAGTTACCGTAAGCCGGGTTTCGGCGCTTCCTTTATAGAATCTGTCGGAAGACATATGAAAAAAGCTCTTCATAGGATATTAATCTATCCACTCCCGCCTTGGGTATTGGTGACAAACGCTTGCTCACATTTTAAAACATAAAATAAAATGTAATGATATGAGTAATTATATGATTATTAATAATTTAACCGTCCTACTTTTACTACTGCAGAGTCTGATTGGTTTTGGCAAGTCAATAGACCGGCATGCGTTGGTTACACGGCATAATGTGGTAATGGATTCCGTAAACATTATTTCTCCGCTTTCGGTTGGTAATGGCGAGTTTGCATTTACAGTGGATGTGACCGGATTGCAGACTTTTGAAACAGATTACAACCGCGGAATGCCCCTCTCGACGATGTCGCAATGGGGTTTTCATACCACTCCCAGCCCGAAGGGATTTACACTCGATAAATTTCCCCTTACGATGAAGGATTCGTATGGTCGTAAAGTGCCTTACCTCTATTATGAAAAGGGTAAATCGCCGGCCGAATGGGAAGAGGCCGCCAATTATCTTTATGCAAATCCATCCAGGATAAACCTCGGCCGCCTCTCTATGGTGTTAAAGGGTGCTGACGGGCATCTGGCAACATTGAAAGAGCTCACCGGGATTCACCAGGAACTGAATCTATGGACAGGTCAAATCAACAGTCATTTCATATTCGATGGTGAAACCGTTGAGGTGATGACATGCTGCCATCCTGAGCATGATCAGGTGGCTGTGCGCATAGAATCTGCGCTGATCGCAAAAGGTCAGCTCTCGGTAATGCTTGAATTTCCGTACGGCACCACTACATTCAAAGGAAATGGCGCAGACTGGAATCATCCGGAGGCTCACCAGACCATTATGACACGAAAAGGATCCCGTCGGGCTGACTTCGCCCGAACATTGGATGCCGATCATTACCATGCAGGATTGCAGTGGTCAGAGGGGAGTACCATAAATCAAACCGCACCGCATAGCTGGAAACTTTCGGCACCAAAAAATACCCGTTTGATTGAATTTGTGGCTGCTTTTTCTTCCGAAGAATTGCCTGACATTTTACCCGACATCTCAAAGACTGAAGTGGCATCGGTTGCCGGGTGGAAGGAGTTCTGGAGTACGGGAGGTGCAATCGATTTGTCGGAAAGTAAAGACCCACGCTGGCATGAATTGGAAAGACGTATCGTTTTATCCCGTTACCTTACCCGGATACAATGTTGCGGCTCGTTGCCTCCGCAGGAAACAGGACTTACCTGCAACAGTTGGTTTGGCAAGTTTCATTTGGAAATGCATTGGTGGCATGCTGCACATTTTGCACTTTGGGGGCGAAGTGAACTACTGGAAAAGAGTCTCCCTTTTTACAAACGCATTTTACCTAAAGCACAGGCTCAGGCCAAAAGGCAGGAATATGAAGGGGCCCGATGGCCTAAATGTGTTGGTCCATCAGGAGATCCGGCGCCAACCTATCTGGAAAGTTTTTTGATATGGCAGCAACCGCACCCTATTTTTTATGCGGAACTGGCATACCGGTCGCACCCCGACCGGCAAACCCTGGAAAAGTACAGTGAGTTGGTTTTTGAAACCGCACGATTCATGGCATCCTTTCCGGTTCTTGATAAAAAACGTGGTCAATATATGATTGGACCTCCGTTTGCTGATGCGGCCGAGATCTATTTTAGCGATCATGAACATCAATGGAACCCGACTTTTGAAACGGCCTATTGGCATTGGGGACTGGAAACAGCGCAGCGATGGAGGGAACGCATTGGTCTACCAAGAGACACCAAATGGGATGATATAATTGCCCGCCTTGCTCCTCTTTCAACAAAAGACGGTTTATATGTCGATGCAGAAACAGCAACAGGCACATTCAGCGAGCCGGGGAGAAACACATCGCACCCTTGTATACTCGCCCCCTTGGGAATGCTGGATGGAAGCATGGTGGACCGGGGGACGATGCGCCGTACGTTGCACAAGATGATGGAGTCCTGGGACTGGAGCAATACCTGGGGATGGGATTATCCCATGATGGCCATGACCGCTGCCAAACTGGGAGAAGGAGAAACCGCAATAGATGCCTTGCTCATGGACAAACCTAAAAACACCTATTTGCCCAACGGGCATAACACCCAGATGGGAGAAACATTGCGTTTATATCTTCCCGGCAATGGAGGCTTATTATATGTAACCGCAATGATGGCTGGCGGATGGGATGGAGCCCCAAAGATTAATGCACCCGGATTCCCGGCAAATGGCCAATGGGTTGTTCATAGTGAAGGACTTAATCCGGCCCCATGACCGAAATTAAATATCAATAAATTTGGATACTTGCAAACGCGAAAAGCGATTAGTAATCTTGCGAAGATGTTTTGTGTTTTTGTAAAGGACAATAGGAATTCATCAAAAAAAACCTATACTGTAGCTGCGAATTTAATGCTCCTATAAATCTTTTCAAAAATGGCCAATGCAAAATAATATCATCGAACATCTTAGAAAATATATTGATCTGAATGAAAGTGAGATTCTGATTTTTAATCAGCTTACAGTTACCCTTCATTTAAAAAAGAAGGGTTTTATCAACAAGGAGAATACGATATGCAAAAACTTGTACTTTGTTGAAAAAGGGTGTTTGAGAATGTTTTTCGTCAATAAAAAAGGGGTTGAGCAGATAACCCAGTTCGCCCTGGATGGCTGGTGGATTTCAGACTATCAAAGCTTCATCAATAATTCACCGTCCGAATATTCGATCCAGGCAATTGAAGATTCCAGGATTATCTCCATTGACAATCAAAATCTTGAAATTTTGCTCTCCAAAATACCCCGGATGGAACGCTATTTCAGGATAATGATGCAAAAAGCGGTAGCCGGAGCGCAGCTCAGGTCGAAATTATTGTATGAGATGTCAAAAGAGGAATTTTACGTTCATTTTAGCACCTCATTCCCCGAATTTATGATGCGGGCACCTCAATATATGATTGCTTCGTATCTGGGGCTTACCCCTGAGTATTTAAGTGAATTGCGTAAAAAAACCATCTGACATGAATTTCTTAATCCAGTTTAATTATTAAAAGCTCCCTGCCGGGTACTTTTGTACAAATAATTGGAAATTTAATTGAAATTACGATGAGTAAATTAAGTGAAAAGTTTTTTGAGGTCACAGCGCATGAAGGTGTTGTATCGATCATGTCATGGGGTGTGGAACCTCATCTGGTAAACACCTGGAATTCATATCTGGTAGTTACTGATGATGAACGTATTTTAATTCCGGCCTACGGATTTCGGAAAACTCAAAAAAACATTGAGGTAAACGATAAGGTTAAAATATCTTTAGGCAGCAAAGATGTTTTAGGTTACAAAGATTATCCCGGAACGGGCTTTGTTATTGATGGAAGTGCCCGTTATCTGGAATCGGGTGAAGAATTTGACATGATGAAAAGTAAATTTTCATTTCTCACACGCGTGTTGGAAATAACGGTGGATAGTGCGAAGCAAATGTTGTAAAGACAAGGCGGTACCTTGTCTCTACAACATTATTTTGGTTTTCTGAATGAATTGGAGACAAGGCGGTGCCTTGTCTATACCGTAATTACCAGACAAATGTTCCGACGGCACCTTTTTTCAGCGATGCAGAGGCTGTTTTATGTTTAAACTGAATATTGAAATTTTTCGTGATCCCACTGTTATTCTGCACGATCAGAACCTTTTTCCCTTCCGGGGTTGTGAAGGCCACATTGGGAAGTTCATCACTGGTATTTGATCCGATGCGAACCGATCCTGGCCGCACATGTTTCGCGGCATGAGCCAGAATATAGTAAGCAGGATTCCGGGTCACCACGTTTCCGTTGATCGTAATTGTTCCGAGACATTCGGTGCATCCTCCAATGGTATGGGGATTATTTCCTGGATCAGCAGCCAGGTTCCATTCCAATACATTGCGGCACCAGTTCCGAGTTCCGCCAATAATCAGCGTACGGACATGCCACGCCAGATCTTCCTTAAGATTACCCGGAGCACCTACCCATTGTTCGGTAAAATAGAGATTCTTTTCAGGATGGGCATTATGAACCGGCGTAAGGGCTTCAATCGTCCCGCCATAAAGATGAAACGCAGAACCATCGACATACTGTGCCGCCTCCGGATCATTAAGGATTGTTAAGGGATAATCGGGCCGGTCGGCATTATGGTCATAAACGATGATTTTGGTTTTAAGGTTGGCCGCCTTAAAAGCAGGACCCAGACTTTGTTTGATGAATAGAGCCTGATCTTCGGCAACCATATACATACTCGGAGTATTTCCCGGATGGAGAGGCTCGTTCTGAATGGTAATCGCATCAATAAAAATCCCTTCGGCCTTCATTCCCTCAATAAATTTAACAAAGTAAAGGGCATAGGCATCGAAAAACTCCTTTTTTAAACTTCCTCCCTTGCCATTGTTGTTGGTCTTCATCCAGGTTGGGGCAGACCAGGGTGATCCCAGAATTTTGATATCAGGATTAATAGCGAGGATCTCCTGTAGAATGGGGATCAGATCCGCTTTTTCGGCATCTAGCGAAAATCGGGTCATCCGCGGATCGGTTTCTCTTTCACCCAGATCATCATAGGAGTAGACCCGGTCACTCAAGTCAGAGGCCCCGATACTTATGCGCAAATAGCTGATTCCAATATTATTTACATCGGTAGCAAACAATTCCTTCAAAATTGTTGCACGACTTCCTGCATCCATCTTGTGGAGCAGGGTTGCGCTCCCACCGGTCAGACAATTTCCAAATCCATCAATTGACTGATAGGTCTGGGTCGAATCGACTAAAATGGTGGGATCCTGATTGATCTTGTTTTTAGCATCAAAAATGAACCTCTGAGGCATAAACAGAACATTTGATTCGGGGCTGGTGAGCCACAAGGTCCCTTCCATTTTAGACGGATCAGTTGGAAGGGCACCTTTGCCATTGAACATAGCAATAAGCAAAACGAAAACGACCAGGTATTTCATTTGTTGAGAATTTGATTTTTATTGGCCAGATGGAACTTGCCATGGATAATCATCCTCATGTGTGAGAAACTATTTCTCATGGCTCGTTTCATATTCTTACAATTTAATTAAAACGTTATGGGTTCCCATTACGAAAATCAAGGTCCCGCAGATGTCGCAGATTGTCGCAGACCTATTCTTTAATTTGCATTAATCTGTGAGATCTGCGGGTTAAAATCAAGTTAAAGAATTTAACTACCATCTATTTAGATTATAGACCTTAAAAACAATCTTCTTTGTGATTTTACCAGATAAAGGTTGCTACAGAACCACTATCCAGGATAGGGCTAGTCCATTTCGTTTTGTACCGGATGTTAAATATTGCTCCACCTGTCCCATCGTTTTCAACAATTAAAACTCTTTTCCCGGCAGGGGTTAGAAATGCGACACTATTAAAATTGCCCGTTGAATTACTCGCAATCCTGACAGAACCGGCAGGAACAAATTTTGATGCATGTGCGACAATATAATATCCCACATTCCGGGTAAAATCATTGCTCGCATTTATTGTGATAGCCCCTTTGCAGGAATTGCATCCTCCTGACGTATGAGGCTGATAGGCAGGATCACTGGCCAGGTTCCATTCTAAAGCCACCTTGCCCCAGTTAACCGTTGTACCAATGATCACATTTTTTAAATGCCAATTTAAATCACCTCCGAAATCACCCGATGATGAGGTATACTGTTCGGTGAAATATACATTCTTATCTGGGTAGGCATTGTGAACGACTGATAAGGCCTTTATTTCACCGGCATAAAGATGAAAAGCAGAGCCATCGATATAGGGATTTGCAGCAGCATCACCCAAAACCGTAAGCGGGTAAATTGCCTGATCACAATTGTGGTCATAAACAATAATCTTAGTGGTCAGATTAGCAGCCTGAAATGCCGGACCAAGGTATGTCTTGATAAAGGTCGCCTGCTCCAATGCGGTCATTACCAGGCTCGGATTATTATACGGATTCAAAGGTTCATTCTGAGGCGTAATTGCTGTTATAGTGATCCCCAAAGTTTTCATTGTCTGGAGATATTTCACAAAATACTGAGAATAAACTCCATAATAGACCGGCAATAAACTTCCCCCAACGAAGCTGTTATTATCCTTCATCCAAACAGGAGCAGACCAGGGTGTCGCAATAATCTTAATGGCAGGATTTATAGCCAGGATTTCCTTTAAAAGGGGAATTAAATCAACCGTATCAGCTGCCAGACTAAAGTTGGATAAGTTGAGATCTGTCTGACCATCCGGCATGTCATCATAGGAGAAAGGGGCATTATTCAAATCAGAAGCACCAATGCTGATTCTCAAATAGCTGACAGATATTGAGGTGGTGTCGGCTCCAAATAACTCCTGTAATAATTTTTGTTTGACTGACGAACTCAATGAATTGATTACCTGGGCGCTTCCACCGGTAAGGGCATATCCGAAACCATCAATGGTCTGATAGACTTGAGTATCGTCGACCAAAATAGTTGGGTAATTATTCGCAACAGAGTCAAAGCCAAGCACTGTAGTTTGCTTGGTAAGCAATACCGTTTGATCTGATTTGGTCAGCCAGAAGGCCACTTCATTCTTGACTGTTGGTGTTGGTTTAACCGGATCAGGAGCTGGACTAACACCAGATTTGGAACATTTTAAAAAGGCCGCAGCCAGAACGGTCAGCAAGATTAAATTTCTAATAATTTTCACACGTATAAATTTAAAGTAACTAAGTAAAATTTAGATTCTTGATCCGTGTGGAACCCTCGTTGATTTTATTCAACTTATTTTATGAACGCTGGTTCATGAGTGTTCCATTCGGGTTTTTCTGTTTATTTTGAATTACAAAATTAGCGATAAGCAATGCATATTCTCCGCTTATTCGAGAGGTGGAGCAAAAAAACATCAACTCGGATTAACCATTCCCTTTTGCGAAAACCAGTTCATAAGGGTTTATCTGAATTTAATGTGTATAAACTGATCGCGATATTCGTTGATCATTGTGCCTCAATCGCCCTTCTTGCATCCAGATCTTTTTTCATCAATTCGGTGGTTTTGGAGTCGATCTTGTAAAAAATCATAAACAAGGCGCATGACATGTATAAAATCCCCGGAATAACTGAAACCAGCAATTTTATCCCGGTAATGGCTGTATTGTTTTGAACCACATTAGGGACAAAACTGGATGCAGCTAAAATCCAGCCTGCAATGGCTGCCCCAATTCCCCATCCGGCTTTCTGAGCAAATACTGCAGCCGAGAAATACAAACCTGTCGCACGACGACCTGTAGTCCATTCGCCATAATCGGCCGAATCGGCAATCATGGTCCAAAGTAGTGGAACTGCAGGAGCATAAGCCATCTTGGCAATAATATTGAAAATATAAATTGTGGTCAAATCGCTTATTCCGGGCAAATAAATAAGCATAAAAAATAAACCGGAAATTAAGGAACTGCCAATAAATACATTTCGGTTCCCAAACCGTTTTGCCAAAGGTTTTGACAAAGGTAAGGCCACAATCAGGGCAACCGTGCCTATCACATTAAACAGCTGGACATTGTTTTCGCGTCCCAGGTAATATTTGAAATAATAAGCAATAGCTGCATTCTGCATAGCAAACATGATAAACGAAATGATCCCAACCAATGCCAGAATGACCCATGCCTTGTTGCTGAATAAGTTCCGGATGTCTTCTTTTAGGGAATTCTTTTGGGCTTTGGGCGGCTGAACTCTTTCTTTGGTTGTTTTGAACGTGATGAAAAAGAAAATCAGACTCAGACCGGCAAATAGAAATACGGTATATTGAAATCCATGCGCTTTATCTCCACCGCCAAAAAATTCGGCCAATGTAAGTGCCAGTCCGGTCACCACAAATTGACCGGTAAAACCGGCGATAAACCGGTAAGTGTTAAGTCCGGCACGTTCGTAGGTGTCGTCGGTCATGACAGCTCCAAGGGCAGAATAAGGTAAGTTTATGGCAGCATAAGCGGTCATTAAAAGTACATAAGTTGCACCAGCATAAACAATTTTCCCAACCTCTCCGAGATGTGGAGTCGTGAAAGTCAAAATGGCCAGAACCGCGTAAGGAATAGCGCCAAACAAGATATATGGACGAAATTTTCCCCAGCGGGTAGTGGTCCGGTCGGAAACAATGCCGATGACCGGATCGATGGCCATATCCCAGAATCTGGCCACGAGCATAATCGTTCCTGCAGCAGCGGCAGAAATTCCATAAACATCAGTATAAAAGAACAGGAGCCAGAACCCAACCATATCCCACACAAAGTGCGATGCGGTATCACCCAAACTATATCCTATTTTTTCTTTAATTGAAAGTTTTGATACAATTTCATTCATTGTTAGCAGTTGTTATTTATTAGAAATTAAATACGACATTATATTTTAGCTATTTTACTCCTGCTGAAACCCCTTGTATTTTTGTTTTACCACCTCATATGACATTTTCCTGATTCGTTCAATATTTAGAATTCCCCAATATTCCTCATTGGCAGCGCCATCGTAAGGAACGCCGCTACTGTTTGGGGCCCATCCTCCCGGATCGTGTGTTTCATTGCGGCCAGCTTTCCACCATTCATCTGCAAATTCAAATAATGCAACTCCGGAGCAAATATCCCGATACCTGAAAATGTCTTCCAGAATATTTCTAATGGCATCAGCCTGCGCTTTTTCATTTTCACCCTGATCATAACCATTCATTTTTGCGGTCATATAACTATCGGCTCCAGCCTCTGACAGATACATAGGTTTGGAACTAATTGCGCTCCATCCTGTTATGACACCTTTGGGATCATCCCAACGGTATACATTCATTCCCCAGACATCAACATTTGGACAAAATGACAGTGCATTCGCATCGGGAAGCTCTCCATGTGCAGTAGCCACCGGATGAGAAGGATCAATTTTATGAATCATATCCGCGGCATCATTTAATGCATGATACCAGTTTTTAACCGTACCTCCGAACCACTCGGGATGGTAGTTGTATTCATTACCAAGTTCCCAAAAGAGGATCGCATCATGATCCTTATAAGTTTTCACATAATTGATGAATGATCCCGATAGAATATCAAATTTCCCTTCCTGGTTGTACCCAAAACTAATAATCACCTTTAGTCCTGCTGCATTGATCTCATCGAGTACCGCTTTGTCGGCAACAGGAGAATAAACCCTGATGGTGTTTATCCCTGCTTCTTTCATCAGAGCCAGATCCTCGGTCAGGGTAATAAAACTTGTACTATTACTTCCTTTAGGTACCGGATGATAGCATATCCCCTTAATCGTATATCGGAAATTATTTACCAATATCTGTCTTCCGGAGATGGTTACAACATCTGCTTCTATACTGTTCATGCATAAGAGGGAAAGGGCTGAAAACAGAATTAAGGAGATAAACTTCATTGGAGCGAATTATTTACCGGTTATAAGTCATGCGATAGGTGCGCCTTCATTTTCGCCCTGATGATGCACTTTACCCCGACGTAAAATCAAAGCCTCTCTGATTTCATGTGATTTTTCTTCAGTAACATCATATTTCCACATAATAAGAATAGCCACTAAACCGGTAATCACCGGAATTAGTATGTCGGCAATTCGCAGATGGGTAATCGATTCTGCCGATTGCACTGTTGCGTTCTGGTCAAATCCAACCCAGTTTAAGACTGCACCACTTGTTAGTAACGCGACGGCAGTTCCCAGTTTCACCATCCACCAGTAAACAGCACCAAAAGTACCCTCACGGCGGGTGCCATTATTCAATTCATCCAAATCACAAACGTCAGCAGTCATGGACATCATTAAAGTAAACAGGCCTCCAATTCCAAAGGAGAGGAAAGGGATTGGCAAAAACATTAACCAGGGATTTGCCGGATTAAAGCCCCACCATTTTAATATATATCCAATCATGGAAATTAATGTAGCTACTACAAACGCATTTTTCTTGCCGATTTTTTGGGAAATAAAGGTAATTACGGGAATTACCAAAATGGCAGTTGCTACAGCACTAATGGTTCCGAACCATGCCGGCCATTGCCCTGCAGCTCCGGTATTACCCTTGAACAGGTAGAATATAATGATAAAAAATGCAAATTGAGCAATGGTTTGAAAGCCATTAAAAATCAGGAAAGTTGCTCCGCATAATTTAAGAAAGGGCTTGCAGGTAACGGTTTGCTTTATTGCTCCAAAAAATTCTTTCGTATTGGCAGCGATATCTTTCCAGGATAACTTCGATTTCCCACTTGTTTCGGGTAAAACCAGCTCTTTACAAAAAAGTGCAGGTAATATTCCAAGAATCATGCATAATCCTCCAACCCAGAGAGATAGATTTCGTGCCCCTTCGGGAGCTGTATGGTAAAACCGCTGGTCGTAAATGATTACCCAGAACCATGGGGCGATCATCCAGGCAATCTGTCCCATCCACTGAGAGACGGCCATTAGCCTGGTCCGCTCATGGTAATCGGAACTCATTTCATAACCCAAACCGATAAGGGGTGCTGCAAAGATGGTATAACCCACATAAAAAAGTATGGATAAGCTTAAAAAGTAAAAGAAGTTATACACCTGGGAGTTTTCCGGGTATAGTTGCCACATGACCATAAAGGTTAAACCGGTAATAATGCTTCCCAAAAAGATATAAGGTTTTCTTCTGCCCCAGCGCGAACGGGTGTTATCGGAAATATAACCCATGATCGGATCGATTATTGCATCCAGCAGGCGAGGTAGCGCAGCCAGTAATCCGGCAAGTAACGGATTCATTTTCAATGCCAAAATCAGAATAATCATAAATACACCCAAAGCCGCCGGAAATAACTGGTTCGCAAGGTGTCCTGAACCAAAAGCAATTTTTTGTCCAAAAGGGACCACATCCTCCGGAGCTGTTTTAAAGTGAGCCATTTGTTTAGTTTTAATTAATACAGGTGTTGATATTACGGTGCACTGCACTTAACCTTCACATAATCTGCTTATTGCTATAAATATTTTGCGGCTCTGCCACTTTTGAACATTGAATATACAATGTTTTTATCCCCTTATATAAGTAGATAGGATATAAAAATAAAACGTATTAATCAACATTAAAAAACGCTTACCTACACCATCCGTCATATAGCCAAATCTCTGAATGAGACTTCCAGTTTAACGACATCTTCTGTGCGTTGGAATATCCGGTTACTCAGTTCTGGATTTATAGAATGGCCTGAAAGAACGATCTGTTTCCCATCTCCGAAGGTGATTGCTATTTTGTCTTCGTCTGATGTGTTGTAAACGACCGGAACCTGACAAAAAGTAAAACCAAACTGACCTTTTTGAAGAATAATTTGCTGATTCGCCCCTTTCAGATCAAAAAACTCAAATACACTATCCTGTGTCAACAACTCTTCAGAATTAAATAATGAAAAATTAAATACTATTTCCCCCTTTTGGACATGTATTCCGATTTCGTGCATCCGGGATACAAAGTCCTCCTTCACTTGTCCGGTCATGCCCGGCTGTTGTGCGCCGGCATTGGCGGGAGTATGCGAATAAGCATCCGTTGGAAATGCCCCATACAATTCCGGTGATTTATACAAACCGATGCCTGCCTTAATTTCATAATAGTGATCTTTTAATTTGCCAATAATTACCGGATCGGCTCCATCATCAACTCCTCTGAAAAAACACTCCTGTACGGCAAGTAAAAGTTTGGAAACCATGTGCCAGTAAATGCTTCCTAATCCTTCATAACCGTAGAATGCTCCTGAACGGCCGGTAAACGACTGATGATCAAAGAGCTCAACGAACAAAGACTGAATCATTTCCTTTTCTTCTGAAAGTAGTGTTGCATATTTAGTCTGATCAAGTTGGTTCAATGCATTTCCCAACATCCCGGCATTCCGGAATGATCCGTTAAAATGGTAGTTACCCAAATCATCTTTACTTAGAATGGATAAATCGGCATCCGCAATTAATTGACTGAGCAATTTCGATTCGTTGACCTTGCCGGCCGGGATATTATTTTTCTGGATGAATAACGGTAATTGGCGGTTGGGGTAAAGCAAATAACTATATTGATCCCGACGGAATAAAGCACTCTTTTTCAATGAATTCAAAATATCCAGGCTTTCCTGAACCGATAAGTATCCGGAACTTAAAACTGCCACCTGCCCTTCGAGCATTTCGTACAAATGACGGATTGAAATACTTTGGTCTGATAATGAGATCAGGTTATAAGCGTGGTAAAGCCCATCCTCCCGTTTGTTGACTCTGATGGACTGATCCATAAATTTGATACCAAGCTCCATAAATTCAACCAACGTTTTAATTTGAATAACCTTTTTTGTGCCTGAGAAAGATTTCTGATAAACAGAGTTTCGGTAATCGGATCCTGCTTCACCCAGATAATCGGCAAAACGACGTCTTTGGGTATTTGAAAACCCGGATTCGGTCAGGGCTGCATTTTCTGTTAAAAGGGTGAATACCTTATCGAATAATGCCTTAACCTCTTCTGAAATAATTAGTTCCTGAAGGTTGGATTCGTTGAACCGTTTGGCCCAGAACTTCAGGAACCGCCTTAAATAATAAAGTGTAACCATTGAAGTGCCGTTACCCACGAGGGCGTTGTTGGCATCGTTCCATTCCGGACGCTGGGTAGTAAGCCAGATACCGGCTTCAGGAATAAAATTGCAGAGCTTGGCCAATAGGGTAATCAGGATTTTTTCGGTCAGGTTAACCCGGTAGATTTCACCGTTGCTGTTTCGTAGCAGGCGTCCGTCTGCCCCGGTTTGTCTGGTCAGTTCCTTGATCTTATCGTTTAGGGAAAAATCAAACACAATAGTCTCCTTCGGATTTTTAACGATTTCGGAGTATGACTTTATCCGGTAGGGAACATTGGCAAAAACAAAGAGCTCTTTCTCCAGAAATAAATCGAGCTTACCCGGATGAAATTCGTCAGATAACTCAAGGAATTTCTGAAGGTAAATAATCTGATGATCACCCCAATAACCAATATAAGCCCAGGGATCGTGCGGATCAGGACATTCCCAGTCGATCCCTTCGCGTGTGATCCGGTATGGATTATAACCGTCAGCTGTGGAAGCATTTACGAATTTGGTGATCATACCTTCCAGAAATTCGGGATAGGAAATGGTGAGCGCTTCCCAGTTTTGAAAAATATCGCGCCAGTTTCCCTGATAATTCAATTTTACAGAGCCGTCTTCATTCTTTGTTTCAATCGAGAACTGATTCCATGGACGGCTTGGATCGCCATGGCGGCGACTAAAAGTGAGCGACAGGTATTCATAACAAATCCGTATCAGGACAGGGTCCGCAGTGCTTTCAGCCAGTTTAATCAGTTCGGAATAATTAATTTCAGCAGGCAGCTGGTCGAGCCAGGTTTTTCTTTCCCTGCCAGCCTCTTTGTTAATTTGCGAAACAAATAGTCTGAAATCTGTCGAGTCAATCTTGTAGTTATTAGTGAATATCCCACCCCTCATAACATTAAAAAGGGTGTTCGAAAAATGGCGGGCAGAACACAATTGGTCATCTCCCACCTGCAATCCGTCTGCCTTGGAGGCAATTTTTTTAAGGTTTACTGTTCCCTGTTCGATATCTGCACTAACCAATTTCTCAATGTCCATGGTGTTTTTTATGCTGAAATTGAGATTTGAAACAGCACCGCTTCCTTGGTTAATCTCGGCAATCATCATCCATTCTCTGCGGGCATCTTTTTCAAGCGTGAAATTCTGACCGGTATAGTATGCACCCCTCCTTGCCCTAATGTCGGTTTCAATTTCAACAGGCTCCCCTTTTTTGAAGTTTTCGACCTGCACATCTGAAATAAGGATTTTCGCATCGTTGTTAAGCCCACATGACCAAACGGTTGTAGCCTTAAGGGATTCACTCGGCTCGGGGCGGTCAATAGGAATTGAGCTCAGCAGATATAAACCGAGCCGTGTGTCCTCAAGCAACTCCGACTTTTTATAGGCGTCCAGTAAATTGCTGTATGTATTCTGAAAATCGTAATCGATGCCACAAGGGAGGATGTTCTTAATTCCATCGAGGATGTCGATGGTTACTTCTTCTTCAAGGAGATTGCTGATTACCGATTTTTTGATAAACCCAAATTTCTCGCTATTATACCAACCATATTGAAAACCTATTCCCAGATCCAGATTAAGTTCTTCGAAGATGATTTTATTGCCATAAATGCTTTTGTACAGATTCCTTTCTATCGCATAAATTTTTTCAGACTCCACTGAAAATGGCTCCCAGAGGTATGATTTTTCATTTTTACCAACCAGCATATAGGATTTACTTCCTGTCAGACCCCTGTAATCATGAATTTTGTCAACGGTATAATAGGGAAACAATGCATTATTACGATCCTTCCTTCCAGCTGACAGCGAACCATTACTCGAAATATACATCCAGTGATCTGAATCGCTAACAATAGACATAAAGAAATCAGGCATGTTGTTATAGTTGCTGATCCTATAGAATTTCTCGTTTTGAATTTCTATAAATTCACCTTTAACTTCGTGTCTGCTGCAGTTTACCACCGCATTTCCCAAATAAATGGTTTTTTGGTTCATCTGTATTTAGATTATTTTTTCTGATAAATCCGGACATAGTCAACGTACATAGTCTGAGGAAAAGCCGCATCATCAATACCCTTGACGCTTCCCCATGCGCCGCCAATGGCCAAATTTAATATAAGATAGAACGGTTTATTGTATGGCCATTTAGTTTCACCAAATCCTTCATTTTTGTAGGTGAAATAGCAACTGTCGTCAACATAGACTTTCAGTATTTCCGAAGACCATTCCAGGATGTAGTTGTGAAAGTTTTCAGTGGCACCGGGGACCGTGATGACCCCTGTTTTTTGGTTTCCAGCCTGCCACTGATAATCTTTTGAATGGGCCGATGCATGAATAACATTTAAGTCATACCCAACATGTTCCAGAATGTCAATTTCTCCAACTTCAGGCCAATTGCCATCTTTGAACGACCACCCACCGGGCATCATCCAGATGGCGGGCCAGGTTCCGCGTCCTTTAGGTAGTTTGGCCCGAACTTCGATTCGTCCATATTGCCATGCAGTTTTCGAAATTAACCGTGCCGAAGTATATTTCTTTCCCTCTAAATCTTCTTTGATTGCAGTAATGGCTAAGCTCCCATTTTCGACTTTGGCATTTTCTTTTCTGCCTATAGTATAACACTGTGCTTCATTATTTCCCCAGCTGGCTGCATTTCCTGCGGTATCATAAATCCATTTGGTCGGATCGGGCAATCCCAAACCATTAAATTCATCATTCCAAACAAGCTGCCAATCTTTACCATCTGTCTTTGAATAACTGATGACCGGGGAAGACTCATGCTCTCTGATCATTGTAAAGGTCAGTTTATCAAAAATCACTGCTCCCTTTTCAATATGAAGTTTAATAAAATGTGTTGAAGGGGCCAATTGTGCACCATCCTTTTGTACAAAACCCGGATAATCTGAACCTTTTCCACCAATAAGCATATTCCCGCTAACATTATAAACCCGGCCGTCGATGTTGTCAATATTATCTTCGATCCAGCAGACAGCCTGTTTCTCAGAAGAATTTTTTGCATATAACCGGATGTTGTATCTGCCTGTCACAGGAATATTGATTTTGTAACAAAGCCAGGAATCGTTATCCTTAGTTTGTACCGAAACTACATTCTTCTTCTCATTTATAATATCGATATTCCCCGAGTTACTGATATAAGACTCTGCCTCAACCGTTAGAGTAGGAGTTTCCATCTTGCGTTCATTTTGACCGACGCAACTATGAATAACTACAGATAAAGTAAGAAGTGAAAAAGCATACAAAACTGCAGCTACTCCTTTATGTATTGTTCGATATAGCATAAAAACGGTTTTCTATATATCAATGGTTCGTTCAAAAAGTAGATATATTTAAGCGGCTATAGTGCCGAAATTCAATAGTTCCTTGACATGCTGATGATTTTTGATTGAGTTCGGGTTAATGGCGAACAGGCAGAAAAATCTCGACAATAGTAAAG
>CAIXZH010000042.1 GCA_903923905.1 uncultured Bacteroidia bacterium
GAAACTCCTTGAATCTCTGGAAAAAGATGGCAGCACAAAGAAAACTCCATTTCTGAGGTATTACAATGTATTTAACTTTACACAAACCGAAGGAATAGATCCTACGAAGGATCCGGAAACGGAAGCTTATGATCACGATTTTAATTCCATCGATGCTGCAGAAAAGCTGATAAATGAGTGGAAAGATTGTCCAAAGATTGACTGGAATCAAGATCATGCTTACTACAATCCGATAACGGATACTGTTGGAATGCCTCCTCAAAGAACTTTTTTTCATGATGAACAGTGCTATTCCGTTCTTTATCATGAACTTACCCATTGTACGGGTCACCGTTCCAGGCTTGGACGGCATGAGAAGATGAAGGATCATCAATTCGGTTCCCAGGATTATTTTTATTCGCAAGAGGAGCTCGTAGCTGAAATGGGAGCCGCCTATCTCTGCGGAATGTGTGGTATTGAGCAGGAAACCATTCAAAATAACGCTGCCTATATCAAAAGCTGGATCAGAACATTCAAAGATGATCCCAAAATTCTGGTAATGGCAGCAGCTCAGGCACAGAATGCTGTAAATTACATAATCAATCAAAAATTGGAACCAGCACCTGTTGTGGAAATGGTTTTATAAAAGAAGGTCCTCGGGGGCCTTTTTTTTGTGTTCACTTTCATAATATTACCAACATAGGATAGGATAAATAAAAGCAAATTGAAAGAATTGATAGTTTTTAAAAAAGCTCTTGGAACTTGCTTATAATTTATTATATTTGTATGAATTATCATACATTAAAAATTAAATAGTTGCATAATGACTGATATATCAGACAATAAATGGATGGCTTCAAGCGATTCAGTATTGCTAAAATCGATTGGATCGTTCATCAGGCATAATCGCTTATTGCAAAATAAAACGCAAGGGCAACTGGCCAACGAAGCCGGAATAGCCCGTTCAACATTAAGTTTGTTTGAACGAGGAGAGAATGCAAGCTTACTTGTATTTATTCAGCTTTTAAGGGCATTGAAACTGCTACATCTGCTGCAGGAATTTCAGTTTAAACCCCGTATCAGCCCGATTCAATTAGCCAAACTTGAACGATCAGAACGCCTTCGGGCAAGGAGTAAAAATCCAATTGAATCCAAACCTAAATCCGATTGGTGATGGCAAAAACTGCAACTGTAAAAATCTGGAACACCACTGTTGGTGCTATTGCATGGGATGATGCTACTGGAATTGGTGATTTTGAATTTGAGCCCTCTTTTCTGAGAAACAATTGGGACCTTGCACCCTTAAAAATGCCTTTGGCAGAAGCAAGAGGACGTATCTTTACCTTCACAGAACTAAAAAACAGTCAGACGTTTAAAGGGCTCCCGGGCTTAGTTGCAGATGTATTGCCCGATAAATATGGTAATGCCATACTGGATGCCTGGTTATCGCGCCATGGCAGACCTTCGGGAAGTATGAACCCGGTTGAAACACTCTGTTTTATGGGCAGGCGCGGCATGGGTGCTTTGGAATTTGAGCCTCCTGAACCCAAAGGGGCAAATGCTGCAACCAAGGTTGAAGTGGATGACCTTGTTGAAATAGCCAATGATATTCTCGCCGGACGTAAAAACTTCTCAACCAACCTTTCTGCCGATCAGGAAAAAGCCTTACTCGATATCCTAAAAATAGGCACTTCCGCCGGAGGAGCCAGGGCCAAAGCAGTGATCGCGTTTAATCCTGACACCAGAGAAGTACGAAGCGGTCAGGCCGACGCTCCCAAAGGTTTTTCGCATTGGCTGATCAAATTTGATGGTGTTACCGACAGCCAGTTTGGGGCAGCTCATGGTTATGGCCGCGTCGAAATGGCTTACCACCTGATGGCAAAAGCCGCTGAAATTGAGATGACAGAGTGCCGCCTTTTTGAGGAACATGGAAGAGCACATTTTATGACCCGAAGATTCGACCGTGAGCCCGGCAAAGGGAAAATACACCTTCAGAGTTTTTGTGCCCTGCAGCATTACGACTTCAATGATATAAACTCGTACAGTTA
>CAIXZH010000043.1 GCA_903923905.1 uncultured Bacteroidia bacterium
ATAAACGGCTCCGTTCCTCCGCCGCCCTTGACAAAACCCAGAATCTATCTGAAAAGCATTTAAGGATTGAGAAAAGAGAAAATTTGTAGATTTGAGCTACCAAAGTAAAAACAATCAGACAGAGTTCAGATTACACTCCCGATTACACTCCCCCAATGTGAAGAGAACAATTACTCAATCCAGATACAACCATAATCCCTTTGTTTCAATTGTTGATTAACCTGTTCTTTGTCAAAAAAGCGAGGATCAAATTTCCCTCCCAGCCATTTCATCGTAGACTTATATTCCTCATGCTTACGGTTGGAAATTGTCTTTAATAAATCAATGTATCCCCATGTTCCGCCACAATCCTCAGGTGGACAATTTCCTTCCCCATCCAGACATGCCGGAATGTATCCATTTTCATCTTCTATTATGATGTCTTCTAATATTATTTCGTGCTCCCAGTTATCACCAAAATCATACTCATATAATACTTTGGATTCTACTTTTTTAAATATTTTCTTCAATTTTACTTTCCGTGAATCCAGGGTATCTTCAACCTCAAATTCTTCAGGAGAATAGATGTTAACACCGTCATTAAAAAGGTGCAGATGAGAATTAGTCCATCCCATAACTGTCTGAATTATTCGGTGAAAGTCAACTAGCGTTATATCAGAATACACTAATAATCTTCTCCATATTATTGGATTTGTGTCATTAAGCACTATTTGCAGTTGATAAATTTGTTTTGTCATTATTTTTCAATGGGTAAATTCAGATTCTATATAACGTACTGGCTTCAATCAGCTCCATTTTATGCTCTTGCAAAACCTTAATACACTCTTCGAGTTGATCCGGTTTAAGGACAACATTAGCCGAATCGCCAGTCGAAAAAGCATACAAATAGGCGATTGTAATTTGATTATCCGACAAAATCTGAAGTGCTTTGGCTAAAGCCCCAGGCTCGTTTGGACAGTTCATACAAACTACATCGGTCAGGCTCACTGAAAACTGATTTTCGCGTAGGACCTTGCAAGCGAGTTCAGGATCTGAGACGATCAATCTCAAAATGCCAAATTCAGAGGTATCTGCAACGGAGAATGCAAGCATGTTGATTCCCGAATCTCCAAGAATTTGGGATACTTCGTTCAATCGACCCGACTTATTTTCCAAAAAAATTGATAACTGCTTTATTAACATAGGGTTGAATTTTTTAGGTTCTTATCTCAATTATGCCTGTACGGATAAAATGTTTAATAAATTCATTAGATCCCGTTAGGGATTAGATATGGGTAGCATTAGCCCTGAAGAATTCTATTTCGTACCGGACGGCAGGAAATATCTTAAACCAATTATCATTCTTCCCATATTAAGTGCCGATGGCACAATCTTTACAAATAGAAATTGTCTGATTAAATACAAATATTACAAAATATAACCATTTAAAGAACTTCAGTATAAGTCAAAAGTATTGGTTTACTTTCTAATAAAAGACGATCCTTCTTCTGTTTCTAAATCTTCCGGTTATCGATTACCCGGATTGCCTTGCCGGCAGTGCGCTCGATTGTCTTTGGTTCCACAAGTTTAACATTGACCGAAATGCCCAGTACACTCTCGAGTTTGCGGGTAATCCTGAGTCGTAGTTCCTGCAGCTTCCTGATCTCATCGGAAAAGAATTGTTCCTGGATCTCTACCATCAGCGACATGGTATCGAGTGAACCCTCCCGATCGATAACAATCAGGTAGTGCGGCTCAACTTCGCTCACACTCAGCAAAACAGTTTCAACCTGTGAGGGGAATACATTCACACCTCTGATTATCAACATATCGTCACTCCTCCCCTTGCATTTCTCCATCCGAACAAGGGTTCGGCCACAGGCACACTGGTCATAATGAAGTCTTGTAAGGTCACGGGTGCGATATCTGATCAAAGGAAGCCCCTCTTTGGTTATGGTGGAGAAAACGAGTTCTCCGATCTCACCCTCAGCAACAGGTTCAAGAGTTTCCGGATTGATTACCTCAGGCAGAAAATGATCTTCGTTAATATGCATTCCGGTCTGTTCTTCACACTCACAAGAAACCCCAGGGCCAACTATCTCGCTAAGTCCATAAATATCAATGGCTTTAATTTTTAGTTTTGTTTCAATTTCCTTACGCATTGCTTCTGACCAGGGCTCTGCACCAAATATTCCAACTCTCAGTTTCAATTTATTAATATCGACCTTCATCTCTTTGATCACCTCTGCAATGTTTAGGGCATAAGAGGGGGTACAACAAAGTACTGAACTGCCAAAATCCTCCATCAGCTGAATCTGTTTAGAAGTGTTTCCACCGGAAATCGGAATAACAGAAGCTCCGAGATTTTCAGTTCCATAGTGCAATCCAAGTCCTCCGGTAAATAATCCATAACCATAAGCAATCTGCACAATATCATTACGATGTACGCCGGCCATGCAAAGTGACCGGGTCACAACCTCTGCCCACATCTGAATATCCTTGCGGGTATATCCCACAACAGTAGGTTTGCCGGTAGTCCCTGAGGAAGCATGCAATCGCACAATTTCGCTCATCGGCACCGTAAACAGGCCAAATGGATAGTTATCCCTCAAATCGATTTTAGTGGTAAAGGGGAGCTTCTGAAGGTCATCAACATCCTTTATATCGTCTGGTGTAAGCCCGACCTCCTGCATTTTTTTGCGGTAGTAGGGGACATTGTGATAAATGCGTTTAACCGTTTCACATAATCTTTCAGATTGAATGATCCGCATTTCCTCACGGCTGGCGCATTCAATTTTCTCATTCCATATCATATCCTGACCATTAAAATTAACGTTCAACTTCCCGGGGGGCTAGAACTGCAAATTTAAGAAATCCGGCAATACAGGTTGTGCACTTACAATTTAGATTCGATCTAATTAAATCCCGGAAATTACATTTTCAAGACAATTTCGGAAAATAGCTGTTCAAACCGTTGGATATCTGAGGAAGGAATAATTTCAAGCAATTTTTCTTCACAATCATTTCTTGATCTGTCAATCTTGTTCCGAATGGCCTTCCCTTTTGTGGTAAGACATAGTTTGATAGCCCTTCGGTCGGTTGTGTCAGCATTTCTGTCCAGATATCCATTTACGACTAATTTATCGACGATGCGGCTGATCCTGGAGAGCGAAAGACCCATATTTTTAGCCAATTCAGGACTGCTTATTCCCTGGCAATTGTCAAGAGCTGAAAAGAAAAGCAACTCCGACTGCGAGATCTTAAGATCCCGCATCAATCGCTGGTCAGATTGGGTGCATTTCTTTTTTAATTCGTAAATCATGCTCATTATTCCCGAAGATGTTTCCATATTATAAAAATACTTTTTACAAAGCTATAAAGATGACAACTATTTCCAAACACATTTTTTGCTAATAGCATATTTTTTCAGCATTGATTTTTTATTTCAATATTATTTAATATTTTTGCATCACAATTATTGCTATTAGCATATTATTTGATTTCATAATTTAATACAACATATCATGGCACTTGAACATTTAACAAAAGAGAGTTTTAAGGAGAAAGTTTTTAATTTTGAATTAAACAAAGAGTGGAAATTTGAAGGGACGGTCCCGGTAATTATTGATTTTTATGCGAACTGGTGCGGCCCGTGCAAAATGGTGGCACCTCTTCTGGAGGAGTTGCAAACAGAATATGGTGATAAACTGACTATTTATAAAGTGAATACAGAAGAGCAACAGGAGTTGGCAGGAATGTTCGGAATTCAGAGCATTCCTTCGTTCCTTTTTATCCCTTCCGAAGGACAACCTCAAATGGCCCTGGGAGCATTGCCAAAAGAGACGTTTAAAAGTGCGATAAATAATGTTTTGAAGGTTTCAATAAATTAAGAGTGTTTCTTATAAAAGGTAGCGGCTGGCAGTTAGCAGCTGGCGGCTGGCTGGCTAATCGATGAAAGATTGTTTATTAAAAAGACAGACTTTACACAACGTCCGGTCAAATTCTAATAAGCGGCTGGCAGTTGGCTAATGTCAACTGCTTTAAATAACTTTCATTGGCAAAATATTACCTTCAGGATAAAACAAATTATACTCAGAGGTATTAGCGAGTTTCAAGTCACCAACTGCCAGCAGCCAATCGTCAGCATGTCGCAAGCTTCCAGCTGCCAGTTGCCAATAGCCGGCAGCATTTTCATTACACGACTAAATATTATCAGGATCTGAACTTAAAATAAAATCAATTAAACTATTAAATACCAATGAAACAAGAAATTAGCATATCCTGGCAAGACGGGATGGCCTTTGAGGCTGAGGTAAACGGTCACAAAATCATGTTGGATGCCGCTGAGCAATTTGGTGGGCGCGACCTGGGACCCAGACCAAAACCGTTAATGCTGGTGGCCCTTGCAGGGTGCACTGCAATGGATGTTGTTTCGATTCTCACTAAAATGAGAGTTGGGCTGGAACACTTTGATGTCAGAGTAGAGGGAGAGCAGTCGGAGGAACAGCCCGTTCATTACACAAGTATGCATATTATCTATGAGTTCTGGGGTGAAAATTTGCCGGAGGATAAGCTTGAAAAGGCGATCAATCTTTCCCATGAGCGCTATTGCGGTGTTTCGGCCGTTTATCGCAAGGCAATGCCGGTTACACATTCGTTTGTGGTTCACAATACCGGGCAGGATTGATGATCATATAGCCCAATCGGTAAATACCTGCTATAAAAAGAGCGCTGACGATAATCGCAGCGCTCTTTTTTGTTATAATCAATACAGGTTAATGTTATCAACAACCCAATACTGCGGGAGAATTACATCTTTCCAATATGATAAGCCAGACCTACGGTAAAACCAATGTTGTGCTTCTTGTAGGATTCCAGGTAAGTAATCTGCGTCGTATTATCGGTCAAGCTCTTTTTATCTGTTGTATAGGAGGAATAAAGCCCTCCTGCATCAACTGTAATTCTCGAGGTCGGCTTCCATTGAATACCGCATGCATAAGTATTTGCGCCATTGTTGATAAAACTGAAATCACTCTGGAATTGTGGGGAAACCCCCATTACTGTCAGTAAATAGCCGGCACTTACTGCGAATTTCTTTGTTAGCTGATATTGGCCACCAATTGCTGCTTCCCATGTATCGTGGTCTATTGTACGCTTTTCTCCATAGATGTTGTATCCCCAATCTACTCCTTTATCATGGTATGAATTAAATGACGCTGAAAGATTAAATGAAGGTGCAATTTTATAATCTGCTCCAATCGAAAGTATTGAAGGAAGATCACTTCCAGTTTTTCCCTTATCCGGAAATAAACCAGTTCCATCTACCTTGGTACTGTTGGACAGGGTTAATTTGGTCATGAATTCATATTTAATACCAATATTTAGCCCTTTAGCCGGAGAGATATTAACACCCAGAATAGGGGTGAATCCGGCACCTGTTTGTGTGACATCTACGTTCTTATCTGCAAGTTGAGCTGCAGTTCCAATAAGCGTGGCTGCCTGACCATTAAGAGTAGCGGCACCTGCATTAAAAGCTCCCTGGATCTGAGCAATATTCATTTGACTTATCTGAGCCTGTGATAATCCAAGTTGGGCCAATCCTTGCTGTAGTTGAGCAGCAATACCAGCAGTTATATACCCGGCTCCTTCAACTTGAGCGATGGTGTAGCTTCCTGCACCGTTTGCGATCAGAGGCTGAACTTCAGATGCCGCTCCGGAA
The DNA here is from genome assembly GCA_903923905.1 of uncultured Bacteroidia bacterium. Classification (GTDB taxonomy): domain Bacteria; phylum Bacteroidota; class Bacteroidia; order Bacteroidales; family Prolixibacteraceae; genus JAAFHB01. The sequence continues at coordinate 5,699 of CAIXZH010000043.1, forward strand.
GCCTGATTTGCAAGCCCCGTGACAACCGGTGCTGCAGTACCAGTAAGGAAAGTAGCCGCATTGCCATATTGTCCATTTACATTCAATTGAATATTTTTAATATAGCCATTATACTTATTGGCTGCCGGTACATATCGGGCTCCGACATATACTGAAAAAACAGAATTCACCTTAAAAGAAGCCCCCCCCTGGATACCCCAATAAACTGATTTTCCATTAAAATAAAGGTCTGCACTATAATTTTTAACATTCATTCCTAAGGCGCCCAAACTGGCCAAACCAGGAACCAGGGTCGAGATAGGTGTCTCAAAGGAAGGTAAACCCCTGTTGAAAGTAGCACTTCCTCCACCACTATTGGGTCCAAACCCTAATGAGAAAGCAAAACGATCATTTTTATAGACTGCGTAGGCAGTTGGAAAAACAGGTGCAGAAAGTAGTCCGTCATATTTCCCGTTATTTAATAGCGGGAAGGAGCTTTCTACCGTTTTGTACTGGAACAGGCTTTGATTTTGAAGTGCAAAATAAAAGCCATTTTCCATCATCATTAAGCCTGCAGGATTAAAGTAAACTGCATCCACATCTGTCGAAGCACTACGTGATAACATCCTGATATACTGAGAACTTTGGTTGCCATTCGTGAGTAATCCCCCAGCAAATGACAAGCTACAATACAATAAAATCCCTGTTAAAACAATTAGCTTTCTCATCCGTTATAATTTTAATTAGTGCTGCAAATGTAATTAATTAAAATCAAACTGCAATGCTTTTAATTGATTATCAGCATTATACGAATATTAGAACCAAATAATCAATAATTTGATAAATAGAATTAGTCTAAACAAATATAAGGCTGATTAAAAATCGACCAGGGGATAACATAACAACAGGGTTCCAACTGAAATGGGTAAAAAACAGACACGTCATCAGGGAAGGAATCTCAATGATGAAGTGTCTGTTTCGGGAAAGTGAATAAGATGGAATATGTAGGGGGCCGGGAATTATCCCTCAATAATTCGACTCTTTAATTTCGAAGTAAGACTGAGGGTGAAGACAAGCGGGACAATTCAGCGGGGGTTTAGTCCCCTCGTGCAGGTAGCCGCAATTCCGGCATTTCCAGACCACCTTTCCTGCGCGTTCAAAGACTTTACCATCATTAAGATTGGAATAAAGGGTGTTATAACGTTCCTCATGGGCTTTTTCAACTTTAGAAATGAGCTTAAAAGCAGCTGCAACCTCGAAATAACCCTCTTCTTCAGCAATTTTGGCAAATTCAGGATATAACGAAGTCCACTCCTCGTTTTCACCTTCCGCTGCGGCCTTAAGATTATCCAGGGTAGTACTAATGACACCTGCGGGATAAGTGGCCGTGATCTCAACCGGACCTCCTTCCAGAAATTTAAAAAATCGCTTGGCATGTTCCCGTTCATTTAAAGCTGTTTCATCAAAAATAGCTGCGATTTGTTCCAGACCCTCTTTTTTAGCCTGTTTTGCAAAATAATCATATCTCATCCTGGCCTGAGATTCTCCGGCAAATGATTTGAGCAGATTTTGCTCAGTTTTGGATCCTTTAATGCTTTTCATTGCGCAATTAATTAAAGTGACTAAAGATTATAAAGATCAATATCCTACAATGGGAAAATAACAGCTAAAATTACACATTCCCCAGATAATTCTGTTGAAATTCGGACAAATGTTTTTCAATAAATTAGCCGCGATGATAAAAAACAAAGCAAAAAAATAGGGGCTGCATAGGCCCCTAAAATTATAAAAACAGAAAGAAGTTATTAAATGCCTGCCTTATCTTTGAACCACTCAAGGGTCTCGGAAGAAGGTCTTTCGAGTGGAAGATTGTACATTCTGTCCCAGACTAATTGAGCTAAAACTCCCAAAGCCCGGCTAACGCCAAACATCACAGTGTAGAAGAAATATTCATCAATGCCGTAATGTTTCAGAAGTGCGCCGGAGAATGCATCTACATTTGGCCATGGATTTTTTACCTTGCCAAGAGATTTTAAGATCGGCGGAACAATCTCATAAAGCATATTGACAATATTTATCAGAGAGTCGTCAGTTACATATTTTTCGGCGAAAATCTGTTGTGCAGTGAATCGAGGATCAGTCACCCTCAATACGGCATGGCCATAACCTGGAATTACTTTTCCTTCAGATATTGTTTTACGAACATATGCTTCAATCTTTTCACGAATAGTTTTATCATCATTGTCATTCCCGATAACTTTAAGCATGTCATGAATCCAGAACATCACCTCCTGATTGGCATATCCGTGCAATGGTCCGGCAAGGCCAAGCATGCCCGCAGCATATGAATAGTAAGGGTTACTTAATGCGGAACCCACAAGATGGGTTGCGTGTGCAGAGACATTTCCCCCCTCGTGATCGGCATGAATACACATATACATCCGGAACAGGCGATAAATCTCCTCATCGTCATACCCCATCATATGGGCAAAATTAGCAGCCCAATCGAGATTACGATCAGGTTCAATAAAACTCCCATCTTTGAAACTGCGCCGATAAATATAGGCTGCGATCACAGGAAGACGTGCAATCAAATTCATAACGTCTTCATAAGTCGTATCCCAATAGTCGTTTTTATTTAGACCGGCACGGTGTGCCTTTTGAAAAATCGAATCGGTTGCCATAGAAATAATCCCGGTACTGAACTGGGTCATAGGCTTTGCCGTAGTAGGCATTGCTTCAATTACTTTTATGACATGATATGGGACATGACTACGATTATACCATTCTTTACTTAAAAATTCGGCATCTTCAAAGGTAGGCAACTCACCAAGCAACATCAGATAAAAAAGACCTTCAGGCAGAGGTTCACCTTCGGGATTAATCTTAGGTAATAATTGCTGAAGCTCCTGAATGGAATATCCACGATATCGGATTCCATTCTCAGGGTCAAGTTTTGAAGTAACAGTCAACAGGCTGGTCATCCCTTTCATTCCCGTAAGAATCTGATCGATATTCACATCCTCAACCACAACATCGCCAAATTCACTGATTAACCGCTTAACCACAGCGCGTTCTTTTTCCCCTTTTTCCAGTAGTTTTTTCTTAATGTAGTCCATTTAAGTATCAAATAGTTTGTCCAAATATATATATTATTTGTAAATAATTAGTCTAACGGAGACTAATGTTCATATTTTAACAATCGGAAAGCAAAAAAGTTAGTAAAAAGGAAAAAAGGAGATAAAAAAAGGGCAACCAGAGTTGCCCTTTAATGAATTATGAAGAAAATTATTCTGCTGTTTCCGCAGTAGTGCCTTCAACTTCAGGAGTTTCAGCAATAACTGTTTCAGTTTTTGGAGTAGCGCTCTCTTTTTTAGGAGTTTCTGCCACTGCACCATCAGATTTCTTTCGTGATCTCCGTTTTTTACTAACCTCTTTTTTCGCGGTAGATAACATATTTTCATTATAGTCGACCAACTCAATAATGCACATTTCGGCATTATCACCAAGTCGGTTGCCAACTTTCAAAATACGGGTATAACCTCCCGGTCGATCGCCGATTTTAATTACAACATCCCTGAACAGTTCAGTAACCACAGTTTTACTTTGCAAAAGGCTAAATACTTCGCGACGGTTGTGAGTAGTATCACTCTTTGCGCGGGTAATAATCGGTTCTACATAAACCCGTAATGCTTTGGCTTTGGCCAAAGTTGTACTGATCCGTTTATGGAGGATCAGCGAGTTTGCCATATTAGCCAACATCGCATGACGATGAGAACTTGTTCTGCCTAAATGGTTGAAACTTTTTCTATGTCTCATTTCTATTATTCCTTGTCTAATTTATACTTACTGATATCCATCCCAAAACTCAAACCAAGGTTCACCAATAAATCGTCAAGTTCTGTCAAAGATTTCTTCCCGAAATTCCGGAATTTCAATAAGTCATTGCGATTATAAGTTACCAATTCCCCTAAGGTATCGACATCAGCCGCTTTAAGGCAATTTAAGGCCCTAACAGAGAGATCAAGATCGACCAAACGATTCTTCAGGAGCTGACGCATATGAAGAATCTCTTCGTCGAATTCTTCATTGGCAAATTTCTCATCAGAATCAAGGGTAATTTTCTCGTCGGAAAAGAGCATAAAATGATAAATCAATATTTTAGCTGCTTCCTTCAAGGCATCTTTAGGATAGATAGATCCGTCAGTTGTAATTTCGATCAACAGTTTCTCGTAGTCGGTTTTCTGTTCTACGCGATAGTTTTCGATATCATACTTAACATTTTTGATTGGTGTAAAAATAGAGTCAATCGGGATGACGCCAAATTCTTCTTCTGACGGTTTATTCTCGACCCCGGGAACATATCCTCGACCCTTTTCGATTGAGAGTTCAATCTGAAGTTTAACTTCCGGTTCCATATTACAGATCAGCAATTCAGGATTAAGTACCCTGAAGCCGGTTATGAAATTGTTGATGTCACCGGCTTTAAAAGTATCCTGGCCGAAAATGGTCACAGAAACTTTTTCATTGTCGAAGTCATCAACGACTTTTTTGAAACGTATCTGTTTCAAATTAAGGATCATCTCGGTAACGTCCTCTATTACACCAGGGATCGTAGAGAATTCATGTTCTACCCCTTCTATTTTGATCGTTGTGATTGCATATCCTTCTAACGACGACAATAATATCCTGCGAAGTGCATTACCAATTGTAATACCATACCCAGGTTCAAGCGGACGAAATTCGAATTTACCAATCCGATTATCCGATTCAATCATTATCACCTTATCCGGCTTCTGGAAAGCTAAAATTGCCATAAACCTTAATATTATTTTATTTCGAATATAATTCGACGATTAATTGTTCCTTGATATTTTCCGGGATCTCTTCACGGGTAGGAACATTCAGAAACTTGCCAGATTTGGCTTCACCATCCCATTCCAGCCAGGAAAATTTATTGTGGCGTTGTGTAGCTAAACAATCGGTAATTGCGATAAGGGATTTCGATTTTTCGCGTACACTAACCACTTCACCCGGACGAACGGTGTAAGAAGGGATATTCACAACAGAACCGTTAATAACAATGTGTTTGTGTGAAACCAGCTGACGTGCAGCAGCACGGCTTGGCGCAATACCAAGACGATAAACCACATTATCCAGACGGCTTTCCAGTAATTGTAAAAGAACGGTACCGGTAACCCCTTTATGCGAATGTGCCTTTTCAAAGAGATTGCGGAATTGGCGTTCAAGCACACCATACATGTATTTCGCCTTTTGTTTTTCTTTCAGCTGAGTTCCGTATTCTGAAACTTTTTTCCGTCGTTTGCTGTTTCCATGCATTCCCGGAGGGAAATTCTTATGCTCAAAAGCTTTGTCGGGACCATAAATAGCCTCCCCGAATTTTCGTGAAATTTTGGATTTTGGACCAATATATCTTGCCATGTGATTTTACGTTTAAAGTACCTATTAATTAAACACGACGACGTTTAGGAGGACGGCATCCATTATGTGGCAATGGAGTAACGTCAACGATTTCAGTAACCTGAATGCCCACATTTGCCATTGCCCGAATAGCAGACTCACGTCCGTTTCCCGGTCCTTTAACGAAAACCTTCACTTTGCGTAAACCCAGGTCAAAAGCTGTTTTTGCGCACTCCTCAGATGCAGTTTGAGCTGCATAGGGGGTATTCTTTTTTGATCCTCTGAATCCTTTTTTCCCAGCTGACGACCACGAAATAACCTCTCCGTTATTGTTGGTCATCGAAATGATGATATTATTAAAAGAGGAGGATACATGAGCCTGTCCCACAGGTTCAATATTGACCACCCTTTTCTTTGATACTCCAGTCTTTTTTGCCATTGCTACTTACAATTATTTAGTGGCTTTTTTCTTATTTGCAACTGTTTTCTTCCTCCCTTTACGTGTTCTGGCATTGTTTTTAGTACTCTGCCCACGAACCGGTAAACCGATACGATGACGAATACCGCGGTAGCATCCGATATCCATTAATCGCTTAATAGAAATCTGATATTCAGACCGCAATTCGCCTTCCACCTTGTAACTTTCCGTAATAACCTTACGAATTGCCCCTAGCTGCTCATCGTTCCAATCACTAACCTTGATATTTTTATCAACGCCAGCTTTCTCAAAAATCATTTGTGAGCGGCTACGGCCTACCCCATAAATATAAGTTAAAGCGATCTCGCCTCTCTTATTATTTGGTATATCTACGCCAACTATACGAGCCATATTCTTATACGAATTAAAATCTTACAAAATTAACATATTATCCCTGACGTTGTTTAAACTTGGGATTTTTTTTGTTGATAACGTAGAGACGCCCTTTACGGCTAACAATCTTACAATCTGCACTACGTTTTTTAATAGATGCCCTTACTTTCATATTCCTACGTTTTAATTTTTGTATCTGAAAGATATCCTCCCTTTACTCAAGTCGTAAGGAGACATTTCAACCTTTACCTTGTCACCAGGAAGAATCTTGATATAGTGCATACGCATCTTACCCGAGATATGGGCCGTGATGACATGACCATTTTGCAATTCCACCCTGAACATTGCATTCGACAATGCTTCAATTATGGTTCCGTCTTGTTCTATAAATGCTTGTTTTGACATAGAAACTTATTACTTCTCCAAAATTAATGTATCAGTTGAAGACCTGTAAACTTTCACTTCCCGCCTAAAAGACGGACTTTAATAACGTCCACAAAATAAATGAGTATCAATCATCCGAAGACAATTTGTTTTAAGGTGTATTAACAACAGTAGAAGATTAAACTTTCTCTGCAGGTTCCGTTTTGCCGCGCTTGTTTTGCCAGCAGATAAATGGCAAACAATCATAACGAAACAATTTCCAGGTTTGATCCAACTTCCCCGAATCAGGAAAAAATTCACATTACCAGAAACAAAATACACTTAAAAACGTTGATTCTCAAGAATCTTTCACAGAACGCACCAGCATAATTCTTTAAATTCAAATTATCACTGATTATATAATGCTTTTCAGCTAACTAGCAATTAACAGACGAAAAATCGTCCTAACACTCACCGATTAAGCTCCTGTACGTCCTTTAATCCGACCTGATTTCAGAAGCCCGTCGTAATGGCGCATCAGCAAATGACTTTCCACCTGTTGAAGGGTATCCAGAATTACGCCGACGAGAATTAGTAATGAAGTTCCTCCGAAGAAGTGTGCAAATCCAGAATTTACCCCAAGTACCATTGCAAAGGCAGGAAGAATCGTAATCAATCCAAGAAAAATTGAACCAGGCAATGTAATTCTTGACATCACCGTATCCAGATATTCTGAGGTTCTTTTACCAGGTTTAATTCCGGGGATAAAACCTCCGTTCTTTTTCATGTCATCTGACATTTGGTTTGGATTAACCGTAATGGCAGTGTAGAAATAAGTGAAGATAATTACCATCAGAAACATTGTAATGTTATAAGCGAAACCGGTATAATCAGAGAAAGAGGACATCATCCTGCTCATGGTTTCGTTTCCGAACAACCCGGCCACACTAATAGGCACAAACATAATTGCCTGGGCAAAGATGATTGGCATTACTCCTGCCGCATTAACTTTAAGAGGGATATACTGTCGCACACCGCCATACTGACGATTACCTACAATTCGTTTGGCATACTGTACAGGAACTTTGCGAGTCCCCTGGACCAGTAAGATCGTTGCAGCGATCACAAAAAGGAAGATAACCAATTCAATAATGATCATGATAAAACCCTTACCCTGTTCAGCCAATCTGCTGGCAAATTCCTGTACCAGTGAGTGTGGAAGACGGGCAATAATACCTATCATGATGATCATGGAAATACCATTTCCAATGCCTTTATCAGTAATTCTTTCACCAAGCCACATGATAAACATGGAACCGGCGGCCAAAACAATAGTAGAACTTACGCTAAAGGAAAAAGTGCTCATTACAAATGCCCTTTCAGGTAACTGGAAGTGCAAGTTAGCCAGATATGCCCAGCCCTGAAAAACCAAAATAATAACCGTCAGATAACGGGTCATTTGGTTTATTTTGCGGCGACCTGATTCTCCCTCTTTTTGAAGACGTTGAATGTATGGTACAGCAAAACCCAAAAGCTGGATTACGATCGAGGCACTGATATACGGCATAATCCCCAAGGCAAAAATCGAAGCATTGGAAAAAGCACCGCCAGAGAACATATTCAGCAATCCAAGTATCCCGTCAGAAGTTTGACTTCTTAACTGTTCAAAATTCTCAGGATTTGGATCAATACCGGGAAGAATCACAAATGATCCAAAGCGGTAAACTGCCAACAGTAAGAGTGTTAATCCAAGCCGTGACCTTAAATCCTCAATTTTATAGATGTTCTTAAGAGTCTCGATTAGTTTTTTCATCAGGTTTAAAGTATTACGGTAGTTCCTTCAAGTTTCTCAATAGCCTCTTTTGCACTTTTTGAAAAGGCATGAGCTGTCACGTTGAGTTTCAATTTAAGTTCCCCTTTGCCAAGAATCTTGACTCTATCGTTTTTACCGGCGAAGCCAGCATCCTGCAAGGACTGAAAATCGATAACAGTGAGGCTATGTTCTTCAGCCAATAATTGTAAAGAGCTAAGATTGACACCTTTATATTCAACCCTGTTGACATTTTTAAAACCGAATTTTGGTACGGTACGTTGCAGAGGCATCTGACCGCCCTGAAAACTCCGTTTCGATTTATAACCTGACCGGGATTTAGCTCCCTTGTGTCCACGGGTTGAAGTACCTCCGTGCCCGGAACCTTGTCCACGCCCGATACGTTTCTCTTTCTTGGTGGAACCCTCTGCAGGTTTTAAATTATGCAATTCCATATCTAAAGAATATTATTCGTTAACTTCTTCAACCCTTAAAAGGTGTTGAAGTTTTCTTACCATACCTAAAACTTCGGGGACAGCCTGGTGTTCAACCGGACGGTTCAACTTGCCTAGCCCGAGAGCGACCATTATTTTCTTCTGAGCTTTAGAAGCGCTTATTGCACTCTTCCACTGCGTAATACGAATCTTTGCCATTTTATTAAAATTATCCGTTAAACACTTTATCCAACGCAACGCCCCGATGTTCAGCTACAGTATAGGCATCGCGTAATTCGAGCAATGCAGCAAAAGTAGCTTTTACAAGGTTATGAGGGTTAGACGATCCTTTTGATTTGGCCAAGATATCATGAATGCCAACACTTTCAAGCACGGCGCGCATAGCACCCCCTGCCTTAACTCCTGTTCCGGAAGAAGCGGGTTTAAGCAAAACATTAGCTCCGCCAAATTTTGCTTCCTGTGTATGAGGGATTGTTCCGTTGATAACGGGCACCTTCACGAGGTTCTTCTTGGCCGCGTCAACGCCTTTGGCGATTGCTGCCGTTACTTCACTGGCTTTACCAAGACCCCAGCCTACAATTCCGTCTTCATTGCCTACAACGACGATAGCAGAAAAGCTGAATGTTCTACCACCTTTGGTGACTTTTGTGACGCGGTTAATTGCTACTAACCTATCTTTAAGCTCGAGATCGCTGGTTTTAACTTTTTTAATATTTTTCGCCATAATGCTTAGAATTTTAAACCTCCTTCACGTGCCGCTTCAGCAACTGCCTTCACACGCCCATGATATAAATAACCGCCACGGTCAAATTTAACAACACTGATTCCCGCTGCAAGTGCTTTCTCGGCAGCCAGCTTCCCAACAAGGGCAGCTTTCTCCGTTTTGTTCCCTGCGGCAGCTACAATCTCTTTATTCAATGAAGAAACTGACATTAAGGTTTTTCCCGCTACATCGTCAACAAACTGCACATAAACCTGTGTATTGCTGCGATATACGCTTAAGCGGGGAACCATGTTCGTACCGGAAACTACTTTTCTGATTCGTTTGCGGATTCTTTCTCTTCTTTCTAATTTTGTGAGAGCCATAACTTATAAAGTCAATTATTTTTTAGAAGCCGTCTTACCAGCTTTACGACGAAGTTTTTCGCCAACAAATTTAACACCCTTCCCTTTATACGGCTCCGGTAAACGGAATGATCTGATCTTGGCTGCAACATGACCAATTAATTGCTTATCGGCACTGTTGAGTGTGATGATCGGATTGGCACGCTTATCCGTAACTGCAAGAACCTTAACTTCATCAGGAATCTGTAAATACGTATGGTGAGAAAATCCGAGTACAAGATCCAGGATCTGTCCCTGAGATTCGGCACGATAACCTACTCCCACAAGTTCAAGTTTTACTTCATAACCCTTAGACACCCCTACCACCATATTGTGTAGAAGTGAACGGTACAGCCCATGCATCGCACGGTGACGTTTTTGTTCAGTAGGTCTTTTAACCACCATCTGGTTTGCTTCGACAGCAACCTCCAGATCGGGATCGACTTTCTGAGATAATGTTCCCAGTGGACCTTTTATGGTAACAAGGTTTTCCTTGGTTACGTTTATTGTAACTCCAGCAGGGACTTCAATTGGTAGTTTTCCTATCCTTGACATTGTAATTCCTCCTTAATTAATAAACATAACATAAAACTTCGCCACCCACATTCAATTCTTTGGCTTCCTTATCGGTGATCACACCTTTGGAAGTTGAGATAATAGCCACACCAAGGCCGTTTAATACACGTGGGATCTTATCTGTATCGCAATATTTGCGAAGACCAGGTTTTGAAGCACGTGTCAGCGATTTGATCGCTGAGGTACCATCGGCAGGATGATATTTCAGGGCTATTTTAATACTTCCCTGATAGTTTACCTCTTCGTCGAATTTATAATTCAGAATATACCCTTTTTCCTTCAGAATTTTGGTAATCTCTTTTTTAATGTTCGACGCAGGTATTTCCACGACTTTATGTTTTGCCTTAATGGCATTACGTAGTCTGGTTAGATAATCTGCAATAGGATCCGTCATTTTGTAAAAAATTTAAACGATTACCAACTAGCTTTTTTAATTCCGGGAATTAGTCCGGCAGATGCCATTTCGCGGAACTGAATACGCGAAACGCCAAACTGGCGCATATAACCCTTAGGACGACCTGTCAGCTTACAGCGATTGTGCAAACGGATAGCAGCCGAGTTGCGGGGCAACTGACTCATTCCGATGTAGTCACCTTCAGCCTTAAGACGGGCTCTTTTTTCAGCATACCTTTCAACAAGCTTTGCGCGTTTAACCTCGCGGGCTTTTAATGATTCTTTAGCCATATCAATTAGTTCTTTTTAGCGTTCTTGAAAGGTAACCCAAAATTCTTAAGCAGTGCATAGCCCTCTTCGTCCGTATTGGCGGTAGTAACAAAGGTAATGTTGTAGCCGTTCATTTTGGTAACTTTATCTAATACGATCTCCGGGAAAATGATCTGCTCGGTAACCCCCAGAGTATAATTTCCACGTCCATCCAGTTTATCAGAGATACCCTTGAAGTCACGGATACGGGGAAGTGCAATGCTGACAAGTCTTTCGAGGAACTCGTACATTTTATCACTTCTCAGTGTTACTCTCACGCCAATAGGCATTTTCTTACGAAGCTTAAAGTTGGCAATATCCTTTTTTGATAAGGTGGTAACTGCCTTTTGTCCGGTGATGGTTGTCAATTCCTCAACAGCGACCTCCATAATTTTCTTATCAGCGATAGCAGAACCAACACCTTGGTTGATTATAATCTTCTCGAGCTGAGGAACCTGCATGACGGATTTGTATCCGAATTCTTTCTGCATGACAGGAACGATCTCGTCGCGGAATTTCTGCTTTAAAGTAGGTACGTAACCCATTATTTAATCTCCTCCCCTGATTTTTTTGAATAGCGAACTAATTTTCCGTTTTTGTCAAGGCGGCGACCAATTCGGGTTGGTTTACCTGTTTTCGGATCTTTTAACATCAGGTTGGAAACATGAATTGTAGCTTCCTGTTTGATGATACCACCCTGAGGACTTTTGGCGTTGGGTTTGGTATGCTTGGATACCAGGTTAACCCCCTCCACGATAGCACGTTCGTCTTCTCTGACTACTTCAAGGACTTTACCTGACTGTCCTTTTGAGTTGCCGGAAATAACGACTACCGTGTCTCCTTTTTTTATGTGTAACTTTTTCTGCATAGTCTGAATAGATTAAAGTACTTCAGGAGCTAATGAGACGATCTTCATGAAATTATCGCGTAACTCGCGGGCCACCGGGCCAAAAATACGGGTACCCCGCATTTCTCCGGCAGCATTGAGCAACACGACGGCATTATCATCGAACCGAATATACGATCCGTCGGGCCGGCGTACTTCCTTGGATGTGCGCACGACAACTGCTTTCGAAACCGTTCCCTTCTTCATATCGCTTCCGGGAATGGCATTTTTAACAGTCACGACAATTTTGTCTCCAACAGTGGCATAACGCTTGCGGGTTCCTCCTAAAACACGGATGACCAACGCTTCTTTAGCACCGCTGTTATCTGCGACTGTACAACGTGATTCTTGCTGTATCATGGCTATTTCGCTCTTTCTAAAATTTTAACTAATCTCCAGCCCTTCTGCTTTGACAGAGGGCGTGTTTCCATTATTAATACGGTATCTCCGATATTGCAGTCATTTTTTTCATCATGCGCATAGAATTTGGTAGTCCGGTTTACGAATTTACCGTAAATCGGATGTTTTTCTTTTCCCTTCTCTGCTACAACAATGGTTTTTTCCATTTTATCACTGACAACAACACCAATACGCTCTTTCCTAAGATTCCTGGTTTCCATAGTCATAATTAATTTGCAAGTTGACGTTTACGTAATTCAGTATTCAGGCGAGCGATGATTCTGCGGGTAAACCGTATTTTCATCGGATTTTCAAGTGGGTTCACGGTGTGGTTTAAGCACATACGTATATACTCCTCTTTGGTTATAGAAATCTTTTCGATGATTTCCGCCGTTGTTAATTCTATGATCTCAGAATTTTTCATTATTCAATAATTGAAGATTCAACAAAATCGCGTCTAACAACAAATCTGGTAGTAATTGGCAGTTTTTGAGCTGCCAGACGTAATGCCTCTTTTGCAAGATCGAATGGAACTCCTTCAATTTCAATCAGAATGCGGCCAGGTGTAACTGTGGCCACAAATCCTTCAGGAGCTCCCTTTCCTTTACCCATACGAACCTCTGCAGGTTTTTTGGTTATTGGTTTATCGGGGAAAATACGAATCCAAATCTGACCCTGACGCTGCATATGACGCGTTACCGCGACCCTGGCTGCCTCAATCTGGCGGCCGGTGATCCATGCTGTTTCCAGGCATTTTATACCAAAAGAACCAAATGATAACTGATTTCCACGCTGTGCGTTTCCTTTCAGTTTGCCCTTTTGTACTCTTCTAAATTTTACTATTTTCGGTTGTAACATCTTTTTTAGCTTTGTCGATGGTTACTTTTTACGTTTTTTAAACCCACCTTTACCGTGTTCGGCTGCAGG
>CAIXZH010000044.1 GCA_903923905.1 uncultured Bacteroidia bacterium
AAATTCAGATATACTTATCCAGATGGTGGCTAAAAAAATTGGGAAGATTGTTGACCACCCCGCCCTTTGGGCACCCCTCCAAAGGAGGAGAATATTTGCCGGTTAATTGATTACAATAGTTTGTAATTCATAATATTATGTGCGTAAATTCCCCTCCTACGGAGGGGTGGCTGAAAGCCAGGGTGGTTTTTCACTATACTCCCTTACAATATAATTCTCCAGCTCCAGCATTACAATATCAAGGTTATTCTTGACATCAAAATCGGTAATTCTGTAAACTCTTAATCCCAGCTCTTCCAGATACTTTTGTCTTTTAGCATCATATTCTTGTTTTTCATCATGGCTGCTTCCGTCTATCTCTACCACTAATCCCAGTTTTTTGACATAAAAATCCACAATAAAATTTCCAATAATTCGCTGTCTGTCAAAGTCAATTTTATGAAATACCCCTTTATGGACTTGTTGCCAGAATAGTACTTCTGACAATATTCCCGCTTTTCATTTGTCTTTGGCAAGCTTGGCTAATGAAGGATTGTAAGGTAGGTTTTCAACGAAATTTCTGCAAATGGGTATATTATTTATTTTGGTGATTGGTTGGATGTATACCACCCCGCCCTTCGGGCACCCCTCCTGAGAAGGGGAATTGACCACCCCGCCCTTCAGGCACCCCTCCGAGAGAGAGGATTTTATCTCCGGAATGAAAGTGAAACCCGGTATTTGTGCCATTTGATTTGCGATTTTTAAAATCACATGGTTCCTGAAATTATTGAAAAATAAGTCAGGGGAGTCGTTTCTTATAGGATTTTTCTGTCGTAATACTTAGGTATCCAATAAAATAGATTATCGCGGAACTTATCCCCAAAGCAAATCCGGGATAGCAATATTTTATTATGCTGTCTGCATTATTCAGATGTCCTGCCAAATAAAATAGAGTAATTAACAAGCTACTTATTCCAATGATCAAATAGATATTTATGGCCAAAAACAATTTTCTGTTCTTTTTGCTTTCAGGAAGAAGAAGAAACTTATTTCTTCTAATTGTCATTTTCTTCATTGTTGCCATTTTTAGGTACGTAAAAATCTCCAGGTGCTTTTTATCACTAAGAATCTTAATTTATTTGAAAGAAAGTTACGAAATATTTCAATATCCATTTTACGAAATTTCCGTTGATTTGGATTCAAATTGAGGGAGGTTTAATTTTCATTTTAATCCCAGTCTGCGATTTTCTTTTAATAATCCTATGGATTCCTGAACCCGGTTCATCATGGTCGCTTCCTTTTTCCCGTGGGTTATCCAGGCAATATATTGTCGTTGGTAAGAGGGAGCCAGGTTGCTGAAGTTTGCCAGAGCGGGCTCATTTTTAGCAAATTCGCCGATAATGAATCCTGGGATACTGAATCCCTGATTTTTCGCTTCCTCAAATTTTCGCTCTTCAGGATCAGGAAGGGTTGACATCACCGAAGTGTCTATTTTATCAAGCCCCGCCCGGGTCATTTTGCCACCTTTTATTAATTCAACTACCTTTCTCTTATTGAGTTGAGACCATTTTTTGGTATCTTTTCGCGGCGTAAATTTTCTGGCATATTTGTTATCATCAATTTTTTTGACAAGGCTATCAATCCAGCCGAAACAGAGTTCCTCTTCAAGAGCTTCTTCATATTGGATACACTTTTCACCAGTATGCCTCTTGTAAAATATCATCCAAATGCCTTGACTTGTGTCATGATTTCTTTCCAGCCAATCTCTGAATTCATCTCTGCTTTTGAAAAATTCAAACCCGGGTTCGTTCATATTCTTTGAGTTATGAAAATAGCAACAGCATTACCGGAAATTTGGTATCAAATTTAGTGAAAAGAAAAGGGTAAATCCTAATTTTAATCTTCAGCTGCGAGAATCATTATTGAGATATGATGAAGCCGAACCAAACCGGTCCTGGTGTGCCCCATTCCGTTGGGCATGATCTCTCCGTTTTGAGCAACAATGAGCCAGTTCTCTAATGGTATTTCATGTTCCACAGAGTAATTATTTCCATTCAATAGAACCAGAATTCGTCGCCAACGGTCGCCATTGGCATGATGGCAGAGTTCGTAGGCGATTACTCCGGGAATATAATGACCAAAAAATCGGAGTTTCTCTCGAATTGTTACGGCATCCGGGATTCTGAATGCAGGGTGCTGGTGCCTCAGTTCAATGCAGTTTTTCATGAAATCGACTAATGTGGGGTATTCAGTTTTGCGGTTCCAGTCGATTTGATTGATATAATCGGGTGATCGGTATGAATCTGGATGTCCCCCCTTTGAGCGGAGCATCTCATCGCCCGCATGGATAAAAGGAACTCCTTGGGAGGTGAGGATTACACCGAAGGCCAGGCGCGCCATCCGCTCCACAGTTTCAAGATTCGCTTCAGGACAGGAGTACTGTAGTTTATCGAATAGGGTAAGATTATCATGACAGGAGACATAGTTGATACACTGGGACGGTACGTTTGCCCAGGGGTGCCTTGAGGTATTTACGAAGTCATAAATGATCTGATCGTGATCTACGGCTGCAGTTATGGCAAATTTCAGTTGTTCCTCCCGCAGGGTAATCCCGCTGATAAAACCCGCATTGTTTCTGTCAAATGGCGATCCTTTCAACCCGTTGCGCATATCGTCACAGAATGAAGCAATCCGGTCAAGCTGCTTGGTGTTGGATTTTACTGCTCGAAATTGCTCAGGAAGAGGGCTTTCACCGGCACTCCACCCTTCCCCGTAGAGGAAAATTTTAGGATCGATTGTGTCGAGGCGATGTCTGATCTGGTTCATTGTTTCTAAATCGATGAGTCCCATCAGGTCGAATCGGAATCCATCGATATGGTATTCCTCAGCCCAATAGGCAACCGACTCGATAATATATCTTCTGACCATCTCCCGCTCTGTTGCGAGTTCCGATCCGCATCCGCTTCCGTCAGAGAAAGTACCATCCTGGTTGAACCTGTAAAAATATCCGGGAATAGTCTGATTAAAATAAGACTCAAAAATCAAGCCGGTATGGTTATACACCACATCAAGAATGACTCCCATGCTATTCTGATGCATGGATTGTACCAACTGTTTGAGCTCTCTGATTCGTGTAGTTCCATTGATGGGATCGGTAGAATACCACCCTTCCGGTGTATTATAATTCAGTGGATCATATCCCCAGTTATAATGAGCTGCGGGATTTAATTCATCAACTGTATAAAAATCAGCTACCGGAAGTAAATGGACATGGGTTATCCCGAGTTCCTTCAGGTGATCAACCCCAGTGGTTTCCCCCGTTGGAAGTTTAGTATCCAATTCACAAAAGCCAAGATATTTTCCTTTATTTTTTATCCCTGAGGAGGGTGACATAGAGAAATCGCGAATATGAACTTCATAAATCACCATATCCGTAGGGTTAGTCAACGTATGTCGCTGATCCATTTCCCAATGTGACGGATTACTCTTTTGAGGATCGATGATTGCACCACGACTTCCGTTTACTCCCGTTGCTTTTGCATAAATATCAGGTCCTTCCTTAAGCCATTCCAATTCATCCTTAACTTGTAGGGTATAGAAAAATCCTTCAAGATTCTCTCTGATTTGGTAAATCCAGGTGCCGTTTTCATCTGGTATGAGCAGAAATTCTTTAACCGGTTTGCCCCCTTGTCCAGAATTGTAAAGTCTGAAAAAAATGCGCCGGGCTGATGGGGCCCATATTTTGATACTCGTTTTTTCGGGTGTCCAGGTTATCCCAAGATCATTCCCCTCATAAACGGGAAAATCGTTAAAGTCACTCTCCTTAAATTTCCAGTTTCTCATTCAATTAAAACCATTTCAATCTGATTGTCTGACTCTTGAATCTCTTGCCGCTGAGATCTCTCATTTCAACACTCATTCGACAGGCAAGTTGTAATTCAGGTACTGTCTCATAAAACTGTTCTAACGAAATATCCAATAAATAGGTTTTTCCTCTCTCCAGTAATATGGGATAAATATCAGAATGCTCTACCTTGAGCACCCGGAATTTACGTCGGGTAAACCAGCGCTTAAAAATAAGAATTGGAGCATGAAGATCAATCTCCCGGCTACCGGTATTTGTAACGATCATTTCAATATTTGTGGGGTTGAAGCGGTTGCTTTTATGAAGTTCGATTGCTGCATCAAAGGGCTTAGTCTTTTTATTAAAAGACATTTTTTTCCCTGAAGCCCCTTTTGAAAAGGTACGGGTACGGTAAAAAGTAAGAAATCCAATTACCAATACTATGATAATCAGAAGAACCTTCAGTAACATTAATACAAAACTTGACAGCACCATTATCGCTAAGATTGAAATATCCGGTATTTCTGCCCGATTTAGGACTTAAGAGGAGAACCCGGAAAGCTAACGCAAAAGAATAGAAATTAACAGAAACAAACAACAGTTTTAAACGGAGTTCCCAATCTTAGGAGAAAGAATCGAATGAATAACAGTATAATTAGTGATCATTATTCGTTGATGCGGTTTATTTCCGGTTCTTTTAAATAATATGTTCACCAATTTCAATTGTTTTGTCGAACAATTCTATTCTCTTTAGTCATTTAAAATTCCGCATAATGTCATAACGCAAAGGATATTCAGAGATTGATTAAAATTAATTTTGTTATCCTTTTGTTGTTGAAAATTTTTCAAGTTGTTCTTCATTTATCCATAAAGCTGTTAATTCCATCGTTTTCCTCTGGCAGGGATTTTTATCTTTTTGGAAACCATTCTATTAGGGGGCAGCTCTTCCCCGACAATGCGAAAGTCGAGTTGCTTTCGTTCTAGATTAGCCCGGGCTATTTCAACATCAATGGGGTCTCCAAGCTGATATTTCTTGTGGGTTCGGCGCCCAGTGATGCAATAATTTTTTTCGTCGAATTCGTAAAAATCATCGGTAAGTTCGAACATCGGAATCATTCCTTCGCACTTATTTTCATCGAGTTCGACATAAATCCCCCATTCTTTAACTCCTGAGATCACCCCTTTAAACTGCTGCCCGATCTTATCTGACATGAATTCAACCTGTTTATACCTGATCGAGGCGCGCTCTGCATTGGCTGCCTTGTTCTCCATATCCGAGGAATGTTTGCACATCTCTTCATACTGGGCAGACTGTACCGACCGCCCATCTTCAAGATATCGGGCGAGTAACCGATGGACCATCATATCAGGATAACGGCGGATGGGTGATGTAAAATGGGTATAATATTCAAAACCTAACCCATAATGACCAATGTTTCTTGTCGAGTATTCGGCTTTTGCCATGGTTCGAATGGCAAGGGTTTCGATTACATTCTGCTCTTTCTTCCCGGCTACATTTTCAATCAGTTTATTCATTGACTCTGTGACGGTTTTAGGATTATTGGTCATGATACCATACCCAAATCGTTTGATAAAGTGGTTAAACGAATCGAGTTTGTCGGGGTCAGGCTTGTCATGAATACGGTAAACAAAAGTCCGTTCCTTTTTCTTTGCGCCGGGTTTGCCTACAAATTCAGCCACCCTTTTATTGGCTAACAGCATGAATTCTTCGATAAGTTTATTCGAATCTTTAGACTCCTTAAAGAAGACACTAAGTGGTTTCCCATCTTTGTCGATTTCAAACTTCACTTCAACCCGATCAAACCCGATGGATCCCGACTCAAACCTTATTTTCCTAAGTTTTTTCGCCAGACGGTCAAGGGTAAGAATCTCTTCCTTTAAATCACCATCTCCTGTTTCAATCACTTGTTGTGCCTCTTCATAGGCGAACCGGCGATCAGAATAGATGATGGTCCTTCCAAACCATTCATGGCGGACAACACTGTCGTCATCCAGCTGAAATACAGCTGAGAAGCAAAGTTTCTCCTCATGTGGCCGTAACGAGCAAACGCCATTTGACAGTTTCTCAGGTAACATGGGGACTACGCGATCAACCAAATAAACCGAAGTTGCCCGGTTATAGGCTTCTTCCTCGAGTAAGGATTCGGGCTTTACGTACCAGGTGACATCCGCAATATGCACCCCTACTTCCCACAAACCGTTTTCGAGTTTTTGAACTGAAAGGGCATCGTCAAAATCTTTGGCATCGGCTGGATCGATCGTGAAAGTTGGTACCTTTCGGAAGTCACGCCGGTTTTTTATTTCATCCAAAGGAATTTCGAAAGGGATTTTTTCTGCTGCCTGGTTCACTGCTTCCGGATAGTGGTATGGAAGGCCAAATTCGGCCAGGATTGCATGCATTTCGGTATTATTGTTCCCGGCATCACCCAGCACATCAATGATCTCAGCGAATGGATTTCTGGCGCGCTCCGGCCAGTCCATAATCCGCGCAACCGCTTTTTGCCCGTGCTTTGCCCCCATCAATTTGTCTTTTGGAATGAAGAGGTCGAACGGGGTCTTTTTATTAGGGATGAGAAAAGCACTGAATGGAGAAATCTCGATTGTTCCCACAAAGGTAGTCTTGGCCCGCTCGATGATTTCGATTACTTCAGCCTCAGGATCACTTCGTTTCCGGCGTGCATATAGACGAATCTTTACCTTGTCCCCGTCCAGCGCATGATTCATATTAGCTGCTGAAACCACTACCGGCTCCTCCAATTCTTCACTGCTTACCTTCCCAAAACCTTTGGAATTAAGCTCCATGATTCCAGTTATTGTTCCCCCCTGTGATTTAAGGTGGTATTTGCCGCGTTCAGTCTCGACCAGTGTCTCGGCATCACGCAGTTCCTGAAGGACAACATTGACCAATTGTAACTGGCCCACATCCTTTGCTCCGACTGCAGCACCGATCTGTTTATAATTAAATGACTGATTGCTGTTGTCGTAATATACTTCAAGTATGGCACGTTTCAAGCCATGTTTATTGAAGTTAAGTGCTTTTTTGTTTTTTTTAGCTTTAGCCATAACTTTGGAATTTTGCTACTAAAGGTACTTTATATTTTTAATTACCAAGTTTATTAGACATTCGATTTCAAACTTTTCTAAATTACTTTCGGTAAATTTGTAATAATAAGCGGTTAAAACTTTCTGAAAAGATGATCTTTCTTGAAGATCTGATAGCCCTTTTCTATCCGCGTTTTTGTGCCGGGTGTAATTCTTCTCTCGTGAAAGGAGAGGATGTACTTTGTCTAAATTGTCTGGCTGACCTTCCCCGGACTAACTATCATTTGAATTGTGAAAACCCCGTTTTTCAGCAATTTACCGGGAGGGTAAGGATTGAACTTGCAACCTCATTCTGTCGATTCGATAAAGGTGGACGCTTGCAGCACCTTTTGCACCAGCTTAAATATAAAGGGAACCGTGAGGTGGGCCAAAAAATGGGTCTGATATTTGGTTATGACTTGAATCAGAGTACCAGATACCGCACTATCGATGCCATCATACCGGTTCCGCTACATCCTAAGAAAGAGAGGAAGCGAGGGTTTAATCAGAGTGTCGAAATCTGCAAAGGGCTTTCACAAGCGATGGACCGGCCGTTAATTCTTGGAAATCTGATCCGTGAGGTTCATACGGACTCTCAAACGCGGAAGGGGAGATTTGAACGGTGGGAAAATGTAAGTGGTATTTTCAGCGTTAAAAATGGAGCCTCCTTAACTGGCAAACATCTACTATTGGTGGATGATGTTGTGACCACCGGGGCGACTCTCGAAGCATGCTGCATACCATTGCTTGAAATCCCCGGAGTAAAGGTAAGTATTGCGACTTTGGCAACTGCCTGATTTTGGCTCTATCCCAAATCTTGTGGGCACAAAAGCTGCCCACCTTGCTAAGATGTTAATAATTTGCTGCCAGCTATTAGCTATTGGCGGCTGGGTTGAATGCTTGCTGTAATTGACTTTTATTCTTAACTACACATTAAACCTACACATTATTATTTGTTGCAAATTTTAATTGTATTTAAAGAACAGAAAATCTGTTGCCTTAGTTTAACCAAATTTTTTTAAGTATTATGAAAACAAAACTTCTGTTGTTGGTTATAATTTTTTTTTTTGCTGGTTCTGTTAATGCCCAAACTAAAGATGACAAGTCTTCCAAACTTGGAATAGGCGGAATGGTAGGACTTCCAACCGGTGTTATGTCTACTGGGTATAGTTTAGCTTATGGATTTGATTTGAAAGCTGAGTTTAGTGTAGCGCCAAAATTGGCTTTTACCTTAAGTGCCGGTTACCTGAATTGGGTCGGGAAAAGCGGATATGGAGGGAGTACAGGCCTGATTCCAGCTCTTGGAGGGTTAAAATATTATTTTTTAGACAAGGTCTATGGCTGTGCTGAAGCAGGATTATCATTTTCAACAAATAGCGGAGGCGGAAACGCATTTACATTCTCGCCTGGAGTAGGTTATAGGGTATCTGAAAAATTTGATGTTATGCTTAAATATCAGGATACATCGAAGAATGGGTTTAGTGTTGCTCATTTAGGATTGAGGGCGGGATTAACCTTCTAGATTCTCGTTTTTTTATTACCCCATTGATATAGCCATTTGTGAATACCATCAATGAACTGGCAAGATAGTAAAATAGCCACTCTTTTCCGGTCTTTTCTAAATGGAAAAAAATGGCGTGATTACACTTATTCGGGCATCATTAAATAACATAACCATTATCGCCGTCAGGAATCAAAGTTGAAGTTTATACACGCTTTGAGATTAAATGTTTTGAAATTGTGAATCTGACCGGTCACTCGCTGACACAACTTCAAATGACTGCTTATGGGAACCGCTTACTGCGTCAGGGTGAATTTGAAACTTACTCCCAGGTTTGAATTGGTCGTTCTGTAGGAATTCGAAATAAACGGATTGGTCACGAGTCTGTCATAAAATAATCGAAGGGTAAATGCCTGGCTGAGTTTATAATCGGATGAAAATTTTACCGAAACTGATTGCTGACCTGCAGTAGTCTGATTGTTTTCCTGGTCCAATTGCCGAAGCACGGTTTTATTTTTTCCGATAGCTACATCCAACCGGACATTCAGTGCATTATTATACATTTTTTGCGAAGTCTTTGTCTTGACAAATAATTTCATATTGTCAAAACGGTAACCGAGACCAAGACTCGCCTGGGTGTCATAAAGCTCCATTAACTGGTTATTGGTAAGACTCAGAGTCAGGTTTCTTGTTTTCCGCCAATCAAACCGTGATGTGAAATTATTCAGCCAGGTAACATCAATATCTATAAGCGGGTTGAATGCTTCATTAATATTGATTGTTCCAATAGTATATTGCGATAAAAAATTTTGATTTGCATCCTGAACATAATTGAAACCGTCATTTTGAGATTGATAATCAAGATTTGAGACATAGGAGCCAACGGTGTAGGTCGATTTATAATCATGCAGGATGCTCATCGATTTCATGACGTTTTTCAACCATGGGATTTTGTTAACAACACCAGAGTATTGAACGCGCCAATTCGGCATCGTGAATTTAGCGGAAGGAAACGGTGTGAGTGGTACTTTTTCAGCACTTGTTCCGGTATAGGCCGCGAGGAATGCGGGTATTAGAACGTCTTGTGATAGAGGGCCATAGCCTGCTGGGTAATTGGTATATGGGTCAAATGTACCTGGTGAATAGCCAAATGTGGAATTTGCAATTCTCGATTGGTCAAGACGCTGAGCTATCACTTCCCGGTTTTGGGAGAATGTATTCCAGACTTTTGAGGATTGTGCCCCTGAACTTCCGATCCGTTCAAAGGATGAGCCGATCGAGATAATCGACATGCTGAAACTCCCGTTGGTCATTTTATTATAGGCTCCCCATCCCTTTTGATTACTATAGATCAGATATTCGGAGGAGTTACTGGAAAAACTCCGATTTGCGGTAAGGTCAATCTTCAGGTCGGGTAATGGAACTAGTTTCACCCGGATAACCAAACGGTTATTTTGGTTTTGGGTATATGGTTTATTCAGGGTTGTATCGGTCGTTATCCAACCTCTTTGAGCGGCCTCGAGGCCAAAACCGGATTTCTGCTGACCCAGAATAAATGGCAGACCTGGAGCAAAAAGACGCTGTCCGTTAGCTCCTGTGTAATTGGCCGATCCCAGGAAACTGGATCCAGGCAAATAACCATAAAGACTGGTTCCTCCATTCTCGGAATAGGAGATATTTACCGAATTGACCATCATTAGAAAACGGGCAAGATATTCATCAAACTTTATACTTATCTTTTTGGATTGGTCCTTCCCCCCGGATACTTCGACGATCGCTTTGACGCAATCGGTTTCAGGAGTGAACATTACCCGATTCTCATTTACCACTTTTATTTTTCCGTTGATCACTTTCCCTTTTTCATCGGTTACCCGGACCGCCACATTTACGGTTCCCAATTTATGAAAGATCGATTGTGGGATGTTCTTTTTCAATACAACTTTCCCATCTTTGAATTTTACGGGCATATTCATATTCAAGGGGATATTTTGTCCTTTTTTGGCCAGGATCTCTCTCCTTCCACGGCTGAATTCACCATATTTTTGATTAATCCGTTTAAGATAGGGTATGCGGTTATAAAGTTTTATAAAGTCTGCCTGCCCTGTTATCTGGAAGGCATTTGAATTACTAATGCTGTTTCCGGTTACGTAACTGCCGGTACCAAGTGCCGCAACATCCCAGGAGTAGGCGGCATGATAGGTCACTGATGAGGATACCCAATCGAGTAACGGGAGTTTATTGATTGGAATGACATAGGAGACATTCCAGTTATGGGAATAATGGGTATTACGTCCTCCATTCAGGATATTTTGCAATATTGTATCCCTGCGGGCCTGGTATCCGCTTAGATTTTTATCCGAAGCACCAAGTGGTTCGTCAATCCGGGAGGAGTTAACTGCTGAGAAATCAATCTTCAGACTGCGGGTTAGGTCATATTTGAAGTCATAGTACCGGTTCCACCTAAAGTCTGCAAGATAGGTTTTTGAAAGGGCGATTCCCGAATTGGTAAGATCCCGGTATTGGGTTATATTACTGTTGTTATTCATATCTGACCGGAATGATATCTGACTGGGAATAAAATTCAGATTGAAATCCCGTAAGATTGATAATGAAGGGGATTTTAAGAAGTTTAAATTTTTGAATGGATCAATAGGGGATGGACGACTAACATAGTTGTAATTAAACAGGATATGAGTATTGGTCGTTTTATTCTCTAACGTTGTAATATCGCCCTGCTCATTAACATTATGCGAGTAGGAGAGGGAGAAATTTGAAATGTCATAAATTTTTGGCTGGCCTGACTTATTTGGTTTATCTATCTGGACGTTAGTTAAGTTCAGACTTCGTTGAGTGGTATAGGTCTGTGAGATCCGTTTTATTGAATCGCGGGCATGAGCGCTCCCTGCAGTGGCAAGTGCCTGTGACATCGTCACATCATTATCAAGGGGTGAATATTCAGGTGTTGAAACCGATTTGGAGATACCAAAGGAGAGCGGAATTTTTACGCCGGACTCTTTTTTAAAGAACTTTCCCAGTTCAAGATTGGTTGAAAAATTATACTCACTGGTATTGTCCAGGGTACGTTGCTGCATTTTAGAATCAATGCTTCCAAATCCGGAAGTGGTATAACCACCGGACAAAGAGAAGTTCCCTAAATCTGCCAGATTCCCGGAAATACGGCCACGGGCAGCCCAGCCACCTTTTTCTTCAAACTTAGTTAAACGCATCTCGTCAACCCATACTTCAACCGATTTTGGTCCCAGACCTTTTGCCTTTTTATTCCTGATACCGATCATTCCGGAAACCACCTGCGAGAGATCGGGATTTCCTTTGACTTTGAGCAGATTTTTATTCCCATTAACACCCGCATGAACCTCCTGAAAAACAGAGGCAAGAGTGATGGCAGAACCTGCCTTTCGCATGGCTACATTTCTGCTCAGTTTAAGTTGGACCAGGGAATCGAGTGGAATGTTTATCTGATTTGCCTGCGGCCATACTGCCAGCTGATCAATGGCAATATCTGAGCTGTAATTGTTTTTTGGGGGAGTCAGTACTAATGGAATTTCATATTCGTAGTAGTTATTTTGATAATCAGATCCAATCCGTACGAATAAATAAAGATCGTCGTCCTCTACGGTTGTTCCCACCATCTGATGAGCATGGACATCCATGTTCAGGTTTTTGTACATTCGCATATCGAACTGCATTGGTTTATAGGCAGCGCGTGCATCGTCTGACTGCAGGTTGGTTGCCCGCAAGACCATCGATTGCTCGTTCAATTGAACCAGCTGGGGATTTGAGGGGTCAATCTGACGGCTTACCCCGGGAGGAAGGACATAATTCACCGGGGAGGTGGTGCTGTTTTCCTCGATATTCACGGCAGATATTTCAAATTGTGTATTCGGATTCTGGACCGGTGCGGTCAGGTCTTCTGTGAGATCCTGATCATAAGCTCTCCAGCTTGACCTGATCAGATCGAGCGAAGCAAACCGCATAACAACAGGTTTTTGCCATCCTTTAAGAAACATGCGCATAAAACGAATGGAAGTGAAATCGCTGATAGAACCATACACTTTATCCGGAGAACTCACCGGAATAGTGTACTGATACCAGGTAATTGTGGACTTTTTGCCACTAAAAAGGGTTACATTGGAAGTGATCTTATCGGTAATATGATTCTGGCCAATTGCCATATTATTCCGGTCGATTCGGAGATGATACTGGTAGTAAGCCTCATTTTCATTCAGGGTATTGTCGTCATTGATATCCTCTACGTCAGGGATTGATGTTGCTGCGGTCGGATAATTTTCGGGTGACTGAGCCGAAGTGGGCGAGTTTCCTTCTGACCGGGAATAATACTTATACCGTTGTAAAACGTCCAGTGTGTCCCGATCATAATCTGAGCCTCTAAAATAGTGGTAGTCATCGCTTGATGGGTCTTTATCGGCCTGGGCCAGAGCTGTACTATTGTTAACTACTGATCCAAGGGTGCTGAGATATTTACTGAAAAAAGATTTTTCATCCTTTGAACTGAGTCCGTCGAGTCCAATATCCTGATATACCCGTGCCTGCGTCGAATTGTCGAAGGCCTTTACCAGGGCCTGCTGTTTTGAAACTCTACCCCAGGCTGTTTGGTCACAATTGGAGTAATTTCCGTCAGAGGGTAAGCCCTGCTCAAACGATTTCCGCCCATCGCGCAAAACATCTTCTGAAATACTCCCCAGGTCAAAATACATATCGCCTCCGGGATTAATAGACCCGAGCTCCTCATCCATGGCGAAAGGATCCATCACCCAGAATTGAATATACCCAATATTGGCATTCTGAAAATCGCTGGTTGTGATTTTAGTCGTGATACCGCCCCATCGCGATTCGGGTGATTTCAAAAGGCCGTTTTGATCTACCCCTGAGGAATAGACCGTAGGCAAGGCATCATAGTTGTAAGACCCTCTTTCGGAAGGATAATAGGCGATGTCAAGCGTAGGGATATTGGTTGGCTGTCCGGATGGGATTTGCCGTTCGGGATACATCTCCAGCTGGGAAACTTCCCTGATCCGGTGATCATTAAGTTTTTTTTCTGCGATCAGGTAATTGGGGGCTGTGCTTCGTTGCATAAACGGATCTATGATATACCACGCAAGATGTGCCCGGTTATAGCCATTGGCGAGATCATTGATTAAATTACCTTCGGGGAACAACTCATTGTATTGGGGAGTGCTGGCAATAGACCAACCCACGAATGATTTCAGACTGATGGGGGTTTGAGCTCCTTCAAAATCATCCAAATAAACAGCGCCTTGTTTGGTAATGGATTTCGGATGTCCCGGAATTAATTTTGCCCATTCCCCTTCGACCGCAATCTTTGAAACTTCATTGGTTTTATGGAAAGGGAGTAAATTTGCGACCTTGGTAAGTAACCCTGAAGTAGTATTGTAGGAGGTATTCAGACCGAGCATGAGGTTGGAAATCGGATCATCGCCGTAATTTACCTTGGTATAAAGTGGTTGCTCGTTAAGGTACATCAGCGTACCGCCAATATTGAAATTTTTATTGAATTCGTAATTCAGATGTGTCCCCAGGAGTGTCTTTTGTTGCATACTGAACAAATCCTGACTTTCCGTAGAAATGGTTATCGGGGTTCCCGATTCAAGGATTCCCTGATTAATGATTTTCACTTTCCCTTGCGTATAATCCACGATATAATCGATATTCTCCTGAAGCGCCAGTCCACCTGCCAACACTTTTACCGAACCACGCGCAATGTTGATTGCGTCAAGTGAAATATCACTGGTCGAAGATCCTTTAAAACTTCCGGTCAGCTTATATTTATTTTTCTCTGCATCCTGTGCGGCTACAGTTTTTGTACTGTCATACAAGCTCTGGAAGACATACTTGTTTATAGAAGCAGTATTGCCTGCCATTTGCCTGGAAAGATTTGATCCAAATGGCTCGAGAACCGGGAAAATAATCCGGCCTCGTTGAGAATTGATCGTAATTTTTTCAATGAAATCAAAAATACCATCCGGATAAGGATCAAGTTGTTTGTCCAAGCGGTCAAGATTCATCACGCCAAGCAATATTTTCTGTTGAAGAGGGCCATCTGGAAGATAGCTGATATCCAAACCGGCAGCATCGTTTCTGTAGTGGACATCCATCTTGAAATTTTCGGCTGAAATTCGCTGACCGTTTATATTGTAGATGTTTTTCATCATCAAACTCCAGTTCTTAAATCTTGGGCTAAGATTGGTCCCCTTAAGCAATTTCAGGATTAATGTACCCGGAGCAGCAATACCATCAGTTGAAAATTCTCCCACCTGAAAAGCTACGCCATTTTCGGTGTACTGGTAGGCAACTCCCAAAACCTCGTCAGCGTTTAGTGCTTGATTTAGAGATATATATCCAAGTTGTCGATTTATAGTATATTCGGTTGAATCCAATAACCGTGCATTTTCGATTTTTTCATAATCTCGCCCCCGGATAAAATTCATTGCTGCCAATGGATTTAATACCTGAGTGATTTGTGAAACATTTCGAATTCCGGCAAAGGTGGTACTCATCTGTTTATAGAGGCCGTTCACATTGTTTCCAGGGAAAGTATTGGCAGGAAATGGCAGACCGGGATTATCGCCAAAAGCGGGAATAGTCTGATTCTGCTTATTATTTCCGGTTTCGCCCAGGTCCATCAGGGCCAAAATGTTCCGCGATTGCTGGAAATTGTTGGTTTTATTGGTCACCCAAACTTCGATTTTATCAATGGTTACCGGGGATCTGATAATAGGCAAGGCCTGTAAGGCATTATCATAATTGTCGTGAAAATAGTGGGCCAATAAAAAATGGCGGTTTGCATCATAATCTGTTGCATTAATATTAAACTTGGATGATGTTGCACCACCCTGTGAATTAATCACTTTTGTCTCCCCTTTTTGCTGCGAAAGAACTGTTGAAACCGTTAATTTCCCGAATTTCATATCCATTTTGACTCCAAATAGATTTGTTCCCCCTTTGATCAGGGTTCCTGCCAGAGGCATGGATACGTTACCTGCTTCAATTTTTTTCAAAAAATCGTCATCATGACCCGTGTAATCCAATTTTATTTTATTCTCAAAGTCAAAGGTTGCATCGGTGTTATAGTTAAACTTCATTTTTAGCCTGTCACCTATCTGTCCATCGAGATTAACATTGATTTTTTCAGTGAAATTGAAGGTTGTAATTTTTTGCATCCGAACCGGGATCGACGGATTTTCGATTCTGGTACTCATAACACCAAGGCTTATTTCAACATAGCCCTGTGGTTTTATATCTACAACATTTGATCCAAAAACAGTTTTGAAAGCTTCTCCGCCGATCTGAAACTGAGGAATGAGCTGTGATTTTTTATCGAGGGAATTCTGAGCTATACGGTCTCTCCAGTAGCGGTCGATAGATTCCTGAAAGTCGTTTTTCAGGAAATCAATTCGGCGCAGGCAGATTGGGAGACGGTAATCCATAGTCCCGATTTTTTCAGAGATCAGATAATCGCCGGAAACAGGATCATATTCAATGATGGTATGAATATTTGAAGGCTTTTTCAGGTACAATGCAGAGGAGTCTTTGGTCCCGGATTTTGCAAAAAGGCTCTGATCTTTAAATGGAAAGGGAAGGGAGATGAGTGTGTCGTGGCGAAAGGAATCCTGTATTAATGGTTTGAGATTTGCTAAATCTTCCCCTTCTGACACATCCAGCCTTCCCTTTGCAACAGTATTGCCGGTTAAAGAGGAAATGATCAATAAAGATAAGACTACTGCCGTATTTAAGAAGACTCCTCGCAATATATTTTAATTAAAGCTTTTTAATGCAATTTTCAAAAGTTGTTCAACGGTAAGGTCCGGCTTTGCTGCAATTATTTGATCTATAGAATTCTCCACTGCTTTCTTATTGAATCCCAACATTTCCAGGGCGCTCAATGCTTCATTGCGGACTACTGAATTTCCTGATTTAAGAACCCTGTCTGAGGTTATCCCTTTACCCACTTTATCTTTCAGTTCAATAATAACCCTTTGGGCTGTTTTGGCCCCAATTCCCTTAATGCTTTTAAGAAGATTTACATTATCCGTTAAAATGGCATCCCGGAGATCATCAGGCAGATAGGATGAAAGCATCATAATAGCTATAGCTGCGCCTATTCCATTGACTGAAATCAACATCCTGAAAAAATCACGTTCCTCCTGATCTGAAAAGCCATACAGCAAGTGGGCATCCTCCCTCACTACCTCATGCAGAAATAATTTAGTATGCTCGGTTCCCTTAATCCGGGAGTATGTATTTACGGAAATGTGCAAAAAGTATGCCAATCCTCCGGTTTCTATTACTACCCCGGCCGGAGTCAATCCTGAAATTATTCCTTTAATATATTCGTACATGGTTCAAAAGTGAATTTGA
This sequence comes from uncultured Bacteroidia bacterium, assembly GCA_903923905.1. GTDB lineage: Bacteria > Bacteroidota > Bacteroidia > Bacteroidales > Prolixibacteraceae > JAAFHB01. The sequence goes on from CAIXZH010000044.1 coordinate 16,845, forward strand.
AACGCTATTCTCCACCTGTTCGGTCAATTTCGTGCCGTTGCAGCGGATTTTTTGAAAGTAAATTAAACCGTTTCCTGTTTTCGAAAAGATCAATAGCCAGATAGAGTGCATTTCGGAAAGATTCTTCCGAGGCAGTTCCCGTACCTGCGATATCATAGGCAGTTCCATGCCCCGGTGAGGTTCTGATAATTGGTAATCCGGCGGTATAATTTATTCCTGATTCAAATGCGAATGATTTAAACGGGATCAACCCCTGGTCATGGTACATGGCCAGCGTGGCATCAAACTTTTTGAAATCACCGGCTCCAAAAAACCCATCTGCAGGATATGGTCCAATCGCGATAATCCCTTCATCGTTCGCCTGTCTGATAGCAGGGAGGATGATTTTTTCCTCTTCATCTCCGATAACTCCTCCGTCACCTGCGTGCGGATTGAGGCCAAGCACAGCAATGCGTGGTTTTCGGATTGAGAAATCTTCAAGCAATGTTTTATGGAGAACCCGCAAATTACTTAAAATATTTTCTTTGGTAATTGATGCAACAACCTGACTAATGGGAATGTGACCTGTTACTACTCCGATTTTCAGAATATCACTGATCATGAGCATCAGATAATTTTTAGTGCCAAACTCTTTGGCAAAATATTCGGTATGTCCAGGGAACTTAAAGCTTTCTGATTGGATATTTTCCTTATTAATTGGAGCAGTAACGATCGCATCAATATCACCTGCTTTAAGATCGCGCACAGCAGCCTCAAGCGCTGCAAAGGATGCTTCTCCTGCCATCTTTGTAGATTTTCCAAGCTCCACACGAACCTCTTCACTGATACAGTTAATGATATTGGGGCGTTTGGGATTTGCCTCTTTAGCCGTGTTTATGGTATTAAAAGTAAATATTTCATTATCCATCGCCTTGCGGTAATAAGCAGCAACTTTAGATGATCCATACACAATCGGAGTACACATCTCCAGAATCCTGCTATCTGCTAAAGCTTTAATAATTATTTCGTATCCAATTCCATTAATATCACCGTGAGTTATCCCCACCTTAATTTTATGTTGCTCCATTCCAGGACTTTTAAAGATTAATAAACAACCGTATTCTATAACCGTTGAATTGTCAAATATAAGGTTTTAATTTGAGAATCATTGAGTGTATTTTAACGCTGCACCTGATCTGCCGGCCACAATGGCATTTATAAGTTGTTGCAGATTTTCCCGAATAGCGGGCAATTGAGCTCAGGCCAAATGTGTTAGAAAGTCGATTAAAAGTCTGACTCCTGAAGCTGTACCCCCTTTGGTCCGGTAATGATCCGCTTTATTTAGGAATGCAGGGCCGGCAATATCGAGGTGAATCCAGGGATAATCTGTGAAATTCTCCAGAAATTTTCCGGCTGTAATTGCACCTGCCTCACGGGCGCCAATATTCCTAAGATCAGCGATATCAGATTTAATGGATTCGCCATATTCCTCCCATAATGGAAATTCAACAATTCGTTCATATACATTTTCTCCCGATCGTTTCAACGTATTAAAAGTTGCTTCCACAGCGTTTCCCATTGCGACGATACCGTATTGGCCGATGGCCATTGCGGCTGCCCCTGTTAGTGTTGCAACATCAATTACCAGTTCCGGATGATAAATCTTTGCATAGCTCAAGGCATCGGCAAGCAACAATCTTCCTTCTGCATCGGTATTTAGTACCTCGACGGTTTGTCCGCTGTGCATCCTTATGACATCTCCAGGGGCATAGGCATTGCCATTCAGGCGGTTGTCGGTTGATGGAATCAACGCAATAACATTAATAGGAATCTTACATTTAGCCACAAAATAGATAACAGCTGCCACAACTGCACCGCCAGCCATGTCACATTTCATATAATCCATCGAATCTTTGGTCGGTTTCAGACTAAGTCCGCCTGTATCATATACAACCCCTTTCCCAATTAAAACGTATGGTTTTTTATTTTTGGCATCGGCAGGCTCCCATTTCAGTACCGAAAATGTTGGTGGATCAATACTTCCCTGGTTGACTGCCATCAATCCCCCCATATTCAACTCTTTAATCTTTTCTTTTTGAAATATTTGAGTTTCAAATCCTGCTGATATCCCCATCTTCTCAAAATTCTCTGCGAGTTGCAGTGAGTTTAGATGCGAAGCTGGCTCGTTCACAAGGTCACGGGCTATAAAGACAGCATCAACCATTGTAGCCAACTGGTTGACCTGTTCTTGTGAAATGGCTGTCCCGACAAAGTTTATTAGTTTAAGATTCCAAGGAATCCTGGATCCAGGTGACCTGTACTTTAAAAACTGATAACTGCCTAATGATAATCCTTCAGCAATTGCGAAGGAGCCATCAGGCTCTTCCTTTGATATTATGAGGTCAATTTGGCTGATTTTTTCCTTTTGAAGAATTGCTGAGATTTCGTTTCCACTCTTGCGGCATTGTTCCAGAAATACAGTTTTATTTTGGGAATTTTCGACCAATGTGAATATTATTAACTCATTGAATCTGTTTATTATGACCAGGTTATTTTCTTCCATTTGGTTATTCAGGTAAGCAGTTTCATCCTCATTTAATGAAATTTCTTTCCGGAAATTCCGTTCAAGAATCAGGTAGGCTTTAGCAATCGATTGTTTTTCTGATGATGCATTAAATTTGATTTCCATAGAAGCTATTTTCAATTTTACAGTAAACGTTTTTTATCTCTCTTTTGATGGCACAAATTTACTACCTTTATCGCAATTTTGGGGTTTCCAGATTTAAACAAACAAAATCATAATTAATGAGAAAATGGCGTATTGAAGACTCTGCAGAGCTGTATAACATCACAGGATGGGGAATAAATTATTTTTCAATCAGTGATAAAGGTCATGTTGTTGTAACACCGAGGAAAAATGGTGTTGAAGTCGACCTTAAAGAGTTGGTTGAGGAACTTCAATTGCGGGATGTTTCTGCGCCGATGTTGATCAGGTTCCCGGATATATTGGATAGCAGGATCGAGAAAATGGCCAGTTGTTTCAAGACAGCTTCTGAAGAGTATTTGTACAAAGCACAGAATTTTATTATCTATCCCATTAAGGTTAACCAGATGAGGCCTGTGGTTGAAGAGATTGTAAGCCATGGTAAAAAATTCAATATTGGACTGGAAGCCGGTTCAAAACCCGAATTGCATGCGGTTATTGCAATCAACACAGATAATGATTCGTTGATTATTTGCAATGGCTATAAGGATGATGATTATATCGAATTGGCGTTGCTTGCACAAAAGATGGGTCGGCGAATTTTTTTGGTAGTTGAGAAATTAAGTGAACTTAAATTAATTATAAAGATTGCCAAGCAGTTTAAAATCAGACCAAATTTGGGGATCAGGATCAAACTTGCGAGTTCAGGTAGTGGGAAATGGGAAGATTCCGGGGGAGATGTGAGTAAATTTGGCCTCACTTCAAGCGAGTTGCTTGATGCTTTGGATATACTTGAAAAAAACAAGATGAAAGATTGTCTTCATCTGGTTCATTTCCATATAGGGAGTCAGGTCAATAAAATCAGACGCATTAAAATTGCAATCCGCGAGGCATCCCAATTCTATGTGCAATTGCATCAAAATGGATATAATATCAGTTTTGTAGACATCGGTGGAGGATTGGGGGTTGACTATGATGGCACCCGGTCCTCGAATAGCGAAAGCAGTGTCAATTACAGCATACAGGAGTATGTTAATGATGTGATATCCACTATGGTTGACGTAAGTGATAAAAATGGTCTTCCACACCCAAATGTTATTACCGAGTCGGGCAGATCACTTACCGCTCATCATTCTGTCCTTGTTTTTGAGGTTCTTGAAGCAACAAGTTTACCCATATGGGAGGAGGAAGAGGAGATTGATGCTAGCGACCATGAATTGCTTAAAGAGCTTTATTCACTTTGGAATTCTCTGAATCAAACAAGGATGCACGAAACCTGGCACGATGCCCAACAGATTCGCGAGGAAACGCTTGATCGGTTTAGTCTGGGTTTATTAGATTTACAGACCCGAGCTAAAATTGAACGGCTATTCTGGTCTATAGCCAAAGAGATTCAACAAATGACTAGCGGGATGAAGCATGTTTCAGAAGAGTTGATAAATCTTCCTAAATTGTTATCTGATAAATATTTCTGTAATTTTTCACTGTTTCAGTCTTTACCTGATTCATGGGCAATTGACCAGATATTTCCAATTATTCCTATTCAACGTCTTGATGAGAAACCTGACCGGTCGGCTACGCTTCAGGACATTACCTGTGATTCAGACGGTAAAATTGATAATTTTATATCTACCCGTAACCTCTCTTATTACCTTCCTGTCCATTCACTTAAACCTAAAGAACCTTATTATATTGGTGTATTTCTGGTCGGAGCTTATCAGGAAATTCTGGGTGATTTGCATAACCTTTTCGGAGATACAAATGCAGTTCATGTTTCGGTTGACGACAAGGGTTATAGTATCGATCAGATTATAGATGGAGAGACTGTTGCTGAGGTCCTTGAGTATGTTCAGTACAATCCGAAAAAATTAGTCAGGACAGTAGAAACATGGGTAACTTCTTCCGTAAAATCCGGAATTATTACTGCAGAGGAAGGCAAGGAATTTCTCTCAAATTACCGCTCCGGACTCTATGGTTACACCTACCTTGAATAATTAATATTTAAGGTATCACTATCAGATATCTGGATTTATTTGACACAACAGGAGAATTATACTTTCCTGTTATGATGTAGCTAAGTATCCTTCCTTTTCCAATTATCCGGATAAATTGTCATAAATGGCATAATATAAGACTGTTCATGGATTTTATAGGTATTACTGATTTCTAATTAGATAATCTTACCTATTAAGTAACAATATGCTTGTAATACCTATTGATGCTGGAGTTCTATAGCGGGAGCATGTTAAAATTTAATCTAATTTTTAATTTAATTTTTTATATATTAATACCGGATAGCAGGGTTATTTATTCAGCCGTAAATTGCCGGTAAAGTATAAATATGCCACAATTCAGCTTGTTTTGGATAAGCATTGACCTGAATTGGTGTACTCGTATGTTTTGTAGGATCCTATTGAATGTTTACGAATTGGTTTGCGCCCTGTTGTAATATTATGTTAATATTTAATAAATTTACAGACGTAAATAATTAATTTACATTAAATGGTATCAAAGTGAAATAAATTTACTATATTTGTAATCAACACAAATAAATTTACACAAAGAAGATATTGTACATCAAGACCTACCTTTTGCCGAGTAAATTGCAGGAATAACCAATCGCGACAACCTCATCAAAAATAACCTTAATCTGATATTAACTATAAAGTATTAGCATTTAGAGCTATACATTAGTAAATGCTCGACAGTAAAAGTGATTAATATTCAGTACTAATTGTCAGAAACACCCTGTATAATAAGGATATTCAACAAGGTTCAAATCCTTTTCAACTTTTTAGAGCAAAAAAGATAGTTATTTAGAAACATTATAAATTTGCGAACATTATATCCCATATTGATTGTTTTTTTACTCTGCAATAGCCATCTGATTTATGGATCAGCTATTCGGGAAAATGCAGGTGTTTTTTTTTATGCGCGCGCGCGTACACCCGAGATGGCAAAATCAATACCGGAAATGGCTCCAAGCCAAGCTGGTCAGGCTCCAACTATCACCTATTCCCTAAAAAATGTATCATGTTACGGGGGTTCTGACGGGACAATCAATGTAATTGTCACTGCGCCAGATGGAACCGAAACCTATTCATGGTCAGATGATTCAACAATTACAACTAGTAATCGCAACGGCCTGATAATCGGTCCATATTCAGTGACAGTAACAAACAGCTCCGGATCTGCTTCACAGACCATTACGATCACCCAGCCTTCGGCTGCACTGACTGCCACCTTAACAGGTCAGACGGATGTTTTGTGTTTTGGTCAGTCGACAGGCTCCGCGGTGATCACCCCTGCCGGCGGCACTTCGCCTTATGTGATTACCCCTGCCCAGACAGGTCTTGCAGCGGGAATTCACACCTTCACCGTCACCGACAACAACGGGTGTATGACCACCGTTGATGCCACGATCACCCAGCCTTCGGCTGCACTGACTGCCACCTTAACCGGTCAGACGAATGTTTTGTGTTATGGTCAGTCGACAGGATCAGTGGTGATTACCCCCTCGGGAGGAACCGCCCCGTATGTGGTTACGCCTGCCCAGACAGGTCTTGCAGCAGGACTTGATACCTTCACGGTTACCGACAACAACGGGTGCACCACCACCGTTGATGCCACGATCACCCAGCCTTCAGCAGCACTGACAGCCACCTTAACCGGCCAGACGAATGTTTTGTGTTATGGTCAGTCGACAGGATCAGTGGTGATTACCCCCTCGGGCGGGACCGCCCCGTATGTGGTTACGCCTGCCCAGACAGGTCTTGCAGCAGGACTTCATACCTTCACGGTTACCGACAACAACGGGTGCACCACCACCGTTGATGCCACGATCACCCAGCCTTCGGCTGCA
>CAIXZH010000045.1 GCA_903923905.1 uncultured Bacteroidia bacterium
CAGTTGTTTTAAGTGCAAGAAGCCTAATTGGAACACTAAAAACAGAAATCAAAGACTGGAAATTAAAACTTATCAATTACTACCTAGATTTTTCAGTAATTTAACCAAAAATAAAAAGGCTGCCTTTTCAGACAGCCTCTTCATATTAGTTGATTATTATTTGGTTACAGTAGTTGTAGTTGGCGTATAAATTCCGAAAGTTATTCCTCCAATCAGGCCGTTAACAAAAGACATTCTTGTGAACACAGTATAGTCTTTTGCACCACCAGCCATAACTTTAGAATCAGAAACACCTACAGGAACAAGTCCTTCAATGACATAGTGATTCCATTTAGTAACCTTCTGATTTCCTTTTGCACCTTCACCTACTACACTAGTATAAGCATAGCAAGAAGTCAATAAATAACCACAAATTAATGTTCCGCCAACTAATTTTAAAATTTTTGTTTTCATTTTTTTGAAATTTAAGTTAAACATATAATTAATTCACTCAGAATGAGTCACTTTAGGTGTTCCCGGATTAAATCTCACCGAACTTTATCCTGATGCTAGCTTGATCTATAAATGTAAAGATACAAATATATATTATTACTTATAGTCTATAGTGTTTTTATTTACCTGACTAAAGTCAAATCGCATAATTAAAAAAGGTTGGTCACTGGATTGCCGTTCTTATTGGAACCCCAACCCGAAAACAGTATAAGAGGTAATGTTATGCAGATTAACTTCTTGATCAATTGCCTTTGGATGAATTTATTATTAAAGGCTGTTAAAATAGGTACTTTGTGCAGAACGGATTTTATACAACCATATGGTAGCACCTTCATAAATTTCAAAATAAATCTATACATTTGATGTTTTATTTCATACTATTTATTTAAGTACTATAAGAAATGAGCAAAGTGATCAAGTTTGGAGAGGATGTTAATGGTTACGAAATTCCTGTATTGAATGAACGTGAAATAAGGGCGGCTGCGGGAATATTTTTTGTTTTTGCCTTTATATCGGTGTTATTAGCTGTTTTGAATAAGAATTTTATAGTTCTGAAGTATTTTATTCTTGCTTTTCTTGTCGATTTTGTCATTCGGGTTTTCATCAACCCGCGGTTTTCGCCGGCTTTAATCATTGGAAGACTGATAGTCAGAAGACAGGTACCGGAATATGTAGGTGCCGCTCAAAAAAAGTTTGCCTGGATAATCGGTTTAATCTTGGTACTAATCATGTTGGTATTGGTAGTATTTATCAATTCATATAGTCCGATTACGGGTCTGATTTGCCTGATCTGTCTGATTTTCTTGTTTTTTGAATCCGCATTCGGTATTTGTCTGGGGTGCCTTTTTTATGGTTGGTTTTATGGAAAGAAAGCCAAATATTGTCCTGGAGAAGTTTGTGAAGTAAACGCCCGTCATGAAATTCAAAAGACATCATGGATGCAATTATTGATTGTTTTTGGTTTTATTCTCTTCATCGTTTTGTCTATATATTTTTTCAATAATACATTTAAAGAATCACCCAGGAACTTATTTGAAATTATAGGATCATCTTCCTCTAAATAAGCATACCTTTGAGTCCTATTCCTGACTCTACCTATTTATTTTAGGAATTATGATTAAAGATTGACCACTCATCAATTGTTAAAGACCTTTGTTGTTTATTAACTCAATACCGGTTAAATGAGATAAGCCATTCCAAATCACTTTGGAACGGCTTATCTCATGTTGATTGTTTACAAATACCTCTATTGAACGATAACCAATTTCACAGTGATCATTTTCCCATTCCACCTCAATATACACGGGTAAATGCCGGTCGAAAGAGATTGGTTAAATTTGACTGATTGCGCAATTCCTGTCTCTGCATCTCCATCAAAAACTCTGGCGATAAGAAGTCCATTCACCGAATAGATATCCAACCTGACCCTTGCATTTTCATTGATCTGGAATGTAAAGGTTGCACTGCCAAGGGTCGGATTCGGAAAGACATTTAACTTATTCTGAATCAGTGGCAGGTTAAATGTGAAAGTTGTATCAACAGATCCCTGTAACCTATTATCGGGTATCATAATCCCTTTCAATCCGGTGATTGCCAGGGTTGGTGCAGCACTTGTTCCGCAACTGTTGGAAGCAGTCACACTTAGAGTTCCAGATGTAGCAGTTGTCGAATAGCTGATCTTTACAGAATTTGTTGTTCCGGTTATACACCAACTGAAACGTTTAATAATGGAAGTTCATATAACCCAATCTTAATGGTTCAATGAGATCGTCGGGTAATTTTATCTGGTCTTCGATTTTGGGAAAAATTCTGGTTTGAAATGTTAAAGTTTTGTTTAATGGATGATCCTTCTCTCATTCATATTTGGATAAGACCTAGATAAGATGCGATTGGTAATCAGACAGCAAGAAGTATAAATACCAATTTAAAGCTTATCCGTTTTTACCAAAAGATATAATACCCCCAAGATAATAAGGACAATGATAGATCCAATTACCCAACTGATGGAGCAGTTACTCATTAAATTTGTTTCTCTGGGTACAACAATCAAAATTATGAAAGGTGTCAAAAGATTATTTCGGTTTTTACTGTAGTTAGTTTTCAATAACCCGAAAATTCGATTCCATTTAGAAAATAAGGCTCTAGCGGGATTATTAAATGGCTCTAAGTTTTTCTTTGGATAATAAAATGTAGGTTTCATTTTCTATGATCTTACTTTAAAGCAAAGATAATGTGGTGCTTATAAGTATTAAATAAAAATTCTTAAGTGTGAAATAAAGATATCATAAAATTGTGCTAGATATCCGTGAATCGGGTTTTGGTAAAGAATCGGATTTTGTATCCTGTTGTTTAATTTCTCCGTTTTAGTAATAGTCAAGGAATAATAGATTTAGAGGGAGATTCGCTACATTTGATGATTCAATTGATTAATTTATTAATGGCTTTGTTTAAGAGATTCAAAAATATTTGCAATCAGGAACTTCATTCGCAAGTATATATCCTTAAATTATTCGTTTTATTCGATAACTTTGATTGCCATAATCTTATAGTTAATATAAAACTGTATGAATGATCAATCCAAAACCAAAGAAGAACTCATTTTAGAGTTGCAGAAATTGCGAAATGAGTATAAATCACTAAAGGAGGCTACTGAGTTAACTGAAGTCAAAAATAGAGATAGAGAACTACTTTTAAAGGGCAAAATTGTCGATAATATGTCGGAAGGAGTCTTTTTGATTAGGACTGATGATGGTGTTATAATTTATGCTAATCCCTCCATTAACAGGATGTTTAAGGCAGCTCCCAATGAATTAATTGGAAAACAAATAAGTACTGTTAATGCACCAACAATCAGAAGCCCGGAAGAAATAGCCAGTGAAATCACTGATCATCTTAAAACAAAAGGATCTTGGAAAGGAGAAATTCAAAATATAAGAATGGATGGCACAACATTCTGGGGCTTTGCGTTTGTTTCTACATTTAATGACCCCAAGTTTGGGATTGTTTGGATCGCAATTCATCAAGACATCAACGAACTTAAACTTGCAAATAAGGCGTTTACAAAAATAGAGCGGCGGTTTAGAACTATGTTTGAGGATGCTCCATTAGGAATTGCTCTTATTGATTCTATCACTGGCAGAATTTATGAAGTGAATCCAATGTTTGCAAAAATTGCAGGTCGTTCAATTGAAGAAATGGCTAAAATTGATTGGATAAGTATTACTCATCCCGATGATATTCAGGAAGATCTGGACAATATGGCATTATTGATTAAAGGTAAGTTTAACGGTTTTCAAATGGAGAAACGTTATATTCGTCCGGATGGCTCATGGGTTTGGATACATATGACAATCTCCCACTTAATCGAGGAAGAAAATATGCCGCTTCGCCATCTTTGTATGATAGAAGACATTACCGAACGTAAATTGTTGGAGAATAAGCTAAATGAAAAAATAATACTTTTGGAGGATTCGCAAGAGCTTGCGCTCCTTGGATCCTATAGAATCGATATTCCGTCTCAGACTATTTTTCTTTCGCCAGAAATGGCTGAATTATACGGTGCCGACCGCAAGGCAATATGTCTTCCTTTAGAGGAGTATCGTAAACAGTTCTATTTCCCGGACGATTTTGAGAAAAGTAGCAAGTTGGCCGATAATGCTTATTTGTCAGGAACTCCCTTTTATTTAGAATCCCGAGTGATCCGTACTGATGGCAAAGTAATCTGGATACAAACCCGCTCAAAGAATTTGTCAAACGGCACAACAATACTTGGAGTTGTTCAGGATATTACAGAGCGCAAGCTGGCTGAGGAGGCACTTAAAACAAGTGAAAATGAATTTAAATTGTTGGCAGAGTCTATGCCCCAAATCGTTTGGGTTACACGTTCTGATGGATGGAATATTTACTTTAACCAACAATGGGTAGAATACACCGGGCTATCCTTGGAGGAAAGCTATGGTCATGGGTGGAACAAGCCATTTCATCCCGATGATCAACAACGGGCATGGGATGCCTGGCAAAATGCAATTAAAAATAAAGGAAGCTATTCAATAGAATGTCAATTACGCCGAAAGGATGGCATTTATAGATGGTGGTTGATTCGCGGGGTGCCTGTCTTAAACTTAAATGGAAGTATATCTAAATGGTTTGGTACTTGTACTGATATACATGAAATCAAGCAGACAGAGAAAGAATTAATCAAAGCCAAAGAAAAAGCTGAAGAAAGTGAAATGTACTTTCGCAGTGTTTTTGAAAATTCTCCTATTGGCTTATCAATTACCAGTTTAGATGGCTCAATAAAAACAAACAAGGCATTTAGTGACTTACTTGGATACTCATATGAGGAAGTTCAAACAAAAACCTGGATGCAGATAACTCATCCGGATGATATTTCAGAAAGTAGTTTGGCAATTGATTCCTTATTAAAAGGTCAAAAAAAATCGATTCAAATAGAGAAAAGATATTTACACAAAAACGGTTCAATAATTTATGTAATTTTAACTTCGACGTTACAAAAAACCGATTCGGGAAAACCATTATTTATTAATACATCTATTCTTGATATTACCAGGCAGAAACAAACAGAAATTAAGCTAAAGGAAAGTGAAGAGAAATACAGATATATTTATGACAATGCTATTGAAGGAATGTTTAGAACATCCATGGATGGAAAGAGTTTAATGGCTAATCCTGCGGTCGCATTAATGCTTGGGTATAATTCACCAGCTGAATATCTGAAGGAAATGAATGATTCTGCAAATCAGGTTTGGTACATTCCTGAGCAACGGTCGGAATATATTTTTTTGCTCGAAAAACACAATATTTTAAAAGGATATGAATGTCAACTTAAACGAAAGGATGGTAGTCCGATTTGGGTATCACTCAATGCAAAAATAGTTCGGGATGAAAATGGCAATGAAATTTATACTGAAGGATTTATAGAAGAAATCACTGAACGTAAAAAGACGGAAATTGAATTAATTGCAGCCAAAGAAAAGGCCGAAGAAAGCGATCGTTTGAAATCTGCATTCCTGGCTAATATGAGCCACGAGATCCGAACTCCAATGAATGGTATACTTGGTTTTGCTGATTTACTGAAAGATTCTAAGTTATCTGGTGAAGAAATACTGGAATATATCAGCCTCATCGAAAAAAGTGGTGCCAGGATGCTAAATATCATCAATGATATCGTCGATATTTCAAAAATAGAGTCAGGTCAGATGAATGTTAATATTACTGAATCCAATATTAATGAGCAGCTGGATTATATTTGTACCTTTTTCAGACCTGAGGTTGAACAAAAGGGAATGAACCTATTGGTTAAGAACAGCCTTCCTTCAAAAGAATCTGTCGTTCAAACAGACCGTGAGAAGGTCTTCGCAATTCTTACTAACCTGATAAAAAATGCCATTAAATTTAGCGACAAAGGGACCATTGAATTCGGATATATTTTAAAACAAACCGGAGAACCAGCTGAACTGGAATTTTTTGTGAAAGACCAGGGTATAGGAATTCCAAGTAACCGGCAGCAAGCTATATTTGAACGTTTTATCCAGGCTGATATAGGCGATAAACGAGCCTACCAGGGAGCCGGATTAGGATTGGCGATTACCAAATCATATGTTGAAATGTTAGGCGGGAAAATATGGTTAGAAAGTGAAGAGGGAATCGGCTCTGTATTTTATTTTACCCTTCCATACCTATCAACAATTGAACAAAAAGTTACATCTGGAGATAATGGTTCATCCATTGAAACATTAAATCTGAATAAAAAACTGAAAATATTAATTGCGGAAGATGACGAAATTTCAGAGAACCTAATTTCTATTTTAATTAAGAAAATAAGTGATGAGGTGATAAAAGTAAAAACAGGCGAAGAAGCTGTTGAAACTTGCCATAATAATTCTGATATTGATTTGATCTTAATGGATATTCAAATGCCCATTATGGACGGATATGAAGCAACCCGACAAATCCGAAAGTTTAATAAGAATATTATTATCATTGCTCAAACAGCATTTGGACTTAGTGGAGACAGGGAAAAAGCGATAGAGGCAGGATGCAATGATTATATTTCAAAACCAATTAACGCTAATACATTAACGGGTTTAATACTAAGTTATTTTTAAAGAATAAAGCAGGCATAAATCCCATTTCCAGGGTAATTTATCACCCAAAATCCACTATGAATGGTTATCTAAAATCATTCAGATCCCCCAAAACCTGGCAAGAACCTGGCAAGAACCTGGCAAGAAACAAAAAACACCTACACGCTTGAATGTGTAAGTGTTTGATTTCTAAGTTGTCCTGTCAGGTTTCGAACCTGAACTCTTCTGATCCAGAATCATAATATCCCCTATTTACTACATTTTACTTTGTTTCTATATCAGTTTAAAACATTGATAATTAATTGCAAAGATAAAATAATAATTTTCTATATTTTACTTTGTTTGTATATATTTACTATCTTTGTTTGTACAATGTTTGTACAAGATCCGTACAAACATCAAAAGCTTAAAGATATGTATAGCTTTGTAAAAGACGGTATTAGCTTATTAACTGTGTTGGATAAACGCAGAGAATATGAAGGATGTTTGTACAAGATCAGGATTAGAGTTATTTATCAGCGCAAAATATGGGAATTTACCCCCGGTGCAATGGTAACTGAAGAGATTTGGGAAAAGGATCTCCCCAAAAGTAAAAGCCCAAAAATTGCTGAAATCAGGAAAGATCTTCAAAGTTCCTTTGAGCTTGTTAAGAAACACGTGAGGGAACTTTCTGATTCAGGAGACTTCAGTTTTGAATTGATGAATAACAGAATGAAAGCAGGTGCCGGTGATACGATCAATGCAGCGTTTAAAACCAAAATCAATGATCTTACAAAGGAGGGGAGAGAGGGGAGCCGTCTTTATTACGACAATGTGCTGAAAGGAATTGAACGCTTTAAAGGTGAAAACATAAAATTGAAATCTGTCACGGTTATTTGGTTGAAGGCTTACGAAAAGTTTTTATTGGCAGAGAAAACCGGAAAAAAAGAGGATGCAAACGGAAAATCTTTCACAACAGTAGGTTTTCACATGAGGGCTATCCGGGCAATTATGAATAAGGCGAAGGCTGATAAATTGATTAAAGAATCAGATTATCCATTTGGCGAAGGTGGTTATAAGATTACCACAGGAAAGGGGAGGCACCTAGCACTGACATTAGACCAAATCGCACAAATATTTGAGTATTCAGACGGAAAGAAATCAACAAACTATTATCGTGATTTATTCGTATTTTCCTATTTATGCAATGGTATCAATTTTGCGGATTTAGCCCGGTTAAAATATTCGGACATTAAAAACGGTGAAGTAGTTTGGTTAAGACAAAAGACCATCAACACAGACACAGTTAAAGAGGAAATACAGGCATATTTAACCCCTGAAATGAAATCAATCATTGATAGGTGGGGGAATGATCAAAATCTTTCAAGTATCATTTTTCCTATTCTCTCAGGGGGAGAATCTGAGGCAGAAATTAAGACCATTGTTAAGAATGTAATCAAACATACCAACAACAGACTGGAACGCATCGGGAAAGATCTGAATCTCGGTAAAATATCAACCTACACAGCCCGGCACAGCTTCGCCACTATCCTGAAAAATTCAGGGGCAAATATTTCCTTTATTTCTGAAAGTTTAGGCCACGCAAATATCGGAGTAACAAAAAACTATTTATCTGGCTTTGAGAAATCGGAGAGAATCAAAAATTCTGCAACCCTTACAAATTTTACATCCAATGAAAAAAAACCAATGGAATGAATCATTGCAGATTATATTTGCTTTGATAGATTATTTTAGACTTCCGGCAGGGACACAGACAATCACCCTAAAGTGTGATAAAGAAGGCAACCCCTCAACAGATCCACAGAAGGTAACTATTGATGAACCTTTATTTCGAAGAGCAGAATCAATCGAAGATTTTGAGTTTGTTTTGGAAAGGGAATTTCAAAGATCAAAAATGACTGACAAAATTATATTTCAGTCTCGACAACTTGAAATATTCAAGAATAACAGAGAAATCCTAACAAAGACAAAGGATAGTGAATCTGAAATTGATCTCATTGACAGGTATATCAAATTTCTCAATACCCTTATCAATACAGGCCGTATTCAAACATTTGTCAACAGTTTCCACGACTTTCTTAATTATAATGATCCAGAATCTTTTGCCAAAAAAATCAAACAAGAATTTATTTCCGTTCAGGATAGTGGAAAACACTCGGCAGCGTTATTAACAGCATTGGTGAAAAAGGATTTATTTAAAACCTATTCCAGTCAACAGGTAGTTTTTGAGGCAATGACTTCTTTTTTTGGCAACATTGGAAATGTGAAGGGATTTAATAACTACCTAAATAAAAATCATAATAATTCCAAGTCAAAACAATTTCAAGAATTAATTAAAGATTATTCAGAGAAACTATCGGAAATAGTCAAAAATAGTCACTACTAACGACTATCGTATATATTTGACTATCTTATCATTAGACATTTAATTTGTGCTTTATAACCAATAAAGCACATTATGACAGTTAACAATCCTTTTGAAGCTATCCTGAATGAGTTGGCAGAACTCAGAGCTGAAGTTCGAAAAATCAAACTGCCTGAAGTTGTTGCGAACATCCCAAATGATCTTACAAGGGATCAGGCAATAAACCACCTCAGAGAAATAGGTTTGCCTATTGAAAAATCTCAGTTTTACAAACTCACTGCAAATGGCACAATACCCAGCCAAAGGATAGGAAAACGTTTGATCCTCTCCAGAACAGAGCTTGACACGTGGGTAGAATCTCAGAAATATAGAAGAGTGAGCAGCGACCAAAAGGCAGCCCTATCCCTTGCACATTCAGCAGCCAAAAAAATGGAAAGGGCTAAGATCTAATGGAAAAATTACCAGCGAACCAGACCGACGAAGGGGAAATGAAATTTTCTTACTTCAAAGCTCCCATTAAAAACACAACACCGTTAAAAAATATTTCACTATCAAAGGTTCATGAATTGATAATCTCAGACAGATGGAAAGATGTAACGGAAGATGTGAGAATGGGTATAAGGTTAAAAGACAAGGATTTATCATATTGTACCTTCTCTTGTACCTGTTCAAAAAGAGATAGTGAACACGTTACGGGCTACTCAGGTTTTTTTTGTGCGGATGGTGATCATTGTGATATTGGTCTAAAGGACACCGTCGCAGGTGACAGCTTTTTAAATCCGGCAATGATTTTTATTTCACCATCGGGAACAGGCTTAAAAATTCTTATAAAAATCAATAAGGCCACTATTGAGAATCATTTGAATTATTTTAACGCTATTTCTCACTACTTAGATGACACCTACCAGTTAAAGATAGATCAGGCCTGTAAAGATGTTGTAAGAGCCTGTTTTCTTTGTCACGACCCGGAAGCGTTTTACTCAACAGGTTCAATTGATAGCGAAAACCTGTTATCAATATTACCCGATATTTCAGCAACCCCGGCAACCTTTGAACAACTCCCGGACAACTACCATAAACCTAGTGAAGAACTGAACAGGCTGCCAATGATTCACAGCCGGGCAATTTCTGCATTAAAATATTTTGGTTGGCAGCAGCAGGGGGAGAACTGGACAAGGCCGGGCAAAGATCCGAAAGATGGTATTTCCGCAAAGTTTAACCGTGATCCGAAAGATGGTTTATACAAGTTCACAAATTTCTCATCCAATGGGGAGCCGTTTGGTGATAAAGGTTATACAGATGTAGGGGTTATCTGTTTACTTGAATACAAAGACGATTTTAAGGCCTGTATCAGTGAATTGAAAGCCGAATACCTTACACCCACAACCCCGGCGAAAAAGAGGCAACAACCTGTTAAAATTGGCCTGTTACCTATTGATGGGATGCCTAAATTTATTCAAGATTTTATTTCCACCTGTTCAGAAACATTTAATACCCCCCGTGATTTTTGGGCAGGGGGAGTAATAATCTCCACAGCTCTAGGAATAGGGGATAAATTGGAATTGTTTACCAAGTACCTCAATGTTCCAATATTGTGGCTTTGCCTGATTGGTGAGGTTTCTTCTGGAAAATCAGAAAGTTTAAGCGTAACGACACGACCCTTTGAAAACCTAGATAAGGAGGCCTTTAGAAAATGGCAAATCGCTTACGCTCTGTATGAGCAAACTGAGGCAATGAGCGTGAAAGACAGGAGGGAGGCCGGAATTGAACGGATGCAAAAACCAGGGCTATTCCAGTATTTAGTTAAGGACATAACCCCGGAAGCGTTAACACCAGTTCACGCAGTTAACCAAAGGGGTGTGATGAACTGCCATGACGAGTTAAAAGGTATGATTGATGACTTTGGCAAATACACCGGCGGAAAATCTGGGGAACAGTCGAATTTAATATCTTCATATAGCCAAATATCTATGGTTACAAACCGAAAAGGGGGAGGCAAAGAGAGTATTCTCAGAATCGACAAACCTTGCATTTTAATTTGTGGCGGAATTCAACCCGAATTGCTTGAGACACTCGCAGCAGACAGCAGAATGGAGAACGGATTTTTAGCAAGGTTTTGTAACGTTTGGCCTGATAATGCAGAAAAACCAAATTATAATAAGAAGCGTGTCCCTGATGAATTGCTTAGACAATGGGATGAATACATTTTAAAATTAGTCTCTATCCCAGAAACGGAAAACCTCACTCTCAGTGTTGAGGCGGAGAATCTTCACGAAAACTGGTATAATAAAAACGCTGCCATAACACGTGATGAAGATAGCGGATACCTGAAAGGAGTTTACGGTAAACTCGATTACTTCGTTCTCAGACTGGCAGTCGTAATCTATGGAATGAACTTACACGCCGGGGGGAGATCCTACTCAAATCAAATCACGGGTGAAGAAATGACAGCAGCCATAAACATAACCGAATATTTCCGGGCAACAGCTTTGAAAGTATATCATAAACTCTTTGACAACCGCACCCAGACCAACACGAAAGAAGTAATTCGGTATTTATCAGATTTAGGCAATAGTCAAAACGAAATTGCAAAGGTATGCGGAGTAAGTCAACCGTATGTAAATAAGATTTTGAAGTAAAAGTAGGTTATAGGTTATACCCCTCAATAAAATACTGTAATACAATTGATTACATACTTTTCAGGGTATAACCAATAAAAAAGAGTAAAAAATATTTGGTTATATGGCAAAACGCTGTAATCTATTGAATTTTAAATTTATAACAAGGGTATAACTTATAACCAACATATACTTAGAAAAATAAAATTGGCAATAAAGCCACAATTCAATAACAGTAATTATGAAAACAGAAAAACCAGTATTTGAAAGTAGGATCATTGGAAGAGATGAATTTAAAATCGGTAACACTGCCGGGAGTTTAGAGACCTTCGCCAAAAAAGTAAATGAATTGTTCATTCCGTTATGCCAGACAAGCGGTATTGAACTTACAACCGCACTATTCACACGAATAATGAACAATCCGAATGAGATCCGTAAAATTTACATAGATCAGATTTCGAGTGATTGTGAAAAACTAGGTAACTCAGGCAAAATCATTATAGAATCAATGATTCAAACCTCAGAACCAGTGATAAGGGAACTTGAAAAAACCGTGATTGCTTTACACTCGTTTGAATCAGGTCTCAGTCATTCGGTTTTTATGGTCACAGGAAAAGGGATAAATCTATTTTCAAAAATTGAAATTATTGGAAATAAAGCTATGGTAAGTGCGAACGCTATCCGTGAAATTGAGGAGAATTTCACCTTTATAATATCAACACCTGAACAGGAAACAGCCTTTACAACTCTTCAGCAGATAGCAGCCGGAATGACTACTATCAGAAAAATGTTGAATAATTCTTTGCAAATAGAATTTATCCCAGACCGTGAGTTTTTCGATATAGCTGAGAACGGTAATGTAGTTGTTAATTCTACCGTTATTCAGTGCTTTTGATTACCCAATGATACGATGAATCCTTAATTATTAATCGGCCTTAATTTGGCCTTAAAACAGCAACAAATGAACGTAATTTTACTCAGGCAGATAATTTCTGCAATTGATGAACACAAAATTTCTGATAAGTGGATTGAGAATTTAACCATTGAAACAACGGCAGATGTAGAAAAGGCCGTTTTAGACTGGCAGGAAATTAGAAATCAGGCCACCGACCAATTGGAGGCCAAAGTGAATGAAGATATTAGCATTTGGGCTGCCAGTCGCACAACTGTTTAAGGGACTGAAAAAGTATAGCCGGAACAATACCCGGTTATACTCTTTTCTGAAAAGAACAAAGATTTACAGAATTTAAAAGTAAAGACCATGAAAAAAGGAACCACGAACAACCCCTCAGGCCGCCCGATGGGAAAACCTAACAAGGTAACGGCAGAACTGAGAGACAGAATAAAACTGTTTTTAGAAAAAAGCTGGTCAATAGTGCAGAAAGATTTTAAAGAATTGGATCCAAAAGATAGAATTGCAATTTATGAGAAGATGTTAAAATACGTGGTTCCTGTTCAAAAAGAAACTGCAATTGATTTGAATATTGAGAAAATGACTGAGAAAGATTTGGACATAGTGATCGACCACCTTATAAACAACTCAAAAAAATGAAACTATCAGAGATTGACACCAAAGCAAAACGGGAATTTTTATCCAAGATTCAAAGCGGTAAATTCATCCTCAAATCAGAAACTAAGAAAGAAGATCCCAAATCTTTTGAACGTTTGGATAATGGTTTGTACCGATGCAAGGAATCAGGGGAAGAACTGAGCAGCGAAGAGATTAAAGAACTTGCAGGAGAATATGATATTTCAATTGTACTTATAGACACCAGGGACCAGGCAAAAGGGATCGACCCACCAGACGGATATATTTTTAGTAACATAAATCATTCAGACGGGTCAATTCTTGACACCTTGTTACTCCCAAAATGATAGCGGAAAGTGTTCCTATTGGGTACACATTTAAAGGTTTGTAAAGTGTACTCAATAGGTACATATTGTTGATAATGAATATTTTAACAGCTTTTTATTTGGAATATTTGATTTTATTTTGTTGGTTTGGGGTATGATTATTTAACCACCTAAAAAGATAAATTATGACAGCTACAATTGAGTTACCAATTATTAATGAACATGGTATTCCAGTGATGGAAGATTTTCAAATTGAATTTCATCGAAGGTCTAATGCAGAGATTGCGGCAAAGATTAGGGCAAACGATGCCACTATTGAACGTGCGGAGAAGCGGATAAAGCAATTATTAATTGAAATTGCTTGGAACAGAAGAAAACTTAGCCGATTAGATAAATAAATTTATTATCTTTGTTATAGCATTGATAATGAACACTGATTTTGTCTAATCGCTGGTAACGTTTGACTTAATTACTTAAAACCCTCTCAGGTAAAAACTAGGAGGGTTTTTTGTACTTTAGGCCAACTTGTTTGTACAATGTTTGTACAGAAATAAAAAAGAGCTACAAAATATTTGTAACTCTTTGATTTTCAGTTGTCCTGTCAGGTTTCGAACCTGAACTCTTCTGATCCAGAA
>CAIXZH010000046.1 GCA_903923905.1 uncultured Bacteroidia bacterium
AAAATCGATCATATTGACGGGAATATGGCAATTGTTGGTAAACATAAAGTGATAGTTTCGGAAGCCTTTCGCGAACAACTGATCAGCCAGTTGCTGGCCCGGAATATCACGCGTGTTGGCTGAGCCAGGGGGATTAGGCTGTTAGGCTGTAGGCTGTTAGGAAGAGACTGCATCGTAGCCGAAACCTTGGTCCCAATTTTTCCTCTTTCATTCCTAAAAGCCTAAACTCCTACAGCCTAAAACCTAATTTTGCATTTTTCAATTACATATTTCCTCCTGTCCCTTTAAATCTTAATTTTGCCCATTAAAATAAACCGGATGATCGAAATATGTGCACTGGCTTCAGGCAGCAATGGAAATTGCTATTACATTGGAAACAAGGAAGATGCAATTCTGGTGGATGCCGGTGTCAATTGCAAGCAGATCCTGGCCCGGATGAAAATCAAAGGTCTCGATCCTTCGAAGCTCAGGGGAATATTCATCACACATGAACACAACGACCATGTATGCGGAGCAAGAGTACTGGGTAAAAAGCTGGATATTCCGGTTTACATGACCAAAGGAACCTATCAATCACTCTATTTTACCAATCAGCCGTTGGCAGTAAGGTTCATTGAACCACACCAACCTGTCATGTTGATTCCATTTATAATCCATCCGGTATTAAAAAACCACGATGCCCGTGAACCAACTTCTTTTCGCGTTGATTACCAGGGGATAAACATTGGAGTCTTTACCGATATCGGTTCCCCGTGTCAAAATGTAACTTCCCATCTGAAGGTTTGCCATGCCATTTTCCTTGAAACCAATTATGACGAAAAGATGCTTTGGGAAGGTTCTTACCCTCATCATCTGAAGCAGCGGGTAGCCTCCGATGTTGGCCATTTATCAAATGATCAGGCGGTTGATTTACTTACTGAACATGCCGGTCCCGACCTGAAATGGGTATTGCTCAGTCATCTCTCAGGAGAAAACAATACTCCTCAGATCGCCTATGATGCCATGAAACATCTTGAAAACCGGTTCAAACTGGTGGTCACCTCCCGTAAGGAACCTACGGAAATAATAACAATAGAGAAATAGTCGTAGTTTAAACGCATATGTTACATTTAATCTTATATTTAGGGTATTTATTATCCATAACAGGCATGAAGGTTTTTTTAATTGTCTTTATCATTATTGTTATCATATTACTTTTCCTTCAATTTATGACAGTTATGTCGACTCAAAAGACTGAACGCCAAAAATACACGGTAGTTCATACTGAGCCGGAGTTCGAAATAAGATTTTATCCTCAGGCTGTATTTGCCACAATTTATTCATCGGCTAAAACTTACCGCGAATTGGCAAGTCCGGGATTTCGCAGATTGGCGGCCTATATTTTCGGAGGCAATGATTCCCGGACCAAGATTTCAATGACTGCTCCTGTTCAGATGAATATCAACGATTCGTTATCGGAGATGAGTTTTGTGATGCCTGCGGAATATGAGACAGAAAAACTTCCGAAGCCCAATGATTCGAAGGTCACAATTCACAAAACTCAGGACGAATATGTAGCAGCAATCCGATTCGGAGGTTTTGCCTCTGATGAACAAATACTCATTAATTCGGAAAAGTTAAAAAACCTCCTTTCCTCAAAGGGAATTGACTGGTCGGGACGTTTTCGCTATTTGGGTTATAATCCTCCCTGGCAGTTAATTGGACGGCGAAATGAAATTATTGTTTCAGTAAAATGGGGGGATAATTAATGGCAACAGGAGTTATTCAAAACGAGATTTTTGGAAAGGACTATTCCTCACTAAACAATTTTAATAAAGGTGAATATGAAAGTTGCACATTTAAAAACTGTGATTTCTCACAGGCCGATTTATCCAATTTCACCTTCATCGATTGCAGGTTTGAACTTTGCAATCTGAGCATGGCGAAAGTCAGGAATACCGGGCTAAAGAGTGTCAGATTCATTAATTGTAAACTCCTAGGTGTTAACTTCAGCGATTGCAACCTGTTTTTGTTATCCATCGCTTTTGAGAATTGCCTGATGAACCTGACCTCATTTTACAAGCTCAAGCTAAAAGGGACACGGTTTAAAAACTGCGGTCTCCAGGAAGCCGATTTTACAGACTCGGATCTCTCGCTCGTCAGTTTTGATAACTGCAATTTTGAAAGAGCCATCTTTGAAGGTACCAACCTCGAAAAGGCCGATTTTCGAACCTCCTTTCATTATTCCATCGATCCGTCAGTTAACCGGATTAAAAAAGCAAAGTTCTCCCAAAGCGGATTGGCCGGGTTACTGGACAAATACGATATTGTGATCGAATAATTTTTTTCCCCCCGCAGATTTCGCAGATACTCGCAGAAAGATCTGCTTATATCCGTGCTATCTGCGGGAGAACTCGCGCAATGATTCTTTTCCAACTGATTTTCAGAAACGTATTAGGAAACTTGATTATGCTTTAAAAGCACCGGTGTCTACCCATTCGCTCTTCAGCAGCGACCACCAATCATCAGCCAGCCCTTTCAGTACATATTCATACGGTAACCAACCATATCCCGCCATTCCCCACCCGGTTCCCCAGGAATTCCGGATAAGTATTGCACCAGTAGTTTCCAAGCCACCCTTATTGGCATTCTTAATTTTAAGGGTGTCATCATATCCTACAGCCATTATTGCATGACCTCCTACAATTTTTTCACCGGCAGTCGGATATGGTATTTTTCCGGTTATTGCAGCCTGTGTATAGGAATTATAAACGGTGAAGCCAAACATAGCTGGAAGGCCTGCCGATAGATTAGTCTTGATCTGATTCAGCAAATTTGCTGAAATTGTACCCGGAGGATCCAGACGATAGTAGCTGATTGCCTGGTAATTTTGGGCGTAGGCGAAACAAAAAGGGGTTGGCTCCTTATCAAAATCTGCTACAACATAGGGCCAATACTCTTCAGGCGGTACGCCAAACAGGACTAATGCACCCATAGTAGATCTAAGAAATGCCCCTGTATCTCCGGTCGAATGGAGCATATCCCTTGTCACCTTATAAAGGAAAAGCCTCGAACCATCGATATATTTTCCAAATGCCCGCCGCTCAAAATACTCGACCATTCCAACACCAGCATTTGCAGTGCAAGAGCCAAGTGAACCCTGGTCTTCTACCGGAGAACACCATGCCCTTAAATCGACTGATGACGGTAGACTTAACAGTTTATCCACCCCGATTTTTCGAAGCATTGGTTTCACATCACCATGTTCGGTTGTGTAGTCCCTGAAATCGGGATAGTCTGGTAACCATCCCAAACCTTTTTTTCCAATCAATTCGCTCATATCCTATTAATTTTTAGTGGTGACTGATGATGTATGATGCAAGGTAGGCTCTCACCAGTCCTAAAAGCCCGGGAATATTAACCTTGATTGAATCAACTCCTTTTTTTGATTGACTTTCCAATCAGGGTACAGATACGTTATCGAAATGAGTTTTGTTACCTGAAACCAGCATTTTCTTTTCATGCATCTAATTCTCCGGCAAATCCTGAAGTGACTTTTTCTAGTTTTTATAAATTCTGATGGTTTATTTTATTTTCTTTGTCCGCTTATTTAAACCCATTTCAAAATATTTTGATGACCCGATTTCATATTCTATTATTAGTTTTTTTGGTAGCATTTCAAAGTCTTGCCTCTGCCCAGGAAAAAACCGCTCAGCTTCAGGGTAAAATATTTACTCCAGACAATCAACCGGCTTCATTTGTCACTGTTATTATCAAGGGATTGGGTTTAAAAGTAAAAGCGGACAATCACGGTACTTTTATATTTACAAGTCTTCCTGCATTCAACGATACACTTATCGTGTCAGGCATTGGCTTTTCAACCTTTAAACTGTCTATTGAGTTGCAAGATAATCAGGATCTTAGACTTAGGAATATAATTCTGTCGTATGGTATAAATCAGCTCGGTCATGTTGAAATTACCGGTCGTCAGACCACTTCCTATAAAAGTGATTATTCCTATCTGGCCAATAAAACACAATCGGCATTAATCGATGTTCCCCAGTCTGTTTCCACGGTAACCAAGGAGTTGTTCAATGACCGGATGCAACTTCATCTTACTGATGCCCTCGAAGAGGTTTCGGGGGTAACCCATTACTCTGGTTACGACGAATATAATATCCGTGGCCTTCATGCAGATAACCCACATTTGATTAATGGGTTACGGACTTTCAATACATCCCTTACGACCCCTCTCCTGTTAAACGTTGAACGGATAGAAGTGATTAAGGGGCCAACCAGTGTATTGTATGGAAATGCCGATCCCGGTGGTACAATCAATCTGGTTACCAAGAAACCTTTACCCCAAGAGCAATATAATTTTATAGTAGGGGGAGGAAGTTGGAATGCGAACAATTTCCAAACAGATCTTACCGGTCCGATGAGTAAATCCGGGACTTTGCTTTACCGCTTAAATGCAGGCTATGAAGATAAAAATTCATTCCGGCACGGTTATTTCCTGAAAACTTACCAGCTGGCTCCATCCTTCTCTTTCGTTCCGAACAAAAAATGGGAGGTTAACCTTGATCTGTCGCTGACCTCAACCAACAGTGTGGTTGATCGGGGACAGCCTGCCTTTAACAATGAAACCGGACTTTCATCCACCCCTGTCAACCTGTCCCTTATTCAACCCAGTGATTATCTGAAAGAAACAAGTGTCTCTGCACTTCTTTCAACCAGTTATAAATTCAATGATCACCTCAGCTACAATGCCGGCATTCTATACTTTGCCACCAATCAGAATCTCTCAGAACATTTTTTGAACAGCTATGTCACCAACGATTCCGTGTCGCTTGGTTACAATAAAAGTGCTGTAAATACCTCTACGATTACTTTTACCAATTATATTACTTTTCAATTTAAAACCGGTTGGCTGAAACACGAACTCCTTACAGGATATGATTTTATATCTTCGAATGTCAATTCGGATCAGTGGAATGGCTCCCTGGCAGCATTGGACCCCGAAAATGAGGGAATAGTTGGTGGCTTCAGCCTTAGGCATCCCCGGTATTTTGCTAGAACGGTCGGCTCCTACACTCCAATGGCTCCCGATAGTTCCGGTGATGATGATGATGGGATCTATCACACGCATGCGTTGTATGTGCAGGATCAGGTTACCTTTCAGAAATGGCAGCTGGTTGCCGCGCTCAGGTCTGAATTATATACAGCAGGAGATGCAGATGCAGCTGATGCCCCTGTCTCACATATCAACAAATTAATTCCAAGAATTGGATTAAACTACGCGGTATCCAAAAATACCCGTGCCTACGCGACCTATAATCAAGGATTTGATCCCTTCGAACCGGCTGCAGTCACTCAGGTTTTTAATGCACCTTATAAGCCGGTGAACAGCCAAATGGGAGAAGCAGGTGCCAAGGCAAATTTCTTTAAAAGCAGATTATTTGCATCGGTTGCAATCTACCAGATCATCATTAATAACGTGGCAGTTAACGCCAATGATCTATCGAATCCGGACCTCTATGTACAGCGGGGAGCAGAGCGTTCCCGCGGGATAGAAACCGAAGTACAGGGCAACCTCCTGTCAAATCTGAGTGTTGCCTTAAATTATGCCTTTAATGTGACTGAAATCAGCAAAAGCGTAAATCCTGCCGAAGTTGGCCGGATTATTGAAAATGCGCCTCATAACAGCAGTTCGGGCTGGGTTAAATACCATTTTACCAAAGGAAAACTCAAAGGCATTGGAATTGCTGCCGGGCATACCCAGGCAAGTGTCCGAAATACCCTCGAAAACGGGTTTACGCTTCCGGGATATCTTATTCTGAATTCAGGTATTCAGTATTTGGGAAGCCATTTTACGCTGGCAGTTAACCTCAACAATATCCTGAATACGACCTATTGGGCATCAGCCTACAACAATGTCAGCAAGTGGCCGGGCGAACCGAGGAATCTCAGGTTAAGGTTAGGTTTCCGGTTCTAACCAATCGGAATAATCTGTTATCAACAGTTTTAAGATCTCGGATTTACTGGTTTTCAAACTTTGCGTCTCCGCTACTTTGCGTTATTTTTTTTATCTCACACAAAGTACTCGGGAGTTGTGAAACTCCAACCTCAAAACAGATAACTTAAAAAAATCTCGCAATGGTGCTAAGGCGCTAAGAAATAAAATTTTGCACCTTCGCAGCTTGGCGTGAGAAAAAAGAGTTATATAATAGTCGCAATGAAACGCGAAGGATAATCAAAAATTCTTCTTTGCTCTGTCAATTGACAGACTGGCGTTCATTGCGAGAAATATTTCAAGTTATTCGTTTACGGGCTTTATATTTTCCATAAAGAGTGACTACCAATAAGAAGTATCTTTACTTTTCATAACTAAACATGGCAGGAATATTATTTACAATTTGGTTTGCCAAAGCAGTTGAATTGTCCGTCGTACTCTGAACATGAAGGTTTGTGGCTATATGCAGGTCTATTCCATCAAAAATCTTCATATAATTGATCACCATATGCACATATTCTACCTGATCAGGGAGAATGGAGAAATTCTGATCTGGCATTACAACTTGCTTTAAATTGGCAGCTGTCCCAATTCTATAGGCAAACTGAACCATTTGAGACTCCGTGCCATTTGCCAACGCAGTTGTATCAATTTTCCCCTGAACATTCAGAAATACGTATCCCTGCGGTTGGGCAGAACTTCCAAACCACATCTCAGGACGATAAAAGACAGTATCACCGGCAACTGACATTTTAGCATTTTCCGTTGCACTGAGTCCAATTGAAAACCTAACCGATTTGTAATTTCCAGCCGGGACATTACCTACTAAATATGCTTCATTTTCAAAAACCTTTAAAATTACCTGATTTGATACTGAATACAACGAACCGTCAAGATTCACCAATTGAATATTGGAAAGATACATTTGAGCCAGGCTCAGCGAAATCTTCCTGCCGCTTGTTGATTGCAGAACAGAATTGTAATCTCCGACTTCCAGTGAATCGATATCGGTGTGCAGATGAAAATACAACTGGCCAGTAACTACCGGAGTAATACTATTTTTTTTTGTACAGCCAACATTTAAACAGGTTGCAAAAGCGAGTGATATGATAAAAAGATAATTCTTCATTTTGTTTTTATTAAATATTTAATATCCATGATATCATTAGATTATAACTGGTGGAACTTTGAATCCCATTGAAATTCTGATAAAGCGGAATGCCCAATTCGGCAGCGACTTTTTGATTTCTAAAAGGTCCTTCCTGAAAGGAGTGTGCTAAGCCGATATATCCCTTCAAAAATGATCCCCCATAATTCTTGGGATCAGCAGCAGGTTCAAGCGGTATGGAAATAGTGCTGTCAAAACCCTGAATCTGACCTGTCAGATTATAATTCAAACGAAAAGTGAGGCCTGTATTTTTTATCCATTCATAGGAAGCCCAGGTATTTACTGAGAATTCGTTCCCAAGTTTGTACCCCTGACGATTGTAATAAGGGTGAATAACAGTTGTCACCTGAGTCCCAAGTGCATATTTGTCCGGCCGATACAAATAGGTGAGTCCGGGTGCCAGGTCAAAAGTCCCTGATCCTGTCTGCATCATATACACCTGACGGTCACCATAGAATTCCAGATTGTCTTTTTCTGTTTTATAAATTGATCCTGTGGGAAGGCTCATTCCAAGAACTGCCGATAAAAAATGACCTTTGGCGGAGATTAAATTGTAGATACCGCTGATTTTAGTATCCCCTAAACCCTGAGATGTGCTTTTCATGCCAGTGGAAGATAACATTCCATTCATATTCATCTGGCCGGAAAGCATTTTCATATTCATACTCATGTAATTGTAATTCAGCATAACCATCAAAGTCAATTTGTCTGAGACACCATACATTCCGGATAACATGTGCATATCCATTTGCATATTTTCGGGTGACATCAGGTACCGGTCAAAAATAAACTGGTCATTAACTTTCGTAGTTCCGGAAAAATTATTTTGTATCCGGGAGTCCATATAGCTGTATATGAACATCCACATCCCGGCTTTATGCTGAGGGCCATCCAGAACTGAATTCATATCCATATTATTCATGTTGCAACAATTCATCGCTTCCCCCTGGCTAAATAAATTGTCAGCAAAGCATAATATTCCCAGTAAAAGGAACAATACTCTTCTCATAGTTTTAAAATTTGTAATTTGTAAATAATTCGTCCAACACAAGTCGTTTGCTGTCTCTGTTTGTGTAAAAACAAAATCAACATTAAAACATGTTGGTAATAATGCACTACTGAATGACCAATATCAATTAGTCATCAAATCCAAAACATATTTGTGTCATTAAACCTGGGGTGGGTGGAAAATAGCATCTAATGATCTGTTCAATAATGAACTGTCATTATTTTTAAAGGAACCTTTCTTTATGGAAGAGAGGTGAACCGTGTTGTTTAATTCTTTGCAAAGGTAATCTCCTGAAAATGGGCTCTTTTCATTAGTACCTCGTGGCAGTTGCTTCTGTTCCTGCTTATCCTTTTCAGCCAGTCGTTTTTTTAACTGACAGCAGCCGTGGCAACTATTATTTTTGATATTTCGTTGAACGCAGAGGTTTTTGGCTATTGATTCCTGATTGAGTTTAAAGGAAATAAGTACCCAGCTCTTCCCAAATATCGGAAAGAGGATTAAAACCACCAGAAATATAGCTGCGACCTTTTTCAATTTCATTAACTGGACATAAACAAGTCAATCTTGATTTAGTTCCTAAGGACAAAATTTGCGTAAAAATATAAATTACTTTGGTTTTACTCCAATTGAGGTGAATTTTCCCGAAAGTGCCACAATAAATCCTAAAACTGTTACTGCAAATTTTATTACAGGAGTAATTTTGAACCGTCTAAATGATTCAGGAAGATCAACAACCTGAAAAAAATGACATTTCTGTAAATGAAATTATTCACATTAACCTTTTTATTTGTTGCGATTATGAATACGACATATAGCCTAGCTACTTCAAAAAACGAAGAATCACCCCTGTATTATCTTGTCCGGGAACCGAAGATCCAAACAGATCATCCTCCGTTAATCCTCCTTTTGCACGGGGTCGGAAGCAATGAGAAAGACCTTTTCTCATTTGCCAGCCAGTTACCGGATAGGTTCCTGGTCATATCTGCCAGGGCCCCGCTATCGGTTGGGAAAGATAGCTATGCCTGGTACCAGCTCGATTTTGCAAATGGGAAACCGGTCATCAATCATGAGCAGGAAGAGGCGAGTAAAACTTTTATCATTCAGTTTATCAGCTATCTGAAAAAGATATATTCCTTTGATATACAGCAGGTTTACTTGTGCGGTTTTAGCCAGGGAGCAATTATGTCTTATGCAGTAGGACTCACACACCCAGAGTTGATTCAAGGTATTGCAGCCATGAGTGGCAGAATCCTGGATGAGGTAAAGCCTCTGACTGCATCGAACGAAAAGCTTAAACATCTGAGTATTTTTATCTCCCATGGCACTGACGACGGGGTGCTAACCGTTCAATATGCACATGAAGCCGCAGTATTTCTAAAACTACTGAATCTAAATCCATTTTATCATGAATACCCGGCGGGCCATACAATTACCGGCCAAATGTTTCGGGATTTGGTTAATTGGCTGAATACCAAGTAGCTGATTCTAAGTAATAGTTAAACGATTTAGGATATTACAAATACATTTTTCTATCCAGGAATAGAATTCTACCCATATTTAATCGGTGACGGGATTAAAATCCGATTTATACAGACTCTCCATGTTTTTAAATTGAATGGAATTTGAAGAGACCTGAACTTTTATGCAAAAACGATTTTGAATAATTGCAATTATTTAAACCGGCAACGGGTTGAATTAAATGATCCAAACTGACAGATAGTTAATATTTAATGTGCTTTATCGAATATTAAAGAAGTATTTGTTTTGTGGCAAATGTATTTTTGACCATAATTCAAATCAAACTATCCTAGGATGAAACACCAGTACAAACCGTTGATGCTTTTATCGCTGATGTTTTTCATGGTTGGAGCGCTGTTCTGCATGAATGACATTTTGTTGCCCTCCCTGATCACCCATTTCAAGCTGAATTACACCCAGGCAACCATGATTCAGTTTACCTTTTACCTCACCTACATCATTTTCCCGATTCCGATTGCCTGGATGATTCACCGGTTTGGATACAAGGTCAGTCTTTTGGTAGCGGTTCTCACCTGTTCGCTTGGTGCAGCCCTCTTCTGGCCCGCCAAGATATTCGATTCCTATCCGATAGTTTTGTTCGCTATTTTTATCATCTCAACCGGATTAACGATCATCAACGTGGCGGCAAATCCGTTCGCTTCGATGTTGGGTGATCCTGAAGGGGCACATCAGCGGATCAATTTCGTACAAGTTTTTTCGAGGATAGGTTATGCCGTGACACCTGCAGTTGCTACAACCCTAATATACAATCAAATTGGCGAAATCAGATTTCATTTTCCGTACCTCTTGCTTGCCGGAATCCTGTTTTTGATTGCTCTTTTATTCGGATTCTCCCATCTTCCGGCTATGAAACCGGAGAGTGACGATCAGTTTACCCTGAAAGGGATCCTGAGTGAGGGTTATTCACACCGGCATCTCTTTTTTGGAGTCTTTGCCATGTTTTTCTACATGGGAGCCGAGTCGTGCACCTGTGGCTTCTTTATCCCCTATCTCAAAAGTGTTCTGAGTTTTACAGATGCCAAAGCGGCAGAATACCTCACCTACTACTACGTCCTTACTGCAGTAATGGGTATCTTTGGTGTGGTTATGCTGAAATATATCAATGCGCACAAGCTGTTAGGCATTTTTGGCGTGGGAATGGTGGTAATTTTTATAATGATCATTACCCTTAAAAGTGGATATAACGAATTTCTAATGGCCGGATTAGGGCTGTTTCTTTCGATCATGTTTCCCACCATCTTCAGTCTGGCGATCGAAGAAATTGGCTCCTTTACCGGCAAAGGATCGGCACTGCTCAATTTTGCCCTTATTGGCGGATCGGTGTTCCCTCCAATTCAGGGTATGATTGCAGACCATCACGGCGTTCAGATCTCTTATGTTATTCCTATGGTCTGCATCGTGATGGTAACCATTTATGCGTTCTTTTTTACCAGAATACCGATATTGAACAGAAACGGAGTGGCGGTGAAAGACTATTAGGCTATTAGACTGTAGGCTATTAGACTGTAGGCTGTTAGACTGTAGGCTTTAGTATTGGCAAGAAAACGCAGTCTGGCACAATTAACTAATCAGGCAACCTAATAGCCTACAGCCTAAAAGTCTAAAAGCCTGCTAAAAAAATATTAACAATTAGAATTTAAAGATCATGACCCAGATTAAAGATCCCATAAAAATATACGATGCCAGATGGGAGGTCAGTGAATTTAACGATCAGGAGGTTAAGCGACTTTTTGAAGCTACGTTGGGATATGCCCGGATTATCGGGGTAGACACCCTTGTCCTGACCCGGGATGCCCGATTGGGATGTGCCCGGGTAATGGAAATTGGGATAAAGGTGGCCATGGAGGCAGGATTCAGAGTCTTCGCCTGTTTCGACCCAATCAGTACTCCTCTCGGCTATTTCGCCACCATGCAGACCATTCAGAAATATCCACAAACCATGGGGCTGACGGTCACAGCATCGCATAATCCCAGACAATACATCGGAATTAAATATACCGTTCCAACTGTCGAGGCCATCGGATATGATTGCGGCCCCCACGGCGGTTTAAAGAAGGTGAAAGAGCTCTACCACGAGTCAGGTTTTGCACTTGGAAAAGCTGCCGGTGGATCGTTAACTATCCTGCAAAATCCTGTTGATGAATATATTAACTACACCTTCAATTTGGCGGGTGTCGAAGCCGGTGTTCTCCAGGGGCTTTCTGTTATCCTGGACACTTTCAACGGATCGGCAGGCCCTGAATTATATCGTGCTCTTCAAATAGCAGGAGTTGCCATAAACCCGCTGCGGTTGGCCCCCAACGGGGAATTCCCGACGGGGTCACCTAATCCCACGAGTCAGAACAAGATGGATCCGGCGATAGAACAGGCAAAGCTAACCGGTGCAGATCTGGTCATCGGGATTGACGGCGACGGTGACCGCATGGTTTTTGGGGATCAGATGGGGGTTTTTAGTGCAGGTTTTGTGATGATTCCTATCTTAAATTCCATCCTTTCACAATCAGGAAGTAAATCTCCGCAAAAGGTCCTTTATGATCCCAAAGTGAATCCAATGGCCTTGCTAAAATGGGCCGAATTAAATGCCGAACCGGTACTGTTCCGCAATGGTCATTCCCAGATAAAGGCCTTTATGAAAGAGATCGGGGCACTTGCCGGGGCAGAAGAGTCCGGACATTTTTATCACCGGCTGCCGCTCGGTGAGATGGTGGTTTCGGGTGAAAATTCACTCTATACGATTCTGCTGTTTTTAAAATCGGTCCTTCGGAATAAAGCAATTATTTCAGAAATCAGGACCCTTCAAAATCAAATATATACCAGCGGTGAATTCAACTTTGAATTCACGGATGATGTCATACGGGATCAGGCTTTGAATTCGGTAATCGCCATTTTTGAAAATGATCAGGCCCGTCTGACAACCCATTCCGAAAACGGAGACGATCTGGAGGGGACCGTGGTCTACAAAGGAATAGAACGGCAGTCAGGGAAGATTATTTTAAGAGACGACTGGTACGCAGCCTTTGTCAGGACAGCGACCAACGAAAAAGGGGTGGTCCGGACCTACATTTCGAGTTGCGACGATAAGGTCGGAAGGGGGCTTCAGGAAAAGATTGTCAGTCTCCTATCCGGTCAATTCAAGGGGAAGGAAATTGAGTAAATTGAATTTTAAAACAGATAAATAATGAAACTATTAATTACCGGTTTTAACGGGTTCGTGGCGGGTAGTGTAATTGCCCATTCCAAAGAGAAATGGGAGATTCACGGCATCGGCAGGTCAGAAAATCCGGTGAATGAGCCCGGCATATTCTACCATAACCTTGATTTGCTGGATGAAGCCCAGTTTACATCGCTATTCCATGAAATCCGCCCAGATGCGGTTATTCATACCGCCGCAATGGCCAATATCGACATTTGTGAGAAAAATCAGGAACAGGCAGAAAAAGTAAATGTCGGAGTTACCCGCCTGATTGCCGGACTCTGCAAAGAGCTTGGGTCCAAGCTGGTATTTTGTTCAACAGATACCGTGTTTGACGGTATCAAAGGTGACTACACGGAAACTGATGCACCGCATGCGGTTAATTATTATGCCGATACAAAGATCAAGGGTGAACAGATCGTTTTGTCAGCATCACCGGATAATGTGGTTGCCCGGTTGGCACTGGTCATGGGTTTGCCTGTGATTGGTCAGGGAAATTCCTTCCTCGCCGATACGATCGAAAAACTTAAAAAAGGTCTTCAGATACCATTCCCCGAGAATGAAATCAGGACACCGGTTGATGTAATCACTTTGGGATGCGCCTTGGTTGAACTGGCAGGAAATCGGTTCGGCGGAATTATCCACCTTTCAGGGTGCACAAAAATTAACAGGTATCAAATGGCTTTAGAGATTGCAACAACACTGGGATATCCCAGGGAATTAATCCTGAGGGTTAATTCCAATGCCATGCCTGGCAGGGCCCCACGTGCCAATGACGCATCGATGGATAATTCACTGGCAAAAATAATCTTAAAAACCCCGATGCGAACACTTGCAGAAGGGTTGAATCTGACACTTAATTTTAAAAGCAAATAATCATATCATGAGCAAGATCAAATTTGACCTGGAAATTAAATTTGGGTCCCAATACGGGAAAGAGGAAGAAGAAGCAGTACTTAAAGTCTTAAGAAACAACGCTCCAACCAGTGGTGACGAGTGCATCGCATTCGAAAATCAGTTTGCCGCTTATACCGGTGCAAAGCATGCGCGGGTCGTAAATAACGGAACTTCAGCCCTGTTTTTATCGATGATCGGCATTGGACTGAAACCCGGCGAGCGGGTTTTAACAACCCCTATTACCTGGATTGCGACCGCGGCGGCACCGGTCACATTGGGTGCTGAAGTTGACTTTGTGGATATCGACCCGGTAACGCATAACCTGGATCCCAATCAGATTGAAGATAAATTAACGCCCAATACCAGGGCAGTCATTCCTGTTCACCTTTATGGACAACCCTGCGAAATGGATGAGATTATGTCCCTATCCCTGAAGCATAACTTTGCAGTTGTTGAAGATGCAGCTCATGCAATCGGGGCTGAGTACAAAGGGAAAAAAGTGGGAACCATCGGTGCCACCGGATGTTTCAGCTTTCACGAACAAAAGAACATCTCAACACTGGGTGAAGGGGGAATCGTCCTGACCAATGACGATGAGATCTTTGAGCGGATCTCCCTGTATCGTTCCCATTGTACAAGGGTTCATGGTGTAAGTACCAAATATTGCTCGCTCGACACCGAAAAATTCCCGATCGGGAAAAAATTCTGGTGGCAGGATTTCGATGACTGCGGATATAACTTCCGAATGACCGATATCCAGGCAGCCGTGGGAATCGAGCAGCTGAAAAAACTGGATCATCTGAACCAGAACAGGATTGACAATGCAGCCTATATCAGTCAGGGGTTGTCAGGCGTACCCGGGCTCACCTTGCCGGTTGTTCCCTCCTATGACAAGCATGTTTTTCACCTCTATCCCGTGATGATCGATGCCAAAGAGTTTGGGATGACCAAGGAAGATTTCATCCTCGATATGCTCCACAAGTTTGGGGTCAAGATTGGATTCCATTACATTCCGCTTCATTATTCAACTGCCTTCAAAAACAGGGGATTCAAAAAGGGACAATTCCCCAATGCCGAAAAACTGGGTGAGCAACTCGTTACCCTTCCGATCAATCCACGTCAGACGGAAGAGGCACTGGAATACCTGGTTAACAGCATTAAGGAGGTCAGGAAATAAAAATTAATATCTGTAGAGACGTTGCATATAACGTCTCTACGAATATTCAAACCATCATAAATATGGCAATGGAATTCACAGATACCGTAAAATCAATAATTGGCAATGGGGGATTTTTCGCCTCATCTGCACCCGTATTCATCACACGCTCTCCCGGCCGGCTCGATCTGATGGGCGGGAATGACGACTATACGGGTGGTTTAGTCTTTGAATCGACTATCCGGGAGGCCACCTTCGCAGCGGCACAGCTTCGTACCGATCAGCTGATTGTTTTAAAAAATGAGACAGCATCCCAGGCAGGGTGGCAGGGAGATGTAACTATTGCCTTTGAGGATCTGAAGGATGATGCCACAGTCCGTAATTTTGCAAACAGCTATCCATCTGTACGATGGACAGCCTATGTTCTGGGGACACTCTTTTATCTCAGGAAAAAATTCCCGGAGCAGGCAAATACAGGAATTCAGATTTACATGGAATCCACGGTTCCCCTGAACCGTGGTGTAAGCTCATCTGCTGCAATTGAAGTATCTGTAATGAAAGCGGCAGCTGCTGCCTATACTATTGAACTCGAAGGGATTGAACTGGCATTGGCCTGTCAGTGGGTGGAAAATGTAATCGCTGAATCAGCCTGTGGAATCATGGACCAGATTGCAGTGGTAGCAGGGAAAGAGGGTTTCATATTACCCCTGGTTTGCCAACCTTGTCTGCCTGAGCCATTAATTCAGCTACCCCGCGAATTGCAAATCTGGGGAATCGATTCCGGTGTGAGTCACCAGGTTTCGGGAATTGAGTACGAAGCTGCCAGGGCTGCGGCGTTTATGGGTTATAAGATCATCTGCGATCAGGAGAAGATTGCAGTTACCGTAGACGACCGGAGTGACATTGAACGATATACCGATGAACGATGGGACGGCTATCTGGCAAACCTGTCGGTCTCCCTTTTTCATGAAAAATACGAAGACAAACTTCCATTATCCTGGAACAGTGATGAATACCTCGCCCTCCACGGATTTCACGTTGATCCGTACACTCCTTTGAAAGAAGGTGTTACCTATCACATACGCGCCAACACCCGCTACGCCGTAGAGGAAAACTACCGGGTTCAACTTTTTTCTGAACTCTCCCGGGGGGCTTCACTGGCACCCACCAAACGGGCTTTTAAATTGATGGGGGAACTCATGTTCCAGTCGCATTATGCCTATACCGACTGCGGTTTAGGGGCAAAAGCTACCGATTTTATTGTTGAACTTTTTAGAAAAGAGGGAGTTGCCAATGGCATTTACGGTGCCAAGATTACCGGTGGCGGTGCAGGAGGAACAGTAGCAATCTTGGCCGAAAAAAGTGCCTCCGATGTGATCCATCGTGTATTTGAGACATATGCGCAATCAGGAATGGGCGACCCGTATCTCTTTGAAGGAAGCTCCGACGGTGCCGAGGCGTTCGGCATTTTAAAAATTAATGGCTAAATTTATAGACTCTTAAAGTTCCGGTTAACAATAAATAGAATTTGAACAGCATGTAACAAAATCCAAAATATATAAAACACTATATCAGCACTTTAATTTCTAATCCTAAACTTATGAAAAAATACAATGTTGGAATTGTCGGTTACAGCTGGGTTGCAGGCGCTCATATCGATGCGATAAACAAAACTTCATGGGCCCAAGTTACTGCAGTATGCTCTTCGCGACAACTCGACTCGGATGAGATTAGTGCAACCTATGGTTGTCCGATCAAATGTTATACCGACCTTTCAGAAATGATTGCGGATCCTGAATTGCATGTCGTTTCGATTTGCAGTTACCCTGCTGACCATGCCACTCAAGCCATTTTGGCCGCCAAAGCCGGTAAACACCTGATTATTGAAAAGCCCATTGCATTAACCTGGCATGAGTGTCTGAATGTTGAAGCGGCAGTAAGGGAGGCCGGAGTAATATCATGCGTGTGCTTTGAATGCCGGTTCTCAAGCCAGCTCCTGGCCATCAAATCAGTTATTGATCAGGGATTACTGGGGAAAATACATTATGGTGAGGTGGATTATTACCACGGAATTGGTCCCTGGTACGGACAATACCGCTGGAATACCCTCAAGTCAGCTGCAGGAAGCAGTCTCCTCTCGGCAGGCTGTCACGCCCTGGACGCCCTGCTTTTATGCATGGGCTGTGAGTTTGAAAATGTGAGCAGCTATGCCACCTATTCTGAGAACAAAGATTTTAAACCCTATGAATATCCTACCAGCTCAGTTTCAATCGTTAAATTCAAAAATGGCGCTGTCGGAAAAACAGCCTCTGTAATTGACTGTCTGCAACCCTATTATTTCCATTTTCATCTTGTTGGAAGCGAAGGGAGCCTGTTGGATAATAAATATTACTCGACCCAGGTACCGGGTCTGGACAAAAATAACTGGACCGAACTTCCTATGAAAATGCTCGATTCCGGAGACGTTTCTGACCACCCTTACCAGGCCCAGTTTGAAGCCTTCTTTATGGCGGTTGATGAAGGGGTTGAAATGCCGCTAACCAGTATTTCTGAGGCAATGAAAACCCATGAGCTGATCTTTGCTGCCGATAAGTCTGCAGAAGGAAATTAAAAGAATTTAAATTGCATATATTTAATTTATAATGATATAATATTGCATTCTTTTGCCCTTTTGCGAGAAAATCTTGCCAATCAGAAGGTTTTGCGCAAAGTTCGCCATGAACGCAAAGAAAATAATTATCAGACCTTAATTGAATCCAATGAAAAGATTCTTACTCATCCTAATCCTGTCAACAGTTGCCCTGATCAATTTCACTGCAAAGAGTATCGCAATAAGTCCGGGGAATTCCCCTGTTGCGGGGAAGATTCCCCAAAATTCTAAAATACACCTTTTCAACGGCAAAAATCTCGAAGGCTGGTACACTTTTCTGAAGGGAAAAGGGAGGAATATCGATCCAAATCAGGTATTTACGGTGAGTAAGGGCAATATCAGAATTTCAGGGGAGGAATTCGGGTGCATTACCTCCAATGAAGCGTATGAAAACTATAAGCTCGAAGTTGAATTCAAATGGGGCGAGCTTACTTTTCCTCCGCGCGTCGCCAATGCCAGGGACAGCGGTGTTTTAATCCACTCAACCGGCGAAGATGGCGCATTCTCAGGAATGTGGATGTATTCCATAGAATGTCAGCTTATTGAAGGTGGTACTGGTGATCTGTTGGTAGTTGGTGATGGTACTCCTAAGTTTTCGCTCACCTGTCCGGTGGAGAAAGAAAAACAGGGGGGATCGTACATTTTTAAAAGCGGGGGCAGCCCTGCAACTATCAACGGCGACCGAATTAATTGGTGGGGCCGTGATCCGGAATGGAAAGATATAAAGGGATTCCGTGGGGCAAAAGACCAGGAAAAAGCTCATGGTAAGTGGAATAAATTAATGGTTATTGCTCATGGAAAGGAGATTACTATTTACCTGAATGGCAAATTAGTCAATCATGCCAGTGATGTTCATCCTGAGAAAGGGAGAATTCAGGTGCAGTCAGAAGGTGCAGAAATCCTGTTCAGACGCATCGATCTGACTCCATTGGCAGGAAATGAAGGAGTGAGGGAGTGACGGCGGGAGAGAGTGAAAATGAAGGAATGAAGAATGAAGGAAAATAACCAAACAGCTAGTCATGAATAAAACAGTTTTAGGAATCTTTGCACATCCCGATGATGCAGAGCTGATGTGTGTAGGAACCCTTTCGTTATTAAAAAAAGCGGGTTGGACGGTTCACATTGCGACAATGACCCCAGGCGATAAAGGGTCTGCTGAGCTAAGCCGGGCTGAGATCAGCAAAATCAGGAAGGCAGAAGCGGCCAATGCAGCAGCGTTGCTCGGCGGAACCTACCACTGTCTGGAATGTGACGATGTTTACATCCTATACGACCGCGAAACAATCAACAAAGCCACAGCATTAATCCGTGAAGTCCAGCCAACGATCGTTATCACAGCAAGCCCCAATTGCTACATGATCGATCACGAGATGACCAGCCTGGTTGCCCAAACCGCCTGTTTTGGAGCAGGGATCAAAAACATGGAAGCTGATGGTGAGCCGTTTGGGATGGTCCCCTATTTGTATTATGTCGATCCGATGGAAGGGAAAGACAAGTTTGGTGTCCCGGTAATTCCCGGATTTTACGTGGATATTACGGGTGAGATTGGGATAAAGGAAGAGACATTGTCGTGTCATTCCAG
This sequence comes from uncultured Bacteroidia bacterium, assembly GCA_903923905.1. Lineage (GTDB taxonomy): Bacteria > Bacteroidota > Bacteroidia > Bacteroidales > Prolixibacteraceae > JAAFHB01. The sequence continues at coordinate 19,187 of CAIXZH010000046.1, forward strand.
TCAGCGGGAATGGCTCAGGAAACATCACAAAATGGATCAGTACATCCTGGCGATGAAACAATTCGCCAATTTCCGGGGAACAGAGATCAATACGGAGTATGCCGAAGGTTTCAGGCAGCATCTGGGACATGGGTATCCTCAGGACAATATTATTAAAGCTGAGATTGGAGATCTTGTAATATCAAAAAATTTGAAAATTTGAAAATGCGGTAATGCGGCAATTTGACGATTCGATAATTTGACAAAAAGAATAGCCCGATACGGGTGACATATTGGTAACCCCGGGCAAGGGCAAAGCCCGCCACCCGGGGGGTGAAAGGCAATATCACCAAGCCGTCCGCGCCGGAACGTTGAAAAAAGCTCAAGCTTATTTCGGATGGAACTGCAAAAAGGTTGATCAGAAAATTTTCTTATAGCCTTAAATATAATTACAATGGTTCGTTCAAAAAGTAGATATATTTAAGCGGCTATAGTGCCGAAATTCAATAGTTCCTTGACATGCTGATGATTTTTGATTGAGTTCGGGTTAATGGCGAACAGGCAGAAAAATCTCGACAATAGTAAAGCGTTA
>CAIXZH010000047.1 GCA_903923905.1 uncultured Bacteroidia bacterium
ACCCGTATTGACTGCATCAACCTGTAACTGGTAGCTGATACCTGTTTCTGAGCCGCTTAATCCAACAGCAACTCCGGTTCCGCTCGTGCAGTAAGATCCACCGCCCGTCACGGTGAACAGTGCCGGTAAGGTATTAACAGTGATCTCAGTTGAAGGTGAGATATCAGTGCAACCACTTGAAGTAACCGTCCTTCTGTACCATGTGGACACAGTAAGGACTCCTGGAATATAATTAATGCCGTTACTGGTACCTGATGCAGTGGTAAACAATGTTCCATCAGTACTGCTCTCCCACAAGTAAACGTAAGTTCCGTTTCCGCCGGTTGGAATTGATCCTGTCAAGGCGGAAGGCGTTATTCCTGAACAGATTGACTGTACAGAACTAATTGTATTACCAGCAAGAACCGGATTGACTGTAATCTCAATGGCAGGCGAGATATCGCTGCATGTGCCTGAAGTAACTGTTCTCCTGTACCATGTGGACACAGTAAGGGCTGCGGGCGTATAACTAATTCCGTTACTGGTACCTGTAGTAGTGGCAAAGGATGTTCCATCAATACTACTCTCCCACAAATAAGCGTAGGTTCCGTTCCCTCCGGAAGGAGTTGATCCGGTTAAGGCAGCTGGGATAGCTCCGGAACAAATTGCTTGAGCTGCACTGACTGTATTTGTTGAAATAGAAGGATTAACAGTTATAGTCGCAGTTCCGCCGATAAAACCGGTTGTCCGGATACATCCATTTGCATCTGATACCGATATTATCGTATAGCCTGTGGTGTTTGTAACCGGTGTTGTGGCTACGCTAAATGGTGTTCCGCTCACTACTCCGGAAGCTGTATGGCTAGCTGCTCCATCGCTATATTGAACAATAAATGGTCCTGTTCCGGCAGATGATGTCCAGGTCAGTTGTCCGGCTCCGGTAACACAAAATGGTCCGTTTGCCGTTAAACTCCCCTGAGGCAAAGCATTAACAGTAAAGACAGCCGTATTATTTGCAGCCACAACGGTACAATCAACACCTGTGATGGTCACTGTAGTTGAACCACTGTTTGAAAGCGCAGCGGTTGTAAATGTACCTGTTCCATTTACCAGATACAGAGTAGATGTAAGGCTTGTCCCGGTATTGGCTCCGCTCAAATTGTAGGTTATATTATGTGTTCCAGGGGGCACTGTGGTTGAATTAACAGTGACTGTTGAACTTGTACCACTGCAAACAGCAATGGCTGACACACTAAAATTAGTTACATCAAGTACAGGAGCTGCTGCCCAGGTAATCACGACCCGGCCGTTGGCCCCTGATCCTGATCTTGTGCCTCCAAATCCTTTACCTCCGCCACCGGCACCAGGCACAAAACCGGGAGTACCGGCAGCACCACTAATACCACCAGCACCTCCGATAGCACCAGCCAGGAGAGTTCCTGCACTCCCGGCAGTTCCTGCCACCGTTACTGCTGTGCTATTAATACCGCCTGAAGGATTGCCGATGCCACCTGCACCGCCGCCACCAGCTGAACCGCCGCCGCCGCCACCGTAATTACCACTGTTTGCCGCCCCGTTTCCACCACTGAAAGCATTTGCAGTGGGATAACAGGCAGAATATAGACCACCAGCGCCAATAGTACCGGCACCGCCATAACTGCCGGATGCAGCATAAACGACAGTATTGGCAGCATTACCACTACCTACGGTTGCATTTCCAAAATAACTGGCACTTGCAGCTGTGGGATTTGTTCCGGCAGTTGCACTAGGTACTCCGCCGGCACCAACGTGATAATTATATACGGTTCCAGGGGTAGTAGTAAATGTCGAATATGTGGAAGCGCCACCACCACCACCAGCTTTGGCTGCATCGCTAGCACCGCTTCCGGAGCCCCCCGCTCCGCCAGCGCCCCAGGCCTCAACTGTGATCTGGGTAATACATGGAGGAACAGTAAAAGTAAAATCTCCGGCCACGGAGGTTATCGGATTAATTACCGTGATATATCCGGTTTTAGTTAATGTGCTTGTATTACAACCGTTTGTTACGGTAAGCGAGACGTCAAACGTGCCCGGATTATTATAAGCTATTCCTGTTGGATTCTTAACGGTACTCGTAGAGGGAACTCCGCCTGTGAACGACCATGCCCATGATGTTGGTGTATTGGTCGAATTATCCGTAAAATTGATTGAAGTACCTGAATTAACAGTAACTGCTGAAGCTGTGAATGCTGCCACAGGATTTGCTGTCACTGTGATCGGGAAAGTTGCTGCTGTGCCTGCACCGCAAGTATTGCTTTGTCCGTAAACGGAGAGTGTCCCCGATGTACCCGTTGTGAAATCAAAGGTTATGGTATTGCTTGTGGCAGAAGTGACCTGACCGGCAGATGTTCCTGAATAACTCCACACATAACTGTCTGCATTCGCAATAACTGGCACCGTGTAAGTGACACCAGTCAATGGCGTACATACTATAGCGGTCCCGGTTATCGTTCCTGCAGCTTCTGGCCCGGGATTCACTGTTATTACTACCGGCGTAGTGGATGCAACGCCAGAACCACAGGGACTTGTACCCTGTACCGTGAGATTCCCGCCCGTTGCTCCCGAAGGGAACGTAATTGTTATGGCGTTTGTTGTCTGCCCGCTGAAAGTTACGCCTGTACCCGAATAGGTCCAGGTATACGAAGTTGCATAATTGATGGCTCCAACATTAAAAGTATAGCTCTTTCCTATACAAGCAGTTATACTGGCAGGTGTAATTACACCTGCATTATCTGGAACCTGATAAACAGTAGTGGATGTTGAACCTGAGATATAGCTCGGACAACCCGTTACCGGACTGGTATAACTCACGGAGACTGTATGTATTCCGGTCAATAACCATGTCAAAGTCAGTATATTGGTAGAAGCACCGGCAGTTACAGTATAATCAGTACCTGCCACACCTGAAACGGTCCAGGTGTAATTACTCATTCCGGACTCTGTAGTAAAGTTATAACTATTATTTACACAAGATGTTGCGGGATCAGCAGCCGAACTGGTAACCGTTGGATTTGGAGCCCCGATAACTGTTATTGGATAGGTAACCCCATTAACCGGGGTACAGTCAATTGCATTCACCGTTAAAGTCAAAGCTCCGACGGGAGTGACAGGAACGGTAGTGAAAGATCCGATACCTGCAGCCATTGTCAACGAAGAGCTGTATGAACCGACGCCACCGCTGATCGTATAGACCACAAAATATGCCCCGTCCTTTAATGTAGTAGAGCTTACCGAAATTGGAACTGCCACACCCTGACAAATGTTTGCAGCTGTGGACGTAATCACGAAGTTTGAGGCATCCGGATAGATACAGGTCCAGAAAACGGCTGTCTGACCCTTTCCACCATTGCCCGGTGATGTAAGAATAGCCGACAAAACTGCATCACTGACCCCACCGCCGGCGCCACCCGGATTATTGCCAGGTGAACCGCTGTTATTATAGGTCGTTGAACCAGATCCTCCGTCACCACCACCATATCCTGTTGCTGAGCCGGTCCCACCTGTGCCACCGGCCGGGTTTGTACCCCCCGCACCGTTATTACCGGCACCCAAATCTCCGGCGCCGCCACCACCACCGGCGCCCGAACCGGAACCGCTTGGTGTAGCTCCTGTACCACCAGTTCGCGTAACCACTGCTGAAATATCTGAGTTACTGGCAATATTGGTAGAACCGCCGCCACCTGTGCCGCCGGGGCCATAAGTGTTAGAGGCACCCAAACCTCCGCCACCACCACCAATTGCCGTGACAGTTGCTATTGTGCCATTATTAGAACGTCCCGTAAATACTGTATTTCCTCCGTTACCACCTTTTGCATTAGCGGATCCTGTTCCTCCGGAACCGATGGTATAGTTAAATGTCAGACCCCCTTTCACAGCGATAGTGGCTTTTTCAAAACCTCCTCCTCCACCGCCACCACCGCCGAAGAGTTGGAACAAGGTTCTGCCGCCACCTGCGCCGCCGCCAGCCCAGGTGTAAACATCAATTGAGGTTACTCCTAACGGGACGGTAAAAGTCCCGCTGGTGGTAAGAATTCCTGTGCCGGCCGAACGCTTTATGGCACCAACAATGAAGTCGCCGAAAAAGGTCAATCCTGTAACATTCAATGATCCCGACGTAATGGTTGAAACCGCAGGGTATGTCCAGGTAGGACTGACCCACTCACCCAATTGGTATAAATTTACGGATGTCCCGCCAATCATATCAGTGGCTACCCAATTTACAGTGGCCGATGCAGTCCCCGGGCTGAATACCAATCCGCCACCTGGAGTTACTGTCCAGTAACGATTCACATAATAAGTCGGGTCAAGTATTGAAGTGGAATAATTAGGATGCTGTCCCGCAGTAGTAAATGCCGTCAGGTTTCCTGCAGTTCCGACACTTGTAAAAGCGACGGTTACCGGAGCATAATTGGTTGCATCTCCAATGTCGAAAGTCCTTGTTTGGGCGCCTGTTGGCACCGACAAGATCAATTTGCCATTTACCCAGCCACCTGTGGTAGGTGGACGGGTTACGGTGCCGCTTACTGTTAGGGTATAGGCAGAAGTTGTTGCTAAAACACCAGCAGTTAATCCCAAAGGACCAGTAACCGTTTTATTGGCTGTTGCAAGAGTTACCCCGGCAGCATTGTTTACGATTAATCCGCCGGTTCCTGTTAAGGTAGCCGGAAACTCTGTACCGGTTACCTGGGCAGCTGAGCCTTTGTACTGAAGCGTTGAGGCTGTTCCATAAGCAGGTAAATTGGTTGCAGTGGCTGTCCCCTCCATTGAAAGTATATTGGTAACCGTTGCACCTATTGTTGTTTTTGCACCTGCCCCGGAGAGGGTCAGATTATAATATGAAACATTTGCAATGGTCTGTGCAGCCGCACCGTTGTAGTTTACAAGACCTGTACTTGCTGTGAAGTTTCCTGCTGTGTTTGTAGTAGAACCACCAATCAGCAAATTGCTCGTATTTAGATCAATGCCACCGTTACTCCTGGTCCATGCCCCCGTAAAAGTATGTGTAAGTCCAATCCCGAGGTTTATGTTTCCTCCGGTACCGTTTAACATAAAGTCGCCGCCATTAACATTGCCTGTTAAAGTCGCAATGCCGCCGGTCTTGATCATCGCTACCGGACCGGTAGTGGTAAACCCTGCAATACTTTGTGCTGCTGTCCCTGCAATGTTGATCGCTGAATTTCCGGCATTTAATGTTCCTGTATTGGTAAAATTGCCATAAAAAGTCAGCGGGTAATTGCTTCCCGAGGTACTCAGACTTCCTGATACGATATTCAAAGGTGAATTATGGGTAACGTCTCCAATCTGCTTAGGAGCATTTAGAGTAATGACTCCTGAACCCAGGATATTTACTCCTCCTGCAGCCGTAAATGTAGTCGGCCATTCGTTTGAAGATGTTCTTGAAGAGGCCCCCACATTGTACTGCAAGGAAGCAAGTGGTCCATAAGTCAATAAGCCACTTACTCCAAATACTATTGAATTGGTTCCGTTTTCAACAGAAAGAATATCGTCAACAGTGATCGCACCATTAAATGTGACCGTTCCTGTACCTGCCAGAGTAAGACCGTTAAATGTTGTGGTTCCTTCCAGTGTTTGTACTCCTCCACTAAATATGACCTTACCTTGATTAGGTATAAAAGTTCCGCCATTGTCGGTCCAGTCGCCATAAACAGACAGGGTGTTAGTCCCGTTGATGGTGAGGCTGGCGCCTGCATTAATGATAATATTGTTACAGACATCTGCAGCACTGATTAACGGATATTTACCATTTGCGACAATTGGAATCGTCACGTTGGTAGTCATGTCCGGGACAGTTCCGCTACACCAGTTGGACGCAGTGTTCCAATCTGTGTTGGTCGCCCCTGTCCAGTTTCCAGGTACACAGGCCCCTCCAACAATTAATATGCCCGACGCTGAAGTCCCAAAATAGTTTGAATCCGTGGTTCCTGCACCCGAAGCAGTCGAACCATATGTTCCCGGGTCTTTAAGGTTTGTGTCCAAATGCAAAGAATGAGCAGTGTGGTAAAGTAGCGTACCAAGGTCAGCTGATGCTCCCGAACCGGCAGGGTTGCCTGCCGGATTGTTAATAATAGTAAGATCATTTAGAATTGTGGTATTGACAGGTAACGATTTTGCTCCGCTTCCCGACAGGATCAGATTGTAATAAGTGACGCCTGCAATAGTTTGTGGAGATAAAGCCGAATAGTTAATCGTACCATTGCTAGGCAGGAAGGTACCACCGGAATAGGAATATAACACCGGAGCAGCCGTAAAGTTAACTGTGCTGGTTCCTGCGTCAAGGGTCCCGGCTTTACTGGTCCATGTTCCTGTAAAGGTATGAGTCAGTCCTGATCCCAGATCAAGTGTTCCTCCGTTTCCGTTGATAATCAGGCTTGATCCGTTTACGTTTCCTGTAAATGTTGCACTTCCTGAGGTTTTAGTCATCGACATAAGACCTGTGGTTGTAATGCCGTCAATGCTTTGCGCCCCTAATATTCCAGCAAATGTGATATTGGAACTTCCAGCCTGCAAACCGGTAAACGAACTGGAAGCTTTGCAGACGAAATTACCATCAAAGGTCAGATCATAACTGTTCGTAGCGAGTGTAGCCCCTGGAAGTATTGTAAGAGCAACGGCTGAATTGTTGCCCAGAATCTTTGCTCCATCAAGGTTAACAATTCCAGTACCGCCAATTGTTACGCCACCCAGACCTGTAAATGTACCGGGCCATTCTGTAGGATTAACGGTTCTGACAGAACCTCCGGCATTGTAAGTCAGTCCACCGTTTGGTCCGTAAAAGAATGAACTGCCGTAAACGTTGGCAAAAGATCCGTTTCCAATAGTATACATACCATCAATAGTAGTAAACCCTTCATTATCAAATGTTACAACTCCTCCCCCACTTAGAGTAAGGTTGTTGAAAGTGGTACCACCTGAAACAGATTGTGCGCCAGAACCCTGGAGAATAACCGTACCCGAACCGGATGAAAAGGTTCCACTGTTATTCAAGTTACCGTATACCGTTAAGCTGCTGGTACCAATAATACCAAGTGATGCACCAGTTTGAAGGGTAATGCTCCTGCAGAAGGCATTTGCACCAATTACCGGCTGGTTACCTCCCGGAGGTATGGTAACATCGGTTGTTTCGTCAGGTAATGCCGGGCACGACCAATTGTTTATGTCATTCCAGTCAGTACTGGTCGTTCCAAGCCAGTTACCCGGAATACACTGGTTAATGTATATTGTACCGGTTGAAGCTGGGGAAGTCGATGCAAAATAGGTCGGATCAATGATCGCATTGGCGGTAGTACAGTATGACCCTCCAAAAACACCTGAATTACTGAGACCGCCATCGCGATGTAAGGTTAATGCTTTGTGTATAAAGTTACCCAGGTCAGCAGTGGCAGGAAGATTAATAGTCACATCACCCAGGATTGTAGTTGCTTCAGGGAATGTTTTTACCCCGTTTCCCGAAAGAACCAGGTTATAATATAGGACACTTGCTATTGTCTGGGCTCCACCATTAAACTGAACTGTTCCAGTGCCTGGATTAAAGGTTCCTGCCGTGTTGGTAGTTATGCCTCCGATAATCAGTGTACTGGAACTGCCATTCATAATCCCAGCTGTTCGCGTCCAATTCCCGGTAAAAGTATGAATAAATCCGCCTGAGCCTGAATCAAGATTCAAAGTGCCGCCTGAGCCGTTCAAGATCAGGTCACTGCCATTGACATTACCTGTAAAAGAGGCGACTCCACTACTCTTGGTCATCGAAACAGTACCCGTTGTCATCAATCCCGATATACTTTGTGACGCCATTGTATTGGTAATTACAATGGGTGAGCTACCTGCAGTCAAGGTTCCTCCATTATTTATAAAACTGCCGCCAAAAGTAACTGGTTTATTTGCCGTAATTAAAGTTCCACCATTTATGTTAAGAGGAATACTTGCATTAAAGACCTTTGCCTCATTCATCGTGATTGCGCCAGTATTGGTAATAATAACTCCTCCGGATGGCATAAATGGGGTGATCCATTCGGTAGAACTTGCAGTTCTCGGCGTTGTAGTATTATATTGAAGCGTTGCCGCTGGCCCGTAAGCAAACGTACCGGTTGCGGTTAATAAAGCGGAACCTTCCATCGAAAGGACACCGTTTACTGTGGTGGTGGTTTGGGTGGTTATCGACTTGGACCCCGAGCCTGCAAGAGTCAGATTGTTGAAAATAGTTGTGGTATTGATGGTTTGGTCGTTATTTCCTCCAAAAACAACTGTCCCTGTATTAGCCACGAAATTGGTACCAGATCCTACCCACGAGCCGGAAGCTGAAGTATTGGCGGAATTTTCATTAAGGATACTCGATCCTCCGTTTAATATTCCGGAAGTTAGTGTTACTGTCCCTTCAATGGTGTGGGTCAATCCAGCACCAAGATTAAGAACTCCGCCGTTTCCGTTTATAGTAAGTCCTGTGCCGTTTACGTTACCTGTAAGGGTTGCAGCACCCGAAGTCTTCGTCATTGAAACAGCTCCGAGGGTTGTGAAACCTGAGATATTTTGGGTCGAAGTTGTTCCTGTTATTGCAACAACTGAAGTTCCTGCAGTTAAGGTTCCCCCCAAATTGATGAAATCGCCATGGAAAGTCAAACCAAAATTATTCGTCACCAGAGTTGCTCCAGGGTCAATCGACAACGGAACACTGGTATTATTTCCGAATTGTTTGGGTCCATTCATGATAATAACACCTTTATTGTCAATATCAACCCCGCCTGAAGCCATAAATGGCGAGATCCATTCCAAACCGGCGGTCAGAGCGGTGGTCGCATTATATTGTAGCGTGGCGCCGGAACCATAGGTTGGTGCAGCAGAAACATAAGCTTTATTATCACTAAATTCAATGGAAAGAATTCCATTAACGGTTAAACTGTCGGTTTTGAAGGTTTTCACGCCAGTTCCACCCAGGGTTAAATTATTAAATACTGTAGTACCGCTGATTTTTTGATCTGAATTATTGAATATCACGGTTCCTGTGCCGGGGACCAAGGTGCCACCATTAGTCCAGTTGCCATTCACAGTCAAAATATTTGATCCTGCAACCGTAAGCGTTGCACCTGTACCAATGTTTAAACTGTTACATGCTTTTGGCTTACCATCGTCCAGGATAATGGGTTGTACCCCATCCGAAGGGATGATCACATCTTTTCCTGCATCGGGCACAATGCCTCCACACCAGTTGGATCCATTATTCCAATCTGCATCCTTACCTAACCAGGTACCTGGAATACAAGATGATACATTAACATTTAAGACGCCAGTAGCAGTCGACCCAAAATAAGTAGCATTTTGATTTGGCGCCGGCGAGGCAGTGCCCCCGTAGGTGCCTGAGGATTGTGACACACTACCCAGAATCAGCTTTTGAGCATAATTATTGCTGAATGAACCCAGATCCGCTAAAGCGCCGTTAATAGTCAGAATTCCGTTAATAGTTTCTTCGATGATAAATGATTTTACACCGCTGCCACTCAAAATTAGATTCTGGTAGGTAGTCGGATATGCGATCTGGGCTCCTGCCATATTGTAATTTACACCGTTCAGGTTGGTTGCCGCATCAAGGGTATTAATATCCGATGGTCCGGAAAAGCCGAGATTCAGGGTTGCACCTGTAGCCTGGACAAGGTTTCCTGTTCCGGTAAGGGCTGTACTAATCGTTAATACATTGTTATTGGTCAGAGTGACCCCGTTAACGGTTACACTTGGTATGGCCAGAGTTCCTGTAGTTGCCTGGTCATTAGTATCGAAGGTATGAATACCCGTTCCTGCATTAAAGTTACCGGTACCCGAAATGGTTAACCCATTTTTGAAAGTGACTGTTGAACTTCCGGAATTGTTCCAGCTAGCTCCGTTTGCCAAGGTTACCAGACCGTTGAAAATTGGAGTAGCCGCCGAATTGTTGATTACAAGGCTTCCGCTTGTGCCCCCTCCAATGGTGGTGGTTTTGGATACGAATAACGGGAAACCGGCCACGGTAAAGGTAGTCCCGTTACCTGTGCTCAAATTACCGCCGATTGACAGCGCCGAAACGGTTGTTGCTGAAGCCGTCCCTCCAAGGGTAAGGTTGCCTGTTACGGAAGTTGTACCTGAAGTCATACCTTTCGCGCCAGTACCCGACAGGGTGAGGTTAGTGTAATTCAACCCGCCGACAGTCTGTGCCGGGCCGGAATAATTTACCGTTCCTGTATTAGGGATAAATGTTCCAGATGTTGCTGACACAATAAGGCCTGAAGCTGTAAGATTGAGGGTCGATGAACCACAATCAAGTGTGCCGGCTGTGTTAGCCCACGTTCCTGAGAAGGTATGATTCAGGCTGGTTCCGAGGTTCAGGACTCCTCCTGCCCCGTTAATGTTCAGACCAACGCCTGTTACGCCGCCCTGGAACGTTGCTGTACCGGATGATTTTGTCATCGACACATTTCCGGTAGTCGTAAAGCCGGAAATGGTTTGGTCAACTGCACCGGTAAGTGTTACTCCTCCGCTGCCAATTGTCAGATTACCCCCTGACCCGATGGTCAGATTACCTCCTAACGTGAGTAGATTTGCTCCCGGCGTTAATGTTGCGCTGGCATTTATGACCAGAGATACATTGTCGGCCAATGATTTTGCTCCATCAACCGTTATGGCTCCCACACCGCCAATAATCACACCTCCTGAAGTAGTAAACGAAACTGGCCACTCGGCAGAGGTTGTTCTGGTAAAATTTCCGGCATTGTACTGAAGCCTGGCCGTGCCGGCATAAACCAAAGTTCCGGTGAAGATATTTACGTTCGATCCGTTTTCAACCGAGAGTATCCCATTATTTATGGTCGTTATTCCTGAACCAAATGTTACCGGTCCTGCAGTACTTGCCAGGGTAAGATTGGTAAAGGTTGTCCCTCCGGAAATTATAGGTGCCGTACCGGTCAGAATAACTGTACCCGAATTATCGGTATAGGTCCCGCCATTATTCCAGTTCCCGGTGACTGTCAAAGTACTTGAATTGGTCAGGGTTGCACCCGGATTAATGGTTATTGTATTGCACGTTGCGGGTCCGCTGATAACCGGCTGATTGGTCCCCGAAGAGATGATCACGTCGGTGGATGGCGCAGGCACTTTTCCGCAAGACCAGTTGGTCCCCACATTCCAGTCTGTTGGGCTTCCAGATGTTCCTCCGATCCATGTACCCGGGATACAGGATACATCGACATACAACAATCCGGTGGCAGCTGCAAAATCCGATGAAATATTAATGGCAGAAGAGGTAGCTCCACCATACGTGGTACCGGTAGATTCTGGAGTAGTATTCAGTGTAAAGGTTTTTGCCGTATGGTTATAAGTTCCCAGGTTTATAAATGTACCGGATCCAGTAGCAGAAAGATTCCCATTTATCGTAGTATTGGCAGTAAACTGTTTTACGCTTGTGGTTCCCGTAAGGACCAGGTTATTGTAGGATAAATTTGCAATTAACTGATTGACTGTGGGGTTATTGTAGTTAACTGTACTGCTGGAGGCAGTGAATACTCCTCCAGTTGCTGTTGAATTGCCACCGACATACAAAATACCTGAGTTACCGAAAAGTGTACCACTCGTTAAGGTAAGGTTTCCGGTAAAGGTATTAGGACCGTTGCCAAGATCGAGTATACCGCCCGTTCCGTTAATCGTCAGTCCTCCACCTGTAACACTTGCAGTAAAGAGAGCCGTTCCTCCAGTCTTGGTCATCGAAACAAGACCTGTAGTTAAGAAGGGGCCGATATTTTGCGCAGCTCCGCCTGCCATAATCACAGGTGAGCTTCCGCCGGTAAAGGTTCCGTTGTTGGTGAAATCACCAAAGAATGTCAACCCGAAATTAGCCGTTGCAAGGGTAGATCCTGAAGTGATGTTTAAAGGGACGCTAACTGAGGCGTTACCCAACTGTCTGTCATGATCCAGTGTGATTGCCCCTGTATTCCTGATGACCACCCCTCCGGTTGCCAGGAAGGGAGTGATCCATTCAACTCCTGAGGTAAAGACTGCCGACTTGTTATACTGAAGGGTTGCTTTTGCACCATAAATAGGAGCCTGAGAAACAGTGGCAGACCCTTCCATCGAAAGAATATTGCTAACTGTACTAGTTGGGTTTCCTGACAAGGTCTTGCCTCCTGAACCTGCAATGGTAAGGTTGTAAAAAACTGAGGGGGTTGCAATTGTTTGGGCACCATTGCCACCAAATACCACAGTTCCGCTTCCCGCATTAAATAGCGTTCCGTTTCCGCTCCATGACAATGCACCTGTCGCATTCTCGTTGAGGATACTTAACCGGCCATTTAAAGTTCCGGCAGTAAGGGTTACCACGCCACTAAAGGTATGGGTCAATCCTGTTATCCCTGCATCAAGGTTCAGCGTTCCTGCCGATCCGTTAATCGTTAAAGCCCCGCCATTCAAATTACCTTTTAAGGTGGCCGCACCGGCGGATTTTGACATCAGTACCAGTCCGGTGGTGTTAAAGGCACCAATATTTTGGTCAGCAGTTCCGGTCAGGGTAAGTCCACCCGACCCGGCTGTAGTAGCCCCATTGTTGATCAAATCACCATTTAAAGTTAGTAAGTAGGTAGACATATTTAATGAGGAACTACCTGCAAGGGTAAGCGCAACACCTGTTCCAAGTAACTTGTTTTCGTTTGCAGTTAATAATCCTGAGCCGTTCACACTTATGCCTCCTGTACCGGAGAACGTGGCAGGCCATTCGTTCGATATTGTTCTGGCAGATAATCCCTGGTTATACTGAAGGGCATAGGCAGATCCCCCGTAAGCCAATGATGTGGTTGAAGTAAAATTATTTATATTCGATCCGTTGCCGATTGAAAGAGTACCTCTAACCGTAGTGACATCGGAAACGACAGAACCAAAAGTTACGGCACCTGTGCCATTCAAGGTAAGGTTGTTAAAGTTTGAAATTCCTTTGATTGTTTGAGCACCTCCACCAAATATTACTGTGCCAAAAGTGTCATTAAACCCGGATATCCCGTTCAGATTGTTCCAGTTACCATTGACTGTCAGCGAATATGCTCCGCTGAAGGAAACTGAGGCTCCCGAATTAATGGTAATATTGCGACATACAGCAGCAGGTACGGCACTCGATATTACAGGTTGAATAATTCCCGTCCCAGAAGAAATTACAACGTCGGTTGAAGTACCTGGTAACCCTCCGCACCAGTTATTAGGATCATTCCAATCGGCAGTCACTCCTAACCATGTGCCCGGGAAACAGGTCCCCACATTCAGAATTCCCGAAGAGGCAGGAGAAAAATAAGCATCATATTGGTTTGTAAGAGGAACATTAGCGGCTGACGAACCGTAACTGTTTCCCGAAGCCTGATTGGGAGGAACAACACCCACCAATACCAGTGCAGTTGCCAGTGAATTGGAGAGATTGGGCAATGAAGCGAGCGCTCCCGATATTGTAAGTGTACCTTTGATGTTTGCAGGATTATTAAACGCCTTCACATCAGCTCCGCTCCCGTTCAGGGTCAAATTATTAAAGTAGGATTCCGTGGTGGCAATAGTCTGTCCACTGCCTCCAAAAATCACCGTACCCGTTCCGGGTGTGAAAACCAAAGCTGTACCATTCCAGGCTGCTGAAGTGGATGAGTTGACGTTTACAGTACTGGCATCGCCGAGCAAAGAGCCTCCTAAAAGGCTAACATTACCAGTAAAAGTATGCGTTCCTGAACCCAAATCAAGCCCACCTCCGGATGTTCCGTTAATTGTCAGACCACCTCCGGTCACATTACCGGTAAAGGTAGCCATACCACCGCTCTTTGTCATCAAAACAGGACCAGTGGTCGAAAAAGTCCCGATGTTTTGATCAGCAGTTCCTGTAATGGTAATGGGTGAGCTTCCAGCTGTAAGAGTTCCGCCATTCGTGAAATAACCATAGAAAGTCAATCCAAAATTACCAGTGTTAAGCGTCGCTCCCGAATTAATTTTCAGATCAACTGCATGTGAAGCGTCCCCAATTTGCCTTGCAACGGCATTCAGAACGATGGAGCCCGGATTTGTCCCATTGATGATTATGCCTCCGCTACTGGTGAATGTAGCAGGCCATTCTACAGAGGAAACCATTCTGTTCGAAGTTCCTGCATTGTACTGAAGGGTGGCATTGGGCCCATAAACGAGCGCTCCGGTATAGGTGTTGGAATTTGATCCGTTTTCAATCGAAAAAATCCTGCCAACTGTGGCACTTCCAGTACCAAAAGTTACGCCTCCTGTACCCGCTAGAGTAAGGTTATTAAAAATGTTGGTCCCGCTGATGGTCTGTGAACCTCCGTTCAAGACAACAGTTCCGGCATTATCGGTAAAAGCGCCATTGTTAATGAAATTACCACCTACTATAAGCGTATTTGCCCCGATGAAGGCAAGTGAAGCACCTGCATCGATAGTTATATTATTACAGTTTTTTGGAAAACCATCTGCAGCAATAGTAGGTTGATAATTAGTTCCTGAGGTGATTGAAACATTAGTAGTTGCTAATGGGACAGTTGAGCATGACCAGTTGGCCGGTGTGTTCCAGTCAGGACTTGATCCTCCATACCATAAACCCGTTATGCAGGTATTGACGTACAAAAGCCCGGTTTTTCCTGAAAGAAAATTAATATCATCCTTGTTGGCTGCGCCAGAGGCTGTGGCACCCCAGGTTCCGACAGACTGATCAACTGAATTAAGTTGCAAATCCAAGGCCGTATGATTAAAGCCTGTACCCAGATCTGCTGATACGGCCGGTGAACCGGGGATAATATTCAAAATATTGTTAATGGTAATTGCTGCCGGGAATGTTTTTGCCCCACCTCCTGATAGGGAAAGGTTGTTGTAAACAACATTGGCAATCGTCTGAGCAGCCGAAGCAGAATAATTGACGGTTCCTGTATTGGCGGTAAAGATTCCACCTGTACCGGAAACAACAGTACCTGGCGCAGTAAAGTTGATCGTACTCGATCCTCCTTCGAGCGTTCCGTCGGTGCGGGTCCAGGTACCACTAAAGGTGTGTATCAGATCATTACCCAGGTTCAGCGTTCCGCTTTTTCCGTTGATCATGAGGCCGACTCCTGTTACAGGACCAGTAAAGGTGGCAACACCTGCAGTTTTTGTCATCGAAACAGGTCCGGCAGTTGTGAAACCGGATATACTTTGTGTCAATGCAGTTCCTCCAAGAGTCACTCCGCCCGATCCACTCGTAAAGACACCTGCCGTTGCTCCCGATCCGTTAATTGTAAGATCGCCACCAAGCGTTAATAGATTTGTTCCGGTAATCAGGGTTGCCTGGGCGTTTATTGTCAAAGGTATACCGGCGTTAAATACCTTTGGAGCACCCATGGTTATTGCACCTGTATTGGTAATCAAAACACCTCCGGCTCCGGTGAATGGGGTAACCCATTCTAACCCAGAAGGCAGTGTGGTAGTCCGGTTGTATTGAAGGGTTGAATTGGCCCCGTATGTAGGCGCTGTACCAGTCGTTGTCGCAGTTCCTTCCATTGAAAGAATATTGTTGACGGTTGCCCCGGTAGTGGTTTTTGCACCTGTTCCTGCAAGGGTCAGGTTGTAATAGATAACATTGGCGATGGTCTGTGTACCAGAATTGTTGTATTTTACAGTACTTGTGCCTAAATCGAATGTTCCTCCGGTATTGGTAGTTGTACCTCCAATAATCAATGTGCTTGAATTACCTGACAGAGCACCAATGGTTCTGATCCAGGCACCTGTGAAGGTGTGAGTCAGTCCTGCTCCCAAATCTAATGTTCCACTTGATCCATTTAATGTAAGTCCTGCCCCGTTGACATTTCCCATAAAGGTGGCGACACCCCCGGTCTTGGACATTGTAGTAAGACCTGTGGTAGAATAACCTGCAATAGATTGTGTTCCTGTGCCGCTGATCGTAATAGGGGATGCATTGGCCGAAAATGTTCCGTTATTGATAAAGTTTCCTCCAAAAGTTACGGCGTAATTGCTGGCACTGGTATTTAGGATAGCAGTCGAATTGATCTGAAGCTGTGCATTAATAACTTTAGCTCCACCCAATGTTACTGCATTGAGGCTGGTATTAGCAATGATAACACCACCCAAGCCGGACCATGTGGACGGGAATTCCATTCCTGTTGTCTGAGCACCCGTACCCTTATATTGCAGTGTAGCTGCTGATCCATAGTTTGGCGATGCGGAAACAGTAGCTGATCCTTCCATTGAAAGAACACCATCAACTGTTGGAAGGGTGCTTAGGGTAACCACATCTGTTCCACCAAGGGTAAGATTGTTAAATGTAGTAGCAGAGGACCCTTCGATTGCCTGGGCTGCGCCATTGAGAACAACTGTACCGTTACTGTTGCTCGTAAATGTCCCGTTATTGGTCCAATTTCCCCCTACCGATAAAGTATTTGCTCCCGTGAAGGCTAGCATAGCCCCGGGGTTGATGGTGAGATTGTTACATAAAGCAGGAGTTCCTCCACCAATTTCCGGTGAATGGGGTGTTGCAGAAGGAATAATCACATCAGTTGTTATATCCGGAACTGAGCCGGTGCACCAGTTGGATGCTGTGTTCCAGTCAGTATTGGTTGTACCGGACCAGGAACCAGGAACACATTTTCCGAGAGTTCCAACATATAGAATACCTTTAGAAGGATACAAAAAGTAGGTATCATTTGTGTTTGTTGCGCTTGAATTGGTGCTTCCATAGGAACCTGCCTTTTGCGGTGCAATGCCAAGGTTAAGAATATTGGCGGAGTTCGAGGAAAAGTTCCCCAGATCAGCAACGGCAGTCCCGGTTACGCTCAAAATTCCATTAATAGTCTCCTGAATAGTAAATGATTTTGTACCGCTGTTACTTAGGGTAAGATTCTGATAGGTAGTTCCGTATACTGCTTGTGCCCCGGCCATGCTATAATTCACTGTATTTACATAGGTAGCTGCATCAATTGTATTAATGCTGGATGGACCTGGAAAGTTGAGGTTCAGGGTCGAACCGGTGGCCTGTTCCAGCGTTCCATAGCCGGCAAGACTTGTTATAATTGTTAAAAGGTTGTTATTTGTTAAGGTAATAGGAGTTGTTATGTTTGGAATGGAGAAAGTACCAGTAAGCGCCTGGTCATTGCTATCAAATGTGTGGAGCCCTGTTCCGGCAGTGAAGGTGCCGCCGTTATTGGTGATCCCTCCCCTGAAAGTAACCGGTGAATTTCCCGAATTGATCCATGTGGAGCCAGAGGCTATTGTTACAAGACCCGTAAATAGAGGTAAGGCAGACGGACTGCTGATGATCAGACTACCATTTGTCCCTCCACCTATCGTTGAAGTCTTGGCTACATTAAAGGAAAATCCTGAAACTGTAAACGTAGTTCCGTCTCCTATCAAAAGATTGCCCCCTACTGACAATCCGGTCACTGTGGCGGTTGATGCTGTTCCACTCAAAGTCAGGTTGCCTCCAACCAAGGTGGTTCCTGTGGTCAAAGTTTTTACTCCGCTTCCCGAAAGGGTAAGATTGCTGTAACTATTAGCATGTACAGTTTGAGCTGCACCGTTATAATTAACAATATTCCCGGGTGCTGTTGATGTTAGGGTAATAATTGAAGATGTGCCGCCAATATTCAGAATACCAGTTGAATTGTTGGTCAACACTCCTGAGCCAAAGAGTTCAGTCGAAGCGGTAATTGTTCCTGAGTTAATCAGTGCCCCCCCAACTGACAAGAGGAGAGGTACAGTAAGAGTACCGGCATTATTAAGGGCACCGGTGACCGTTAAAACAGTTGCCGAAGTGATCACCCCGGAATTGGAATATCCACCGGTACTACCAATGGTTAAACTTGGGATAGTGATGGTTCCGCTAATCGTTTTGGAACCTCCGGTAAGGGTATATAGTCCTGTGCCTGGGGTAAAGGTTAGACCATTATTTGTTAGATTTCCGCCAATCGAATAAGTGGTTGCTACACTGTTTGAAAAAGTGCCGTTATTCGTCAGGTCTCCGGTAAGAGTTACTCCTGCCGCGGCAGTTGAGCTGTTCCAGGTACCTCCGCTATTAATTGTCAGTGAGCCTGCACTAACAGATGCTCCTACTGTGAGGTTAACCGCACCACCGTTGTAAATGGTAATGTTACCCAATGCCAGTGAACCTGTGGCACTATTGATGGACAGTTTTCCACTCACACCTGATCCAACAGAAGTATTTCCTGTGACTGTGAGCGGATAAGCACCGGCCGTAAAAGTTGTCCCGTCACCAATAGAAAGGGTATTGGTTACCGTGATCGCCACTGTATTTGCCAACGATGTGGCGGGGCCGGAGAGCGAAAGATTATTAAAAATGGTGGAAGCGGTGCCTCCAATGGATTGCGATGCACCATTAAAATAAACAGAGCCTGCATCGGTAAATGTTCCTCCGTTGTTAATCCAGTTACCGCTAACGGTTAAAATATTATTATTGGTCAGGGTGGCCAGTGGTTGTATTGTAATGCTTTTACACAGTGCAGCCTCCAAAGAGCTGATGATTGGATATGGGGTTGATAATCCTCCAGGTATTATGACATCAGTTGTAGCTAAGGGTATTTGATCTGTGCATGACCAGTTAGCTTTATTGCCCCAGTCGCCATCCAACGCTGCTCCTGTCCACGTTCCCGGTATACATGATGCCCCGACATACAGAATACCATTTGAAGAATTCAGGAAATGAGTATCATCCTTAGTACCTGCAGCTGATAATGAAGATCCGTATGTTCCGGGAGATTGTAGTGTCGGAGACATGGAATTCAAATTCAAAGTTGCAGCACTGTGCGTATAAATACCAAGATCAGCCAGGGCTGCAGGAATAATAGTCAGATCACTGGTAATCATTATTGCAGCAGGGAACGATTTTGTTCCGCTTCCCGAAAGGACCAAATTATTGTAAGTGACGTTGGCAATCGTCTGGGCCCCTGCACCATTATAGTTGACAGTACCTGTGCCGGCAGAAAAAGATCCGCCGGTATTTGTGACATTACCCCCAATATTCAGGGTACTCGAAACAGCATTGATTGTTCCAACTGTTCTGATCCAGCCACCTGAGAATGTGTGTGTAAGGGCACCCGTACCCGAATCGAGATTCAAAATTGCACCTGGGGCATTCAGTGTGAAGCCAGCTCCGCCTATGTTCCCAGTGAAAGTTGCTATTCCGCCTGTCTTAGTCACAGAAACAGACCCTGAGGTTGTGAAGTGGCCAATGTTTTGTGTAGCTGTTCCGGTTATGTTAATCGGCGAACTTCCTGCACTTAAGTTTCCTGTTGGTGCATTGATAAAATCACCGTAAAAGATGAGTCCAAAATTGCTTCCGGAGGTGCTTAAGGTAGCTCCGTCTTTTATTTCCAATGGAACTTTATGGGCAAGGTCTCCCAACTGCCTTGCTGCACTCAGCGTAATAATTCCGGTATTTGTAATACTTACACCACCGGTTGCCACGAACGTGCTGATCCACTCAACCCCATTGGTGAAGGCAGCAGGTTTGTTATATTGAAGTTTGGCATTTGGACCGTAGGTAGGTGCAGCAGAAACAGTGGTAGTCCCTTCCAGTGAAAAAACATTATTTACCGTGCAATTGGCTGTCGTTATAGTCCTTGTTCCAGATCCCAGGAAAGTCAGATTATTAAAGGTAGTTGGTGAGGCAGAGAGCGTCTGGTTACCCGCTGCACCAAAACTTACTGTTCCGGTGCCGGCATTGAAAACAGAACCATCCCCGTTCCAGGCCGCTGTACTGATGGCATTTTCTTTCAGAATACTGGATCCTCCGTTTAAAGTTCCGATAGTAAGAGTGATTACATCGGTGAAGGTATGCACCAATGGTGTTCCTGCGTCAAGAATTAAGGTTCCCCCTGAGCCATTAATGGTCAGTCCGGCACCGTTTATATTCCCGGTTAAGGTAGCTGTACCGCCAGTCTTGGACATCGTGACTGTACCCAACGTATTGAAAGCACCTATACTCTGATTCGTTGTACCAGTCAGATTCAGACCACCAGACCCACTGGTAGTTGCCCCGCTGTTGATCAGGTCGCCATTGAGTGTGAGCAGGTAGGACGACATATTCAGAGAAGTCCCGTTGCCGAGGTTAAGCGCCACTCCTGTTCCTAAAGTCTTGGCAGTATTGGCGGTAATAGTTCCCGATCCTTTAATGATCACACCGCCTGTAGAATTGAACGTGGCGGGCCATTCTGAAGAAACCGTCCGGGCTGATGCAACGGCATTATACTGCAGTGTGGCTGAGCCTCCGTAGGCAATTGATCCTGTAAAGATATTCACATTGGTTCCGTTCTCGACTGATAGGATTCCATTGATTGTAGTAATTCCTGCTCCAAATGTGACAGCACCGATTGTGGCAAGGGTCAGATTATTAAATGTATTACCTCCGCTGATTGTGGGTGTAGCACCATTCATTATAACAGTACCTGTATTCGCATTAAAGGTACCGGTGGAGTTATTCAAATTTCCGCTAACTGCAATAATACCTGAACCTGCTGTAAATGTTCCACTATTGGTCCAGTTGCCGCCAACTGTTAATGTATTGGCTCCGGTGAAGGTTAGCGAGGCGCCTGAATTTATGGTAATATTCCGGCAAACCGGAGCGGTAATGAGACCCGATATTTCCGGTTGATAGGTAACTCCCGCACCTGCTGAAATGGTCACATCTGTTGTAGAAAGGGGTAGCCCTCCACACCAGTTGTCCGGATCGTTCCAGTCTGAACTCTTTGCCCCGTCCCATATCCCCGGAGGACAAATACCCACATTTAAAATACCGGATGAACCGGATGAAAAATAGGTATTAGATTGATTAGCAGCAGGAACTCCAGCAGCTGTAGAGCCAAAAGATCCCTTTAACGGTACAGATGGCAACCCGTCCAAATAGAGTAATTGTGCGGTTGAATTGGATAAATCAGGAAGTGATACCGGGGCACCGGTATTTATCGAAACTGTTCCGTTGACAATAATTACGTCGGTAAATGTTTTGGTTCCAGTACCTGAAAGTGTCAGATTATTAAAAATGGATGAAGTTGAAGTAATGGTTTGTGCATTTCCACCAAAAACAACATTTCCATTTCCGGGGCTGAAAACTGTACCCTGACCACTCCAGGCACTAAGGCTGGTTGAGTTGACATTTAAGGTACTCGAATTACCGCTTAATGTACCAGTAGTCAGAGCAATATCTCCCGAAAAGGTATGACTTAATAAAGGGCCAAGATCCAGCGTTCCACCCGACCCGTTGATGTTAAGCGCAGCTCCGTTCAAAATACCCCCCAGAGTGGCGGTACCTCCGGATTTTGACATGGTGACTGTTCCGGTGGTAGTAAAGGTTCCGATGCTTTGGTCGGCCGTACCGGCAAAGGTAAGTCCGCCTGATCCGTTGGTTGTGGCACCATTGTTTACCAGATTACCATTTAAAGTCAATAACCAGGTGGACATATCGAGGATTGACCCACTATTGAGCGTCAGAGGTGCGGTAGCATTGAATACCTTGGCTGAATTTGCGGTGATAACTCCTGTGGCTGTAATCACTACCCCGCCGCTTGCGGTAAATGGAGTAATCCATTCGTTTGTAGAGGCAGTCCTGGTGGTTGAATTATATTGTAGTGTTGCATTAGGGCCGTAAGCAATGGTCTTGCTAACCGTTGCAGTTCCCTCCATAGAGAGAACACCGTTCACTGTTGGCGATGTTGCAAAATTCTTGATTCCGCTGCCTGATAAGGTAAGGTTATTATAGATTAATGGAGGCGCTGTCTGATCACCAGACAATGAATAGGCAACAGTGCCGGCGTTAGGGGCAAAAGTTCCGCCGGTTCTGGAAAATAACGTTCCAGGTGCAATAAAACTAACAATACTCGATCCACAATCAAGTGTCCCATTACTCGTAGTCCAGATACCATTAAAAGTATGGTTCAAACCTGTACCAAGATTCAATGTTCCTCCGGTTCCGTTAATGGTGAGGCCCCCCGCATTTACAGAACCGGTGAAGGTTGCTGTACCGGCTGTTTTGGTCATCGAAACAGTTCCGGTTGTTGTGAAACCTGCAATACTTTGGGCTGGCATCGTATTGGTAATGGTCACGCCACCTGGTCCGCTGGTAAAAACACCCGCACCGGCACCTGACCCATTAATTATAAAATTACCTCCCAGGGTTAAAAGATTTGTCCCCGGTGTCAGAGTGGCACCAGCGTTAATGGTTAAGGGGATACCAGCGCCAAAGACCTTGGGCTCACCCAGGGTTATTACACCTGTGTTGGTAATAACAACTCCATTGGTAATGGTAAAAGGGTTGATCCATTCTGCACCTGTTGTGAAGGGGGCAGATTTATTATACTGAAGGGTAGCTGTGGATCCATAGGTAGGGGCGGCTGAAACAGAGGCAGTACCTTCCATCGAAAGGGTACCATTAATTGTTGCTGTGCCCGAAAGCGTTTTTATACCACTTCCGCCGAAGGTAAGGTTATTAAATGCTGTTGTTCCTGTAAGGGTTTGAGCTCCACCATTAAAAATAACGGTTCCTGTACCTGGGTTAAAAACGCCGCTATTTGACCAGACTCCGGTGATAGCAATGTTTGCAGGATTTAAGGGATCAATAGTCAAAGAGGCACCCGATTGAATGGTGAGACTTTTGATGGTCACCGAAGTTGTGGAAATAATCGGAAAAACCGTCACCCCGGCTGATGGAATGACAACATCTGTAGTCCCATCAGGCAATACATCACACAACCAGTTTCCAATGTTATTCCAATTATAATCCACTGCGCCTGTCCACGTACCCGGTAAACAGGCAGCACCTACATTAAGGATACCCGTTGCTGTACTTCCAAAGAAGGTAACATCTTGATTTATTGCTGTTTCGTAGATAGAGGTTGATCCCCATGATCCGGTGGCCTGAAGAACGGAGTTGAAGTGCAGCGAGATGGATTGATGGGTAAATGATCCAAGATTTGCGGAGGCGCCGCTTGTTCCATCGTTGATAATGGTAAGATCATTGTTAATCGTGATTGCTGCCGGGAATGTTTTGACTCCGGTGCCCGAAAAAATAAGATTATAGTAGGTAAAATTGCCAATCGTTTGAGCTGCCAAACCTGAATAATTTACCGTACCGGCGTTCGCTATAAAATTTGCCGCTGCACCGGTGAACGGGGTAGGTGCTGCTGAGAGACTAAGGGTACTTGAACCACCATTCAGGATTCCTGCCGTAAGCGTTGCCACTCCCGTAAAGGTATGGGTTAACCCGGTGCCAAGATTCAAAGTTCCATTTGGTCCGTTAACGGTGAAAGTGGCTCCATTTATATTACCCGTAAATGTGGCCGTACTTCCTCCTTTTGTCATCAACACTGGACCTGTTGTCGTAAAAGCGCCTATACTCTGGTCAATTACACCGGTAATAGTAAGTCCCCCGGTACTGGTTGTCGTTGCCCCATTGTTCACCAGATTACCACTTATAGTCAGTAAAAAGTTCGACATGTTTAAGGTCGCCCCGCTGTTGAGTGTAAGAGAGGTGCCGGGATTAAACGTTTTAGCCTGGTCAACACTGATCACACTGCCACCCGTCCCATTGATAATCACACCACCCGTGGCAGTGAAAGGGGTTGGCCACTCGATTGGTGAGGAGCTACGCGATGTTGATCCTGAATTGTACTGAAGTGTCGCATTTGCTCCGTAAACCAATGAGCCTGTGAAAACATTCACTGCACTTCCGTTTTCAATCGAAAGAATCCCGTTAACTGTCGTCGTTCCTGATCCAAAAGTCACCGACCCGGTACTTGCCAGGGTGAGGTTGTTAAAGACTGTCCCTCCGCTAATCATAGGGGTACTGCCATTCAAAATAACCATACCTATCCCCGGAGAAAAGGTACCTCCCGTATTGGTTAGGTTTCCGCCGACTGTTAAAGTACTTATCACCACAGGATCGGATGTAAAGGTGCCTCCATTGTTCCAATTGCCAATCACTGTAAGGGAGTTTGGCCCGCTTATAGCAAGCTTGGCACCCGATTGAATGGTTATACTTTTACTGGATGCCGCCGAATTGATGACCGGATAATTGGCCAGGCCTGATGGGATTACTACATTGGTGGTTATCCCCGGCAATACCCCACACGACCAGTTGGTCACATCTTCCCAGGCCGTAGGGTTGGTTGTTGATGCACCCGACCAAAGTCCAGGTATACAGGTACCACCAAGATAAATTAAACCGGTTGAAGTGGATAAAAAGTAGGTGTTGTCAGGATGCAAAGCTGGCGATGCTCCAGACCCCCAGGAATCGGTACGATATTGAACCGCATCGAGATTTAAGCTTAACGCTGAATGAGAGAACGTTCCCAGATCAACATAAGCACCACCGGGACTGTTATTTATTGTCAGATTATTGCCGATCGACATTGCAGTAGTGAAAGTTTTCTTACCGCTTCCCGAAAGCGTCAGGTTATAGTAAGGAAAAATAGGAATTGTTTGGTCACCGGCAAAGGAATAATTGACCGTCCCTGCATCGGGAATAAAGTTTGTAAGTGTACCTGTAAAAGGTGTTGCTGCTCCCGGGAGGTTCAGGACGCCCGAACCACCATCCAGAGTACCTGCAGTAAGAGTTACAAGTCCCGAAAAAGTATGAGTATAACCTGCTCCCAGGTTTAACGTACCGCCTGCACCATTTATGGTCAGCGAAGCACCGTTTAAATTTCCGGTTAACGTGGCGGTACCTCCTGTATTTGTAAAGTTAACCGCTCCTGTGGTTGTAAATGCACCTATGCTTTGATTTGATGTTCCGGTGATAAGAAGGCCTCCTGAACCACTGGTTGTTGCACCATTATTAACCAGATTACCATTTAAGGTTAGCAAAAATGTGGACATATTCAGGGACGCTCCGCTTTTGAGCGTCAGTGGAGCGGTGGAATTGAAAACCACGGCAGCACCGGGATTGATTGCCCCGGTATTTGCAATAACCACTCCTCCGGTTGCCACAAATGGCGTTATCCACTCGGTCGTAGTCGCTGTTCTTAGGGTGGATGTATTGTATTGCAGCGTTGCATTTGGACCATAAGTTACAGGCCCGGTAAAAAGATAATAACTAACACTAACGGTTGCTGTTCCCTCAAGTGAGAGTATACCATTTATTGTGGGAGATGCAAGATAAAACGTCTTCGCTCCACTGCCCGACAGCGTGAGATTATTATAAGTCAAGGCAGGTGCTGTCTGGGCGCCAGCTAATGAATAGGCTACTGTACCGGCACTGGGAGTAAAAGTGCCCCCCGTTCCGGTAGATACCGTTGCCGCCGTAAAATTGATAATACTTGATCCTCCGTCCAAAGTACCTGTGGTCCGGGTCCAGGTGCCATTAAAGGTATGTGTCAGTCCTGTACCCAAATTCAGTGTTCCTCCTGTTCCATTGATTGTAAGTCCGGCTCCGCTAACATTTCCCGTGAATGTTGCTGTTCCTCCGGGTTTTGACATTGTTGTGAGGCCGGTGGTTGTATAACCTGCAATGCTTTGTGCAGTCATCGTCCCTGCAATCACAATCGGAGAGCTTCCCGCAGTTAACGTCCCACCATTGTTTATATAGTTTCCACCGAAGGTAAGTTGATTGCCCCCGGTAATTAAAGTCCCACCGTTAATAGTCAAAGGTACACCCGTATTAAACACTTTGGCTGCATTGATGGTTATAGCTCCTGTATTGGAAATGATAACACCACCTGTGGGAGCAAATGGGGTCATCCATTCGGAACCGGCAGTGAACGGGCCTGGCTTATTGTACTGAAGAGTGGCAGCGCTACCGTAAACCGGAACGGCTGAAAAGGTTGATGTCCCTTCCAGGGAAAATACGCCGTTGACCGTAGGCACCGTGTTGAAGGTCACCAATCCTGAACCCGAAAGGGTCAGATTGTTAAAGGTGGTTGCCCCATTGATAATCGGTGTGGCACCGGCAAAATTTATGGTCCCCGAATTGTCTGTAAACGTGCCATTATTCGTCCAGTTACCATTAACAGTCAAGGTATTGGCTCCTGATATCTGAAGTATTCCTCCCGGTTGAATCGTAATATTACGGCACGCTGCTGCCACCGTAAGATTTGGAAAATTACCGCTTGTGGTTGATATATCATCGATGTAGGCGTCCGATGCTGCCGTAGGCACTTTTCCACAGGACCAGTTGTCCGGTTTGTTCCAGTCCGTATCAAGTGTCCCCATCCAATGGCCAAGGACACACGCCTTCCCGACTAACAGCAAACCGGGGTCTGCTACAAAGTTGGATGTTTGATGATCTGCCGAAGAACCGGTTCCACCATATGAGGAATCGACCGTTTGCGGAATACCATCCAAAGTATAGGTCGCAGAGGCCGGGGTGTAAATTCCCAGGTCGATCATAACACCGGTGATCGTTGACAAATCTGCGCCAATGGTTAGATTGGCCGTAAACGTTTTCGTTCCGCTTCCTGAGAATGCCAGATTGTAGTAATTTGTGGCCTTTATGGTTTGGGATGTTCCGGAATAGTTTACCGTATTACCGTTGGCTGTCGCTGTTAAAGTAGCTATGGTTGAAGTGCCTCCGATTATCAGGTTTGCAGATGATTCGTTTGTTAATCCACCGGTCCCGGCCAATGCATTTCCAACGGTAAGCATACCGTTATTTGTAAGTGTAATTCCGGTTACAGTCACACTCGGAATAGAGAGTGTCCCGTTAAGGATCTGTGAATTGGCATTAAAAGTGTGAATAGCTGTTCCTGATGTAAAAGTGCCATTGTTGGTTATTCCACCGCTGAAGGTAACGGGCGAATTACCTGAATTGGTCCAGGTTCCTCCTGAATTAATGGTAGTCAGACCTGTGAATATTTTTGAACCTGTAGCAGGAGGGGCTGAGTTTGTTAACGTTGAACCGCCTGCCACTGTTGTATTTCCGGTAACCGTTAGTGCAAATCCTGCTGCCGTAAATGCTGCGGCATTGGTCCCGTCTCCCACCAAAAGATTGCCCCCAAGGATC
This sequence comes from uncultured Bacteroidia bacterium, assembly GCA_903923905.1. GTDB lineage: Bacteria > Bacteroidota > Bacteroidia > Bacteroidales > Prolixibacteraceae > JAAFHB01. Next base: position 27,008 of record CAIXZH010000047.1, read on the forward strand.
AGGTTCGCAACAGTAGCTGTACTTACTGTTCCACTTAACGTAAGATCCCCTCCAATTGAGGTGCCGGCGCTTAGTGTCTTTATCCCTGTACCCGAAAGTGTAAGGTGATGAAAAGCATTGGTTCCCGTGATCGTCTGAGGAGCTGAACCATTAAAAATAACCGTACCTGTGTTTGCAGGTAATATCCCCCCACTGTTTGTCCAGTTCCCGCTAACTGTGAGGGTATTTGTCCCGATAGTCAGCGTAGCGTTGGAATTAATCGTAATATTATTACAGAAGGCCGCCGCACTGATCGCAGGTTGATTTCCCCCCGAAGGGATGTTGACATTCGTAGTCGCATCCGGTACTGCACCGCCACACCAGTTTGCCCCGTTATTCCAGTCTGTGTCTATGCCGCCAAACCAGGTGCCTGTTATACAGTCAGATGCCGCAACATGCAAGATTCCCGTTGATGGTGCAAAATATGCAGTAGTAATGTAAGTTGCTGCCGATCCGGTTCCTCCAAATGTACCGAGATTCTGCCCGTTGCCACCCATGGTGAGCTTCGAAAAGTAATGGTTTAATCCGTCGCCAAGATTGAGCACAGCCGGTGTACCATTGTTAATAGTCAGGTTGTTACCGCTTAAACCTCCGGTTAGAGTTGCTACATCCCCTGTTTTTGTAACTAAAACATTTCCGGTAGTTGAAAAACCGGCAATGCTCTGGGTTCCCGCTCCACTGATCGTAATGTTGGATCCATTGGCAATAAAAGTTCCGCTGTTCACAAAACTTCCTCCAAAGGTCAGGTCGAAGCTATTGGCTGCATCAGTATTTAACGTTGCCGAAGGATTATTGATGTTAAGTGGTGCATTAATCACCTTTGCGCCGCCCAGGGTGACTGTACCGACAGTATTGGCTATAATAACACCTCCCGAACCGTTCCAGGTATCGGGAAATTCAGGTCCGGTGATCTGGGCTCCGCCTCCGTTATATTGTAATGTGGCTCCAGAGCCGTATATTGGCAATGCCGTGGCCGTGGTAGTTCCTTCCATCGAAAGTATGCGGTTGACCGTGATACCTATGTTGTTTATCTGACCTGAGCCCGATAAGGTAAGGTTATTGTAGGTTACATTGGCAGTGGTTCGTGCACCAGTGCCATTATATTTAACCGTGGAGGAACCAGGTGTGAAGGATCCTGCCGTGTTGATTGTATTTCCTCCGATGTTCAACGTGCTTGTATTCCCTGCCAGCGTTCCGGCATTTCTTATCCAGTCACCCGTAAAGGTGTGCGTGTGAAGTAAACCAAGGTCAAGCGTTCCACCGGAACCATTTATCGATAAACCATTTGCGTTTACATCCCCTGTAAATGTGGCCACACCTGCGGTTTTGGTCATCAGAACATTTCCCGAAGTTGTGAATCCTGATATCGATTGGGTAGAGGCTCCGGCAATGGTAATCTGGGAAGCACCTGCTGTGAACAGGCCATTATTGACAAAACTTCCCCCAAATGTTACTGCATTATCCGAGGTAGCCAATGCGCCGGCACTAATAGTAAAAGCGCCGTTGGCAATTATGGGTATACTTAGTGTCGTAGTCCCGGAACCCGAGAATGTGACATTATTAAAACTATTTGTACCGCTAACATCACTGATGGTCTGAGCCGTACCTGTAAAATTGACCGTTCCACCAGGATTAAAAGTGCCGGTATTTGACCAGTTGCCAGCAATCGAAAGGGTATTATTAGTCCCTGATACGGTTAAAATATGATTATTGGTCAGGTCACCCGATATTGAAAGTGTATTGTTGGTCCCCGAGACGACTAAAGTACCGTTATTGGTCACTTTCCCGGAAACGGTCAGCGAATTGCTCCCCGCAAGGGTTAAGATAGCTCCGCCGGAGATTGTCAAATTGTTACAAAACGCAGCGCTCCCTGTGTTAATGATGGGTTGGTTTCCCCCTGAAGGGATTATCACATCTGTTGAAGAACCTGGAAGTAAACCACCACACCAGTTTGAAGCGGTATTCCAGTCCGAATTGGCATTCCCAGTCCAGGTACCAATGATACAGCCGGTTAAGGTATGTACATCTCCCGTGGAACCTGCCAAAAACCATGTACTTTGGTTGGCCGGGGGGGCATTTATGGAAGAAGTACTCCCATAGTAACCTGAAGTCATACTTGCACCACCCAGAAACAACGTGTTCACCGGGAACGAATTAATCCCCGGGTCAGCAGCAGCGCTGCCTGAAATCGATAGCGCCCCGCTGATGGTGAGCCCTGAAGTTAATGTTTTTGTCCCGGTGCCTGAGAGTGATAAATTCGAGTAATTGAGCACATTTACCGTTTGTGCACCACCTGAAAAGTTTACCGTATTGATGTTTGTTGACACATCTATGGCTGCTATGGTCATTGTACTTCCGACATTCAGCTGTGAATTCGCCTCCTGCAAGAGTGAACCGGCGCCCGTCAATGAACCGTTTGCAGTAAGTGAAACACCATTATTAACTGTAACTCCGCCATCAACAGTGATTGTCCCATTTGCTGTTGTTGCAGAACCTAATGTTTTTGTGCCGGAATTGGTAAATATCACGTTGTTGAAGGTTGTGGCTGTTGCCGCAATTGTTTGGTCACCGGCGCCAAAGACTACGGTTCCGGTCGCCGGAGTGAAAAGGGATCCTGTCCCGTTCCAGGCTGTTCCTCCCGGTGAATTTACCTGGAGGGTACTTTTTGCCCCGTTGAGGGTTCCGGCAGTCAGGGTGATATCTCCCGTAAACGTATGGGTTAACGGGGTTCCCGAATCAAGGGTTAACGTTCCGCCTGAACCGTTAATGGTAAGTCCCGCTCCTGAAACATTTCCTGTAAAAGAAGCGACACCTCCGGTTTTAACCATTGATACCAGCCCTGTCGTTGTAAAGCCTGCAATACTCTGGGTACCTGATCCGCCAATCCTGATAGCTGATCCGTTGGCCGTAAATGACCCTGTAGCATTGATCGTAAAGTTTCCGCCAAATGTTAATGCATAATTATTGACTGAACTGGTATTTAAGTTTGCTCCTGCATTAATGGTAACAGGAGCATTAACGACCTGTGATCCGCCAAGGGTAACTCCGTTTGTATTGGCAATGATCACACCTGTTGCATTTCCCGATGCAGGAAATGTGGGCAAAAATTCTGCTCCGGTGATCTGGGCACTGCTCCCTTTGTATTGTAATGTCGCGGATGCAGCATATACCAGCGTGCCTGTTAGGGTCGTGGTAGCCGTTCCTTCCATCGACAAAATCCCATTTATGGTTGTTGTTCCGGAGGCAAAGTTTTTTACCCCTGATCCTGAAAGTGTCAGGTTATTGTAGGTATATGCGCCAATGCTTTGTGACCCGTTTGAATTGAAGATTATAGTTCCCGTGGAACGGGTAAATGATCCGCCATTACCGAGATCACCCCCTATATTTAAGGTGCCGGCTCCTGTAAAGTTTAATTGAGCCGTAGTGGCTGTTCCTGAAAAACTGATGTTGCCGGAAACATTAATTGTACCGGTTGAAACTGAAACTATCGTGTTTCTGCCGCTCGTACCACTTCCCGGAATAGCTATACTGGAAGCGGTTAAAGTTCCTGTCCCAACCGCAATTGTGCTATTCAGTGTTGCCGTTGGTGAATTCATGGTAATTGCACCGGAAACTGTAAGTGAATTTGCACCACTGATCGTTATACCATTAGCTGAAGTTGCCACTCCTACCGTAACTGTGGCACAACTTGCCCCAGAGGCCACTGTAACCGTTCTGCTTGACTGAATATTTACAATATCAAGGGCAGTGGGGTATATTCCTACAGGAACAGGTGATCCGCCGGATAAATAAGACCACGTTGTATTTGAATTCCAGTTTCCGCTTGCGATTGAATAAAAAGTAAACGGACTGGAATGGTTAATCGTGATTAAACTACTAGTCACTGTTTTTGTAGGTACAGTAGAAGAGGTAGCCGTGAAAGTATAGCTGCCGGGAGTTCCTCCAAAAATCATTCCCGAAAGATCGGCAACACCTGTTGTGGCATTAAAACTTCCTGTCTGATTTAAAACATTATTATTTCCGCTTCCGAGCCCTGTAACAGAATAGCCAACCGCTGAAGTAGTAAAGGTAACATTATTGGTTGCTGCATTAAAATTGGTAACCCCGTTATCATAGACATCCAGTGCAGCAAGGGTATTCGTTAAACTGCCGCCGAATGCAACACCAACCTCCTGGGGCGAATTAAGTTGAATTACAAAATGATCCAGTGCGGCTGAAGATACTGCGACCGAAAGTTGGTAAAGCGAAGGGGTAATATTTAATATACCATCGGTTGCAGCGATGGAGGCAGTCTCAACTTTATAAAGGGCCATTGTGGCGGTAGCAACCCCATTATTGAAAGTAATGGTACTGGAGGTACCAAAGGCAATCGCAGAACCATTTTTATTGGTTACTGTCGGATTGGTACCCGCAGGAGCAGGTGATGAATTCGCCCCTGAAAAGGTGAGTATTTTATCACCGATGTAGGAGGCATCTGTAGCTCCGAAGTTATCCTTCGCAGTAATGGTTATCGTTTGGGTCGCACCGGCAATTTGAGTACCGTTCCCAGTGATCACTAACTTTGTGGCACCTACAACATCTGACACATTCACCACACCTGTTCCGGCAAAATAGGTATCATTTTGAGTCGCCGTAGGAGCAGCAGACTTAGAACTGCCATATACTCCATTCGATTGCAAAGCTCCGCCCATCGTCAAGGTCAACGCATTATGCGACAGCCCTGTGCCAAGGTTGGCAATAACGTTGGTCCCGATTGAAAGATATTTTACATTGGTTGCATCCGTAAATGTTTTGGTTCCGCCAACTGAAAGATTAAGGTAAGTATAGCCATTTGATCTTACAACTGTCTGACCTGCTGCTGCATTATAAACAATAGTCCCATTCCAATTTTTATCCAAAGGGATTGGGGTAGCACCCGTATTTTGGGTATTGATTGTTCCGCCATTGGCAATTGTTGATAGCGTTCCCAGCAACTGGTAGGTTACCATATCAAGTGTACCTCCTGCAGTTGTGGTCAATGTTCCGTTGACAGTCAGATTACCGATTGCAGACTGGACCCCACTAGTATTGCTTAGGGTTAAATTATTATAGGTACCGGTAACCACTTTTTGTGAGCCTGATGTGGCATCAAATTGAACTGTTCCGCCCCAGGATATTCCGGATGGAATGGGGGTTGCCGAAACACTTTGCGTCCGGAGGGTTCCGGCGCTTACAATAGTGGTTAAACCCAAATCATAAGTTACCATGTTAAGTGAACCGCCAGCTGTGATGTTAAGAGTAGCAGCTGTGATAGCTCCCGAAGCAGCATCCGTATTACTTGTATTATTTATATTTAAAATAGTATAGGTTCCAGCCATTACAGTTTGCCCGCCGGTTGCTGCATCATACTGAACAGCGCCCGTTCCTCCCCAGGTCAATCCGGACGGGACCGGAGCCGAGGTCGTATTCTGAGTTCGGATTGTACCACTATTTGTAATGGTGGGAAGGGTTCCGAGTAGTAGATTTGTCCCCAAATTTAAGGTCCCACCCGAAGTTGTTGTCAATGTTCCGTTAACCGTCAAATCTCCACCGGCTGTCTGGGATCCACCCGTATTGCTAAGAGTCAGATTATTATAGGTTGGTGTTGCATAAATAGTCTGACCGCCTCCTGCAAGGCTGTAATTGACAGTTCCACCTGTCATGATTACATTTAAGAAGTTTATTGGAAAATTACTTCCGGTCTGGCCACCGGATGCAGCACCCAACTGCAGGGTTCCGGCAATGGTCAGGGTCCCACCTCCAGATGCACTCCTGTTAGCAGTGTAGGTAGAGAGATTTAAATTGGCACCGGTCTGAATATTTAAGTTTCCGGTTATCGTGGTATTTGCACTCAGAGTTACTACTCCTGCAGTATTGCTGATCGTTAAATTGGCTGGCTGATTTGCAGTCAGTCCCGTTCCGGTCACCTGAGCTGCCGTTCCATTATACTCATAATTCGCCCCTGCTGTGTAAGTTCTTGTTCCTGTCTGAATATTGCCGGTATAATTTAATCCAGCCGTAGTATTGATACCAACAGGTGAGCCAACTTTAAGGGTGGCTCCTGCTGCATTAATAAAAGTACCAAGACCACTTATAACTCCGGCCGGACCCATGATAAGTATCCCATTGTTGGTAATTACAGTAGCAGTTAAACCTGTTGCTATGGTGCCATTGACCGTTCCTGTTGCCGATGAAAGCAAGGTAACACTTAGCTTATTAGATGACAATGATAATGTTATTCCAGTTCCAACAGTTAATGTATTATTAATAGTAATAATATTACCGGCAGTTCCAGCAGCAAGGGTACAGTTTCCATTGATGGTCAGACTATTTAATGTTATCGTTGGCACAGCAGTGATGTTCGAAGATGCAGCACCTATAATAACATCATCGTTGGTAGAGGGTGCTCCACTTGGACTCCAGTTTGTGCCTGTTGTCCATACTCCCCCAGTTGTCGGAGACCATGTTTTGGTTGCCGCCTGTGTAAAAGAGGATATGAATAAAACGACCATAAACAAAACAGCCACTCTGACCGAAGAAAGGCATCTCCGGAAACGGCGCTCTTTTGCCTCTGAGCTTGCACGATCCTGAATTTTGGCAGTATATCCTGAAAAATCAAAACTATGGAACAAGGTTCCGGTTGAACCGGGAATAGAAAAATTTGGCAGAGATTCGGAGAGGTGAAGGGTTTTCATATCCTTTATTTTTTTGTTTTTCAGTTCAGAGGTTGAGGAAATGGTTCTATTGTTTCTGTAGTTCCTGTAGTTCCTGTGGTTTCTGTGGTTTCTGTGGTTTCTATGGTTTCTGTGGTTCCTGTGGTTTCAGGTGTTTCCAGAGTTTCCAGAGTTTCTGAAGTTGCTATGGTTCCTACCGTTAAGGTGGTTCTATAGATTCCGAATAGTCCCGTTACATGATTACAGGACCTAATTTCTTTCGTTTCAGGAATGATTCGACGTTGAAGAGCATGGTGAAACGGATCGTGTTGGCCAAAGGGTTATTGTGCTCAAATGGTATTAAATACGAAACATCAATCGCCGCAACATTCAGTTTCACCCCTACCCCGGCAGTAAAATATTTCAGGTTTCCCTTATACTGCGATTCATTAAAGTAACCAGCTCTTACAGCAAACTGCTTCCTATACCAATATTCAGCACCCAAAGAGAGGGTAACTTCCTGAAGCTCCTCTTTCATCCCGCCCGGGGCATCAGTGAATGAACTAAAGATGCTGCTTATCACAGATTTACTTGAATTATTGTCGGAAATGACGTTCCCGGAAGCATCAACCCTGTTCACCGGAGTCGGAACAAGCAGTTTATTTAAGTCTATCGAAAGTGAGAAAGAACTGGAATCCCCTAAATCAGTGGTAAAGGTGGTACCCAGCTTCATATTGGCCGGCAGAAATTCCTTGGTCGTCCCCTGATTGTAGGATATCTTCGAACCCATATTGGAAAAATTAACCCCTGCAGCAATCGAATTTTTTGAGCCTTCCTTTCCCAGTCTGCTTTGATAATAGAACGAAACATCAGTGGCAAATGCATTTCCAGCACTGAATGTCTCAGCACCGGTCTGGGTACTCGCAAAACCGCCAGAAAGATCCGAATGAATATAACGTAACGATACACCACCTGAAAAATTATCACTCAGCCTCCTGGAGTAACTAAAATCAAGGGCGAACTCACCCGGACTTATACTTCCCACATTTGTTTTATCTACTGAAGTGAGATTAACCTGCCCCATGGTAAAATAACGGAGTGAGGCACCAACTGCCTGAGTAGGATCAAGCTGATAAAATCCTGAGAGATAAGCAAGGTTAACATCCTTTACCAACTGGCGCAACCAGGGGGTAAAAGAGAGCGAAAATCCCCACTTCTCCCCGTCAAAGGCAAATTTCGAAGGATTCATGTATTGAGAATTTGCATCCGGAGAGGTGGCAGCACCAACATCCCCCATGGCGCCATGACGGGAATCTGGTGTAATGGTCAGAAATGGAACAGCGGTAGAAATGGGATTATAACGTACAACCTCCTGGGCAATCACAGCCGTTTGAACAATACCCATTAAACAAAAAAAAGCGAATAGAAAGAAAAGGTTAGTCCTGAATTTCATGGATAAAGTCATTTGAAGAAGGTTAGTAATTACAAATGTTTACTCACTATAGCACTCAGAAGAAGCAGGATAGCAAAAGCTATAACCAAAGGTAAAAAATTTAATTCAGAATATTTAAAAAACAACAAAATATATTTTTTTAAGTTAATATAATCAAAGAATGTTTCCGCTACAAGGGGATTACAGCAAAAATAAACATTGGTATTTATTGATTAATTATCTTAAAAAGGCAAAATCATTATCATTAAGTAGAGTTACAAATGCAGACATTCCATGATAGGTGATAATATATCATGGATGACAATAGTACGCTCTTCACAGGCTGCATTCGGGGCGAAATCTGATTATAATTACCTGGCTATTGATCTTCAGGAAGTGTAGAAAAAAATGTCGGGTTCCAAAATATTCTAAACACAATAAATTAAGGATGAATTGCAAAAAAGACTAAATTTACTGCTTAAGATCTGAGAACATTACCTATATACCTGTTTTCGGGGTAAATCCTCTCTTTATATTAAAAACACTGCATTATGAAGAATACATTCACACAATTAGCTTGCGGTATTCTGCTCCTGGGATTTGGATTGGTTATTACCACTTCCATTCAAATTTAAAAAGTATCCCTTCTATATGATTTACCCGGAGGAAATGGATTTGATAAACCAATTGGTGCAGGTAAACTATTCGGTTAAACCAGACAATGAATTAAGATTTTTTTATGCGGTAAAAGGGGCGAATGAAAAAATAGATATTGCCAATCATAACGTTCCATCAGGTTTTAAGCGGGAAGGTTTTTACGTGGCCGAATGGGGCGTAATCACAAAGTAGACGCTGAGAATTGGGATTTTAGGGCACTTTCACCTGACTTAATCCAGGTTTGCCAAAACATTGAAAAAAATTGCTCGTTCTACAGCTTTCGTGAGTAAAAAGACATTAAAAATACATAATAAATTGATATTGAATAATTTGCGGAGAGAGTGGGATTCGAACCCACGGTACCGTTACCAGTACAACGGTTTTCGAGACCGTCCCATTCGACCACTCTGGCATCTCTCCTGAATGAATGTTTTGTTTAGCAACGTGTAAAATTAAGAAAATCTTTGGTATTTGCCCAATAGTCAGAGCCCGACTTTGAGTCGGACCCTGAAGTGTGCCAGTCGGGCTCTGACTGTTGAAAACAGTTTTCAATTTTCGTCCGGTTATTGGCAGCTGTTTTAAAATACATTAATCACGAATTAATTATTCTAATCCATTTCCTTTTATCGAAAATTAGTTTTAAATTTAAATATCATTAAATTTTACTTAATTTAAATTTGTTATAAACTTGAAAAACAACGTCTCCATCGTCATTAATGACGAAGCCATGAATCATATCCAGGCTGGCCTTGATATGATTCATTCGAATTTACCTAACCTCATCACACTTACGCCTGAACAGCGGCGTGCACTGCCCAAAATGGGAAATAAAACACAGGCTTTTGTATCTAAATCCATTGATTATGCCCGGCAAAACCCTGATGTCCTCCCTAAATATCTGGATATTACTGAATATGCTAAAGATGTCGACGCATTTAACCGGCTTTTTCAAATTGCAGCACCGGCCCAAAAACTAGTTGAGGAAGTTGACGACACTATGTTAATGGTCGGAAGTGAAGCTTACACTGCATCTCTGGCCTTTTATAGCGCCCTTAAATCTGCCATTGCGGCAGGGGAGGTGGGTTTAAAAAGTGTTTATGACGATCTTTCAGCACGTTTCCCGGGAAGACCAACCACCAAACTTCCAAACGCTTAAGCTAAATTTATTGGTTCACTTTCGTTGATCCCTTACCAACTAAATAACTTCGCCATTGCAGATATTTTATTCCCCGCCGAAGAAATATGCGACTAAGCCGGACTTATTTTACTGAATTACGGACTCTTTTTGTTGGTTTTTCAAGTTTTTCCGGAGAAATCCGTAGACAAACTATTGGATACCAAAGATATTTGCAAAAAAACCGGAGTAAAATTCAATGGCCTTAATATACCGTTGTAGTTTGCCGGAGAAATTAAGGTGAATGAACATAATCGGTAATTCGGCACCGGTTTTTCCAATCAATAACTTCCAAATAAAATCACGATTATATCTGAAGTAATCAATACTATTGATAAATTTGAACGCCGATCCAAATACTATTGATTTTAATGTTATTGAATATTTTTGTACAAAACATTATTCATCATTTAACTTAAAAATAGAGCTACAATAAACCAAAGGATGAATAAAGTAACCTTCCAAACCTTATTAAACTCCTTCCGAAAACTGGCTTACTCCGAACGTGACAAAGGCGATAAGTTTGAGCGCTTAATGCAGGCTTACCTTCAAACGGATCCCAAATATGCATACTTATTCAAAAACGTATGGCTTTGGAGTGAATTCCATGGCAAGAAAGATCTGGGTGGACAGGATAATGGTATCGATTTAGTAGTGCTCACCATTGAAGGTGATTACTGGGCCATTCAATGCAAATGCTTCAGTGAAGATACCTACATTGATAAACCTGCAGTTGATTCGTTTCTTTCGATGTCGAGCAGGGAATTTAAAAATGAGAATTATCAAACGGTGAGCTTCTCGCACCGGCTATGGATTTCGACTACCAATAAATGGGGCGCCAATGCTACGGAAGCCATCCGAAATCAAAACCCGCCCGTTACGCGATTAAATCTTACCGATTTACAGGAAGCTCCTGTCGATTGGGGAAAATTGCAATTGGGGATTACGGGCGAACATTCACGGACCCCAAAGAAAGAGATTAGGCCGCACCAGAAAGCGGCACTGGATAATACCCACGAATATTTCAAAACAGCCAACCGTGGTAAACTGATTATGGCATGCGGTACCGGCAAAACCTTTGTATCGCTCCGAATTGCCGAGCATGAAACCAACGGCACAGGTTTGATCTTGTTTCTTGTCCCATCCATATCACTCCTGGGGCAGACTTTAAGGGAATGGACAGCTGATGCCCGGGAACCCATTAATGCAATCTGCATTTGCTCCGATCCCGAAATTTCGCGTAAGAAATCGAAAAATGATGATTCAGATAGTTTCAGCATTATTGATCTTGCACTTCCGGCTTCAACCGATGTAAAAAACATTGTCCATCAATTTAAGCAGTTACGTAAAATTGAAGGTGCCGGAATGACAGTTGTTTTTTCGACTTACCAATCAATTGATGTTATAGCACGCACACAGAAGGAATTGATCAAAAAATCGGACGGATATGGCATTTTCGATTTGATTATCTGCGACGAAGCACACCGCACAACGGGAGTGACACTCGACAATGAGGATGAATCGGCCTTCGTAAAAGTTCACGACAACGATTTTCTGAAGGGACGAAAACGGTTGTATATGACCGCCACACCGCGTCTTTACAGTGATGATGCTAAAGGGAAAGCGGCACAGGCCGAAGCCATTCTTTGTTCAATGGATGATGTGTCCCTTTATGGCGAAGAGATGTACCGGATTGGTTTTGGAGAAGCTGTCGAACGCAATCTGCTAACCGATTATAAAGTGTTGATTCTTACTCTAAGTGACCAGGATGTGCCACCTGCCGTTCAAAAGATGATCGCCAATGACGAAAACGAAATCAATAGCGACGATGCCTCAAAACTGATTGGTTGCATCAATGCGTTGTCGAAACAAATACTGGGCGATGAGGGGATTCTCAAAGCATGCGATCCTGAACCGATGCGCAGGGCAGTTGCATTCTGCCAGAATATCGCGATCTCAAAAAAGATAACTAATACATTCAATAGCACCACCTCTGTCTATATCAATTCGTTGCCTGTAACCAAGAAAGAACAGATGGTATCGGTCGCATCGGAGCATATCGATGGGACGATGTCTGCGCCAAAACGCGATGAATTGCTGGGATGGCTCAAAGATGGGGGCGATAATCCAACCGACTGCCGGATTCTGACCAATGTTCGGTGCCTAAGCGAAGGGGTCGATGTTCCTACACTCGATGCCGTATTATTTCTGTCGGCACGCAACTCGCAGGTGGATGTAGTACAATCGGTTGGACGTGTGATGCGCAAATCACCAGGCAAAAAATATGGATATATAATTATTCCGGTCGTTGTTCCTTCGGATGTGGAAGCCGACAAAGCATTGAATGATAACGAACGTTATAAGGTGGTTTGGACCGTATTGAATGCGCTTCGCGCACATGACGACCGTTTCAATGCCACAGTAAACAAAATTGAACTCAACAAAAGCCGGCCGATGCAGATCCTTGTCGGACGGCCCGAATATACCTTCGAAGACGATGGGTTACCCATTGCTGCAGAACCGCAATCCGGATATTCGAATCAGACGATCAGCCAGCAAATGGCATTGCAATTCGAACAATTGCAAAACATTGTTTTTGCGCGAATGGTGCAAAAGGTAGGCACGCGTAATTATTGGGAACAATGGGCAAAGAGTGTGGCTGATATTGCAGAACGGCAAGGCGAACGCATCAACCGGTTGATTAAAGAAGTTGTGACCCACCAGCAGGAATTTGCCAATTTTTTGGGTGGTCTGCGTAAAAACATCAATCCGGGTATTACCGAACAGGAGGCGGTTGAAATGCTTTCGCAGCACATCATTACCAAACCGGTTTTTGAGGCATTGTTCGAGGGATATTCGTTTGTGAAAAACAATCCCATTTCGGTGTCGATGCAAACGATGCTCAACCTTCTTGAAGGCGATTCAATAGAAAAGGATACCGAAATATTGCAGAAATTCTACGAATCGGTCAGGATGCGTGCCGCAGGTATCGATAATGCCGAAGGTAAACAGCGGATTATTATTGAGCTGTACGACAAGTTCTTTAAAACCGCTTTCCCAAAAATGGTTGAGAAACTGGGGATCGTTTATACACCGGTCGAAGTGGTCGATTTTATTATCCATTCCGTAGACCATGTGTTGCAAAAGGAATTCGGCAGAACCATCTCCGACGAAAATATTCATGTGCTTGATCCATTTACGGGAACGGGAACTTTCATTACGCGCTTACTGCAAAGTGGCCTGATCAAACCCGAAGACCTGGAGCGCAAATACAAAAACGAATTACATGCGAATGAAATTGTATTGCTCGCCTATTATATTGCCGCAATTAATATCGAAAATGCGTACCATGATATTATCAAAGGGTTTGGGGAACAGGGTATGGGGTTTGGGGAACAGGGTATGGGGTTTGAAAACAAAATAAATGATCATGACAACAATCAACTCATTCAAAGATCTGATAGTTTGGCAGGAAGCAATGAACCTGGTAGAATTGATCTATCTGAGTTCTCAAAGCTTTCCGAAAGAGGAAATTTACGGATTGACAAGTCAGATGCGACGAGCAGCGGTATCGATACCGGCAAATATAGCGGAGGGATACGGCAGGAAAACACGGAAGGAATATCTTCAGTTTCTGTCAATATCAAATGGGTCACTCACGGAACTGGAAACTCATCTATTGATAGCCCATCGGATCAAGTATCTGGAATACCAAACATTGGTAAAGATTCAGAATCAAATTCAGTCAGTAGGTCGATTAATGACAGCGCTACGGAAAGCATTAACCCCACGCCCCAACCTCTAAACCCAATTCCCCAAACCCAATACCCCAAACCCAATACCCCAAACCCAATACCCCAAACCCAACACTCCTCTTTAAAGTTGAAAAAATGCGTTTCCCCAAAAAAGATCAAAAGGATACGATCATTTACAATAGCCATATCACGATCACCAACATACCAGCCGAAGCATACGAATATGTCATCAATGGCAAAAGCGCTATCGAATGGATCATGGAGCGATACCAAATCACCACGCACAAGGAGAGCGGCATCCGCAACGACCCCAACGACTGGGCCACCGAAATGGGTAATCCCCGATATATCCTCGATTTGCTGCTAAGCATTATCAACGTGATTATTCAAACGGTAGCGATTGTAAAGGGATTACCGGAGGTGAGATTTGAATAAAATAAAGAATTGAATAATTTATAAACTGAATTATTTGGATAATTTCACAAACTCTCAATATTTACAACTTAAATCACTATGTCAGATTTTGAATATATCGTTGAGGTCCGCAAGGTTAAGAAATCCTTCAAGGAGGTGCAGGCGGTCAAAGGGGTGAGCCTTAATATAAAACCCGGGGAATTTCTGGCATTGCTGGGTCCGAACGGAGCCGGGAAAACCACCCTGGTTGAGATGATTGAGGGGATACAGCATCCCGATGAGGGTGAAATCTTGATAGCAGGTAAGCAATGGAAACACCACCAGCATGAACTGCACCAGATGATCGGTCTTTCGTTGCAGGAGACCCGGTTTATCGACAAACTCACCGCCTGGGAGACCATGCGGCTGTTTGCCAGTTTTTATAAGCTCAATTCCTATCGCGTGGATGAAGTGTTTAAATTGATTGCCCTGGAGGATAAGAAAAATGCGTATGTCGATAATTTGTCCGGCGGACAGCGTCAGCGACTGGCCTTAGGTGTCGCACTGCTGAATCAGCCCAGAATATTGTTGCTCGACGAACCCACTACGGGTCTTGATCCCAATGCCCGTCGTGAAATCTGGAATATCCTGCTCGACCTGAAGAAAAACCATAATACCTCTCTGATTCTTACTTCCCACTATATGGAGGAGGCTGAATATTTGTGTGACCGGATCGTCATTATGGACCAGGGGAATATTCTGGGTGAAGGGACACTTCAGGAGATTCTGGCACTAGGCAGCGGCTACCGCTCACTTGATGAATTATTTATTTCACTCACAGGACGCCATTTGTATGAATAGAATAACCAACCATCAGCTTTACCGCTTAATTGCAGCCCATTTTATGGAGATTATCCGCGAACCGTCTGTCATCTTCTGGGGAGTCGTTTTCCCGATTCTGATGGCCTGGGGATTGGGTATCGCCTTTACGCAAAAAGGGGGTGTGCAGGCAAAACTGGCTATTGTTAAGGAGATTATAGAGAAGGATCAGAATCACCAGACAAAACTGATAGCCTATCTCTCCACCAATGCCGTTAAGAAGGATAGCTCCTATTCCATCGTTCTGAAAAATGAAAAACTTGGGGATGCCACCCTCACCTTTGTTGAGACTTCATGGTCAAATGCCTTCACCTTAATTAAAAAAGGGAAAGTATCGGTAATTATCGAAGACCAGCCCACCGTATCGAAATATCATTTTGATCCTGCCAATGCAGAAGCAAAAGCAGCTTACCAGCTTGCATCAAACCTGGCAGCCGGCAGACAGCTTTCATATGCAGCCAATCAGTCAGATATTGAGCCGTTTACGATCTCCGGAACCCGATATGTCGATTTCCTTATCCCGGGACTGCTGGCCATGGGGATCATGATGGCCTGCAGCTGGGGAATCAGTTATACCATAATTGAACGCCGGTCGAAAAAACTTTTGCGAAGAATGGTGGCCACTCCGATGAAAAAGTCGAACCTTTTATTTGCACTGATCACGGCCCGCTTCTCAATGAACCTGGCAGAAGCACTGTTGCTTTTCCTGTTTGGCTGGTTCTATTTTGGGGTGAAAGTTCAGGGGAGCTGGCCA
This sequence comes from uncultured Bacteroidia bacterium, assembly GCA_903923905.1. Taxonomy (GTDB): domain Bacteria; phylum Bacteroidota; class Bacteroidia; order Bacteroidales; family Prolixibacteraceae; genus JAAFHB01. The sequence goes on from CAIXZH010000047.1 coordinate 42,762, forward strand.
GCTCTGATTGTGTTGTTTATAGCCGGGAACATTGCCTTTTCGGGAATATCAATACTGGTATCCTCGCGGACCTCAAATACGGAAGTTGGGAATGGCCTGATCAATGCCATTGTAACGCCTATGATGGTCGTCTCCGGCGTATTCTTCAGCTACCATAATTTCCCCGACTGGACATTGCCTGTGATCCAATACCTGCCGTTAACCATGATTGCCGATAGTTTCAGAAGTATTTTCAATGAAGGTGCCGGCTTCCTGGATGTCTGGCGCGAAGCGCTGGTACTTACAGTGATTGGAACGGTGTCGTTTATAATTGGATTGAAGGTGTTTAAATGGTACTGATTGAGGATTGCGGGCGATTCGAATCGAACGGGCGAAGGGGCGAAGGGCGAAGGGGCGATGGGGCGATGGGGTGTCTAGTCCTGAAATAGGTTTACAGAAAAAGTAAACAAAAATCAGTGCGAGTCAGGATGAGCGATGGAAAGTGATCAATGACACCATTTTTCTGGTGAGTTAATCATGATGATAAATTAGGACAATATATGATCATATTTATCATAGAGCAAATTGTATATTGTTTTATCAATATATTCAAATTCCACGGCAAAATCAAGCCACACCTGTGTCTCCGCAGCCTCCCCTTCAGAATCAGAAAGTTTGGATACAAAAGATTTTGGATACCTTCTTTTTCTTAAAGATACGAAATATGGAGGAAATATTGAATCCTGCCTCATCCCTCATCTCCCCTTCGCCTCATCGCATTTATGCCCCTTTTAAAAACATTTCCACCTTTTCCGGCACCATCCGTGAAATTGATTCACCATTTACCAGCTTACGCCTGATTTCTGTCGCCGAGATATCGATTAAAGGAGCCGAAATAAAGGTGATATTCAGAAACCGGGTATTTCCTCCATTTTCAAATCCCGGCCGGGGATAAACAATCAGTCCAAATTCCGAAATAATTCGCTGGTATTCAACCCATTTGTGAATGATAGCCAGGTTGTCACTTCCAATAAGCAAGGAAAACTCGTGCCGGGGATAGGTGATTTTAAGGTTTTCAAGGGTTCGTATGGTATAAGTTGGCCGTGGAAGGTGAAATTCAAAATCGCTCGCAACCATCCCCTTTTCATTTTCAATGGCCAGTTCCACCATTTTTAACCGGTCATTTTCGGCAATGAGATCACCTTCATTTTTCAACGGGTTTTGCGGCGAAACAAGAAACCATAACTCTTCAGCTGCACCCTGCAAAAGTACTTCCCGTGCAATAGCCAGATGACCGTTATGAACCGGATTAAAGGATCCTGAAAAGATAGCGATTCTCATGGCAATTAAGTTGAAATGAATTAATTAATGAGGTCTGAATCTGCGGGCCAAGGCTAAGCTTCCAGGAATTTTCTGACTTTTTCCTCCGTTTCTGCCAGCGCATCGGTCAGTTTATCATTTACAATGACAATATCAAACAAATGGGCAAAGCTCATCTCAAGTTCCGCTTTCGCAATTCTTTCCTGAATTATTTCAGGATGATCTGTAGACCGGTTCATCAACCTCTTTTCCAGTTCATCAACAGACGGGGCCTGGATAAAAACGGCAAGCGCTTTGTCCCCGTAAACCTTTTTAATGTTACTTCCACCCACCACATCAATATCGAAAAGAATGTTCTGACCATTTTTGAAGATCCGATCCACCTCACTTTTCAGGGTTCCATAGCAGCATCCCGGATAAACCTCTTCCCATTCAAGGAATTCGTCCCGATCCACTTTCTCCTTAAATTCTTCGGCACTTAAAAAATAGTACTCTTTCCCGTTTTGTTCTGCTCCCCTGGGTTTTCGGGTTGTAGCTGAGATGGAGAATCCAAAGTTCAGACCCAGAGAGAGTAAATGTCTGACAATCGTCGTCTTGCCGGCACCTGACGGAGCTGAAAAAATGACCAGTTTACCTCCACTCATGAAATATATAATTTGAAATAATAGCTAAAAAAGAAATTTATAACGCATTAAGTAACTGTTCCTTAATCCGTTCAAGAGCATCTTTCATCCCGATGACGAGTTTTTGCATTTCGGTATGGTTTGCTTTAGATCCAAGGGTATTGATCTCGCGGCCAATCTCCTGGGTGATAAACCCCAGTTTCTTGCCAACAGGTTCTTCCAATTCCAAGGTTTCCAGGAAATAGGTGCAATGGTTCCCTAACCTCACTTTTTCTTCGTTAATATCCAGTTTCTCAAGGTAAAAAATCATCTCCTGCTCCAAACGATTGTGGTCGACTCCTTCAGGGGATGAAAGCTCTTTTAATCCCTCGAGGATCCGCTCCTTCACTTTGGCGCTCCGCTCCAGTTCGTAAGGAGCCACTTGTTCAAGCAAAGTAGTAATTGTATTTATGTTGAAAATAATGTCATTATACAGGGACAATCCCTCCTGAATCCTGAAAGTATCCATTGCATCCAACGCTTCACGAATAGCAGCCACGACAGTTTTCCATTCATTCTCGTCAAGCTCATCGCGGGTAGTTTTAACAACCTCAGGCAATTGCATGATGATCTGCAAGGTAACTTCACCGACCGGAATCTGAAGTTCCTTACTTATTTCAGAAAGCTGACTAAAATAGCTTTTGACCATGGAATTGTTGATGGCGCTGTTGCTTTCAACACCCAGGGATTCGGAGAAAATACTGAAGTCGATCTTTCCGCGAATTAGCCGATCTGATAGTTCACGACGGATCTCCAGTTCTTTTTCGCGGTAAACCCCGGGAATCCTTGTATTGACATCCAGCACTTTACTGTTCAGGGATCTTACTTCAACAGTAATCTTTTTCAGGGCAAGCACACATTCGGCCTTCCCGTAACCTGTCATCGATTTTATCATTTCTTCAATTTTGATTACAAATTTAACCTTTTAATTTGAAAGGGGATGGATTCAGGTTTAAACAAAAAACTCTGTGTATCTCTGTGAAAAGAAGGTTCACACAAAGTTACACAGAGTAATTCACAGAGTTACCGGAAATATTAAACTCCGGAAGGTGTTATTTCGAATAAGCAGGATAATCGGTAAATCCCTGTTCTCCAGCAGAGTAAAAGGTGTCGAAATCGAGTTTTTCAGATAATGGCCAGTTATTGATAAAACGGGTCACCAAATCAGGATTATTGATAAACTGCCTGCCAAAACCAACCAAATCGGTATATCCGCTTTTCAGATCTGATTCAGCGCTTTCAAGGTTATATCCGCCGGTCAGGATTAAGGTATTTTTGAACTTCTGATGAATGGTATTTTTGATGCTGAAGGGTACTTCAGGAGCACCCATTGCACTGTGGTCAACCAGATGAATGTAGAGGATTCCCCGGATGTTTAATTGTTCAGCAAGATAAGTGTAAGTCTCTTCAATTTCAGGATAGTGAGGCATATCACTGGCAACCCCGAATGGAGAAAGTCGGATACTTGTTTTATCAGCACCAATGGCTGCAACTACTTTATCCACAACCTCAAGGACGAACCGGCAGCGGTTTTCGATGCTTCCACCGTATTCATCCGCTCGTTGGTTGCTTACCGGTGAGATAAATTGCTCTAAAAGATATCCGTTTGCTCCGTGGAGTTCAACCCCGTCAAACCCTGCTTTTATGGCCAAAACAGCAGCATGTTCATATTCGTTGATAGTTTGTTTAAGCTCATCTGAACTCAGGGCTTTGGGAATGTCAAAATCCTTCATTCCCTCCTGATCTGTCCAAATCTGCCCTGCAGCCTGAACTGCAGAGGGAGCAACAAGTGTGGCTCCTGCCGGTAAATTCAGTGAATGACCAATCCTGCCGGAATGCATGAATTGCACAAAAATCTTTCCCCCTTTGGCATGAACAGCTTCCGTAGTCAATTTCCATCCTTCAACCTGGGCATCATTGAAAAGTCCGGGAATCCTGCAATACCCTAGTCCGTTGGGTGAAGGTGAAGTCCCTTCAGTAATTATAAGTCCTGCACCGGCACGCTGTTCGTAATAAGTGGCTATTAATTCATTGGGAATATTTCCAATAGCCCTGCAGCGCGTCATCGGCGCCATGATAATCCTGTTTTTTAATTCAATATCACCTAAGGTGTACTTTGAGAATAAATCGGTTGTTGACATAAAACTTTGTTATTGTTACTAAACTATTTGTTGTTTTCTAAAGAATAGAACACATAAAGTCTTTAAATGTTCTTATTACAACCGACAAATAGTGTTAACTGAAGAATTATCTCTTGAATTTTAACCGCTTAAATACAGAATCCAATTAAATGGACGAAAAAGAGTTCAGCCAATCATTATTCATCTTGCCTGTTTCTTTTTAAGTACTATTTTTGAAAGACTTTAATAATCCAATCACAGACTAGCTATGCTAAAATCATCATGGACTTTACTCGTCATTTTTTTGCTGTTTTTACCTGAATGGACTGAAGCCAGGCAGGGTAAGACTCTTTATGATCTTCGTTGTGAAAATCTTTCGAATCCATTGGGAATTGCAACCGTCATACCGAGGCTGAGCTGGAAAATCATGACTGAAAAAAACGGAATAGTCCAAAAAACTTATCAGATACTGGCAGCAAGTGACAGCCTGTTACTAAATGAACGTGATGCGGACTTATGGAACTCAGGGAAAATAGTCTCAGACGCAAGTGTGCTGGTCCCCTGGAACGGGAAGAAACTGGAAGCCAGATCGGTTGTATATTGGAAAGTCAGGATTTGGGATGAGAATGATAGTGTCACAGCTTGGAGCCCTGTTACAGGTTTCAGCGTGGGTCTTCTGGCTGGTGAGGATTGGCACGCCACCTATATCGGGTTACCCCGTCAATATGGAAATCCCGAAAGTCCGCTACTAAGAAAGCGGATTAAACTATCGGGTAAAGCAGAAAAACGTCTGATTTATGTCAATTCGTTAGGTTATCACGAAGTCTTTATCAATGGGAAAAAAGTTGGAGACGGTATCCTGGCTCCTGCTGTTTCTCAGTTTAACAAGCGGTCGCTGAGCATTACCTATGATGTCTCCCCTTACTTAAAAGAGGGAGACAATGATGTAGTTATCTGGTTAGGACGTGGATGGTATAGTCCCACACTACCAGGCATTGCTTATGAAGGGCCCCTGATGAAGGCCCGGATTGAAGAGCTCAAAAAAGGGAAATGGAACACCTTGGTTGCCACGGATTCAACCTGGATGGCCAGAGAAAGCGGCTATACCTGCATCGGAACCTGGAAGGCAGGTCGTTTTGGCGGTGAAAGGGTAGATGCGTCAATGGCACTCCGTGATTTGTCGGCCAAATCGCTGAATAAGGCCAGCTGGCATCCGGTTTATATTGCAAATATTCCTGACCATCAGGTTACTCCACAGACCGTTGAATTGAACCATATCAGGGAATCAATCAGCACTTCTTCCGTAAAACCATTTGGTAAAAACACCTGGCTGGTTGATATGGGGAAGACACTGACCGGACGGGCGGAGATCAAATTTCCGGCACTGAAAACCGGTCAGGAGGTAGTGATGGAATATAGTGATCACCTGGATAAAGATGGTCAACCTGCAGACCAGCACCAGGAAGATCGTTACATTGCAAGGGGTGTTGGGAAAGAGTCATTTTGCAGCCGGTTTAATTACCATGGCTTTCGGTATCTGAAAATCAGTAACCTGACCACTGTACCAAAAAAGGAGGATATCAAAGCTTATCTGATTCATACGGGTTACCGGGAAGCAGCCACCTTCCAATGTTCTGACAATGACCTGAATACAATTCACAATATGCTCTATTATACACTTCGCTGTCTGAGTATCAGCGGATACCTGGTCGACTGCCCCACCATTGAACGTCTGGGTTATGGGGGTGACGGAAATGCTTCCACCCTCACCGCACAGACGATGTTCGATCTTGGCCCCCTTTATTCGAATTGGCTTCAGGCGTGGGCAGACTGTATACGTGATGACGGAGGAATGCCGCACACGGCACCTAACCCCTACCCTGCCGGCGGCGGTCCGTATTGGTGCGGATTTATTATTACCGCCTCCTGGAAAACCTATCAGAACTACGGGGATGTCAGGCTGCTGGAAAAATACTACCCTGTAATGCAGCAATGGCTTGGTTATGTGGCAAAATACTCACCCGACGGAATGCTTCAGCCATGGCCCGAAACAGATTACCGGGGTTGGTATTTGGGTGATTGGGCTACCCCGGAAGGGGTCGATCAAAAGAATAAATCGTCTATAGACCTGGTTAATAACTGCTTTGTAAGTCAGTGCCTCGGAACGATGGAGAAAATTGCCCTGAGATTGGGGAAAAAGGAAGATGCACTGAAATATGCCCTGCAAAATGAGCAGCTTAAAAAACAAATCCATCGGACTTTCTTCGATGGAACAAAAAACAGTTATGCAAGCGGATCCCAAATTGATCTCTCCTATCCGCTATTGACCGGTATCGTCCCCGACTCATTGAAGTCAAAGGTTGCACTTACCCTCCAAAACGAAATTGAAGTGAATCACAAGGGTCATATAGCCACCGGCTTGGTGGGAATCCCCATTTTTACCGAATGGGCCGTCAAAAACCACGCCTCTGATCTGTTTTTTAATATGCTGAAGAAGAGGGATTATCCCGGTTATCTCTACATGGTCGATAAAGGAGCTACCACAACCTGGGAACACTGGTCGGGCGACAGAAGCCGGATACACAATTGCTATAACGGCATTGGTTCGTGGTTCTACCAGGCAGTCGGGGGGATTCGTCCCGATGAAAATCATCCCGGTTACCAGGAGTATTTTGTGGATCCCCAGATTCCTGAAGGGGTTTCCTGGGCAAAAACCTCCAAAGAGACTCCCTATGGTAAAATTGGTGTAAACTGGGTGCTCGAAAATAATCAGCTTAAACTGACTCTTGAAGTGCCGGTTGGATGCACAGCCAAAGTCGTTTTGCCGGGTAAAACTGAGGAGTACCAGTTAAATGGAAAATCAAATAAACTGGAACCACAAAAAGGGACTTCTTTGGTAATTCTTAGCAGCGGAAAACATACGCTGAGTTATAACAAGTAGCATCCTGATTTTCCAAGAATTTGATTGAATAGATTATTTCATCTGTAAACAATTTGTTTTTTGACCTTAGTAGTAGAATAAGGTTTTTTAGGGTAAGATTTGCAACGCCCGGAATTATCTTCTCGTTTATTCCATAATCCCTGCTTCACTGCCAGCCGCCAGTCGCCAACCGCCAGCCGCTAATGAAACCCATGACCCGATGCCGGTGAAATATTGACTTTCAGACTATCAACAAAATAAGTACTTTCCCCTTTCCAGGGAAAGGTCCCGTTTTTTTCGACATAATGGAGGATAACACTTTCCCCCTGTACCTTTTCGAGCTGAACAGCTACCGTTTTATCCGTGACTGAGAAGAAAAACTTCTCTGAGGCAATTGCCACATTTGTGTAACTCTGGATACTGCTCAGGATCATTTCCCCCTCATAAGTTTTGAAGATATTCCCTTTATAGGAAATCTTCTGAAGCAATCCGGCCCGGTAACCTTCACTGTAGGTAAATGAATATTTCCAGTAAATCCCAAGGCTAACTATCAGAATGATTGCCAATAATAAGACGAGTGCAAACTTTTTCATAAGAGTATCGGGTTAAACTATAATGAACAAATTTAATGCATTTCTTATTGGATTTCCCAAAGTCTTGGGTTAAATTAGTGTTCTAAATTATTGGGAATTAATTAATACAGTCAGAAATCCATATTAAATTGATATCTATTGCCAATTCTGATTAAAAATACGAATTTTGTCATTCAACTCAAATTAAAAATCAATGGCAGAGGATAGGCAAATTATATTTTCGATGTATAAGGTAAGCAAGACTTACCCGCCACAAAAACAAGTAATTAAAGATATATCACTCTCATTTTACCTGGGTGCAAAAATCGGTATTATCGGTCTGAACGGCTCCGGCAAATCGACACTCTTAAAAATAATAGCAGGTCTGGAGAAGGATTTTAATGGTGAACTCGCCTTTTCGCCTGGTTATACCGTCGGCCATTTGTCCCAGGAGCCGCAGCTCGACGAGACTAAAACGGTAATGGGAATCGTTCAGGAAGGGGCTCAGGACATTGTCGATATTCTCGAAGAGTATGAAGAGATCAATCAGCGTTTTGGTTTGCCCGAGGTCTATGAAAATCCGGATATCATGGATAAACTCATGGACAGACAGGCCGTTCTTCAGGAGAAGATTGACGCAACTGATGCCTGGAACCTCAATAATAAACTGGAACGGGCAATGGACGCACTCCGGTGTCCCGATGGTGACACTTCGGTTAAAGTGTTGTCCGGGGGTGAACGCCGACGTGTGGCACTTTGCCGGCTACTCTTAAAACAGCCTGATATTCTGCTGCTTGATGAGCCTACCAACCACCTTGATGCAGAATCTGTCGAGTGGCTGGAAATGCATTTGCAGCAGTATAAAGGAACGGTAATCTGCATTACCCATGACCGCTATTTTCTGGATAATGTGGCCGGCTGGATTTTGGAACTGGATCGTGGAGAGGGGATTCCATGGAAAGGAAATTACTCAAGCTGGCTGGAACAAAAGTCCAAACGATTGGAGATGGAGGAAAAAGGGATCTCTAAACGACGTAAAACCCTTGAACGTGAGCTGGAATGGGTCAAAATGAGTCCCAAGGCTCGTCAGGCCAAATCGAAGGCGAGGTTGGGTGCATATGAAAAGCTGCTTAATGAAGATGTAAAACAGAAGGAAGATAAGCTCGAGTTGTTTATTCCCAACGGGCCACGTCTGGGCGACAAAGTAATTGAAGCACACGGAGTTTCGAAAGCTTACGGAGACAAGCTCCTTTTTGAAGGACTCGATTTTGTTTTGCCGCCAAATGGAATTGTCGGTGTAATCGGACCCAATGGGGCAGGAAAAACAACCCTTTTCAGAATGATTTTAGGTCTTGAGAAAATTGACTCGGGAAGTTTCTCAGTCGGTGAAACCGTGAAGATTGGATATGCCGACCAGGGACATGAGGCAATTGTAAATGACAAAACCGTTTACCAGGTTCTCTCAGGTGGTACTGATGAGGTGATGGTTGGCGGCCGGATGCTCAACGCCCGGGCCTACGTTTCACGGTTCAATTTCAGCGGTGCAGATCAGGAAAAGAAATGCGGCGTCCTTTCAGGGGGGGAACGCAACCGCCTTCACCTGGCATTAACCCTGAAATCCGAAGCAAATGTGCTTCTTCTCGATGAGCCAACCAATGATATTGATGTGAATACGTTACGCGCACTCGAGGAAGGTCTCGACAGTTTTGCCGGATGCGCTGTGGTTATTTCGCATGACCGGTGGTTTCTGGATCGTGTCGCTACCCATATTCTTGCTTTTGAAGGCAATTCCCAGGTCTACTATTTCGAAGGGAGCTATTCGGAATACGAAGAGAATAAGAAGAAACGGCTTGGCGACAGTACCCCGCACAGGATCCGGTATAAAAAACTGGGGGAATAAAAATGATTAACTAATTATACTTCAATTCTATATAAATAAGAATCCGGGTTAATTATCCGGATTCTTATGTATTAGCATTTCACTATGCTCTGACATACAACCGTTTATGTCCTAACGGACAATAAAATCGATTAATCAGATCTTCTATTTTCATTTATGTCCCAAAGGACAAGATGGGATAACTTCAAAGATTAGGAAACAGCACTTTACAAGACAAATTAGAAAACTGCGAATCATTGCCGAATTGGCAAATTATCACCTTATTTCTCCCCCTCACTTTGTCTCGCAGTCGCTCCCTCTGATCCCTATTCCGTAGTAAACTCAACTGTCTTCTTCAGCCTGTTACTCTCAAGACAAGCCTCGAGAATACGAATGACATTCAGGGACTCTTCCGGTTTGACAAAAAGTTCTTTTCCCTCCCGGATAGTTCCGTGTAATTTCAGAAAGTAGGCAGCCAGATCTCCCGGGATCGTTTCAATCTTTCCATGAAAATGGAGTCCGTTGATGGATGTATTAAGTATACCCCAATCAGATGGCTGATCCTCACCCCAATGTGGCTCGTTGGGAAGATGATGCAATTTCATAAGCTCCTCCTGGGGATCGGTTCCCATCTTAACAAAAGAGCCTTCCGTGCCGTGTACAACATACTGGGGTCCCATTTCACGCACCAGGTATGAGCTGCGTAAAATGGCATTAAACCTGTCATAATGGAGCCTGATATCAAAATTATCAGTGGTTCGTCCACCAGTGCGGAGGACATTGAGATGTGCAGTGACAGCCTTAGGTAACCCAAACAGCACAAGTGTCTGATCAACAATATGTGAGCCCAAATTAAACAAGACCCCGGTCCGCTCATCGCCATCTTCCTTCCACGAACCTTCCTGAATAAAGTTCCGGTAACGATCGTAATGTGCTTCATATTCAACCACCCGTCCGAGTAGTTTATCCTCAAGAATCTTTTTCATGGTCTGAAAACCATTATCCAGCCGCTTGCTTTGATAAACACTCAGGATGACCCCATTTTGATGAGCCAGTGAAATAAGTTCCCTCGCATCGGCACTGGTCTTCGTGAATGGTTTTTCAACAACCACGTGTTTCCCGGCTTCAAGGGCCTGCTTAGCCATTTCAAAATGAAGATAGTCCGGAGTATTCACTAATATAAGTTCAATTTCAGGATCATTCAGAATTTCCTCGTAGGAGCGGACAATTGTTGCTTCGGGATACCTTTGAGCCGAAACATTTTTCGTCCGTTCAAGAATCTTATAAATTTTAAAATATTGGGGATACACTTTTAACGAGGGTCCCTGAAAGACAACGCCCGACATTCCAAAGGAGGCGATCGCAGTGACAATAGGTTTACTCATGGCTTATTTCTTAATTTTATGATTCAAAGATAACAGTTATGTCGAATGTAAAAAAGTATATATGTTTGCAGTGTTAGTGAAAATGATAAAAAAACAAAAGACAGCTGAATATGAGAAATTTATTAGTATTGACAGGGATAATCGTTACAATTTTGTTTGTGATGGAATCGAAAACTGTGGCCGCGGCCGAAGGAGAGGTCGTCAAAATTGGGAATGAGCAGTTTAAGGCACAGATTATGGACTATTTGAAAAATCCGAATGAGTGGAAGTATGCGGGAAAGTTACCTTGCATCGTCGATTTTTATGCAGACTGGTGTGGCCCGTGCAGGATTGCTTCTCCGTTGCTGGATGAACTGGCAAGAAAGTACAAAGGAAAAATAATTGTATACAAGGTGAATACAGACCAGGAACGTGAGTTATCCCAGGCTTTTTCGATCAGCGGAATACCCGCATTTTTATGGGTTCCCAGGTCCGGAAAACCAACCATGACCAGTGGAATCTCCAAATCACCCGAAGCCACCAAAGAACAATTCGAGAAAATGATTAACGATCTGCTTATTAAATAAATATAAAATCCCTGTCAGGGATTTTATATTTATTTAGATTCAGAATTCCATCACCACAATGGTGTCTATTGGTTTTCTTTTAGCCTGGGGAACCTTAATGCTTATCCCAAATTCGTTTTGTTTAAAAACGACAACTGACTGGTTGTCAAATAGATATGCTTTCCTTATTTTTTTTCCAAAATCATTCAACAACAGGTTTTCATCCGAATCACCCAATAAGTGAACATATACCCGATTCCCCTTTATGGTCGTAACTCCCCACGGATGTGGATCGATTGGTCCGCCACGGGTTCCATATACGGCTTCGCCATATATTTTCATCCATTCACCCATCTCACCCAATGTTTTAACAAATTCCGGCTGGATTTTCCCATTTGGCATTGGTCCCACATTCAATAAGAAATTGGCATTAGAACCTGCTGCCTTTACAAGGTATTGAACAAGCTGAGTTGTGGTTTTGAAGTTATGGTCATGAATATTGAAACCCCAGGCGCCATTCATCGTTTCACAGGTTTCAAGTGGAAGTTCACCTACTTTTGATTCATTACTGAAACCGGTCGTGTTATGCCCCGGAAGATCTTTTTCAAACATTTGGAAGTCTTCTCCAGGTTTTGGCGCCTGGTGATGGTTATTCCCCACCAGTGCAGCAGGCTGCAGTTTGTGAATCAGGCTGTAAGTTTTATCCAGCCGCCAGTCTGCATCTTTCTTATCCCACCATCCGTCGAACCAAATTCCGGCAATTTCGCCATAATTGGTCAGGAGTTCGGTTAACTGGCTATCCATATAATCAAGATAGGTATTCCAGTCCCCTTTGTCAGGGCGTCCCGAAGTACCGCCAGTGGAGCCACGCGGATAATAATTATCCTGGTACCAGTCGAGATGTGAGTGATAGAAGAACAATTTAACCCCCTGCTTGTGACATTCATCGGCCAGTTGTTTCAACACATCTTTGCCATAAGGAGTTCGGTCGACAATATTCCAGGTTGATTGTTTGGTTCCCCACATCGCAAAACCATCGTGGTGTTTACTGGTAATTGTGATATATTTCATACCGGCATCTTTAACCATCTTCACCCATTCTGCAGCATTAAATGCCTGGGGATTAAAAAATGCAGGAAGTCTTTCGTAGGTGGCCTTATCTAATTTTTGCTGGTACATTACCCATTCCCCATTGGCAAGTGTGGAATAGACACCCCAATGGATAAAGAGCCCGAATTTAGCATCCTGAAACCATTGTCTTGCAGCAATATTTTCTGGTGCAGGCTTATAATCACCTTGTGAATTTGCAGTGAAGGAAGCAGATATTATTAGGAAAAGCAGGAATAGAATACGGTTTTTCATTGATGAATATAGATTAAAAATTATCAGCAATACGGTAAGCTTCTATCAAAGCTAGCTCCCCTTCTTTGCCAGAAATTGATCTTCCATGCTCCATACATAATACTCCATCGTACCCTTTTTCATGAATGTGCTTAAAGATATTGTGGTAGTTCATCTCTCCGCTGCCTGGTTCCATACGGCCTGGATTATCCCCTAAGTGGAAAGCTCTGATCTCCGACCAGGCGGCATCAATATTCGGGATGATGTTCCCTTCGGTGATTTGCTGGTGATACATATCATCCACAATTTTACAGGCAGGACTATTCACCGCACGGCAAATGGCATAAGCCTGCGGAATGCCTGTCAGGAAAAGTCCCGGATGATCCCGCTTGTTCAGCGGCTCAAGGACTATGGTCAATCCCCCCTTTTCTGCAATCTCGCTAAGCTCGCGCATGATATCGATCACATTAGCCGTCTGATATTCCCAGGCCATATGTTCATTATAACGGCCAGGAACCATTAATGCCCATTTTATGCCCGATTTTTTATAAAGCTCAACTGCCTGGTTTACTTTTTTAATGAGCATTTCCCGGATTTCACCATCTTTGATGACCATTGATTCTTTGCTGAAGTCGGCGTAGATAACAAATGGTCCCATATCCATATTCTGCCTGGTTAGTTCAGTAATGATTTTATCCTGATCATCAACTGAGCGCCCTGGAAATCCGTTATCAAACATGGCCCTGAAACCCTGATCTGAACAGAATTTAATTACTTCAACCGGATCTTTTCCAGCCAGTTCAGGAAAACTGCCAAAACCTGGCCCATATTTAAGTTTAAATTTGGCTGAATTGGATGGTTTTAAATCTACCTGATTTATACCCGATGCCACATTTGAGAACCCGGCCAATGCTACAACTGTTGCCGTGTTTTGAATAAAATTTCTTCTGTTCATGATTATTGTAAAAGTATGGTTAATGTAATTGTGAATTAGCGACTTGCTATTGGTTGTTTATGGCTGGCTGCAAAGGCCTTACCGCATTTTTATTGTCCAAAACCGGTTCCGGTGAAGGTACTGGTATCCATGTACAGGGTTGCGAAATACCAGTGGCCAAATGCTAGCGGCCAAATGCCAGTAGCCAGACGCCAATGGCCAGTTGCATCGAAGATTACCCAAATAAAAGCATTCTGCCTTAATAATGCTCTTTCGGAACCACAATCCACATAATCAAGTAGATTAAGATGCCCGGAAATACTACAGTAAAAAAAGTAGCTAAAGCAAAAACAAGTCTTATAATAGTAGGGTCAACGTCCAGGAAATTGGCCAACCCACCACAAACTCCAGCAAGCATTCTGTCGTTACGGCTTCGGGTTAACCGTTTGGGAGAATTAAGTTCCATAAGTGTCTTATTTTGGTTTTTCCTTGTTATCTTCCGCTTCCTCTTCATTTTCAAGCAAATAAAGCTCTTCCTCATACTCCAGTTCAAGATCCATGAATTCTTCAGCTTGCTCGAGCAATTCACTTTTTAACTCTTCACTGGCTGGTTCTTCATCGATCCAATAAATCTCCTGGTCAATAGTGAATCCCTCAACATCGCAACCAACTATAAACCGCGGTTGTTCATTGTGGATTACAAAAATCTTGTCAGGTAAAACCTGTGAATTGTCCGCTAATAGAAATTTAGGTAGCATATTTTTTTTTTGAAATTTAATTGATTGTGCAACTTCTGTTGCCTTACCAAAAATACAATATTTTAGTAAACATCTTGATATTTTAAAGATCTTTAGTAGTTCATTTTGTAATCTTTTAAGTGACTGTTTGATTGGCTATTAAAAATATTGATATATTCTTTAGTCTGAAAAAACAGGGCCAAAATATGCCATAATTACATCAAGGTGAGATAAATACGAAATTTTGTCATTCTTACTGGAGGCCAATTTGCCAAAATGCCAGTCTTACTTAAGAATCTTATTTTTATAATTTATTAATTTATAGGCATTTATATCAAAAATAAAAAATTAGACTTATTTGGCATTATAATTGTAAAATTCTTTTCGAAGGCTTAAAAAGAGGTTTAAAATTTCAGGTTTAACAATTAATGAATGGAGGACAAAGTTATGAAACTGGCAAGAGTATCTGACAGGTTGTTTCCAACGTTTCCATCTTTTATTGACAACTTTTTTTCTAGAGATTTGATGGATTGGAACAACTCTAATTTCTCGAGTACAAACAGCACAATTCCTGCTGTTAATATCAAGGAAAACCATGATTCTTTTATCATTGAGGTTGCAGCACCCGGAATGACTAAGGACAATTTCTCTGTGAATTTGGATGGAGATAGTTTGTTGATCACTTCTGAGATGAAGGATGAAAAACATCAGGATCAAACGAATTATTCCCGTCGTGAATTTAGTTATCAGAGTTTTCAGCGCAGCTTTACTATACCCCAAGGTAGTGTTGATGGCGACAAAATCTGCGCAAAATACACGGATGGAATTTTATTGATCACTCTTCCCAAAAAAGAGGAGGTCAAGCCAAAGCCGACTAAAAGAATCGACATTATGTAATTAAAAATAAGCCACTTACGAAAAAGTGGCTTATTTTTTTAAATATTTCAGCCAATTCACTAAAAAAACCGGATCAACGATCCCTGCATAAGATTTTCAGCTTCACCTTTCAAACTTCCTGGCAAGGCTTTCCCTTCTTTTTATGTCAGTTTGATTAATTTTCCAATACTAGCCTGCTAAGTTCTCAGTCGAAGGCAGGTAATAGAACCAATGATGATAAAAGCGGAAAGATGAAAAAAGGAGCGGAATTCCCATCGTGATATATGCAAGGGATAACGAGGATAAAGGGATAATTAATGTTGTGCGAAGCAAGACACCCATCGTAATCATTCCAGCCATCATCACATAACTTCTGAAATTAAAGAATTCAAAAAATAGATGCCGATTGCCCAAAAGAGTCGTAATCCGGTCAACATGCTTACGGGAAATCTTTGAAAAAACAAGAATAAAAAATAATAATCCGCAACCTGAACATATCAGGATTTTTATCCAGGAAAACCCTGAGGATGCCTCTAACATCGAACTTCCCCGATAAAGTAGCATAGCTCCGGCAAAAGTCCAGACTAATGCTGCTTCAAAAAGTAGGATTCGTTTGGATACAGTCAGATTTAAAGATTTAATAAAATTCATTTATTATTTTAATACATTGATATATTGAAGATTGGCAAAGGTAATTGTTTTTTTTGAGCCAGACTAACGCCACTAATTTTTCAAGTGTTTGTTTCACAAAAAAAGAGCCTCACAATGATTGTAAGGCCCTCTTTTTTAACTGCTTGATTTAGTTTGTAAAAACTATGCTAGTTTTACATTTACCGCATTCAATCCTTTTCTTCCTTCGGTTACGTCGAAGGTAACATCATCATTTTCTCTAACTTTGTCAATAAGACCAGTTACATGTACGAAATACTCTTTGTCGGAGTCATTGTCCTTGATAAACCCAAAACCTTTGGATTCATTGAAAAATTTTACTTTACCTGATTGCATTTTAATAATTTTTAATCACGACAAATATAACTCAAAATGATGAAATTCAAAGTATTTTATCATTTTTATTCATTTTCTTTAAATATTTATCTCTACTGATAAACAAAATATAAACTCCCCTTTTAAAAAGCCTCTCCTGATTATCCGAAAAGAAATGGTAAAATCAATAGTTACCTGCAAATCAGATCATTGATCAGTATTCTTGTTTACAGTAAGTTACGACATAAACAAGGAAGCCCACCAATAAATTTATATTCAGGAAATCTCACATATTTGAGCGATATCCTGAACCTATCAAATAACACCTAAAAAATCAAATCTACTTGATAAACAGAAAAAAACCATCCGCAAAATAGAGGATTCCGATTAACCCAACTGCAAGACTTAAAAACCATACATATCTTTTCTTTGCAAGGGCAGAAATTGAAGAGAGTAGAATGGAGATCTGCAGGAAGATAACCGCAATGCCAAAAGCCGAACTATGTAGTTTACACTCATCACGGTCTGCTTCAAGTTTCTTGGCATTAAGGGTTATTTGTTTCTTTTCTGATTCATATTGTTCTAATTTTTTTAAATAGGAATCAATTTTTTCTTGATATTTAGCCTGTACCTCTGGAGCAACATTCAATTTGTCATTTTGCTGACTTTGCAATTCAAGATTATCTTTCTGCATTTCAAAGATATAGCTTTTCAAACTCTTGGACTGATAAAAAGCCCATTGATCCGAAGCCTGAGTTTGATATAGTAATGAACGGGTGCTGAATCCACCCCCTTTAAAGGTCGAAAGTGTAGCGCAAACCACAATGATTACCGTGGAAATTGCCATGTAAGTTGTCCATTTTTCTTTTTTATCATCTGCCATGTTTGCGTATTTTTAATTTGAAAATAAAATTGTTTTACAATGCAAATTTAATACTAATATTTTTAAATCAATAAATCCCAATATTTGAGATTAACGGGGAGGCTTTTGAAGCAGTAATCGAAATTTTAACCTGATCAGTTTCTGTAGGTTCTATTTTTATAATCCTTTTATATCCAATTGTAGTTCCTTTTGAAACCTCTGTCCATTTGTTATTTTTCCAGACTGAGACTACAAATTCCTTAACCCGCTGCCCTAACTTAATATATTCCTGGATAATAATGTATTTCACTGTTTTTTGCGCCCCTAAATCGATAAACAGATTACCGGTTCTCGTTCCGTCGTTAGTTGCCCAGTAAGTTTCTTTATTCCCGTCATTTACATTAGAGGGAGCGTACAATTTCGAATTTCCCCTGTAAGAATCGGCTTTGATTACTGCCTTTAAAGCAAGATTTGTCTTAAACGCTTCATCTATCAACTTTCTCCAACCAAGCAAAGCTTCAACATCATTTTCATGAAATAATCCTCTGCGGTCAGGTGGAATGTTAAGAATTAAATTTGCCCCCCTTCCAACCGAGGATAGGTAAATTTCAAAAAGCTTTTCGGGAGTTTTAACCTTCCCATCCTCCTCTGTGTGATAAAACCATCCCGGACGTATGGAAACATCAACTTCAGCCGGGATATAGCTTTTGCCATCTTCCTCTCCGGAATTCAGCAATTTATCGATCCCGCTTTTCCCGGCATAGATCGAATCTGTAGATATTGTTGCCCAATTGGTTTCACCAATGTGGCCACTTTCGTTTCCACACCATCTTATATCAGGACCAGCATCACTAAAAAAGATTACGTTAGGTTCCATTTTACGCACCATATCCAATGTCGTTGGCCAATTATAATAAGCGGCTCCATTGATCTTCCGTTTTTCTCTCGCTCCCCCATAATAGCCATCGCCTCCATTAGCCCCATCAAACCACATTTCAAAGACAGGACCGTACAAGGTGAAAAGCTCTTTCAACTGATTTCGGTAATAATCTATATACGAAGAAGAACCATAATCCTTCCGATTCCGGTCCCACGGTGATAAGTATATTCCAAATTTTAAACCATTTTGGTGGCAGGCATCGGCAACCTCTTTCACAACATTCCCCTTGCCTTCCTTCCATTTGCTGTTTTTTACCGAGTGTTCGGTAAATTTACTTGGCCACAAACAAAATCCGTCATGATGTTTACAAGTAAGCACAATCCCTTTTAGACCTGCGGCTTTAACAACTCTGATCCATTGATTTACATCCATTTCAGTGGGGTTGAACACTTCGGGGCTTTCATCCCCGTATCCCCATTCCTTTCCTGTGAATGTATTGGTTGTAAAATGAATAAAGGCATATTGTTCCATTTCGTGCCAGGCCAGCTGCCGATCTGTAGGAATCGGAAGAACAGGTTTTGGTGGCGGAACCGGAAGTTCTCTGGTTCTTCCAAAAGACAGGCTGACAACAAATAAAAGGGCAATAAACAGATAATGCTTCATCATAACAATTTTCATAATCGTAAAAATATGGGTTCAATGATTGAATAGGGGTAAATTTATCATTGCCAAAGATAACTATTTGTCATGAACCAATTTCAAACTCTGATATTCTCAATTACTGTTAGCCGAAATAAATCAAGTCTATGAGACATTATTTCTCTTAAATTCATTAGTCCAACTATTTACTCTGTGAATGCTCATCTGTCAAAAGTATAGAAAAAAATCAGAATACTCCAACCAATGGCAGTAGTATTCTGATTTTTAAGCTTTTAAATTCATTGCCCAAATTATGGAACAATCATTTCAGAATGTTTTTCAATATAATTTAGCGTGACATTCAGAGCATAGTTTTGTTTTCCATTCATCTTTAATATCAACCGGATGTTTGAATTCCAGCGGTTTAAATGAACTTGAAATCTGCATCGCAGAATCGGGGCCCTGTGCAACAATATTATGGCACAAGTTACAATCACGGGAGATTATCTTTCCACTTTCAGATTTGTGAAGGTCATTATGGCAGCGGTCACAACCAATTGTTTCCAGATGACCTAAATGATTAGGATGGACAGACCATTTAACACCCATCTCAGGAAAGACATTCTGACTGTAACCTTCCTGTATGCCGGCAATTATCTGCTCAATATCTTTCTTTTTGGATCCTACCAATTTAGGATACATCGAGGTATAGTATTCGTTTACCTGTTTTTTGATAGCCATCATGGCACTGTCGGTAGTGGCATAATCCTGGTTCAGTACATTCATGGCCACAATTTTAACGTCAGGTAATGTGCGCGGTATTTTACCTGCAGTAATCAGTTCGTCAATATAGCCCTGAGGAGTTTTATAATTATGAGAAGGACGGTTATGGCAATCAATGCAATCCATTCTCCGGATTTGGAGTGAATCACGCTGAGATGGTTTTAATTTATCTTTGGTGTCTTCAAAAATGGTTGACTCCCCTGTCTTTAAGTTAGTATATTTTACCCAGGGAATCTTTTCCCTATTTATTACCGATGTCCGATATTCAATTTTTACATCTGGATTTATATGCCAGTGTATCCCCTGGGCGATTCCCTGGGCACTATGGCTGGCACTGGTCTTCATCTGAAGCTGGATATTCCAGGCAGAGGTTGTCTCATCAGCCAGATAAGATATTTTATTCTTCTGTTTACGATCATAAAATTTCTGAGGCCAGTGACAATGTTCGCAAGTTTCCATAGCAGGTCTTAAACTCTGAATCGGAGTTTCGATAGGATGAGGTATCTGGTTAGTGAGTACTGCATATACCTGATACAATCCGGTCACTTTGCTCCTGACATACCACCCTGCGCCTGAGCCAACATGACATTCAACACAGTTAACCCTTGAGTGCGGAGAATTCTGGTAGGCTGTATATTCTGGCTTCATGGTTTGGTGACAAAGTTTACCACAAAATTCATTGGATTCTGTGATATGGAAAGCCTGAAAGCTACCAATTGAAGATAATATAACCAAAATAATTGTTCCAACCAGAAAAATTGCAGCGGCATTTCTAGTCGATCGTTTGTTAAAATCCCATAACGGGTAATTGCCTTCACCATCACCTTTAAGCTTTTCCTGTTTTTTGGCTCTAACCATTCCGATTGGAATTAAAATCAGACCCAATATCAGGAATGCCGGAAGAGCCATGTAAATAAATATTCCTAAAAAGGAATTATTCGGAAAGATATAGGTTGAGATTAAAAACAGCAAGACTATAATTGCCAAACTGGCAATTGCAATTATTACTCCGGCGATAGTTACCAGATTCTTTGTTGATTTTGGCAAATGCATATAATTCTGATGAGAAGGATTAATATGAAAGGAATTGCAAATAGAGAAAAAAACCACTAAAATCTGCAATCAGATTGAATACGGATAGAAATGAAACGCTAAATAAAGAAGTGCTGAGACCTTGTTTAGCCTCAGCACTTACCCAATGTCAGTTTATTTAAGAGAACGGACAAAATTGACCAATGCCCAACGATCATCTTCTTCTGCCACTTTTTTATCAAACGCCGGCATTTCATCACGTCCAATTACGATCTGATAATAAATTGCCCCATCAACCTGCGCCTGAAATTTAGCGTCTTTAAAGGAGGTAATTTTAGTTTTCATACTTGACGCTTTAGGTCCATCACCCAATCCGGCGCCACCATGACAAGATTTGCAATGTTTAGCATAAAGGTTCTTGCCAACATTTACAGAGGCGGCATCACCTTTAAGTGCATTCTTCATGGTTTTGTATTTTGCAGGAATTTCCCATGCTGAAGCAGCCTTTTGATCCTGGGCAACAACGGAAGAGCATAGCGCAAACAGGAATGCAACAACACTTAGGCTCTTTAATAAAACACTTAGATTTTTCATAACTTCTTTTTTAAAAATTAAACATCTCGATTACTGTTAAGTTTTGCCGGATTAAAATTAATCAATCTATTTATCCCTTTCACCAGATTTTAATGAAATTACACATTTTATTTTTGTCAGAATCCGACCAACAGGCAATCAATGTCCAAAAATAGAAAGGATAACCTAGTGTAGCGGGTTATTGATATTGATATAAACGAGGGTATATATTGATATAAATTCGGTTTTTAATTGATTTTTGTGAAATAGATTCCCCATCTTAACCGACATGAACAGGGAAACAACCTTTAATAAATTGATATTCAGTTATCTAATAATACCTAGTGGCCATTTAGATCATGATAACCGTTTAAAATGCTTTTAAAATTGTTTATGGGATGCTTCCCGATTGACGCCACATACAAGTGAACGATTAAAAAAATGGAAACCAGAAAACCTAAACTGGCGTGCAAAACAGCCGTAAGAAAAATACCGCTCACCTGATACACATTTTCAATGATTAGTTCAGGAAACAGTAATCCCAAACCTGTGATAACCAATCCTGGAACAAATAAATACATGACAAGCAGGTAAGAAACCTTCTGCATCGGATTAAATTTTCGTTTTTCGGACAATGGGAATGGCGCATCCTGATTCCTAAATAATCCTGTAGTGTAGTATTCGACTTGTAATCGCAGTCTTTTATAGAGACCCTTAAGTTTAATCCGGTAAAATTTATGGTTAGAGGTTCTCAGGTTTCCAAATACAAAAATCAGGTAATTCGCCGAAACGAGAATTCCAGCTATATTATGCAGGTTTACAGCCAGTTCAAAGTCCATTAATTTGAATCCGGGAGTTGCATACTGCATGTTAATTCCTGTGAATATCAATACAAGTATTCCCAGGGCATTAATTCCGTGCCAGATTCTCAGCCAAACTGGATAGAAATAGATTTTATTTTCAGAATTCATAAAGTTATTTTTTAATGATTCTGGCAATCACATGAATAGAAATTCCGGCAAGAGCCAATATGAGAATAAGGATACTGATGTAATTAAGCCAGATATTCTGGTAAGCTCCAATCACATAGGACTTATTTTTTATGATCGAATTAAGCTTGCCAATTTTCGACCGGCTTTGCAGATTCTTATACTTATATAATGATGCCTCAAGCATTGAATTTTTCGAATGACATTCCACACAATTTTTCAGCGCTTTTTCTTTAGGAAGGATATTATGGGATACAGACAGGGAGTCAACAACCTGGGTATGGCATTCAATGCACCTGACATTCAAAAAATGAAGTTCCTGGTTAGGCAGCCATTCATGTATCTGTGATAGAGCAGGCTTTAGTTTATCAGAAATCAGCTGAAATTTGCTGTTGTTACTATGGCATGACATACACATTTCGTTGCTGAATTTGACGATATCTCCAACTTCTGAACTGTTACGCGATTTTGCCTGATAATAATGTTGGTTGTGACATTTGGAACAGGTGAAACTATCCCCACTTTTCTGAAAATGTACACTTTTTTGAAATTCTAAATCAATTTTTTCGAATTGATAGGCTGCATATTTGGCATCACCGCCATGACAATCCAAACAGGTGCTCAGGGGTTCGAGCTTTAATTCAGCATTGTGAGGATATTTACTATAATCAGCTGAATGACAATCAATACATTTGAATTTTGCATGAACTCCACTTGCAAAATGATCTTTATCCAATATATACAACGGATTCATTAAACGCTTGTCTTCACGCTTGGTCAGGGTATTGTGAAAAGTGATCGTTTGATGGGTATGGCACTTTAAGCACGATTCATTTTCAGGAGCCAGGGCCTGCGAGGATTTGGAGAATCCCAGAAAAAGAATCAGGACAATAAAAAAAAGGAATGAACTGCGCATTGCGGGGCTATTAAATGAAGATGCTGAAGTCAAACCAGACTTCAGCATCTTTTAAATAAGTACTATTTTAAGGTTCTTGTGAAATTTACGATGGCCCATCGCTCATCTTCATCAACTATTTTTTTCTCAAAATTAGGCATCTCATCACGACCTACGAAGGATTTAAAATAGATTTCACCGTCGCTTTGAGCCTGGAATTTGGAATCTTTTAATGAGTTGATCTTCGTTTTGAGGCTGCCTGCTTTAGGACCATCACCTAAGCCTGTTCCACCATGACACGATTTGCAATGTTTGGCATAGAGCATTTTCCCAGTAGCAGCGTCTCCTTTTTGGTTATTCTTCATGCTTTTGTACTTCGCCGGTACAGCCCATGCACCACTAACTTTTTGATCCTGAGGGACAACAAATGCGAAAAGTATGAAGACGGCCAAAATTACTGACAAACTACCAATTAGATTACGTAATGTTCTTTTCATTTTATTTTATTTATGAGTTAAAGTGAATCCGCAATAAAAATATCAGACCATTAATTCAATTTTCGTTGAATTTAAAATCCCCAAAGACGTGTAATATTAAATCCGATCTGGAATTGTTGTTTAGTCAGATCATTCTGATTCGACATCATGGTGTACTGAGGGATCAAACTGTTTGATGTCGACATGAAAATCTGAAAAGTATGTGTGCTTGTAGAAATCTCATATCCAAAAGAGAGATTTTGCATTGGCGGGTTTGTCCAGGTATTTTGTTCAGAGATTTCCTTGATTCTTAATGGTGTATCAAAATTGAATATCACGGAACCCTGGGGAGTTACTTTGAGCCTTCCGTTAAAATGCAGCCCAATTTTATCATGGTCGTAAGGAAGGTCAATTGCATTAAAATGGGTAAAGCTGACACCTGCCTGAAACGAAAACCAATCGGTAAATTTCCGGCCAATAATTAATTCAGAAAAATAGCTCAGACGATCGGAACCTGTAAATGGATATTCTGTTCCTAGTTCATGGGCTTTCTGTACATTCCCGGATTCAAAAGCGCTTAACTTTCTTCCGTCAATTGCCAAATTTGCATACAAGGCAACTGCAAGAGGATAGGTATTATTTCTGGTCTGCTGCAAAATCGTCCATTTTGCATTGAAATCGGTATTCATGTTTTGATTGTTCAATCCAAAACCAATCTGGAAATTTTTAAGTAATACATAATCCAGTCCAAGTCTGATATTGGCTCCTGGTGCAAATATCCCCCACATATCAGAACGTCCGTTCTGAATTGTTCCGAATTTATGCTGGATCACTGCTTCCAAAGTATGTACGTTCTGAATAACAGTAGTCTGATCATCAATTAGATACCCACTTTCAAAAGGAGAACGGACAGGTTTATCTTTGACCTTAACAACCACCGTTGAATCACCCGCCGCCTCCTGAGCAAAAGAGATTGCCGGGACAAGAGAGAAAAGAATTATAATTAGGATATATTTTTTCATATCTGTGAATATTAAATGTTTCCACTAATTGTTTTTAGCACCTTGTGTGATCCATTGCAGAATGATTGCATCCTCATTGGCAGTAAGCTTTTTCCAGGAATGAGTGCTTGTTGTCGGACCCGGATAGGTATAAATAATGCTTAGATTGGGCGTTGTCAGATTTACGAGATTTGGGACAATCGATGCAAAGGCATTGGCTGCAGTATAGTCTGGTGACTGCCCTCCTGTTTTATGGCAGGAGATACAATTTTCTGCCGAGAAGATTGGCAGAACTTGGGTTGCGAAGCTGACATCTCCTGTCACTGGCACAACAGGTACCGGTAAAATAAAATCGTATTTACATCCAGCGATCAACAACGAAAACAATATCAAAATAAGAAATATGGTACTTTTTTTCATGATATTCATTTTTAAGATTAATACAAAAAAAGACTTCAATTTTTAAAAAAGAAGCCTTTTTTTTATCCGTTTACATGATTGACTTAATGAGCATTAAGATAATCTATAGAAGTTTGCAGAAGCTGCATAACATATACCGGGTTGTGCACACCAAGTGATTCTGAACTATTGGCGACATACTGATAATTGTATGCAGCACCTAATTCACCATAGGTCCATTGACGGCCAATTCTGTTAGCATAATCGGTATCTAATTTATATTGCACTGTACCTCCATAAACAACCAGCCCTGTGGTTGGAGAGACTACATTAGATGACACTGCAGTTCCAAATAGGGTTGTCGTTTTTGTTTTTGGCAATAAGTTTCCAACATAATCGTGACTTTGTTCTGCACTAAAGGCACCCGTAGTGCTTTTCTTGTAGAGTTTCTTTGCTACCAATGCATTACCTAATTCGGTAATTTTAGCTGTAACGGCGGATTGGACCAATCCGATAGGATCTGAAATGCTGCTGGCAGTCGTGTGGCATGCATTACATGCAGCGTAATTTACTCTTAGGGTATGTCCGCCGGTAGGTGATGTAACACCATGCTGAAGTGTTGGCGTCGCATTATATTGATTCATGTGACAATCGATACAGGTATTATCTGAATGTTTCCATGTTCTGGTATAGGTTTGGCCAGGATACTCAAAACCATTGATTCCCAATAAAGTATTGGATTGGTTTCCGTCATGGACATCAAAACTCATTCCATACTGATATTTTACTGAATCAGTTAGATTTTTTGTATTATCAAGCGGAAAGAATGGAAGTTGTTTGAAATTCGGATCGAATTTTTTGGCAATACTATCTGCAGAGTTTTTGTAAATCCCAGGGACCGTCATACCGCGAATCTGATGGCAGGTGCAACATAAGTTATCAACTTTGCCGAAATCCTGAGCTTTTAAATTACCAAAATAATTCAGAAAAACAGGAGTTGTGGTTCGCAAAATGTAGGATGCCGTATCACCTGAGAAATCGAAAGCACCCATGGCATGACAGGTTGAACAATTAATCCTTTCGGCAGCAGGAATGTCATTGGCACATACGAATAAACCGTCGGCTGTAATTTCCTTAAATCCATCGCTGGTGTGACATCTGGCACAATACTTAGTATTTCTGGCACTGGATGTTCCATAGAAATGTTTGGAATATTGGTATTCAACGGTTTTTTGATTCATTGTTGCTGTGCTGTGACAAGGGAGACAGGAAGTGTTGGCATCTTTCCCGTTTGCTCCATTTGCCCCGGGAGATCCGGCTAACCCCATCGGGCCTTCTTTAACGCACGATTGAGTAACAAACAGCAGAATGAAGGCAAAAAATAAAAACCGGTTGAAATTTTTCAGTTTCATAAATTTGAGATTAATAAGGTTATTATTGATTTTAATTTGCTGTAAAGAACCACATAAGGTTTTATTAATGAATAATTTAAACATCCACATAAATACATCTGTTAAAATTCGGTTACACGCAGAATAATCAAACAGTATCTTTGATTATTCCAGTGGTAAAATTATAAAGGTGATTCAAATAATCTCAAGAAAATAGATTGACATGTTCACGGCTGAACATGGATTTAAAACAGAAAATAATCGAAAGTAAATCAATTTAAAATTGATATTTATCAATCAGCCATTTCTGCTGATCTCGATAAGATCTTCTTCTTTAAGGATATGGATGGAATTCCGGGAGTGATTGATAATTCCTGAGTCTTCGAAATCTTTTAAATTCCGGATAAAACTCTCTTTAGTCATCCCTGACATATCTGCAAGTTCCTGCTTGGTAAGGATAAATTGATAGGGATTTGAGTCATAAATCTCATTCTTCAAAAATAGCAGAGTATCCGCAACTCTGCCAGGCATATATTTATGAATCAGATTAATAAGCGTTTTATGCATTTTAATATGCTGACCATTATATAATTTCATCAATTCGATAGCAAAGGTACTGTTGACCGAAAGAAAGGTAAATATTTTGGAAGTTTCAATAAAACAACATTCAATATCAGTTATCGCTGCAACAGTAAAGTGGTGAGTGTCATCAATAACCGTACCTCCGCCAGTGAAAATATTGTTATCTTTAATGATGTCAATGATTAAATTCTTACCCTTTGGACCCTCTGAAACAACCTTTGCCAAACCACTTTTGATACATATCAGGTGTGTGAGTGGTGTATTTTGTTTAGTTATAGTTTCTCCAGCACGAAATTTTATTTGTCGTTTATTATCCATAATGGACCGTAACTCATCACGGGTAAGGCCATTAAATATATTTGAAGCACCGCAATTATTTGAATTGATGCAGCAATTATATTTACAACCCTCGCAGGAATCACAGTTATTTAAAGTTGTTGATGCGTGCATATAGGGATACCAAAATCTACGCGAATTTAGCATTAAATATTTCATTTCAGAGCTAAAAATAATAAAGATATTATTTTTCGAGATTTAGTCTGTTTTAAAAATATCCAATTGGCACCAAATAATACTTATCTAACTACAGATCTGAATTATATACATATCTAAAACCGGATGAAAACCGGATAAAAATAATTCAGTGAATCAACGCATCGTGCCTTTATCCTGTTGATAATTAACAGACAAAAAACAGATTAATTAATATGATTGCAATTCAATACTTTTGCATAAATGAACACAATCATGGCTCATTTATGTTTTCAAAAAATTATTTCTTTAAAGATTAATCCAAAATATTCTAACAATTTATAATACAACGAAAAGTTATTATTTTCCGGGTAAACAATTAGAAATTTATATAGAAAAATGGTATCATTGATGAGTCAAAAAGAACGATTAAGAGTACCACCCTATTAAAGATATTTAGAATCTATATGAGATCAAATAAAATATTTCATAAACGACACCCAGCCTCCGGGAAAGAGGTAAAATCACTTAATTATCAATTAATGAGAACCCAAATGTATTTATTGCTATTGCTAACCACGATGGTTTCGCTAACAAACAGGTTGTTAGCTGATAGCAAAACTTCTATTTTGAAATGTGAATATCTTATAAATCCAATTGGAATAGATGTTCAACATCCAAGACTGACCTGGAGAATGAATGATAACAGACGAGGTACTTTTCAAACAGCTTATCAGATTATAGTAGGGACAGACTCAGCTAAAGTTTGTGCCGGCATAGGTGATCAATGGACAACCGACAAAACCAATTCCGGCGATATGGAGGCTGAATACAACGGATCACCTCTTAAACCGTTTACTCACTACTTTTGGGCCATAAAAATCTGGAGTACATGGGGTTTGCCATCTTTAAATACAATTCCAGCCAGTTTTGAAACCGGAATGATGGAAAAAAAGAACTGGAGTGGGTCCTGGATTTCCGATAGCCGGGACATCAATTTGAAACCAGCTCCCCTTTTTCGCAAAACATTTAACCTAAACAGAAAGTTCCTTTCCGCCAGAGCTTATGTTGCAGCGGCAGGTCTGTTTGAATTATACGTAAATGGCCAAAAGGTTGGAGACCATCGGCTTGATCCTATGTACACCCGATTTGACAGACGAACACTCTATGTTGCCCATGATTTGACTCAATTGTTGAGGAATGGTGAAAACGCTGTAGGCATTATGTTGGGAAATGGGTGGTACAATCATCAGTCGACAGCCGTTTGGTATTTCGATCAGGCACCATGGCGAGCCCGCCCCCGTTTTTGCATGGATATCCGGATTACCTATTCTGATGGCTCCACTGAGACTATTGCCTCAGGAACTAATTGGAAAACTTCATTAAGTGCGGTGGTTTTTAACAGCATTTATACAGGGGAACATGTTGATGGAAGACTTTTTCAACCAGGGTGGAATAGCCCTGGATTTGATGATTCGAAGTGGGAGAATTCAATTCCTGTTAATGCTCCTGCCTTAAACATTGTTACCCAGGCACTTAATCCAATCAGGGATGTAGATGAGATTGTTGTAAAAAATATGACAAAAATAAGTGATTCTCACTATATTTTTGATTTGGGGCGAAATATCTCAGGAGTGAGCCAGCTAAAGGTAAACGGTAAAGCTGGGACCGTCATCCGGCTAAAACATGGGGAGCGGCTGGGTTCTGACGGGATGGTCGACCAGTCTAATATCGATGTCCACTATCGCCCTACCGATCAGCTCGATCCATTTGGAACAGACATTTATACGCTAAGTGGTAAAGGTGAAGAGGTCTTTAAACCTCAATTTAATTACAAGGGTTTTCAGTATGTTGAAGTAACAAGTGATCAGCCGGTTAACCTTGAAAAGGAAAGTTTAACAGGATATTTCATGCACAGTGACGTTCCTGTGGCAGGGAATATTAATTCTTCAGATACTATTCTAAATAAAATCTGGAAAGCCTCTACGAATTCCTATTTGTCGAATTTATTTGGTTATCCCACCGATTGCCCTCAACGTGAAAAAAACGGTTGGACAGGTGATGCACATACAGCCATAGAGACCGGACTTTACAATTTTGACGGGCTCACTGTTTATGAAAAGTGGCTGGCCGATCACAGGGATGAACAGCAACCCAACGGAATTCTACCGGCAATTATTCCGACCAGCGGATGGGGCTATACGTGGGCCAATGGACCCGATTGGACGAGTACGATCGCGATTATCCCCTGGAATATTTACCTTTTTTATGGGGACACCAAACTATTGAAAGATTGTTACGAGAATATTTGCCGTTATGTGGATCATCTGACTGAAATAAGTCCGTCAGGTCTGACAGACTGGGGATTAGGGGATTGGATTCCTGTCAAATCAAAGTCCTCAAAAGAACTAACCTCTTCAATCTTCTATTTTACAGACGTTTCAATTCTGGCAAAGACTTCAAAAATCCTCGGTAAGAATCCTGAATCTGAGAAATATTCGGCACTGGCGCTAAAGATCAAAAATGCGATAAACTTAAAATTTCTAAACCGGGAAACAGGCATCTATGCGAACGGTTATCAGACAGAACTTAGCGCCCCACTCTATTGGGGTATAGTACCTGATGAGTTGAGAGGCAAGGTTGCAGAAAATCTGGCTAAGCGGGTGATTGCAGACGGTAAACATATCGATGTTGGTCTGCTGGGATCAAAGACAATTTTAAATGCTTTAAGCTCGAATGGATATGCCGACCTTGCCTTTGAAGTGGCGCTGCAGAAAACCTATCCTTCATGGGGATGGTGGATCGTAAACGGGGCAACAACTCTATATGAAAACTGGGATATTTCACCCAAATCAGACATTTCGCTTAATCATATCATGTTTGGCGAAATCGGGGCGTGGTTTTATAAATCGCCAGGGGGGATCTATCCCGATGAAAAACAGCCAGGATTTAAAAATGTAATTTTGAAACCCGATTTTGTGAAAGGGCTTAGCCGCTTTGAGGCAAGCCATACAGGTCCATATGGGACGATAACCTCTTCCTGGAAAAGAACAGGGCCCAAAATCACCTATCAGGTAGTTATTCCTCCAAACAGCACAGCCGAACTTTATCTCAAAGGAAAAACAATCCTTGAAGGGGGGAAGAATTTAACGGAAGACGAGAACATTAAAACCAATAACCCGAAAAATGAGGTGCATGTATTAAATTTGAAATCAGGTAATTACATCTTTACTATTAAATAATTGATTAATAATTAGTTATCGAATGAAAAGAGGCCTTCCAATACGATATTTGGGAGGCCTCTTTTCAGGATTGGGATATTTTCAGAATACCGGAAGTTTCCAGGGTTCACGATAGGTAAGCTTTGACAATTTATTCGCCGCTTCCTCCTCAAATCTCATCGTTTTAGAATCCCAGTGTAAGAGGTTTCCTGTCCGATAAGCTATATTGCCCATTTCAGAAATTATCGCTGTCTGAGCCCCAACTTCGACTGGAGCATTTGGTTTCTCCCCCTTTCGGATTCCATTCAGGAAGTTCTTCACATGTTCTTTCAATCCGCCAATAGCCGGTTGATTTGGAATATCGACAATATACTTTTTTTGATTCTTATTACTTACTTCAGAGTTGACCATCCAGCCATTCCTGGAGACGATCAGTGTTCCCCTTGTACCTGTAAAGGATACGCCGTGGTGCATCCCATACGGTCCCATCCGGGGAATCAATCCGCATTCCCAAATCATGGTATGCTTGGGATATCCATATATAGCCTGCTGGATATCAGGAGTTTCAATTACTCCCTTATTGAGATAGCAGCCTCCGCCGGGAGCAATAGTTACGGGGTATCCGGCATTCATACCATAAACAGCAAAATCAAGCAGATGAACTCCCCAATCGGTCATAGCTCCCCCGGCATAATCCCAGAACCATCTGAAATCGTAATGGAATCTGTTTTTATTAAAAGGTCGTTTTGGAGCAGGACCTAACCACAAATTATAATCCACATAATCGGGAGCTTCAGAATCGGGTTGAGCGGGAACCGGTTCTCCCATCCCCTTGTAAATCCAGGCTTTGACCAGATTAACATCCCCCAGTTTCCCGGATCGGACATAATCCGAAGCATCGAGCCAGTGTTTGCAACTTCGCTGCCACATTCCAACCTGAACAACCTGCTTTGGATATTTTGCCGCAGCTTTAATCATCATCAGGCACTCTTCAATACTATGACCCATCGGTTTTTCGACATAGACATGTTTCCCGGCCTCAAGTGCCATCATCATCATTAAGGCATGCCAATGGTCAGGTGTCCCGATGATAACGACATCGATCTCTTTCAATTCAAGTAATTTTCTGAAATCGGTAAAGACCTCGGGACGTTTGCTTTTTAACTTCTCAACATCCAATGCTCTCTCTTCCAGGATCTTTTTATCGATATCACAAAGAGCGATGCAAGTCACATTCTCCTCATCCAAAAAAGCCTTTAAATCACTAAATCCCATATTCTTACAACCAATAAGTCCAACTCCGATGTGATCAGACGGACTACTACAGCTCACGCTCCCCGGAATCATTGAAACAGCCAAAGTTGTACCGGCAACTACTCCCGATTTTATCACAAACGATCTGCGGTTTATTTCCTTCATTTTTTGATTTTGGGATTTCTCTGTCAAAGTTAGGATTTCGTGTTCCTTAACGGAAGGCAAACCTATAAAAAAAAATGCTTTAATTTTGACCTAACATTATTTTCTTCAAAAATAACTTTACAGTTTCATTTCAGGAAGAGCATCTTATCTACATAAATATCCTGAAATGAGGAATCACATTCGAGATTAACGAGTTTGGTCTTTGCCAGAATCTCATAAATATTCAAATGATCAGAGAATAAAAACATTTTGGCTCCGATTAATGCCGTATTACCCCTCTTATGAATTATCTCAGCCGGAAGTTCGATCATTCCCGTTTCAACCACATGGTCTATATTGATGTAATTGCCAAACCCTCCTGCAATATACAATTCACTGATATCGGCTAGCCGGATTGAAAGATTATTTGCCAGAATAGCGAGTCCTGCAGCAATGGCGGCCTTCGCCAACTGAAATTCATTGATGTCCTTCTGGGTTAATTTTACTTTGCCCCCCAGGTAAATAAATTCATCTCCCGAATTGATTTCGCCAAATATACCAACCAGCTCCAGTCGTCGGAAAATAGCGACCGCATCAATAAGGGCACTGCCACAAATCCCTTTTGGAGATGTATTCCCTATCACAGTTGCCTCAATTTGGTCATTCTCAAGTCTTAGAGATGAAATTGCCCCGGTTACAGCTCTCATCCCCATTGAAATATTGGCCCCTTCAAACGCAGGTCCGGCTGCTGTAGATGCGCAAACTATCCGATCGCGGTTACCGATCACGATCTCGCCGTTAGTGCCTAAATCGATTAATGCTGTATACTCATCTTTCTGATGTAACCCGGTTGCCACAATTCCGGCCAGTATATCACTTCCAACAAAGCTGCCAATAGATGGGTAGAAAATTATACTTTCGCTGACCGAAAAATTCCAGTTCAGTTCGGAGGGAGTAAAACTCTTCATTCCAAGGTTTGTGGTATGAAAAGGATAGGCAGAAAGTGGCGACACGTCACAATCACTGAAGATTAGTTGCATAACAGTGTTGCCTACCAACACTACCTTTTGAATTCCTGCACTATGGTTCTTTAGCATCTGTCTGATCATCGTGCCAATGGCAAAACGGATCATTTGGGTCATCTCCAAAGCGTGCCCATCCAGAGATGCCTGAACCCGTGAAATCAGATCGGATCCAAACTTGACCTGCGGATTCACCAATGTTTCGACTGCCATGATGCAGGCAGTTTTTAAGTCAACCAGTTGAGTCACAAGGGTTGTAGTTCCCAAATCAACAGCTACACCAAAACCTTGACGTGGGCAAAAATCAAATTCGGTTTCATCCGCCAAAATCAGGTGGTTAAACTGTTCTATTTCGAGTGTAATGTTACTCGTACAGGAACTATAACAGGCAAGGCGCCACTCCTCCGGAAGCCCAAGTTGCTCCATTTTCTTACGGTGGACTTCATTGACTTCAATTTCACCTTCCAATAGCCTGACTTTGCATTTTCCACAGGTTCCCTTACCTCCGCAAGGAAACTCCACCCCAAACTCATGAAGAAGATCGATCAGCGGTGTCTGATCATTCACTTTTAAGTTCTTACCTAGCGGCTGAAGGGTGATTGTGTGCCTGATCATTTAAGAATTATGGTCTTATTTTGAAAATCATCAATCATATTTTGAAACTGTTCGGCTGGTGATTTTTCCGTAATCAGAATTATCTCACTCATTGTTTTAACCTGACAGGGTTCAAATATACAACCTGAAAGTGTAAAATTCAGCAGGCACCACCCCTTGTCAGTGAGAAGATATCCTTTAGCCCTCACAATTGCAGAATGTTCCTGAAAAAACCGGGAAAGCCATTCGGATGAAAAGGTGATATCCGGATAAAAACTTTGGCTGATAACCTGGTAATTGGCATCCGTCAGCAGATGCTTCCCGGCTGAAATTACCCGGAATTTTACATCCTCTTTTATTTCTGTATCAAGAATATCGATTAATTCGGGCCAGAAAAATTTTTCTTCCCGCTTCAAAATGTAAGGTTTTCCGGGATAATATGTTTTGAATTTTTCAACAAGAAATCCTTCCATTTTCGGATCTTCCAAAAGGTCCAGCTTACTGAAAACAATCAAATCAGCTTTATTGATCTGGTTGCAATAAATGGGAAGTTGCTGAAGCCTGGCATTATCCAAATTGAGAATATCAACCAGACAAATTAGCTTCATCAGCCGGAGATCAGGATTGGCCCTTACGATGTCGGATACCATATCAATTCCTCCCAGTCCACTGGGCTCTATGAGGATTCGGGTGTAGTCCCGGTTACTGATTATTTGTTCCAGGTTCTCCTGAAAATAGCCCTTGGCCGAACAGCAAATACAACCACCGTCAATTTCAAAGATATCCCCGCAATCTGATGAGGCTCTTAGAGTTTGGCTGTCGATTGATATTTTGCCAAATTCGTTTATTATAACGGCCCACCGATCTTTACTCGATTTGTCGTTAAGCAGTCTGATTAAGGCCGTTGTCTTACCGGATCCCAGAAAACCTGCAATAATATTTACCGGTATTATTTCATTAACCATTAACCATTATCCATTAATTAAAGGCCGTATTCGGACAGGGTAAATTTACTTTCATCTAACAGAGGTAACATCATCGCAATAAAATCACTTTC
The DNA here is from genome assembly GCA_903923905.1 of uncultured Bacteroidia bacterium. Lineage (GTDB taxonomy): Bacteria > Bacteroidota > Bacteroidia > Bacteroidales > Prolixibacteraceae > JAAFHB01. Next base: position 77,281 of record CAIXZH010000047.1, read on the forward strand.
GTTATCAGGGATGCTGTTTAAATCTTCCCTGAGGATTGGGATATAGTTTGTTTCCATTTCGGCAAGCATCATTTTCCCGCTGTGAAGTGCCTCCTCGATGATGTCGAGGGCTGCGAGTGCTCCATTTTTCGCATTCGCGATATAGGAATCCCCTTTTACGAGTTCCCTGGAAATGCGAATCACGTTTTCGGGCGAAAGGATTAAAGCCTGAGGATCGGTATACACATCAGAAGCAACCAGCAATTGCTGCAAAATATGAGCGTGTGCATGTCCGGCATGCAAAGCCGCATTCATCAAACGGACATCGTATTCCAGCTGTTCAAGATAAGCGACAGGCGCCATACCTGATAACAATTTGATATTCTGTACCGATTCATTGCTCCACAAATCTGCACAGGCTGAGGCAATATTTCCCAACGGACTCAGGTGGGCACAGGCAGCCGTTTTCCCTTCCATTGAAATTGGAATTCCGGTAATCGCCTTGAGGAATGGTCCTTCATAGCCACAGTCTTTATCCGGTCCAACGGCCCCCTCCTCCATTGCAACTATTGATCGGACAACCGAAATTACCCTGACAATTGTGGCAAAGACTTTCGGAATATATTTTTTCTCGGCCAGGACCATGGCTGTATTTGCAAACCCGCAGGCCGAATCTCCGGCAGCTATCTTCCCATGTTTATTTGCAAGGGCAACAATTTTTCGCCACAGAAATTGCATATCCCTAACGCCTAATACTGCCAGAGCAAAAACCATCCCCTTAACATCGCACATCATCAGTGCTTCATCTGAAACCTCCTTGCCCCCGGTACTTTCGATGGATAGCAAGTCACCTCCTGCGATCATACCTTGTTCAAAAAGTTCAAACATGGGCTCCAAATGACTTGAACTTCGCTGGTGAGCAGGCCTTTCAAATTCACGCAAATCATTGGGTGTTAACCTGATTTCTGATACAAGTCCATATTTCTGGAAATAGCTTTCACAGATTTCATTCATAATCCTGACAATCTCTACTCCAATTGAAGGGGTCTTTGTCATTTCTAGAAGTGTCTCAAATTCCAGGACGACTCCCTTTGAATTCATATGTACTGCATGTTCAAGAGCCCCCTCTGCAATCTCTCGGTAATGTGCAAAAACCTGCTCTAATGTGCTCTGGTTAATACTCATCATCGGAAGGGTGAAATTCAATTCTGAATAAACCTGTCCCCCACCAATGATTAATCCGCGTCTTGTTTTTACCGGCTTTGGTGCTATTCCAAACATTAACTTCTTCGGATCATCAATAATCAAACTTTTAAACTTCATGTTGCTGAATATTAATCATTTGCAATATAATACTATTTTTAAAAAAGACAATAACACTACTGTTGCGATAATTTTAACGCAAATACATCTTTGTTTATTAAAAATCTGTCTGGTATTTACCCTTAAAAAATCGATAAATTGGTTGTGGCGTCTAAAAGGAAATTTTCCAGCGTCTCTACGACGCCAATTTATTCATATATTCAACTGCTTTCTGAGGATCCGGAGCATAAAAGTCGGCCCCGATGTTTTGACAAAACTCAGCCGTTACAGGTGCCCCGCCAATAAGTATTTTTGTTTCCGGCGCATATTCCCGTATCGTGGAAACAATCTCTCCCATATTGACCATTGTAGTGGTTAATAGGGCAGATAATCCGACTACAGCCCCCGGATTGCTTTTCAAAGCTTCGACAAACCGGTCTGAACCAACATCCACCCCCAAATCGACTATTGACCAGCCACCTCCTTCGACCATCATCGAAACCAGGTTCTTACCGATATCGTGTAAGTCACCTTTAACAGTGCCAACGATGAATGTGCCTTTTGTTTTAATGGCTCCTGAGGCAAAGAAAGGTTTGAGTTGGAACATTGAGGCTCCCATGGCTCTTGCCGACATCAGCATTTGTGGGACAAAGATTTTGCATTCCGCAAACTTCTTTCCTACCCGTGCCATTGCCGGAATTAAAGCTTCTTCCAGTATTTTTTGCGGTTTTATTCCAGATTCGATAGCATTGATCGTTAATTCATGGGCTCCATCCATATCTCTGAGCTGAGGTGGATAGGGCGATTTCTTATCTACTTTACCAAATTCTACCGCTTCAAGTAATTTTGTGAGTAAATCATCCATAATTTATTGATTTTAGCCTGTTTTTGTTAATTGGTATTGCAAAAATAGAAATCATTATGAATACTACCAACATCAATTTTTACTAATTTCGATGCGATATTCACATATTGTCTATTTTTAGTTCAATTATTACTACTATGCCAGCCTCATTCGAAAAAATTTGGGTAAAAGATAATGAATCGTTTATCATTGGAATATTCCAGGATAATATGGAGAAGAGTACCTGGCATTACCACAATAATTTTGAAATAAGCTTTATTCTGGAAGGTTCAGGAAAGCGGATTGTTGCAGATTCTATTGAAGAATTTCAGCCGGGAGATCTGGTTTTCATCGGGCGTAATCTGCCCCATGTCTGGATTGCAGATAAGGAAATGAAGAGTCCAACCAGCAGGTCACTTGAAATGGTATACCTTCAGTTTACATCCGATGTTTTGACCCCTTCGCTGTTAATGCTTCCGGAGTTCAAATATATTGCGAAAGCAGTTGCTTTATCTGAAAGAGGGATTCAAATTGTTGGGCAAACGCTCAATGAAGTTAGTGAACTGATGTTACAATTACCTTATTTAAAGAATTTTGACCGGATGCTCCATTTTTTCAGGCTGATGGATATTATTGGAAGAAGTGGAACCAATATTCAGCTGGCAAGCAAAGAGTATTTAAAGATGCGTTTTACTAACGGTAATAAGCGGATCGCGATCATCCATGAATATTTAATGAATAATTACCGTGAGCAGATCGATTTAAAACGGTTGGCAGGATTGGTCAATATGGCTGAAGGGTCATTGTGCCGCTTTTTCAGGATGAATATGGGGATGACAGTCTTTGAATACTTGAATCAATTAAAAGTAGAACTGGCATGTAAATTATTGATGGATAAAGACTTGAGTATATTTGAGGTTTGTCTGGACAGTGGGTTTAACAACCTGAGCCATTTCAATAAACAATTTAAGAAAATCAATGGCCTACCTCCTTCGGAATACCGGAACCGATTTTAAGATTTGGCTAGTCAAAATTGATTTCTGCAAAACCTGGTTTTAATTTGCCTATTCTTCAGGTGTTCCCGAGAATTCGCTGGCTTCCAGAATCCCGGACGATATTTCTGCGGGAATAAAGCCCAAACTGACATAAATCGGATGGACAGCCTTTCTTAGTTCGGGAAGTTTACGCATAAATATCACCCCTCCCAAAACACAGGTTATACCACCTACCAATATGGTGTCAGGTACGCCAATTTTATCTGCTAATATTCCTGCCAGTAAACTTCCAAAAGGGGCGGCTCCCATAAAGGCCATCGTATAGTAACTCATTACCCTGCCGCGCATATGATCATGCACAATAGTTTGAAGGATAGTATTGCTGGCAGCCATTTGGAGCATCATTCCCAAACCAATTATAACCATCAATACCAGGCAAATGAAAAACGAGCGGGAAAATGAAAAAGCAATGAGCCCAAATCCGAAAATAAGGGCAGCTATAGATATAATTTTCCCAAAGCCTAACACGTTATTCCTTGAAGCCAAATAAAGCGCCCCAGACAGGGCCCCTATACCTGAAGCCCCCATGAGGAAACCAAAAGTGTGAGAATCGCCATGAAGCAATTCTTTTGCAAAAACGGGCATAAGCACTGCATAAGGCATACCCATCAAGCTCACCAAAGCCAAAAGACCTATTATGTATTTGATTGGTTCATTATTATTTAGGTAAGAAAATCCTTCTTTTAACTCTTTAAATATAGGCTGCTTAGTATTTATAATTTTTCTCGGAGCTACTCTCATAAGCAGCAGAGAAATGATCACAAAAATATAACTAAGCCCATTGATTAAAAAGCACATACCTTCACCGGTAAAGGCAATTAAAACCCCGGCAATCGATGGTCCGAGAAGTCTTGCACCATTTACCATTGAAGAGTTTAATGCAATTGCATTCCCCAGGTCCTCCTTCTTTTCAACCATTTCAACCACAAATGATTGCCGTGAGGGGACATCAAAGGCATTGATGCAACCCAGGAAAATGCTAAGAATCATGATTTCCCAGACTTCGATGGTCCCCAGATAATAGAGCAAAGCAAGGGCCAAGGCTTGAATCATTGCCGCAATTTGTGTGCCGATAAGCATGTAGTAACGATTCCATCGGTCAGTCATAACCCCTGCAAACGGAGCAATCAGGAATGTCGGTATCTGGCCGGCAAATGCAACCATTCCGAGCATCAGGGTGGAGCCGGTAAGGTGGTAAACCAACCATGGGGTAGCAATTCGCTGTATCCAGGTTCCGATCAAAGAGATGCTTTGTCCGCTGAAGAACAGACGATAGTTTCGATATTGGAAGGACCGAAAGATTGTTTTAACGCCATTCACTTTATTATCAACGTATATCATCAAAATAAACTTATTTTTCAATTGCAAGATGGCACCCAAATGAAAGCTATTTGCCTCGAAGATTGTCATCTCCTTCGAATTCATCCCTGTTTGTATTCCCCCACCTGCTTGTTTCTTTCACAAACAATTTATATTCCGGGGATCAGATGAGATGAGCGAATTTAGCTTTTCCTAAAGTAAGACGATGATCCCCAAAATGACTTTTTAAAATAATATCAACGCAAAGATTGGTTTAGACTTCAGCTACCGGCTAGTCGGAAACACACTTTACTGCTGTCGGAGGGTTAAGTGGACAAAAATAGATAAGATCTTTTTAATCCCAAAATTCAGATCCTGGATCAGTATCCTAAGCTTTTCCTTTCCAAATGGATATTAAAGCTTTACCTTACTTTCAGGTTAAGTTTAAATTATAAATAATGAAAATTCACTAAGGTCATTAAACCTTATCCTTGTGGATTAGTCGAAGTAATTTTAAGATTTTAAATTTTAGCATATATACCTCAAGATGAATGACCCGGGAAATATAAATCTTTATTAATACTTTTAAAAGTAATACGTACTGTTTCTTTTACTAATTTTGCAATTCTGAATTATTAAATAATTTTCTTTGTATAATACTTATTATCAATATTTTAATCAGTTTTACATTTTGTTCTTTTATATAATTTTAATAAATAATGAGAAATTTCGTTTTAACTATTTCCATCCTCACTTTTTTGCTTTTATCTGGTTCAGGACCATTATTTGCCCAGGGGTATCCACGCGCTGATGTTACCAATATTGCCCTAAAGGATGCCAAAATTACCGGAATAATTACTGATGGAACCAGCAACCAGACTATTCCCTATGCAAGTGTTGCCATATACCACACAAAAGATTCAACTTTGGTAACCGGTGTTCTGAGTAAGGATGACGGAAGTTTTGTTTTGGATAAACTACCTTATGGTAACTATTATATGGTAGTCACTTTTGTGGGGTATAAAAAACATAAAGTCAATGAGATATTGCTGACATCTGCCAGAAAGACTGCTGCCCTTGGCCCCGTAAAGGTAACTACCTCAACTACTGCGCTAAAAGAAGTTGAAGTTGTTGGAAGTATCCCCCCTGTGACCTACCAGATCGACAAAAAAGTCGTGAATATTGCCCAAAACATCACTGCTTCAGGAAGTACCCTCGCAGAAGCCCTTCAAAATGCACCGTCCATTCAAACCGATGTGGAAGGGAATATTACTTTACGTGGAAGTTCAAGTTATACTGTATTAATTGATGGCAGACCTTCACCAATAGCTGGGAGCGAAGCGCTTCAGCAGATCCCTGCCAACCTTGTACAGAATGTCGAACTCATTACCAATCCTTCGGCAAAGTACGAGGCTGAAGGAAGCGCCGGAATCATCAATATTATCATGAAAAAGCAAAAGATCAGGGGCTCAAGCGGAATCGTTAATCTCACAGCCGGAACCGGAGATAAATACAGCGGTAATCTGAATCTGAGCTACAAGATATCGAAATTTAATTTTACCCTCGGAGGAGATTTTACCGATTACAATTCGAATTTTAAAAGTCATTCGAATGTCACAGATACACTGCAGCAATCCTTAAAGAAGCAAGTCATCACAGGTTCAGGAGACTTTCACCGGAAAGGGAACGGGCTTCGGGCAGGTATTGATTATGAGATCGATGACAAAAATTCACTGACTCTGACCGGAAGTTTTGGTGATCGCACTTTCGCCCGGTCTGCAAGCGGAGATTATCATGATACCTACACCTCGCCGCTCTCCAATGTTTATTATACAAACAGCCAGACTCCTCAATTTAAACGGAATTACAAATCCATTAACTTAGATTATATGCTGAAGTTTAACACTTCAGGGCATCAGCTTTGTGCATCAGCCTATTATACTTCAGGACCAAGTAACAATATCAGCTTATTACAGGTAGATACGACCAATGTAAGCGGGATCAAAACGGGGGGATCGCTCACTCAGCAATCAGCCCAAAACAGTGACCAGACCGATTTCCGAACCAAAATCGATTATTCGCTTCCAATTGGTGATAAAGGTAAGTTCGAAGCCGGGTATCAGGGCCGATATATGAATAACAACGGTTCATATCATCTTACAAACCTTGTGGGAGGTAATTGGATTGAGGATGAAGCGCAAAAGGACCTGATCAATTTTAAAGATCAGATTCAAGCCGGCTATGCCACCTATTTAAACACAATGCCTCTTTTTGATTACCAGCTGGGGATGCGTGCGGAATATGAGAACAGGTATCTTAATCAGGAAATTCAAAATAAGGTGAACAGGATAAATCGGATTGATTTCTTCCCGACTATTCACCTGACCAAACAATTACCCTGGAAACTGCAATTACAGACCAGTTATACCCGGCGTATCAACAGACCAATGCCATGGAATATCAATCCATTCATATTACACCTTGATCCTCAGACGATTCAGATGGGTAATGCCGGATTGCTCCCTGAATTTGCAAATTCATACGAGTTGAATCTGGAGAAAAAACTCAATGATGTATCCTTTGTCTCTGCTGAAGGATTTTTAAGACAAACATATGGGTTAATCCAGCAAATCAGTACTTTTGATGCTTCCTCCCAAATAACCACCAATACTTTCGGAAATATCGATCACGACCGCTCCATGGGAGCCGAGTTTATGGTTAACCTGCAACCTTTCAAATGGTTTAACCTGAATTCTTCTTTCAATATTTTTAATTATCACATGTTTGGAACTCTTGTTCCTGGTGTTGCAACCAGTACGAACACCTGGAATATCCATGTGAATCCAACTTTCCACTTTACCAAGACGACTTCAATGCAGGTGACTTATATTTATAATGCCCCGACTATTACAGCACAGGGTACCAGGTCAGGGTTTTACTCCTCAACAATCGCAATCAAACAAAATCTGCTGAATCGGAAGGCCAGCCTGACCTTGCAGATGCAAAACTTGTTCGGACGTACGATCAACTACAACACGACAGTAACTGCAAATCAATACAAATACAGCAGCTTTCAGCGTGAGTCACAGGTTTTTCTTCTGACCTTCAGTTACCGCATCAATAATTACAGAGTAGCTCAGAATCAGAGAAGAAGTCAGGAAGAATCAAATGGAAACAGGGAACAGGATATGGAATAACAGCCGTTTCAAATTTTAAAGGACTGTCAGAGCCCGCACGGAGGCTTGCGATTCCGGCCGAAGACCCTCAATGACCTTGGTTCATGTGTTAAACATGGATAAGTCATTGAGGGTTTCCTAATTTTATGCGCTAAAACCCAATTTGAAAGTTAATATTAAGTTTAGTGTTGGCTTTAAGATACAGTATCATAGTTTCACGGCACAACAGAACCGCACAAAAATCAGGATAAATGGATGGACTCCGGAGAAGAGGGTATTGAAGAACCATAAAAAACTTCAATATAAACGATAAGACCCCTAAAGATCATATTTTCAACGTTTAAAAATCGCTATATTTGTAACATAAGGCAATGAAGTCTGCCATAACTGCCTTTTTTAAAGGATGATGACTTCTACCATTCAGAATCAGTTTCTTTAACTAAGAAATATGGTAAAGCCAATTCTTATTTCCGGATTCGGGAGCTTCACCGGAACAGTTCAGCAATTTTTAATTTCCAGATATCATTCAATAAATAGGTCCCCAATTATTCAGTTGGGATTGCTTAACTACGTCCATATGCTGATGTTTCCGAAAAACTTATTTGTGCCATATCTCATTTTACGCCAATAAAAAGTTTATTGATCCTTTAAATTAACTTTAAAAGTAATCAGTTATGAAAATCGAATCAGTTACAGCAATCGAGATTCTCGATTCAAGGGGAAACCCTACCATAGAAGTTGACCTGAAACTCGAAGACGGCACCATTACCCGTGCCATGGTTCCGAGCGGAGCATCCACCGGGGAGCGGGAAGCATGCGAACTCCGCGACGGCGACAAAAAAAGGTATGGGGGTAAGGGTGTACTTAAAGCGGTAGAAAATGTAAACAAAATCATCGCCCGTGAGATTGTTGGAAAACTATTTTTAAATCAGCGCGAACTTGATTACTCCCTGATAAATCTGGATGGCACAGCCAATAAAGCCAAACTTGGCGCCAATGCCATTCTTGGCGTATCCATGGCATTTGCCCGTGCCTGTGCCATAAGTGCAGAAATCCCTCTTTACCAGTATCTTGGCGGCACCAACGCCTATCTGCTTCCTGTTCCCTGCATGAATGTGATCAATGGCGGAAAACATGCAGACAACAATGTAGACTTTCAGGAATTTATGATAGCGCCTCATGGTTCAACTTCTTTTACCGAAGCGATACGTATGGGGCAAGAGGTATTCCATGCCTTGAAAGGGGTGTTGAATTCGAAAAGGTATAGCACAGGTGTAGGCGATGAGGGCGGCTTTGCCCCTGATCTCAAATCAAATGAAGAGGCGGTGGAAGTAATTCTGGAAGCAATAATCAAATCGGGATACAAACCTGGTAATGAGATTAGTATTTGTCTTGACCCTGCAGCAAGTGAACTCTGGGAAGATGGCAAATACAAGATGTTCAAGAGTACCGGCAAATTTGTTTCAAGCGATGATATGGTCAGGTTGTGGGAAGAGTGGGTAAATCAATATCCGATTGTTTTACTTGAAGATGGTTTGGCTGAAAATGACTGGAATGGATGGAAAAACCTGACTCAGGTACTGGGTAAAAAGATTGAAATTGTTGGAGATGACCTTTTCTGTACCAACAAAGCTATTTTGCAGGAGGGGATTGAAAAGGGCGTTGCAAATTCAATACTGATTAAACTTAATCAGATTGGAACAGTTTCGGAAACGCTTGAAACCATTGAACTTGCTTACAAAAATAGTTATAACTGTTTTGTATCACACCGAAGCGGCGAAACGATAGACAGTTTTATAGCCGACCTTACCGTGGGAATCAATTCAGGTCACCTGAAAACCGGCAGTGGTTGCCGCGGCGAACGTATCGAAAAATTCAACCAGCTTATGCGTATTGAACGTGAACTGGGCAGCGCATCACGTTTTGCCGGGAAAAAGGCCTTTAAAAATGCTTAAAATAAAATCCAACAATTGATTTATAACATTGTCTTTCATAAACCAGGAAAATCCTGGAGTAAGTCAATAACTGGCGGAGCAATTAATTGTACCTTTGAGGAAAATTTAACCTGAAATGTCCGGGAACAGGGCTAATTCAACTCGAAATTTTGTAAATAGCTGCTCAGAAGTCGATTATGAAGCTGTATTTAAAACCTATTTTCTGCCACTCAGAAAGTATGCCTGCTTATTTGTCCCGGTGCAGATAGCTGAAGATATTATTCAGGATATTCTGGTCCATTTATGGGAAAACCGGGAAAATCTAATTATTCACACGTCCCTCGAAGCATACCTTTTTCGGTCTGTTTATCACCGGTGCATCAGCTCAATTAAACTTCAAAATCTCCGATCCAGGCACCTGACACAGATTGAAATCGATTTACGGCATGATGAGATGCGTTTTTTCGATTCGGATGAGAATGAGGCGATCCGTAAACTTTTCATGAACGACCTGAATGCTGAGCTGAACCAAGCCATTAACAGCCTCCCTTCGAAATGCAGGGAGGTCTTTGAAATGAGCTTTTTGCAGGATTACCGGAACAAGGAGATCAGTGAAAAACTGAAAATCTCGGTGAATACCGTGGAGAGCCATATTACCAATGCACTGAAAGCCTTGCGGAAAAAGCTTTCCAGACTAATGTTGGTATTCATTTAATTATTGATAAGAATTTATCTCTAATCAGGCAGATTATACCATTGGCACAAAATATGGGTAGAAATAAATCACATTATAATATCTCGTCCTGTACTGAACTACAGATTTTAATCCAGTATTCTTTCAGTTAATTTTCAAAAAAATCAGATTCGTTTTAGTGGTTTTCTTTCCACTGATCGTCAATGCTGAAAATACCCAAAATGAAAGATCCCATTATTGACGATTACCAGATCCTAAAGTATCTTCAGGGAACAAGTACTCAGGCTGAGACCGAAAATATCCGCTTATGGCTGTCAAAATCGGAGGAAAACCGCAATACCTACTTTCAATTGAAAGCGTTATGGCATGCCTATAAGGATAATTTCGAAAATGATCAGCTTAACCTCGAAAATTCACTCCTGGCTTATCGCGCCCGCATCAGTCAACCCAAAAAAATCTCATTTTTCAGCGTAGCTATCTCCAAAATGATTTCAACCTTATTTGTTCCAAACCAATCTATTATTTCAAACCGGAATATCCGGAAGAACTAAAAGGAAAGGAACTTTCTCGATGCCAGCTTTAAATTGAACCCCGACTTATTTTGACCAAGTCATGAGATATAATCAACTAATTTTGCTTTTTATCCTATTCCTGATCTCCATTTCCCAAACCTATTCGGAAGTAAATCACAGTGAATCATTCTATAGGAAGAAACTGACGGATGCAGAAGCGGTGTACTTTTCGTCGGATAATTATAAGATCACCTCTGACGGGAAAACCGATATTTCTAATCTGCTTCAAGGCGCGATCAATAAATTGAAGCTGGAAAAGAATTTTGGAATTATCTTCATCCCGGATGGAACCTATACCATTTCGAAAACAATCTACGTTCCGGCAGCAATCAGGCTGATTGGTTATGGGCAAAAACGCCCGGTGATTGTCTTAAAAAAGAACTCACCCGGATACCAGACACCAGTCCTCTCCGATAAGGGAGAAGCAAATTACATGTTCTGGTTTACCAGCAGTGTTGCAGAACCACAAAAACCGGTAAACGATGCCGGGGCCGGAACATTTTACAGCGCATTATCGAATATTGATCTGAAAATTGAAGACGGAAATCCCGAAGCAGTGGCATTAAGGACCCATTATGCCCAGCACAGTTTCATCTCTCATTGCGATATTTCAATCGGCAAGGGGAAAGCGGGAATGTTTGATGTGGGGAATGAAATGGAAGATGTCGGGTTTTATGGAGGTGATTATGGAATTTATACGACCAAAGCATCTCCCGGCTGGCAGTTTATGATGATCGACACACGGTTTGAGGGTCAGCGCAAGGCGGCTATAAAAACCAGGGAAGCGGGATTAACGATTATCCGGATGTCCGTGAAGAATGTTCCAAGGGTAATTGCGGTAGAGTCCAATTTCTGGGAAAAACTGTTCATGGAAGATTGCCAGTTTGTGAATGTATCAGATCCGGCGATTTCATTTGATAATGAAGAGAATGCCAATATGCAGGTCAACCTGCGGAATATCACCTGTCAGAATGTTCCGGTGCTGGTGAAGTATTTCAAGAGTAACCGCCAAACTGCAGCTCCGGCAAAAATCTACAGGGTCAGGAAGTTCATTTATGGTTTACAAATGAATGATCTGGACCAGACCCCACGAACGGAGACCACCTATGATCCTGAAAATCTAAGTAAACTACCTCTTCCGGCGCATTCGGATATTCCGGAATTTTCCGTCATTGAATCATGGGTAAACCTCAGGACGCTTGGTGCAAAAGGTGATGGTGAAACTAACGATACAAAAATTATCCAGGAGGCCATTGAAAATCATGATAACATTTACGTACCTCAGGGAATCTACCGGATAAGTGAAACAATCAGACTAAAACCAAATACCAATATGATCGGTTTACACCCCATCGCAACCCAGTTTGTGATTGGAGAAAGCACACCTGCTTTTAGTGGTTTCGGCGCTCCGGCTCCTATAATTGAAGCGCCAAAGGGTGGAAAAAATATTCTCAGCGGAATCGGTCTTTCAACAGGTGAATACAATTACCGGGCCTTAGCCTGTAAGTGGATGGCTGGTGAAAAGTCGTTGTTGAATGACGTGAAGTTCATAGGCGGTCATGGGTCCATGCGCAAATGGCCTTACGTTCCATGGCGCGGTTATGGGGAGGCCGGGGAAAAACCGGCACAGGTTCAGGGGCCTGACCCTGCCTGGGATACTCAGTACTGGAGTTTGTGGATCACAAATGGCGGTGGGGGCACCTTAAAAAATATCTGGACAGCCAACAGCTATGCCACATCTGGCATTTATGTATCAAACACCTCAACCCCATCGCAGATTTATGCGTTGTCGGTGGAGCATCACGTCAGAAATGAAGTGCGGTTTGATCACGTTTCGAACTGGAAAGTTTATGCCCTTCAGCTGGAGGAGGAGAGCCGCGAAGGACCCCAGTGTCAGCCCATGGAGGTGATAGACTGCTCCGACCTGTTATTTGCAAATCTTTACATGTTCAGGGTAATCCGGGTTAAGACACCCTATCCTTATTCGGTCCGGACCTGGGACTGCCGGAATAGCGAAATGGTGAATGTCCATAATTACAGCCAGGTAAAATATACAACAGACAATCCTGTTTACGACATAAATACGAATACGGAGGTGCGTCCTGCGGAATTTGCCCGGTTGCAAATCAGCGGAGAAACTCCAAAAAACTGGGATACGGAATCTTCAAAAAAGGTGAAGACCCTCGCTTCCGGTTTTGAGTTTGCCGAAGGGATGTGCAGTGACTCAAAGGGGAATATCTATTTCGCCGAACAGCGGATGAAACGGATTTACAAATGGTGCGCAGAAACCAATTCGCTCCGGTTGCTCGCCGATTTTCCATGGGAACCCTTGTCGCTTGGATGTGATTCCAAAGATAATCTGCTGGTTGTTTTCAGGTACAACCCGCAATTTGGCAACCTGGTAAATGGCGTGCAGGAAAAATTCGAAAATCCTGCCGATGCTTCAGGGACCTCTTTCAGCGGATGGGGGAACTCTGGGTTTGGAACTTTGGTCTACTCAATCAATCCAAATCATCCTGATGAAACGATTCAACTCCTGGAGAAGGTTCCGATAGAATCGGTCAAACATGTTATCAAAGCGTTATATCCTTCCAACCGATGGAGAGACGGTCATGATTTTAATTCGGTATCAGTCAACAGAAACGAGTTTTGCTACGTAGCACCGGATGGGGTTACCATTATTCCTGTCTGCTTTGATCTTGCCCGTGCGACTTCACTGATTGAAGCCTCTCCCGGAAAACCATTGTATGCATCTGACGAATATAACAAACGAACGGTCCGACTCGATGTCGATGCGCATGGATACCTGTCGAACCTTTCCTATTTTGCTGAAAAAGGGGAATTTAATGCCATAACTGATACTAAAGGAAATGTATATGTGGCCGAAGGAGAGGTGTATATTTATGATACAAAAGGTCAGCAATCAGGGATGATCCATATTCCTGAAAGACCATCATCCATGGCATTCGGGGGAAAAGATCATAGCACGCTTTTTGTTTCCGGACGATCGGGATTATATTCCGTAAATACCAACCTTAAATAGCCTGAAGAGATGAGAAATCACAATTGGATTAACTTTCTGAAATACTCATTTTCATTGATTCTCGTCCTTTGTTTTATTCAAAAGACTAACGCACAATCATTTTTGCACACACAGGGAAAAGCGATTGTCGATGAAAGCGGTAAGAAAATTCTACTGCGTGGGGTAGGTCTTGGAAACTGGATGCTCCCCGAAGGATACATGTGGAAATTTGGCAAGGATGGCGACCGTCCCCGTAAAATTGAAAAGGTTGTCTCCGATCTTATTGGTATAGACAAAGCTGATAAGTTCTGGAAATCGTTTCGCGAAAATTATATCACGGAAGCAGACATCAGGCGAATTGCTGAGTTGGGCTATAATTCGGTCCGCCCCGCATTGAATGCAAGGCTTTTCCTAACCGAAGGAGAAAACAATCAAGTTGTGGACGAAGGGTTTATGCTCCTTGACAACCTGGTTTCATGGTGTAAAAAGTATAATTTGTATGTGATTATCGATATGCATGCGGCACCCGGCGGGCAAACGGGACAGAATATCGATGACAGTCCAAATAATGAGCCTGAATTGTTTATGAATCCCAAAAACCAGGATTTGCTTGAACAACTCTGGGTTAAAATAGCAGAAAGATACAAGGATGAACCCACTGTGGCTGCCTATGATTTATTGAATGAACCGTTGCCCGAAATGACAGGTGCTGCAGCCAAATACAAAGATCAGCTGGTCCCGGTTTATGAGCGATTGATAAAAGCTATCCGTGCAGTGGACAAAAAACACATGATTACCCTGGAGGGTTATAACTGGGCCAATAACTGGTCAAATTTCGGTAAGCAACTGGACAACAACGTAGTTTACCAGTTCCACTATTATTGCTGGAACCGCCCCGATCAGCTGAACGATATTAGCCATTTCCTCGAAAAGCAGCAACAGCTCAACGCCCCGGTCTGGGTGGGTGAAACCGGTGAAAAAGACAATGCCATCTATTTTGCGACCACCCAGTATCTCGAAAAAAATAACATCGGCTGGTCGTTCTGGCCCTGGAAAAAGATGGATACCAAAAACACCCCCTATTCCATCAAGACTCCGTCGGGATGGAATGAAATTGTTGCCTTTACTAAAACCGGGAAAAAACCGGCCTCCACCGTTGATGCAAAAAAGATTTTCAATGAGTTTCTCGAAAACATCCGGCTTAAAAACTGTGTCTATTATCCCGACGTGGTTAATGCGATGTTCAGACGACTTCCTGTCAGGATTGAAGCTGAAAACTATGGTCATGACGGCTACCTGAAATCCTACTTTGTTAAGGATACACTAAAAAAATCAAAGACCTACCGTATTAATGAGCCGGTTCCGGTTGATATTACAGGAAAAGACAAATCGGGACAATGCATCAAATTAGCTTCCGGTGAATGGGTGATTTATAACTGCTACTCGAGTTCAAACTCAGCGAAAAGTCTGACGATCAGGGCAAAGGCGTCGGAGCAACCTGCACAGATTATCCTCTCGGTGAACGGAACCAGTGCTACCCTTAAAATCGGATCGGCTGATTGGGCAGACTTCAGAATAAAACTGAATACTCTTCAGTTTGTTCAGGGAGAAAATCTGCTGAAGGTACTGGTCAAAAGTGTAAATATACAGCTTGACTGGATCGATATTCAATGAAAACACAGACAAAAAACGTTATGAGCACTCCGGGAACATCGATTAAAATTGGGGTATTACTATTCACATTGTTATTCATGGCAGGTTTGGATCACGTTGCAGCCCAACAAAGAGCTTTTAAAGTTCTGGTTGTTGCCTCTGCCGATCCCGATCACGATCCGATGATTATCCAGGCAAAACCCTTTCTCGAAAAGATTGCAGCTGAAAATCACTTTCTGCTCGATTTCACCCGCGACTCCCGGCTTATAAATGATGAAAATCTGAACCAATACCAGGTTATTGTCCAGTTGCACCTGGCACCCTTCGACATGAACCGGAGTGAGCAGATGGCCTTGCAGCATTTTATCTCGCGTGGCAAAGGTTGGGTTGGGGTCCATGCCGCCGGCCTCACCGGGAAACAATTTCTGGGTCCAAACACCCCCTACTGGCAATGGTTTGAGAAGTTGATGGGCGGCATAGTTTATTCACCCCATCCGGCTAAGCAGATAGGGGTTTTGGATGTGGAGGACCGCACTCATCCCGTTATGAAAAACCTTCCGGCCTCATTTAGCATCCTAGATGAGTGGTATGAATTTGACAGGAGTCCCAGGCCCAGGGTTCATGTACTGGCGACGGCGCGGGAAAGTTCCTACAAACAGGTTATACCCATGGGAGACCACCCTATAATCTGGACAAATCCCGATTATGACCGGGCTATTTATATCGGCATCGGGCATGATGTTTCGGCCTGCGAAAATCCAAATTTCGCGATCCTGATGCGCGATGCCATTTTCTGGGCTGCATCACCGGTTCCGGACAAAGAGCAAGTCAAACTTGATCATTCACTCAATCAAAAGATTACCATTTTAAATAACCAGGTGGCCTTCGATCTGAAAGGACCCAAGAGGGCCATTGTAAAGAGTGATGAACCCCTCCCCGAATCAACTGCTTTTGACCTTGTTGACGCTTTGACCTTTGAAAAGGTTTTCTCAGGAAGACTGTCTCCGGCCATCGAGGTAAAAGAATGGTTTCCAGGAGTATTTTATTCAAAGGCAGATTTCTCTTCCTTTGAGAAACCGGGATTGTATACAATTGTAATCAGAAAAGAGGGCAAAGCATATTCATCCTATGATTTTAAGATTGATGATCAGGCCATTGGGAAAACAGCCATTCCTGCCATTATCAATTTCTTTTCCCATCAGCGATCCAATTCACCCCAGGAAATTGAGGCCGACAAGCACCTCCGGCTTTATGGAAGTGACAAAACGGTCGATTTACATGGCGGATGGTGTGATGCATCGGGTGACATCAGCAAATATTTTTCCCATCTGGCCTATACCAATTTCATGTCGCCACAGCAGATACCTATGGTCACCTGGTCATTGGCAAATACGGCTGAAACTACAACCAAACTTCTGAAGGAGATTAAGGCAGAAGAGCCGTTAATCAGTGAGGCGCTTTACGGGGCCGATTATATCCTGAGGTCACTTGCGCCAGAAGGTTATTTTTACATGACCGTTTTTTCTTATTTCAATAAAGACCCCAGTGCCAGGCGTGTCGTAGGATTACTCGCCGACAGCAAAACGACTTCGGATTATCAATGCGCTTTCCGGGAAGGGGGCGGAATGGCAATCGCAGCCCTGGCCCGCATTTCACAATGGAAAAGGGATGGGGATTTTACCTCTGCCCAGTATCTTGCCGGGGCTGAAATGGGGTTCGCCCATCTTCTTGTCAACAGCACCAAATACGCTGACGATGGAAAAGACAATATAATCGATGATTATTGCGCACTTATGGCAGCCTCCGAATTGTGGATTGCAACCGGCAAGGTTTTATACTGCGTTGAAGCCCGTAAACGGGCCAAAAACCTCGCCCGACGAATGACTCCCGATGGATACTTTCTGGCCAATGATGCCAATCGTCCGTTCTGGCATGCATCCGATGCAGGCTTACCCGTTATTGCCCTGGCACGGTACCTTGATGTTGAAAAAGATCGTGGTTTCCGTAAATCAGCACTTGAAACCATTAAAAAAGTGCTCGATTACAATCTGAGAATTACCGGTGAAGTGCCTAATCCGTTTGGCTATCCGCGTCAGAGTTTCCTCTACAAAGGAAAAGTTCAAGACGGCTTTTTTATTCCTCACGAAAATGAAAGTGGTTGGTGGTGGCAGGGGGAAGATGCACGGTTAGGCTCGCTTGCTACGGCGGCTATTATCGGCGGACGACTCGTTTATCCCGGCCATGCCGCATTCGGCGTGAACCAGCAACTGGCGGAATATGCCAGTCACCTGGTATCATGGGTATTGGGGTGTAATCCATTCAATATCTGCCTGATGTATGGCTACGGCCAAAATAATGTCCCCTATATGAGTTCGATGTACGGACATGGCTCGGGCAGAGGTGGCATATCGAATGGAATTACGGGGAAAGACGGGGTTGGAGACGGATTGGGCATCGACTTTAAAATGGAAGATCACGGCAATGAATGGCGCTGGAGTGAACAGTGGATTCCTCACACTGGTTGGTTTCTGCAGGCTGTGGCGGCAATGTCTTCGGATAAATAGGAGCTAAAAAGAGGATCTCGCAAAGGCGCGAAGAAGCAAAGAAAAATTTGGCGGCTTTGCGAGATATATTCAGACAGACATTTGAGATAACGAAAATTCTTTGCGACTTAGCTCAATCAATTGACGGATGCGAGATATTTTTTAGGGCAATAATTTATCGATAATACGAATTCCCAGAAAAGCATCAAAAAAAGAATTAAATATACAATTTCCAATAATTCACTTATGAAAAGCTTATTCATCAAAATGATTGCAATTCTGGGAATGATCATTGCACTTAACGGAAACTCGTTTGCCATATCACCCAAATTTAAAGTGCTCATCCTTGCCGAACGCGGAGGTTACCATGAAGGTTTTGTCACGGCAGCCCTCGACTGGCTGGACAAACTGGCCGCTGAAAAAGGGTTTGAATTCACGGTAGTCAATAACACCGACCTCATCAATCAAGACTATCTCTCTAAATACAAGGTTTTTATGCAAATGAATTATCCGCCATACATGTGGACCGATCAAGCAAAAGCAGCTTTTATAAAATATATCGAAGAAGGACAAGGCGGCTGGGTCGGTTTTCACCATGCTTCACTTCTGGGCGAATTTGACGGCTATCCGATGTGGAACTGGTTTTCCGGTTTTATGGGGGGAATCAGGTACAAAAACTATATTGCGGCCACCACATCAGCCAAAGTAAATGTGGAGGAAAACCAACATCCCGTGATGAAAGGGGTTCCTTCATCCTTTGTAATTCCGGATGAAGAGTGGTATACCTTCGATAAGAATCCCCGGCCAAATGTTCATGTGCTTGCATCGGTGGATGAATCAACTTACACCTTAGTTACAGAGATCAAAATGGGAGATCACCCCGTGATCTGGGTCAACGAAAAGGTGAAAGCACGCAATGTCTACTTTCTCATGGGGCACCATGCCCACCTGCTCAATTCTGTAGAATTCAAAACGATGGTCACTAATGCTATTATATGGACAGCCGGCCAGTAATCCGGATTCAAATATAAATACAACATTTTAGTTATGCGAAAATACTT
Source organism: uncultured Bacteroidia bacterium (assembly GCA_903923905.1). Lineage (GTDB taxonomy): Bacteria > Bacteroidota > Bacteroidia > Bacteroidales > Prolixibacteraceae > JAAFHB01. The sequence continues at coordinate 96,415 of CAIXZH010000047.1, forward strand.
AATTGCCACCCACGGAACATTTGCCGGCGGAATCAAATCATCCATCGACCTGATCCTGGGTGAAACTGAAAATGTATTCCTGATCCAGGCCTATCTGGAGGAGAATAAATCGCTTCAGGAGGAGATTCAGAATGTTCTCAAACAAATCAATCCGGAGGATGAGCTGATTGTATTTACCGATCTGATGGGGGGGAGCATCACCAATCAGATCCTTCAATTTGGCCTGAAGGAGAATGTCTACATCCTGGCAGGGGTGAACCTTCCCCTTTTACTCGATATCCTCCTTGCCCATCCGGAAACTCCGGTCTGTAAGGTTATTGAAACAGGACTTGAAAATGCCAGAGAGCAGATGGTTTTTGTAAATAAACTAATAAATACTAGCAAAGAGATCTATGATTAAATTATTACGTATTGACGACCGGCTAGTGCATGGCCAGGTGGCATTCACCTGGGTTTCGGCTTTGGGTATTGACTGTTTAATGGTGGCCAATGATCAGGTTGCCAAAGACGATTTTCTGAAGTTGACCATGGGACTTGCCAAACTACCTTCGGCCAAATTGTTGATTTTAAACATGCAGAATGCAATAACCTGGCTGAATGATCCGAGGAGTAAAAACATGAAGATCCTGATCCTCGTTAATTGTGTGAATGATGCTTTCGTCCTCGCTGAAGGGGTGGCTCAGATTGAATCGGTCAACTTTGGCGGTATCCGCACAAGAGAGGGAGCGAAACTTATTTCAAAGGCGATCGCGATAACTGAAGAGGATATGGCGGTCATTCATAAAATGGCAGAAAAAGGGCTGGAGCTCGAAATCAGGCAGGTTCCGACCGATAAGAAACAAATGGTGCAACATTTAATTTAGGGAGGACTTAAAGTGATCATTACCTATCTGTTAATCACGCTTATTGCAATGTTCGGCCACCTCGAAGATTTCCTGGGAACCTCTTTGCTGAGCAGGCCGCTGGTTCTTGGACCGTTGGTTGGAATCGTCCTTGGAGATATGACCCAGGGGATAATCATCGGAGCAACGCTGGAACTGATCTTTATGGGAAATATAAAGGTTGGTGCTGCCATCCCGCCTGATGTAATCAGCGGTGGGGTACTTGGCACCGCCTTTGCGATCATGTCAGGTAAAGGTCCGGAAATTGCACTGGCGATTGCCGTCCCCGTATCCATTTTAGCAGAAATGGTCATCAGCGGACTGTTTGTTTTCCGTCCAATGTTCAACAGCCGGTTTAACCGATATGCAGAGGAGGGGAATTACCGGAAAATTGAATGGCTTCATATTGCCTCCGGACTACTCAAGCCATTGATGATGGGGCTCATTATCTTTCTTTCGCTTCAACTGGGCGCCGGTGTGATGAAATCGTTTCTCGATGCGATCCCGCCATGGGTACAGTCAGGATTACAGGTGGCAGGGAACATGCTTCCGGCAGTCGGATTTGCGCTACTAATGAATCTGATGTTCAACAGCAAGGTTGCCGCTTATTTCTTCCTGGGATTTATCCTGGCCAGTTATCTTAAACTTCCGATGATTGCCATTGGCGGACTGGGTGTGATCGCTGCGCTGATCATTACCGGAACCCAACAAAAAAATACAACGGCAGATGACATGGGTTTTGATGATATGCCTGAAGGAACTGAACACAGCACCAATTCGCTGATTTCGAAAAACGATCTGCGGAAGGTTTTCTTCCGCTCTTTGGCTCTGGAAGCGAACTTCAACTTTGAGACCTGGCAGAATACCGGTTTTGCATTTTCGATCATTCCGGTTCTCAAACGGTTATATACCACAAAAATCACTATGGCCAGGGCGTTGAAAAGGCACCTGGCATTTTTTAATACGGCACCCCATGGTTCAACACTTATTTTAGGCATTGTTTCTGCAATGGAGGAACAGAGTTGTCAGCAGGAAGATTTTGATAAAGAATCGATCAACGGTGTAAAGCTCGGGTTGATGGGACCGTTGGCGGGTGTTTTTGATTCATTCTTCTGGGGTACCCTCAAAGTCATTGCTGCCGGTGTCGGTGTCTCACTGGCGTTAAAGGGGAGCATTCTTGGACCACTGCTTTTCCTGCTGATATTTAATATTCCCCATTTTCTGCTTCGGTATTACCTGACATTTATTGGTTACTCAGCCGGGAACAAATTTCTCCAGAACCTGGCCAAAAGCAATATCATGGATAAGCTTACCAAAGGCGCCTCAATCCTTGGGTTAATGGTAGTCGGAGCTATGCCAGCCATGCTCATGCCGGTTAAAACGCCCTTAAATATTGGCTCGGCTGAATCGCAGGTCGCCGTTCAGAGTGTTCTGGATCAGCTAGTGCCAAACATGATCCCGCTGGCCCTTACCTTCCTGGTTTTCTATTTCGTAAAACGGAATGTAAAAACGACCTGGCTTTTGCTTGGAATCCTGGCCCTGGGATTTATTGGAAGCATTTTACACCTTATTTCTTAAACCATGGATGGCAAAAACATGATAAAAGGAACCGGAGTCTCACCGGGCATTTCGATCGGGATAGCACACATTCTGAAGAAAGACGATGACGGCCTTTCCGGAATTATCATCCAAACCAATGAAGCCAGGGAGCTGGAAATCGAAAAATTCAATCAGGCAGTTGTTTCGGCAATCAGGGAAGTTGAAACAATCCGATTGAATACGAGCTTTGATCTGAAGCCGGAAGATATGGATATTCTTGATACCCAGATTGAATTCCTGGGGGATCCCCAAATAGCGGAAGATGTCCACGAGAAAATCAGGAACCATTTCAGATCAGCTCATGATGCTGTCATCGAAGTTATTGATGCCGCTGTTGAGATGTTCCGGAATATGGATGATAAATATTTAAGTGCACGTGCGGCAGATCTCCGGGATATCGGGAACCGCATTTTAAGGAACCTGAATACCGGCAGAGCATCATTTGGTCCGGATTTTGGCGAAAATACGATTCTGATCGCCGAAGATCTGGCTCCTTCTGATACCATAACCCTCGATACCACCAGAGTGGTAGGCTTCGCCACCCGGCTTGGCGGCCGGACTTCCCATACAGCCATCATTGCAAAGGCAAAGGGGATCCCGGCCGTCGTAGCCTGTGGTTCTGAACTTTTGAATATTCGGATTGGTGAGACCGTTATCCTTGATGGCACAACCGGAGAATTAATTATAAACCCCGGGTCAGAGATAATGGGTGTTTATAAAGCCAAACAGGTGAATATTTTGAATGAAAAGGCTTTATTAAGATCACTTAAAGACCTGCCTGCCGTCACCACCGATGGCCACCGGTTTAAGCTGTATGCCAATATTTCGAATGCAGCAGAGCTGGAACAGGTCTTTGAAAACGGGGGTGAAGGGGTTGGACTTTTGCGGACTGAAATGCTTTTCATGGGCAGGGACTCCTTCCCTTCTGAAGAGGAGCAATTCAATTTTTATAAACAGGTAGCCATAAAATCCAAAAACAGACCGGTGATCATCCGGACTCTCGATATTGGCGGTGACAAACAACTCCCCTATTTCGGAATCCCACCGGAAAACAACCCTTTTATGGGTTACCGTGCGATCCGGATCTGTCTGGATCAACAGGAGATCTTCTTCACACAACTCAGGGCGATATTAAGGGCAAGCGTTTTTGGGAATTTGAAGATCATGTTTCCGATGATTTCAAATCTATCCGAGGTTAAACAGGCAAAGGAGTGCGTAAACGAAGTAAAACTGGAATTGAAAAATGCAGGTATTGACTTTGATCGTTCAATCGAACTGGGCATTATGATTGAAATACCAAGTGCTGCTCTGATTGCCGATATCCTGGCCAGGGAGGTTGATTTTTTCAGTATTGGCACCAACGATTTATGCCAGTATACGCTTGCGGTTGACCGGATGAATGGTAAAGTTTCAGCGTTATACACCCATTTTAATCCGGGTGTTCTGCGGTTAATCAGTTACGTGATCGAACAGGCGCATAAACAAAACAAGCCAGTCGGCCTCTGCGGAGAGATGGCCTCAGACCCACTGGCTGCTTTATTATTAATGGGTATGGGGCTGGATGAATTTTCAATGAGCCCAAGGTCCATTCCATCCATTAAAAATATCCTGGTTAAAAACAGCCTTGCCAAAGCCAGGGAGGTATTCAAAACGGTAATGGAGATGGACGATCCGGAAACTATAATCAATTATTTGGAGGAGGTTATCATATGATTTCAAAGGACTATACCATACTTTCGCCGCAAGGGATTCACGCCAGGCCTGCCACAGCTCTTTTAAAACTTACAAGACATTTCAAATCAACCATTTGCCTCCAAAAAGATGAGAGGCTGGTACCCCTCAGAAGTATGCTGAATATCCTGGCCCTGGCCATCCAATGCGGGGATACAATATCTGTAATCATTGATGGTGAGGACGAATCGGAGGCAGCTCTTTCCATCGATAACTTTTTCAATGATTTACTTAAGCATCAATAGGGAAGATTTAAAAAATCCGATTGGAGCCATTGGCACGATTCATTTTGTAATAATGGAATATAATTCTCGTCATAAAAACAGTCTCGAAAACAGTGTGCCTTTGGTGCGGAATATTAAAGATGAATCGAACCGACGGTTCTCCGGATTACTTTTTTTCAGTTTCAACGGATTAAAATCCGGTTTTCAATGCCGGTCTAGGCAACGCCTATAAATCAATTATTTATCAGGTTCAAAAAAATAAAAATTATGAAAATTACAATTACCAAAAACGAGCAGGAATTTGATACAGGGGCTGCCTGGCGCATCATCGCCCAGATGCTTGAGAAGCCAACAGCAGTTATTGGCCTTTCGACGGGCCAGACAACGATGGGAATGCACGCCCTCGTCTCAAGGATATTCGCTCAGTATCCGTTTGATGTATCCCGGATTACACTTTTCAATGTCGACGAGCTTACCAATCTGCCGCGGGAATATGCCGGAAGTTGCTACACCATGATTTTAAATCAGTTGGCAGGTCCGCTGGGAATACCTGAGGCGAATTTCATCATGCCTCCTACCCTCTCTGACGATTTTGAGGCTGAATGCCGGTTGTTTGAGCAACGGCTTGCGGAACGAGGCGGAGCAGACCTGCAGATGCTAGGGATTGGTGCCAATGGTCATATTGGGATTAACCAGCCCGGGACTCCCTTCGAAAGTGAAACCTGGGTTTCGCCCATGGATCCCGATTTCGAAGCCCGTGTACGCCGTGAAACACACGTTCCGCCTGAAACGGTTTTGGGCGGATTAACACGCGGAATAAAAAATATCATGCACACCAGGAAGCTGATTCTTATCGCCAAGGGAGTCCACAAAGCAGAAATTATCGAACAGGCAATCTTGGGACCGGTAACAACAGACATTCCGGCATCCATTGTTCAGCTCCATCCAAACTGTGAAATTCTCCTTGACGCTGAGGCTGCCTCACAGATTATTGGCAAGATTGCTTTAATCAATACTAACCACTGATATCCAATGTCTTATGAAGGAATCTTAAGTTCACCTTAATCTAAAAATACGGTGACGGAAAATCGCGAAAATGCAAATTAAAATGACGATAAGTTTCAGAATAAACATCGCCATATCCCTGAATTTATGATTATTTGACATCCGTAAATGGCCGGGGGACTTTCTCGCCTGGAAAGTTCCGGTATTTGCCAATCTGATTTTTCCTGATTTTTTAGCGATCATTTTTAAAATTCTTATCTGTTACAAGATTATAGCCTGACTGAACTTTAGTAATCAATTATCATTCTTTTTTTGAACTTTTAGAGCACTTTCAAGGTTTATGGATTATTAACATCTTGATAACACTGCCCAAATGTGATATGGTGGTTAATTGATTAATTTCGCTTTGTGTTTAAATACTCTATTTTTTGATTTGAAAGAACGTAAGAATCATATTATCTACTCCTGGGTACTTCTTCTCTTTTTTGTTGCGGGTCAGGTTATTCTGTATTCCCATCATCATGGAGCAGAAACAGCGGTATTCAAAACAGAGCATCAATTCTCAGGCAAGAGCGTATCTGAAAAATGTGGACTCTGTGATGCCATGCGCTTTAACAGCATGGAAATCAATCAGCCAGTTTTCTTTGACCATGTTTTGACATTTAATTTCTACTTCATAAATCATACGGTCAATTTTGGCAGTGTTTCTCTGATCTCGTCAGCTGGCCGCTCCCCTCCACTTTCATAGTTTTTTCCTCCCGGTTTCTTCTGTTTATTTCCTTCTGCCCCATCGGGCATTATTTTCTTTTAAAATTACTATGAAATTAAAGCTATTCTATTGTTTTGTATTCCTGTCTGTAAATATATCTGCATTTTCAATTGGTACCATCAGAAAAGACCTTGTTGAAGATCAAATTGCAGGGAATTTAACCGGCATCGTCACCGATAAGGCCGACGGAAAACCAATACCCGGAGTATTGATCTCAATTCCTGATCTTAAAACGGGAACCGTTACAGATATTGACGGGAAATATACCATAAACCGAATACCTAAGGGGAAATATTTGGTGCAAATCAGCTATTTGGGCTATACAACATTGAACCAGACATTTAACGGAGCAAAAACAACGGTCCTGGATGTTCAGCTGATCTCCGCTTCAATTGAGACAGGGGAGGTAATAATTACAGGAGTAAGTAAAGCGACCGAAATCAGGAGAAACCCTATCCCAATGGTAGCAATTAGTAAAACCTTTATTGAAGAACATTCCGCATCAGGTAATGTGATTGATGAAATTGCTAATTTACCAGGAATAAGCGCAGTTACTACAGGGCCGAATATTTCCAAACCTTTTATCCGGGGGTTAGGTTACAACCGGGTGATTACCTTACAGGATGGGATTCGCCAGGAAGGTCAGCAATGGGGGGATGAACATGGAATTGAAGTGGATCAGAATTCCATCGACCGGGTTGAAATCATCAAAGGGCCGGCCAGTTTAACGTTTGGTTCAGATGCCATAGGAGGGGTGGTTAACCTTATTTCTCCAAATCCGGTGCCCGAAGGACAAACATTGGGTTCATTTACGACTATTTATGGAACAAATAATGGCTTACTGAATGAATCACTCCGGCTTCAGGGAAATCAGAACGGTGTGGTTTGGGGGACTGTTTTATCTGGCAAAGAGGCAAAAGATTATCAAAATCATCACGATGGGCGGGTCTATGCGACCAACTTTCAGGAAAGGGATGCAAGGGTGATGATTGGTTTGAACAAAACATGGGGATACTCCTATTTAAATGCCTCGGTTTTTGATGACCTTCAGGCGATTCCGGATGGGAGTCGTGATTCGTTCCGGCGGTTTACCAAACAAATCACCGATGCGGATGCTTATCGTCCGGAAGTTCCAGGCTCAGAACTTAATTCTTACGGAATTCCAACCTTACACCAACATGTCCAGCTATACCGTATTTACGACAACAGCAGTTTTAGCCTTGGAACCGGGAATCTGATTGTGAACCTTGGGTATCAGTTTAGCCATCGAAAGGAGTTCACACATCCGACAGAATCGGACATTCCAGGCTTAAACCTGCAACTGCAAACTTATACCTATGATTTTAAGTATAATTTCAATTTAGCAAAGGATTATGAAACTACTTTTGGAGTAAATGGGATGTACCAGCTTAACTCTTTAGGTTACAGCACTGATTTTCCTATACCAGCTTATCATCAGTTTGACATAGGCCCTTTTTTCGTTATTAAAAAAACCTTTGGAAAATTTGAACTTTCGGCCGGGGCAAGATATGATATCCGTTCTTTTAACGGAAAGGCAGCTTATGTGGATACTACCATTGTGTATTTTCCAACCCTTTATTCCGAAACTAATCCAACTTCAACTCCAAATGTCATACGTCAGTTTGGGGCTTTGAATAAAACCTTTTCGGGCACCTCAGGTGGTCTTGGAGTTACCTACCTTTTTTCTAACCAATTTCTGGTCAAAGGAAATATTGCACGGGGATTCAGAGCTCCGAGCATTGCCGAATTATCTGCCAACGGCCCCGATCCGGGTTCTAAAATCTACCATATTGGAAATAGCAGTTTTAAACCTGAGTTTAGTATGCAGGAAGATATTGGTGTTTCCCTCAATCTGCCGACGATCTCTTTAAACATTGACCTTTTCAATAATAATATTCAGCATTATATCTATCAGCAACAAGTATTGAATCCGGATGGCACTCCTCAACGTGTGGCCGCTTTCCCTCTTTATGACGTGTTTACATATACTCAAAGTAAGGCCCGGATAAACGGAGGCGAGATCGGTGTTGATATTCACCCGGTATCCTGGCTTCATTTTGAAAATGAAGCCTCCCTGACCTATGGCACCAATCTGGAAAACGGTAGTCATCTAGCTGACAGCCTTAAATACTTGCCATTTATACCACCCTTACACACCCATTCGGAGATACGCGCATCGCTCAATAAAGGATTTGGAGCTATCCGGAAAGTCTATGGTTTTTTGGGGTTTGACCATTTTGGTGAGCAAAACAGGTTCTTTTCGGCTTATGGAACAGAAACACGAACAACCGGATACAATTTATTAAGTGCAGGCTTTGGCGGCAACCTGGTAAATACCGCCGGAACAACTATTTTGAAACTGTTTTTAGAAGGAACTAACCTGGCCAATATAAATTATCAGTCGAATATGAGCAGACTCAAATATTTTGACAACCCGGTTGTTCCGGCTGGTGTAAAACCAGGCATTTTCAACATGGGTCGCAATATAAGTTTTAAGATTGTTGTTCCTTTCGATTTTTCTCAACATCACAAATCCGTTCCGGAAGCGTAAAATTTTGCAGGCTGCATATTAGTTTTGGTAATCCAGTTGAATAATATTGCATCAGGCAGCTGGCCACAGGCGAAAAATCCACAGCGGAGGTTTACTTTTTCATATATTGGTAGCGAAAAATGATATTCAAATATTGGTGTTCATGCTAATTGCAAGTAGCCATCAGCCAGTTGCAAAATCTGAACATGGGAAAAGGTTTCTAGTCATATTTTTCTGCTTATTTCATCGCATTTCTCTGCATATCCTGCTTCGAAAGTCATTAGATTTGCAGATATTTAATTTAATATGGATCCTGCCACTGACCAGTTTGCTGATGTCATTCTTCCCTTGCCGCTGGCAGGATATTTCACCTATTATGTTCCTGACGAGCTCAGGGATAAGGTGCAGCCAGGCATGAGAGTAATCGTTCAATTTGGAGTGAGGAAATTTTATTCGGCGCTGGTCCATGAAGTTCATGACCGGAAACCTGCAAACTACAACACAAAACCAATTGAATATCTGATCGATACAAGTCCTGTTGTCCCTATCGAAAGTTTTCAGTTATGGGAATGGATTGCCAGTTACTACCATTGTGCAATCGGTGAAGTCCTGAAAGCCGCCCTACCTTCAGGACTTAAGCTCGAGAGCGAAACAAGAATTAATTACAACGCCAATTATATTGAACAAACAGCGAATAAACTCACACCACGGGAGCATCTTTTGTTTGAGGCTATCCGGGAGAAACGCAGTCTTTCCATTTCTGAACTGAATAATTCGGTACTTAAGAAGAATTCAATAGCTATTGTAAAGGAGTTGCTGATCAAAGGTGCAGTTTCCGTTGAGGAAGAGATGAAGGAAAGTTACCGGCTCAAGACAATTTCAGTGATTGAGTTACCGGAACGACTTGGCAATCACCGCTCCATCAACCTGGCACTCGACTCCCTGAGAAAGGTGCCACTTCAGCAGAAAATGCTGATCGGTTTTCTGGAGCTCTCAGAAAAAATGAAACTTAATGGTGAAATTGGGGTCACCAAAAAGGAGCTGCTTAATACAACGGGTTTAAGCGCAACAGTATTCAGCGGACTGATTAAAAAAACCATCCTGACCAATGTGGATAAAACAATCGACAGGCTCGCCTCCTACCAGGGAGAGGTACAAGAGATATTTTCATTAAGTCAGGCCCAGACAGAGGCTTTGAATGAAATCAAACAATCATTCCAAAGTAACCCTGTGACCCTGCTTTACGGGGTGACCTCAAGCGGAAAGACAGAGATCTACATTAAACTGATCAAAGAATGTCTCGATAAAGGGAAACAGGTGCTTTATCTTTTGCCCGAGATTGGACTTACGACCCAGATCATTGGCCGTTTAACCCGGGTTTTCGGGGATAAAGCCGGCATATATCATTCAAAATTCAACGATTCAGAGAGGGTCGAGATCTGGAATAAGGTTCTGAATTTTGGAAAATCAAAGGCTGAAAATAATAAGAAATATGATTATCAATTAATTGTAGGGACAAGATCGGCACTGTTTCTCCCTTTTACAGATCTCGGACTGATTGTTGTGGATGAGGAGCATGAGAACAGTTTTAAGCAATACGATCCGGCACCTCGTTACCACGCCAGGGATACTGCAGTTATTCTGGGACATCTTCAGCATGCCCCGGTTTTGCTTGGTACAGCTACCCCGGCAGTTGAAACATATTATAACGCTCAGTCCGGTAAATATGGGTTGGTACTTTTGAATGAACGTCATTCCCAAATGGAGATGCCTGAGATCTTAACAGCCGATTTTAAAGATGCTTACCGCCGTCGGCAGATGAACTCACATCTTACTCCATTGTTGTTTGCTGAAATAACAAGTGCCCTTGAGCGAAAGGAGCAGGTAATTCTTTTCCAGAACAGACGCGGGTTTTCTCCGTTTATTGAGTGTAAACTTTGCGCATGGATTCCCAAATGTACTCAGTGTGATGTAAGCCTTACCTTCCACAAACACAATAATTCGCTGGTCTGTCATTATTGTGGCTACACCATGAATCATCCGGGAAGTTGCAGTAAATGCGGATGCAAAGAGTTATCAAATAAAGGTTTCGGAACGGAAAAGGTAGAGGAAGATCTGCAGGTCATCTTCCCGGATGCCCGAATTGAACGGATGGATTTGGATACCACAAGGGCTAAAAAAGGGTTTGAGAAAATTATTCATCGGTTCGAACAGGGAGAAATCGATATTCTGATTGGCACACAAATGGTTACTAAAGGCCTCGATTTTGATAATGTGAGTATCGTTGGAATCCTGAATGCAGATAATCTCCTGAATCAACCCGATTTCAGAGCTTACGAGAGAAGTTATCAACTCATGGCCCAGGTGGGAGGTCGTTCAGGCCGGAAAAACAAACGGGGAAAGGTAATCATTCAAACTTCAGAACCGACCCATCCAATAATAATCAATGTAACCGAAAACGATTATGAGGCCATGTATCGCGGTCAGATTGCCGAACGAAAACATTTTAAATATCCTCCATTTTACCGGATGATTGGTATAACTCTGAAACACCGGGAGAAAAATGAACTCGACAGGATTGCCAGAGACCTATCTTCGAAATTACGTGAACGGTTTGGATCCCGGATATTGGGGCCGGAATACCCTTTGATAAGTCGTATCAAAACACTATTTATTAAACAATTATGGATAAAAATTGAACGGGAAATCTCGGTTGTGAATTCCAAACGACAAATGCAGGAGATAATCGATCAGGTGAGGTCACGTGAAGGGAATAAAACAATACAGATCGCTGTTGATGTAGATCCGATTTAATTTTCAATATCGAAAAAATATCAACGTTGATCAAAGAGACAAATTCGAATATCTATCATTAGATCAAATAGATATAACTGTATTTTTAAATTTTTTGTTGATAATTTTGTATTATTAACAACCAATTTAAGCCATTTAGCGGGGAATGTCGGCAAATTCAGCTTAAAATGTTAATTTTGAGCCTGTCATTTTAAATCGAAAATAATGGGAAAGGTGATTGCGATAGCAAACCAAAAAGGGGGAGTCGGAAAAACGACTACAGCGATAAACCTTGCTGCCAGTCTGGCCGTTTTGGAACATCGGGTTTTACTGATTGATGCCGATCCTCAGGCCAATGCCACATCGGGCGTTGGATTTGATGTTCGTAACGTGAAAACCAGTATTTACGAATGCGTGGTAGATGATGTCGATCCAAGAAGTATCATTCTGAATACTAAAACCCCAAATTTTGATCTTTTGCCATCTCATATCGATCTTGTGGGAGCAGAGATTGAAATGCTAAACCTCCCCAACCGCGAAAGAGTCCTGAAACTGGTCATTGATAAGGTCTCGGGTGATTATGATTTTATCCTGATTGATTGTTCACCTTCATTAGGCCTCATTACTGTAAATGCCTTAACTGCAGCTAATTCAGTGATAATCCCTGTTCAATGCGAATATTTTGCACTCGAAGGATTGGGTAAATTGCTGAATACCATTAAAATCATTCAAAGCAGGCTTAATCCTGAACTTCAGATCGAAGGTTTTCTACTTACCATGTTCGATGGAAGACTTACGTTGTCAAATCAGGTTTACGAGGAGGTAAAACGACATTTCCAGGAGATGGTTTTTGAAACCATTATTTCCAGGAATATCCGGTTATCGGAGGCGCCAAGTTACGGAATTCCGGCGATCGAATATGATATCAGTTCAAAAGGTGCTCAGGCTTATCTGGCCTTTGCCCGTGAATTGCTTCAAAATAATAATATGACCAAGATCGATCACAAAGAGATTGTAGAACAATAATTTATTCTAAAAATATTTTCGCATCATGATTAAACGAAGCGCGCTTGGCAGAGGCCTGGGAGCATTAATTGAAGGCAATGACATGCCATCCGGTAATCCTGTTTCAAATGAAGTATCGATTAGCGAAATTGAGGCAAATCCATTTCAGCCACGTATCCATTTTGATGAGGAGGCGCTTTATGATCTGGCAAATTCAATTAAGGAACTTGGTATTATACAGCCAATTACTCTCAGAAAGCTGGCTGATCAAAAATATCAGATTATTGCAGGTGAGCGCCGGTTCAGAGCAGCTAAAATAGCAGGATTAACCTCCATTCCCGCCTTTATCCGGGAGGCCGGAGATGAAACAATGCTCGAAATGGCACTGGTTGAGAATATTCAGCGCGAAGATCTCGATGCTATTGAAATTGCCTTAAGTTACCAGCGGTTATTGGATGAGTGTAAGCTCACCCAGGAATCCTTAAGCGATAAGGTTGGAAAAAAACGTTCTACTATTTCCAATTATCTGCGTCTGCTCCGCCTACCGGCTGTTATACAAAAAGCAATCCGCGAACAGGAAATTACCATGGGGCATGCCCGGGCATTGGTAAATATTGAGGAACCTGAAACACAAATCATGATCTACCGGCAAGTCGTTAAATACGATTTTTCTGTCCGTAAAACTGAAGATATTGTACGTAAGATTAGTTCAGAAGATGGAGAAGGCACTCCTTCTGTTAAAAAATCCACCCCTTTCCCGGATGAATACCGTGATTTAAAAGATCACCTGACCAAATATTTCAATACAAGCGTAGTATTCAAAATCAATGAATTCGGTAAAGGGAAAATTGAAATTCCTTTTGGCGACCCCAAAGATCTTGAACGAATTATTGGAATCTTTGATAAATTAAATTCTTGAGAATCAGCTAAAATTAGCATGTTGAAAACCATTATTGCAGGGCTTTCGATTTTTTTTATTATACTTACGGGAAATCTGGAGATAAAAGCTCAGCAGATCAATATTTCGAACGACAGTTTAAAGGTAGTTACACCCCTACATAAGGTGCAACGTTCGCCAAAAAAAGCTGCAATTTATGCTGCCCTTTTTCCTGGATTGGGTCAGATATATAACAAGAAGTACTGGAAGCTCCCTGTTATTTACGGAGGGTATGCGGGGCTAATCTATGTTTTGGGATGGAATAACAATAACTATAAAGATTATTTTCAGGGTTATCGGATTATCGCTCAATATACGAGCATCGTTGGAATGAAACCTGCGGATCTGTTATACCTGAATAATCTGATCAAAAACCCGTCGATTAGTCTGAGTGATCCGGCAACATTTACTTATGTAGCCACTCAGCTAAAAAGCGGAAAGGATTTTTACCGAAGAGACAGGGATTTAACAATCATTTGCATCGCGGCACTTCATGTTTTAAGTGTAATCGATGCCAGTGTTGATGCCAACCTATTCGACTTTGACATCAGCGATGACATCAGTATGAAGATTGAGCCAACTGCTGTAAATTGGGGAAACCAAAATCTGGCAATGGGTTTACATCTGGTAATACATTTTTAAAAAAGAAAAGTCATGAAGATTACAAATTTTGGAATTCTGGTTTTATCATTGTTGATTTTCACGATCAATTCTATGGCTCAGGTTAATAACAACCAGCCAAACTCATCCATTAATACTGCTGAAACTCATTGCGCCGATTCTCTAAAATCTAATCTCACTGATACTATTCCCATTGATAATCTGGATAACATTTTATCTGACAAGCTCGATTCGATGGTTAATACATGGTATGTACAAAATGCCTTCCCCGTTGACAGTCTGAGAAAAGCCTGCACTGCTGATACCCTCCAAAAAGATTTGCCCGATTCAGTATATATCAGCCGTCTTCAAAATTTAGACTCCTATATTCCCCTCCCCTACAACGAATCAGTTAAGAAATTTATCAATTTTTACTTCAACAGGCGCCGGGGAATGGTATCAATCATGATGGGGCTGACCAATTACTATTTTCCGCTTTTTGAAGAAGCACTAGCCAGGTATGACCTTCCTGCAGAGTTGAAATATCTTCCAATTATTGAATCGGCCCTAAATCCGAAAATCGTATCCAGGGCTGGCGCCTCCGGACTTTGGCAATTCATGCACGGGACTGCAAAAATGTATGGCCTTGAGATCAATTCCTACATCGATGAACGGAACGACCCGATAAAATCGACCGATGCTGCAGCACGCTATCTCAAAGATCTTTACGCTATTTATGGCGATTGGCATGTTGTTATCGCTGCCTACAACTGTGGTCCTGGAAACATCAATAAGGCAGTGCGCCGCTCCGGAGGAAAACAAGGTTATTGGGAAATCTATTCCAGGCTCCCCAGGGAAACCAGAGGGTATATCCCGATCTTTATTGCTGCAAATTATGTCATGAATTACGCTAAGGAGCATAAACTGATGCCTGTCAACCCTACTTTCAAAATATTAACAGACACGCTGGTTATTAACTCCTACCTGAATTTTGAACAAATTGCTTCAGTGCTGAATATTCCCATTATGGAAATCAGACAGTTGAATCCCCAATATAAAAGAGATATTATCCCTGCAAGAGCTGATAAACACTTTGTACTTAAATTGCCTATTGATAAAATCTCGCCATTTATTGATAGCCAGACTCAGATTTTTGCCTTTAACCGTGATAAATACTTTCCAAATAATCAGATAGTTCCGCTTAAAGGGGATCAGGGATCCAGATACTTTGACACGGAGGGGAAGAAAAAAATTTATTATACGGTGAAGTCGGGAGATAATCCGCGTGCCATTGCGAAAAAATATAAAATAGGAACCAGTTTATTGTGCGAGTGGAATAATATCCGGCACAATAAGGTCAAAGTAGGTCAGAAGCTGGCAATCTATGTGGAGGATAAATCTATTGTCGTTAAGAAAGGGTCAAAAAGCGCTAAAACAGAAGTTTTAAAGATAGAAGGTTCCAGGGAAACGGTCCAGAAACCAACTGATTCGATCACAGGAAAGAGTAACCTGATTGAGGAATATACTTATTATACTGTCCGGCCTGGAGATAGCCTATATACCATTGCCAAACAATTTGCAGGTGTTTCTGACAAAGAGATCAAATTGTTGAATAACATCAAAAATGCCAAAGGTCTGGTTATTGGACAAAAACTCAAAATCCCTGTCAAGGCATAAATTTATGATAATCCTTGCCCCCATTGTTCCTTAAATTGGATTAATCCTGCAATGAAGTAGCAGATGATTTACAAATCAGAGAATAAAGGGTTATTTTAGACTTTTCTGCTCTGACGGATCTCCCAATTTTAATGACAGGTTACCTGAAAACACCATATTCGCTTTTACAGACTCCGGGCTTAGGTAAAGTTCCGAAACCGACAACCGCGCCAGTCTACCATTTAATTCAAACCCAAAACCTAACGGGTAATGCCTGATCAGATGCGATATTTGTTGCTCAATTCCCGCTATATTCGATTTAAAGGGTATAGCAACCGATCGGGTAATTGCCCGTTCTATCTTTCCGCTAAAAAGCCATTTTGAAGAACGCATTGCCAGATTACGGGTTTTAATATCAAATTTAAGCTCCCTGATCCGAAGCGTAGTATCTTCAGCATTGAAATAGGGTATCCCGGTCAGGTAAAGGATTCCATTGATACTTCCCGACACTTTGGTTTCTACGGCCATTTTCTCATTGGTCCCATAGACTCTGAAAGTTTCAAACCGGATTCGTCGGCTCCCAAAGGTAAATATGGAGTCACCGATCTCCTGCTTGATCATCCTGTTAATAGTGGTGTAAGGGATATCAGTCAACAGGTTGATTTTAAAAGTATCGCTAGGCAATTTTATCGGCTCAATTTGGGGTAACGGAGCAACTCTTCCTGCAGAAGGGACATTATCCATTAAGCACATAACTTCAGATGTAATTCCTGCGCCAAGCCTGATATGCCCTGCAGAACCTTGTACCGGCACGATGGTTACCGCGTAAGGGTTAATAGATAACCAGGCATTATAATCACCTGGAATCTTAAAAGGTTCAAACAACATTCCCCAACCCTTCTTTGCATAACTCTTAAAGTCAAAATCATTGGCAAAAATTTCATCAATATCCCTGGAGAATGTACTCAGATAGGCTGGCAGTATCAGATTTGCGATAAACGTGATCGGGATATCCATGCTGCCAATCTTTACTGCAGGCTTTTTAGTCCACACATAACCATCTGATTGAGTAACTGTTTTTACACTCCAGTCGGGATTAATAGTCAATTTGGTTTTATAACGGAGTCTGATCTGACCTGTATATTCCCACGAATTTATCATTGGCAGATTATATCCGAATATTCTCACCCCTTTTTGAAAAGCGACACGTGCGGGCAATTCCCAACTCATTTCGCTTTGTTCAAAACTAAGTTTGATTTGTCCAGCCTTCCATGCCTTTAGTTTCAGGTTATCATTGCCATTGTCAGTAAAACTGGTATCCTGATATAAAATACTATCGGTATGCTCATTTATAAGTCTTTCCAATTTTGAAACCTCCAAATCAGCATACAAATTAATGATTGAAGCCTGAGGCTTCCTGAAATTTGATTTATAGCTTTCGACAGGCATCTGGGGCCGAAGCACTGTGCAGCTGAACAGCAAAACTATACCGCAAAATACAATCAAACCAAATGTTGAAAAGTTTATGGACTTCATAACTTATTTTAAAAAAAATTGGCAGTGAAAATCTGCAAACCGATAAAATCATGACTGAAAAAAGCCTTTGATTGTGTTTGCGAAGCTAAAATAATCACAAACTAGAAATCAACTCTTTAATGATCAGACTCATTTTGGGTTCGGCTTTCATTGCCACCTCCTGAACCTCTGCATGAGAGATTTCCACGATTTCGCCTGGTACGCCACTATCTGTAATTATTGAGATCCCAAATACACTCATTCCCATGTGACGTGCGGCAATTACCTCCGGAACAGTTGACATTCCTATTGCGTCTCCTCCCAATATACGAAACATTCTGTATTCGGCCGGGGTTTCAAATGTCGGACCTGAAACGCCAATATAAACACCCTCTTTAAGATCAATATGGTTTTCCAAGGCAATTTTGCGCGCGAGTCTTCGAAGGTTCAGATCATACACCATACTCATATCCGGAAATCGCACGCCCAGTTCATCTAAATTAGGTCCGATAAGCGGATTATCTCCAAACATATTGATATGATCATTGATCATCATGAGATCACCAACCCTAAACCCGGGATTAAGTCCACCACTGGCATTTGACACTATTAATGTATTAATTCCCAAATAGTTCATCACTCTCACCGGGAAAGCGACCTTTTGCATATCATAACCTTCATAGTAGTGAAATCTTCCCTGCATTGCCAACACGTTCCTGCCACCCAGTTTCCCGAAAATAAGTTGTCCCTTATGCCCTTCGACAGTTGAAACAGGGAAGTTAGGAATATCGACGTATTCAATGGTCTTTAAGATCCTGATCTCTTTGACCAGTCCGCCAAGTCCTGTTCCCAATATTATTCCAATCTCGGCTTTAACTCCAGTTACTGCCTGAATAAAAGTTGAAGTTTCCTTTATTTTCTTTAACATAGTCAAGTATTTTCCGGTTGAATTCTTTTCCCGCATTATTCATGAAGCTAATTTTGACGGGAATATAATACAAACTTTGTCGGATCTCCTCCGGGATTGAATTTAGGTCCCGAAATCTAACCATATCTTTCTCAGTTGTGACTATAATTTTATTTGTATTGGGGATTGAATCAAATTTTGTTTTTATCCGATCGATATCTTTCCCGGTGTACTGATGGTGATCATTGAAAATCATCTCCTGGAGATCATGCGATCCATGGGTGATATATTTTTTAAAGGGGGTTGGGTTTGCAATACCTGTTACCAATAACACAGCTAATCCATCAGTTAGCTCACCGATTGGAGCAGCCACCTCGTTTTTAAAGACCGGAATTAGATCACCATAAGTGATTCTAGAAAAATACAAACTTTGATATGGTCTGACATTCAGCTCCTTGATTATTATTCGTTCATCAATTGGTTTTATCTCGGCCGGGCACTTTGTAACGATGATAATGGTGGCCCTGGATTTATTGGAGGCAGATTCGCGCAGTCGTCCGTAAGGCAGGAGCGAATCCTTGGTAATTAAACGGTTATAATCAGTCAATAAAATATTGATTCCCGGAGTAACATACTGATGCTGGAAGGCGTCATCGAGAAGAATTACATCTGGCTTTTCGCGCATTGCGATCAATCGCCTGATCCCTCTTACACGATTGGCATCAACGGCTACGATTAATTCTTTGAATTTTAGTTTAATCTGTAATGGTTCATCACCGACCTGCCTGACTGTAGAAGTAGTTTCAACTAAATAAAATCCCCGGGTTTTTCTTTTGTAACCACGGCTCAAAATGGCCACCTTAAATTTAGCTTTTAATAAGGCCGCGATATATTCAGTGTGCGGAGTTTTACCCGTTCCACCTGCCGTAATGTTTCCAACTGAAATTACCGGCAGATCAAATTCCTTCGAAGAGAGTAACCGGAGATTAAAAAGCTCATTTCGCAGACTTACGGCAATGCCATAAAACAGAGATAAAAATTTCAGGATGAGGTACTTCACCTTATATAACTAATTAATTTCCAGATTATATGGCATCCTCGCATAAATACCGTTGGCGTGCACCTCACGTGAGAAATTCTCCCACAAATGGTATGTTTCTCCCAGTTTTGATTGTAATATACTATTTTGCATTTTAGTCGAGAAACTCTTCATCAGCTCTTCGAAAGTATCCTTCTGTTTTGGAAGTTCTTTAATCCGGTAATGCTGTATTTTAGCTTTGGCCGCTGCAAGTTTCACAGCGTCGTTAAGCCCCCCGAATTCGTCAACCAATCCAATCAGTTTTCCGTTTTCCCCGCTCCAGACGCGTCCCTGTCCGATTGAATCGACGAAGGTGGTCGTTTTCTTCCGGCCATCAGCGACATGGGAGATAAAGGTATCGTAAGTCGATTCAACATAGGTTTGCATTAAATTCCTTTCGAAAGGGGTCATTTTACGCGTAATTGAAGGCATGTCGGAATGCTGGTTGGTCGAGACATTGTCAAAGGTAATCCCGATTTTATCGGTAAGCAAGCCGCTAAGATTCGGGATGGTTCCAAATACGCCGATTGATCCGGTAATTGTTGTTGGATTTGCCAGAATTGCATCTGCGCCACAGGCAATATAATATCCGCCTGAAGCAGCATAATCACCCATCGAGACAATAACCGGTTTTACCTTTTGGGCAAGGATAACCTCGCGCCAGATCACTTCAGAGCCATATGCCGAGCCGCCGGGTGAATTCACCCGGATAACGATAGCCTTGACTGCCGAATCGGTTCGGGCTTCCCGAATACCTTTGGAAACTTCCTTCGAATCAATCTGATAAGGGCCATCACTTCCGCCATCGATTTCACCCTCTGCGTAAACAATTGCGATTCGGTCCCTGGCTAATCCTCCTGTTCCAGGTGTTTTTGGAACTTTATCATATTCCACGACTGAAACCACCGGGATTTCATCATTTGCTCCAAGTCCGGTTAGCTTTCTGAAATCGGATAAAACCTGGTCCTTATATTTCAGATTATCAAAAAACTTATTTTTCAACGCTTTATCCGCCTTTTGAAAAGTCATCACTCCATCTGCATAGCTGTTCAGGCTATCAACAGGTACCCCACGTCGTTCTGAAATCCCATTCAGCACATGATTCCAAATACTCTTCAGGTAAACAGTGGTCTGCTCGCGGCTTGCATCCGACATCTTATCAAACAGATAAGGTTCGACAGCCGATTTAAACTTGTTATTCTTTCCCCGAACAACCTGCATTTCAATTCCAAACTTATCCATTGCTTTCTTGAAGAAGGTATGTTCTGCGTTAAGTCCGCGGAAATCAAACATTCCCATCGGATTCAACATCAAGCTATCTGAGGTTGTAGCCAGATAATAAGCCTTTTGGGAGATCATGTCAGCATAGGTATAGATGAATTTACCCGATTTCCGGAAATCGATCAGTGCATTTCGGATCTCCTCAACTGTAGCATATCCGGCATTAATTTCAGAGAGTTCCATATAGATCCCCTTAATACGGTCATCTGTTTTGGCTTTTTCAATACAGCCAAGAATCTGGTTCAAGCCCGTTGTATTCGACATTTTAATACCTGGCAATTCAAGATCCTCAAATGGATTATTGGATTTTCGCTCCACAATCCGGCCATCCAACTTGAGCATCAGCAATGACTGGCTCTTAATCGTAACAATCTGATCTTTAAAGGATGTAAGGGCAGATATCGTTCCGATCAGGAGGAGTATCAGCAGAATTGAGGCTGCGACAATGGCAAGTAATGATGCAAAAAAGGCTTTCCAAAAAATTTTCATCGGTAATGTGCTATATTGAAATGACTGTAAAATCTAATTTTCCCTTTATTATCCGTATTATTGTTGATATAAATTATGCAAATTTATAAATAATGGCTGAGGTATTTATCCTTTTGGGTGGTAATGTGGGAGATAAGGCTAAAATATTTGAAGAAACCCGAAAATTGATCGGTGAACGAATTGGATTGATCACCAAAATGTCTTCCGTTTATGCCACTGAATCATGGGGATTTAAATCGGACCTCTTCTGGAACCAGGTATTAGTCCTTGAATCCAGGCTCAATCCATTCAAGATACTTACCCTGACACAATCTATTGAAACAGTGATAGGGAGGTTAAAAAAAACATTATCCAACAATGGATCTTGCAATTATGAAGACCGGATTATCGATATTGACATCCTTTTTTATGACAATTTACAGTTAGATACACCCAGGCTCACGATACCTCATCCAAAAATCGGAGAGCGAAAATTTGTTCTGGTTCCATTGAACGAGATTGCTCCTGACAAATATCACCCGGTTTCGGGGGTGAACGTTGAGGAGTTACTCAGGTTATGTACTGACCAGTTAATGGTGGAGCGGATTGATTAGAAATATAACTATCCTAAAAACTTATTAATCCAGGATCAAAATCAGCTTTCAATTCCTCTACCGTTTTCCCTTTGAGGTAATAACCCAGTAATCTGAGCAAAAACGTATTTCCCTTGGTTCATTTTCTGAAGAATTTGAAATGGGGACATGGTTACAGTCTGAAAAAAATCATCAATCACCCGGACAGCCACCCTATGATTTCGTTACAAACGAATCGCAGCTTTCCCCTCGTTGCAAACGAGGGGAATCAGGGGATAATGATGGCAAAACCATTACACTTATCGGCATCAACTTTTCACGCGAAGGGAGGAACATCGTGGAATGGATCGAGAAAATTGCTTTAGAAACTAACTCCATAACATTGATTATATATAAGATACCTTTCTAACTCTTCAGACATCCGATAGGAACTACTAAAACACCATCATTACGACGATAAGCATATTGACCTCCGGTTAATACCATTAAGAAAGAAACTTGTCCCATTTTATCTTCATCAATTTTTGCTTTTAGCACCAATAAATTTTGAGCAGCTTCCTCAATCTGCTTATTCCCTAATTTTACTTCTATCGCTGCCCAACGACCATCTCTAAGTCGAACAATCAAATCGGATTCTAATCCACTTTTATCGCGGTAATGAAACACATCACCATCTATCACTTGCGCATAAACACGAATATCTCTTGTGCACAAAGATTCAAACAGGAACCCCAAAGTCTTAAAGTCATTCAGCAAACCATCAGGGTTTGTTCGCAAGACTGCTGTAGCAATAGAAGGATCAACAAAATGTCTTTTTGATGAAGTGCGAATTGCCGTTTTGGAACGCATTGACGGCAACCAGGCCGGTAAATCTTCAACCACAAAAATTCTTCGTAACGCATTTAGGTACGAACTGATTGTTTTATCTGAAATTGAAATGTCTGTTGCTTCTATATCATTTTTTATGGTCTGTAAAGAGGCCAATGTAGCTACATTTCTCGCCAGAGATCGCAACAATAACCGAACTCTTTCTGGATTTTTTTCCAC
Organism: uncultured Bacteroidia bacterium; assembly: GCA_903923905.1. GTDB lineage: Bacteria > Bacteroidota > Bacteroidia > Bacteroidales > Prolixibacteraceae > JAAFHB01. The sequence goes on from CAIXZH010000047.1 coordinate 119,055, forward strand.
ATCATCAACGCGTGACACATCATAATTAATCACGGCCTCAACATAATCTCTTGACATGCGTAAGGCTGATGCTGCATTTCTCATGACGCTGGCAGGCCATCCGCCTCTGCATAAAGCAAAAGCTATTTTTTCTATGGACAATTCAGACATAGCCTCAATAGCTTGATTTCCATCAAATAGATCACCTAAAGATACTGTGCCATTCGATTCATGCGATTCAAATAGACTCATAGGACGCATCAGCAAACGGGAAAAACGTCCGGTACCTGTATGTGCAGTTACATTATCTACAGGTACTGCAGAGCCTGTCAAAATAAACTGACCGGCATCTCCTGTTTTATCCACTTCAAATCGGATCGCATCCCACAAAACCGGAGCCATTTGCCATTCATCAATTAATCGTGGTGTTTCACCTTTGAGTAATAATGAAGGCTTTGTATCGGCCATTGCCTGGTAAGATGCTGCATTATCCGGATCTTGCATATACAAGATGCTCTTTGCAGCATTAGTGGCAGTACGTGTTTTTCCACACCATTTGGCTCCCTCAATCAAGACTGCCCCCGAAGATTGCAACGCTATTTGTAATTCCTGATCGCATAAGCGCAATAAATAAGACCTTTCACTCATAACCTATATGGTACTAATTCTATGCAAATATAAAAGAAATATCTTGCATTTCAATTTATACTTCCTGATTTGGCGGCAATTTACTTCCTGATTTGGCATTAATTTACTTCCTGATTTGGCAAATCTCACTTGTGATTATAAAGTCGCACTTTTTGCAACTCATCGCACACTTAGAACAACTTATCCCGATCCTACGGGATGATCTTTTCGTACTTCCACGCCAGTGCAAAGAAATATCCAGCAATAAAGTTTTTAATATTATTGATGGGGCAATCATCCATCACCCGGACAGCCACCCTGTGGTATCGTTACAAACGAATCGCAGCTTTCCCCTCGTTGCAAACGAGGGGAATCTGGAGTGCCTTAAAATGATCAAACCGTTCGTCTTTGTAAGCCGGATTGCCCGGTTGGAATAGATCGTTATTAATTAATGTTAAATGTCTGCGTAAATATGACATAGGGTTCTGATCATTTTGTCGACCAAAGGTGGTCAGATAATCTGGCATATCCACCAAGCTGGTTGATAAATCTTGGTGCAACGTAATGTTGAAATCAATATTCAAATGATATGGAATACTGGGTGTGGAAACGTTTCGTCACACCTGTTTCACAAGACAGTTGGAAACCGGGTTATTCGGTTGAATAACTATTCCGAAGAGTCGGTAATCCTGTTAATGACCCTTTTAAATCATTCGTCACCTTCGCTCACAAAGAGATATCTCGGAATTCGCAAACGTGAGGTGATGGATGTTTATGATTCTTTGAGGTTATAGGCAAATCAATAAAAAGAAGACAACAAACCAACGTCTCCGAAAATATTTAGTCAGATTAAACAAATCTAATTTTGTAAAACGCTAAACGAAACAAGGAGATAATCGTTCTTAAAACTCTCAAGAATAGGAGGTCAATTTACACCGGCGGAGCAGAATCAATTTGGAGAGTATAAAATGAACTCTGGTTTATTAGTAATTCCCGTGTTTTTTGCACAATTCAATAAACTTTAGCACTCGCTCAGGGGAAATATCGTTTTGTAGAATATGTGCTGGAGCAATCATATAACCTCCATTTTTGCCCAGAATAGAGATTTTTTCGACGATGTCGTGTTCCAGTTCCTCATCGGTACCGTTGGGAAGCAGGTCTTGCTGATCAATTGCACCCCAGAAGGAAAACTTATCTCCAAAATTATTTTTCATTTCTTTAGGTAAATGACCCGGAACATTTGGCTGAACTGGGTTGAAGACTTCGAAACCAATTTCTCGGATGTCATCCAGGAGTTCCGCAACAGCACCATCGCAATGAAGGATTGGAATAATATTGGGTTTGGCTTCTTTAAAGCGATCAATCATTCGTTTATAGTGCGGTAACAATTGTTCACGAAAAGTTTCTGGAGAAATAATCAGACTGATCTGTGTGCCAAAATCATCGCCAACCCAGATCGCATCTACTCCCCTTTCAATCAATCGAAGACCAATCTGAGTCTGGTATTCGGCACAGGCTTCAAAGAGGGGAATCACATATTCGGTCTCCATCATCATATCAACCAGGAGTTTCTCCATACCCACCAACTGATGTGCAAGAGAGAAAATAGTTACTTCAATATCCCCGATTATCAGGTAATCGCTTTTATATTTTTTCACTAGAGCATCCTTGAATCGGCCAGGTGCATCGGGATCAGGGAATTGAAAATTTTCGATGTCCGCCTTGGTTTCTGCTTTTTCCAGAGGATATTCGATCACTTCCACATAGGTATCACCCTGCCGCACTTTAATTCCATACTCATTTAGCCAGCAACCCTGCTCATCCTTTATGATTTTATAATCATCGGAAACCGAGGCTCCGGTCACAATCACATCGCTCCCCAGGACCACCCGCAATTCGTTGGCGCTGATGCGATATGTTACATCCTCGTAAGGGTTTTCGGTATAAGTGACTTGAATTCCCAACTCTTCTCCGAAATGGTCAGACAACTGACGACAAAGGTCAAACTGAACAGGAACCCTGTCGGGTAATCCTGGCAGCCGCTTAAAGGCTTTCAATACACGTTCTCTTGAATTCATAGATTAGTTCAAAAATTTTATAATTTCTAATTGCCAATGTTTTTATTTTACTTTTTGGACTACAAGTGATAATTGCAGCCCGGCTAATCCAATATTTCTCTTCATGTGATAATTCCATATCTTTAAACAGTATCACACAATATTGCCAGCCTATGACCTACTTTTATTACTGAAAGAATCCCAATAGTACCCTTAGACCAACTGTAATTACCGCTATCAAGTACACAGCATTATTGGAGGCATCCCAATAGCTAATATCTTTGCCGATACCACATTTTTTCCAACTGCTTTAGCAGCCACCTTACACTTTCCTTTTTGTACCCCTAGAATGAACCATTTGGTAATTTGTAAATCTCAAGGAATAGGCACACTGTGACCGAGACGACCGGTAAGCCAGACTGAGAGGGGATAATAGGCATCCACCAATAGTCCTTCATAACCACATGGTGTCCCGTTCCATTCCTTCCAATCACCGCCATTCCCAATACCGTTCTGAAATGTGCCTTTGCTGTACCCTTCCAGCATTTTGTCAAAGATGGCATCAGCCTCACCCTTGCGCCCTATTGAGTATAAAGCCTGAATATAATGGGAAGCCATGCTGCCGGTCACGCCGCCATTTTCGTAAAGTTGAAAACTAAGGATATGCGGGAATGGTATCAGATTGCCCGGAAGACCGTACTGAAAACTACTGAAGCCGACTTCCTTAATCTTGGCTTGTAGCCTATCAAGAATCGCATTTGCCTCTTGCTGGTCTACCAAACCATATGAGATAGCGATGCCATTGGCCCACAAGAAGTAGCTGTCCCGGAGCTTGCCATCCAATGTGCGCCAGCCGGCGAGCACTCCGGATTCAGGGTTGTAGAATGTCGCGTAGTAAATTGCTTTGATCTGATCTGCGCGACCGCGATACTGTCTGGCTTTGATTTCATTGCCGGCACGGTGTTCCAGATCGGCCATGCAACGAAACGCACGCCAGGCCAGTGCGGAACTGTAAGCATCTTTCCCATTCCAATTCACGTTGTCCCACCAGTTTGTGGGTCCGGACGCCGATTCGGCCAACCCATCGCCATCAATGTCCTCGGCAATAATACGGTCAGCGAACTTTTCGATGTCGGCCATCCGGTACTTCAACCATTTGGGGTCGGGCTTGCTCGTGGCATAATCCCAGGAAGCAATGACTGTAGAAGGAGCCACGTCCTGAAAATTATCCGCATAACCTTTGAAACCGTCAAAATAGCGATCAAGAGACATCCGAACAAGATCAAGCGCAGTGAAGTCATCAAACAATGGCGGTGTATAACATGCTTGATCTGCATACATGAATATGCACATCTGGCAGACATCGCCTGTCGAATTGTTTGCCAGGCAGCCTAAATCGGGACGAAACCCAAAAATGTTCAACCATGCCTTTTTGATGCCAATAAGTTTCGGATCGGCGTCAACTAAGTCCGCGTTTGGATAGACTGAAGTGACATCCATGCTGAGTTCGATATGTTGTTTCCCCGCCTTTTGTATTCCGGACTGGCGTCCCTGTTGCAGGTCTAGCTGAATTTGTTCCGGACCCAAGTGAATTTCATCAACTTTGAGGAGGTGTCGGTTGCCGATCTTTTCTATCTTCATTCGTTCGTCGGCTGTCATTTTACGCCAGGCGGCGACAGCTCCAGGCTGGATGGGTTTGAGGTCCCGCAACAGCGAAAAATGCCAGGTCACCTCCTCGCCACCTTGAACTTTGGCCCGCACCAATAGGCTTCCCCAATCGGGAAAGTGAAGCAAAACAGGAAATTGCAAGATGCCCAATTCGCCTTCTCTGACCAGCCCCAGCGGTGATGCAGGCGTAACTGTGGCGTCAAACATAAAACGTAATGGCGAAGCATCGGGGGCATCATAATCCTGCAAAATATTACGGTCAATCATTATGCCGATTGATCTTGGTTGGATCGTAAAACTGATTGCGTCTGTTTCATCGGCGCCCAGTTGGATGCTGGAATAGCTCACCACATTCCTATCTATGGTAGCAGTGCATTTTACTCCTGTCGGAGCTACAAATACATTCGCACCGGCAGTCGCAGGACCACAACCGATAGGACTTTTCAACAGATTGCTGGAATGGTTACCGTTTCCTGTTGCGTCCACTGAAAGAAAGGTCATTTTTGGCTCACTTCGTGAGAACGCTACCTTAAGCCAGGGTGACGAATAGATGACTGCTTCTGCATTGGATTGAGTTATTAAACCCTCTGAAAGGTGTAGTTTAGCATTACAAATCAGTGTATTGAAAGCCAAGACAAACGTCAGGATGCCTATGGTAACTACTTTTAAAATGATTGAAAGTGAAATTTCTTTTTTCTTGTTCATGTAATGTTTATTTTAAAGTTTTTCAACGAAATTGTTTTCCTTAAATGGAAAACTTCATATTCTGTGGAGACCACTGATTGAACCGTTATTCAGTGCGGATTCCATTTTTTTGCAGTGAACTTGACAAACTATTATATATGCTTGCTGACCCTGAATATTTCGGATAAAAATCAGCAGGGAAAGAATTATAGTAAGCTTCTTCATGGAATTTCATCTGCTATTATCTGTTGTTAACTCCCAATTATCAGTCCTGAAAGGCGATGCGGGTAGACTTGCACTATTCTCAAGATTTGCATTCACAGGATTATTCTCCCAGGCATATCTCACAGCCGCAGGATTAGAAACCGCCAAATTGAATACCTTAACACTTCTTCCGTCTGATTGAATGATGGCAGTAGCGGGCACAAAATGATGGTCTCCGCCTGCAATGGAAAATCCATTCAGTACTTCGCTGGTCCGCAATTTTAAACCTTCCCCAACTTCAGAAAATTGAATTACAGCCTGACCCGATTTAAATATAACACCACAGTATATCGGGCTACTGCGAACAATATTCGCAAACCCATAAACATCATGCAAAGCGAGATTTGCAAGCCGGATGCCCACCTCTCTTTTGAATGGCGGATGAATATTCATCACTTGTCCCAGATCGGTAGTTACTGCCATACCGGTGTTTTTTAATCGATTCAACGTCAATCGTTGCGCTTCGCGGATGTGTGGCCAGGCGCCTTCAATTTCAGAACCTGATTGTTTTCCGTCATATCCTGCAATCTGAACAAAATAAAAACTCATATTCGGCAGTCTCCATTGTTTTCTCCAAGAGGAGATCAGCAGCGGAAACAAATGTTCATATTGTTTGGCTCTCTGGGAGTTCGACTCACCCTGGTACCAAACCACCCCTTCAAGTGTGTACGGAATAAGGGGTGCTATCATCCCGTTATAGAGGTCTCCTGGGGTATGGCGCTGACCGGGGACATCCCAACACCAGGGGAAGCGGCCCTCTGTTGGATTCCCTTGCTCCAGCGCTTTTTGGTACTGTTTTACCCGGATTAAAATAGGGATTGTCACTGAATCTGTGGCCAGTTCAGAGCGTGGCATCCAACTCTCAATTGCCGTTCCGCCCCAATGAGCCGAGATAATTCCTACCGGGACATTTAATTTCCTTCGTAATTCCAGGGCATAACTTAATGCGACAGCAGACCAGCCCAACACACTGACCGAATCGGCTTTCACCCACTCACCACCACCATCAAAATTAGGATGAGGTGACGGCCATTGAGGTTGCAGAAAGAAGCGGAGGTTATTATCTTTCAGCCCTTTTGCTGCAATCTGCATATCCGATTGCCAGGTACGCATCTCCATATTGGATTGTCCGGATGCCAACCAAACCTCACCCACTGAAACATCCCGAATAGTCACCGTATCTTTCTCGGAAATCACCTTTAACTCCAATCCCGTTTGCGCCTTTAACGAAGGTATCGATAGCAGCCACTCACCTGTCTCTGTTGAATTGGTAAAATAAGAGTTCCCTGCAATTTTAATCCTTATTTTCTTTCCCTTTTCAGCTTTTCCCCAAATCCTTATTTTGGATTTTTGCTGTAACACCATGCCATCAGCGAAAAGCGGAGCAAGCCGCAACGGACCTGAAACCGATAATGCTGTTGATGAGGATATCGTAAATTCGCCAAAACTGCTACCAACGGTCTCAGAATAGAGGCCTACAATACCCATTCCGAAAGAAGGTTGTTCATTTTCGATACCTTGTTTAAGTAGAATCTGTCGTGAAGGTTTATGTCTAAGAATGATCTTCCACTGCCTCCAATCCAAAGTGTCTACCATTGGAGCCCTCTGTATCGAGAGGTTATAAATTGTTTCGGGGTGTAATGGTTCAGAGAGTTTAATCTCCTGCCACATGCGGTAAAAGCCATATTGCCACCTGAGCAACTGTAAGACGGGCTTTGTAGTTGCATCGCAAATGCGTAAGAGTTGATAATCTTCTTTATTTTTGACATTTAACAGTAGTCCAAACCTGGGGATAGGGGTGCTATCTGCAAATTTAAAATCACAACTTATCTCACTCCATCGACTCTCCTGATCCATACAGGAACGAACAAGTGCACATTGAGGTATATCTCCCTTAGAGCCAGACGGGCTGATCCAATTCCGCTGTACATTCCAGTGACCTGTGAGCACAGACCATCCTTTAGGATTTTCAACCACATTGGGTAATGCAATAGTTGCCAAAAGTGAAAATAACACGAACCAGATTAAACGCTTTTGCATTTCAGTAGATTAAAATTCTTCAATCACAGGCTTCTTCTCCATCCATGCAGTCATATTTAAAACCAAATAGTTCCAATTTTGAAACCCTGCATTTAATATAGGCTCTCCGTTTTCAGGCTGGTAATACTCATGCAGTGTTCCAAATCGCTCAAAGTCCCGGCCAAAGAGCACTATGTTTTTCGAGGCTAACTCTTTTGCTTCATCAGTAAAACCATATTTCACCAATCCTCTCCAGGTCAAATAATTAGATATTCCCCATATAGGACCTAACCAGGATGAGGGATTTCCACTTGCTTTAAGGTCATACATTTTCTCCATACGCGAAAGAGTACGAACTCCAAATGGGGCATTAAAAGTTTTGCTGTTTTTGTAATGTTCCCCGACCATCCGTTTGGCTTGTTCGGGGGTGGCAATATCTGCCCACATTGCTAAAAATCCTGACCAGACACCAATACGCTGGATCAGGCAATCCCAATGCCGGGGAGCTCCTCCATGATATGCCCAATTAGTAGTATTGACCGGTTTTAAATTTAAGTCGACACTATAAAAAAAACCGTCCCGCTCATCCCAGCAGTTTTTCTGAATAGCCGCTTTCAAATCAGCTGCATCAATTTTGTATTGGTCAGCTATCTCATTGAAATTAAGATTGTCTGCTAGATATACCATCGCCAGCAGCTCTTTATACATCAGGCAATTCAGGTAAATTGAGGCAGAACTTCTGTCCGGACGGTAAAAGGTACACGGATCATTATCAACGCCAATCATCACATCATTTTGCCAGAAATAGAGTCCGGTTGCTGCTTGGCGATACCTGTTTTTATACCCAGCTACGAAATACTGCATATTAGCAAATTTCACGCGTAACCATTCTGCATCTCCCCCATTTTCTTTGGTGAGAAAAGCGGCATGTTGGGCTAAGCAGGGTTTATGCATATTTTCATCGTAGATATTTTTTGGTTTTAAGGCCCCAATGTCCGACTTCCGGCCAATCATGATGGGAATCCAACCATCAATATCGCAATATGAGAGGAAATTCAGAATACATCCCTGTTCATAAACTGAAGCCTCCTTCTTATCGGTTGGTGTACCTGTGTCAGAAAGTATCTGTTGTAAAGCAATATTGCTGAGCCATGAATCCCAATCCCAGAGCACATCGGCATATTGTGCACTGCCGGGGGTGATGAAGGGAAACTTTAATGACTCACCGGCTTCCCGATACATCCCTTTATAATCTTTATAAATCTTTTCCTTGATGATTTCACTATATTTCTCGTATCCTTTTATGGGCTGGCCCACTGATATAGCAGAAAAGCAAAGAAGCAAGATGCAGGTAAGCAACTCAATCTTTTTCTTAAACATAGATCTGATTTTTTGAATGTAAAGTTTATTTTTCCTTTACCAGTAAACTGAAATTCTTAACACATAATGCAGCATCAAAAGTCCCGGGGATTTCCCATCCAAAGTTCATCCCTGTGATGCGAAAATCATCAAGTGAGGTATTGGCAAAAGCCCCTTTTGACTTCATAGTTTCCAGCGCTCTTTTCAACAATGGCAGAATGTCAGCCTGACCCTTGTGCCATTTGCCATCCTGGAACCTGACATCGCCCCATATTGCCATTTCTGGAACACAGTAGATATATGAGCTTGTGCCAATATCCCAGGAAACTTTCTCTTCATTGCCGGTTCGTTTATACCGATAATCAAAAGATGGAATTCCGAACCATAGATATTTCCCGCTGTCCTCAGACTCTTTATTGCAATCTTTCAGCACAAAATAGAAAGGAGATTGAGCTGTATGCAATTTTTCGTTAAATGTCCCTTCTTTCATCTTGTTTTCACACTTTACTAATTTAATTTCCATCGAAAAAAAAAGCTCTTTGGCATGACCAATGACTGGACTTTGACTGCCAAACTTCTGTTCAATCAAAATGTGTGGCCAATTTTCGTTACTTTTTCGTGGATTATTATATTCCTTGCTGGTAGTGAGTTCAAGCAAAATGGAACCATCAGGATAGTGGACAAGCCGCTTTTCTTCATTGTGGAAAGTAATGCTCCCGTCGCTAGCCAATTCAGGTTTTACATGCGCCAAGTTATATTTGCTGTACCATTGTGAAAGTTGCCAAACAGGAGATTGATTTTCATTTCCCCAGAAAAGCGTATCCACATTCGTTTTTTCGAAACCGCCGCCCTGCTCAACAATTTTGGGGTCGAGTGGAGATAAGGCAAATCCATGGCTAAACGATTGATCAAGGAAAACTTCACGTCCTTCTTTTTCCGTTTTTATATTCACCTGCGGTCTGCAAGTCAGGTAAGATGCAAGTAAATAGAATATTATCAAGGCTAGTCTTATTTTCATGATAACTTACCGATACTTAATATCAAACTGGTTAATCTCAACAGCTACATTGTAGGTTCCTGTAACTTCCCAGCCTATATTTGTTCCTCCAATATATAAATCCTCCCATTTAGTTTGAGTCAGAAAATTGCGTTGCTGTGCCAATGTAAATGCTTCGCGAATAATGGGTAAAACATTCACATCCACAATAAACTTCTTGCCAATCTCTGCTGGTCCCTGGGACGACAAAATGGGTTTCATATCAGGGATATAAATAAACATTCCTGTATTGTTTGCTTGACCGCCATCCTGGGCAGCATAAAAAGGAGCATAATCATATCGCTTGTCATAAAAACAAAGTCCGAACCAAAGGTACTGACCATATTCAGCCGAAGAGAGATTTCGGTTCTGAACAGTGATATACCATTGAAATGACGCCGAATGCAATGCCGGATTAGTAGTTCCGGAGGGCATTTTGTCTTCGAGTTTCAGAACCTTGTAATCAATCGTCATATGAATTTCCTTTTGATCGGCAATCTTTAAAATACTTACATCTGGAATAGTGTATTCGCATAAAAGTGTGGGCCAAGGTTCGTTTACTTTGCGGGGATTACTAGTAATGCCATTGAGTCCATATTCGGTGCTTGCATTGCATTCTAGGGTGAGAGTTCCATTGGTTTTATCGACCGCAATCCGATTCCCGTTAGTTCCAACCTGATATTGGTACTGATTGTTTATAATACTATAGGTAGCCTTCATTAAATCGTTATTCAAGCAATTCCACTGGGCAATCTCCCAAACTGGTGTTGCAGTAACAGTGCCACCATAATTTAATTTACCGATCACATTTGGATTTGCTTCACTAGTAGAACCTACAAAGAATCCGTTTGCATAGGATGTATCTTTGAATAATGTGCTATAAGTAATTGATCCGGGATCGGGTACGACAGGGCTAGTTCCTTTTTTACAAGAACACATGAAAAATAAAAACATTGTCGCAATAGAGAAGAATGATATTATGTTTATTCGCAAAGAAAACAGAATAATTGCAAAGAGCTTTAAAGTTAAAACCGAAAGTGGGCTTTCTATGCCGAAAATTCTCCTTTTTCTCTTATCTAAATGAATTTTACACCTAATTGTTGACATTTGGAGGGTATATAGTTTGTATTAAAACTTAGAACCGGCACGACAACCCGCGTTTTTATATGCATTGCCGTGCCGGATTACTAAACTTGACTAATTAATGTTATTAGTTTTTCACTAATCTTACGGTGAAGTACATTCCCTTGTCATTGGCCGTGCGGCCAATTGTTCCATCATCAAACAAATACCAACGCAATCCATTACTTGGATCATTTTCATTTACTGTCCACCAGGTTGCGGAACCTTTTAGTGGTGTACCATAGATATGGGCGCTACCCCACGCAGTAAATCCGGTTTCATTCGTTCCATTGGCAGTATCCCAATGGGTTGTTCCTTTCTCCATCAATTTAAATCCGTTGGTTCCAACAAAGTTATAAAGTGCCCTCCATTCTAAATCTGTCGGAACACGCCACCCTACTGGAGCAAAATTTGGTTTTACAATGTCGTTCCATGTATAGTTTCCTCCATAATCTTTATTGGCAGGATCTGCAGCATAGTAATAATAAGAAATATCGGAGCCATCATTAAAGTGGGTACACTTGAAGTTTTGGACCATCCAAACAAGACCGTTAATCTTAACTGAAGTATAAATATTTCCATCGAAGTCAGTTATCTGGGTGTTGAAAACTACATCATTCCCATAGCCGGTTTCACCATCGCTGGTTGTAGCGTAAGCCCGAGCATGGTAGGTAGATGACGGTAAAAGATTGGTGATGTTACTCGTGAATGGATCAGTTCCTGAACCATCTGCGGTTTCGGAATCCCTGATTGAGGGATTTATATTTGCACTCCAACATACACCTCGGCTTACAATCTGCGCTCCAAAAGCATTTGTGATTATACCACCACAAGTCGCCGTAGTACCGGTAATTGCAGTAACAGCATTGGTAGTTAAGTATGGCACTACTTTGGTTGTAAATTTCATAGTCGCACCAAATGCAATTCCACCATTATTGGTTGCATAAGCCCTGACATAGTAGGTTGTTCCTCCCTTTAATCCGCTTATTTGACAAGTAAAATCATTACTAATAAGGGTATCCGTAACAAAATGATCGCTGAGAGTCGGATTTGGAATTGTGTCCCAGCAAACTCCCAGGGTTGATACATTGTTTCCACCCATTGAAAGGATTTGCCCGCCACTTATTGCAGTGGAACCTGTTACTTCAGTAACAGTTTTAGTTTGCAATTTAGCTGCTTGCGATATCGGAAAATTTTCCTTTGTGCACGAAAAAGTAACTAATAAGAATATTATCAGCCATAAATTATATAACATATATTTTTTCATATTATAGAATATTTATTTGAGATTTTAACAGATTAATGTTACAATCCTATTAATTGTATCCTGGATTTTGAACAAGATTCGGGCTTAGCTCAATATCAGTTTTTGGAATTGGAAACCAAATTTTTGAAGAGGTCCAGTTTGACTGGATTTCAGGAACAATACTATTCCAGATTCCCTTATCAGCACTTAGACTATTTATGACTTCGGTCATTTTGCCAAATCGAATCAAGTCAATCCTGCGCCATCCTTCAAAACACAATTCTCTTGAGCGTGAATCAAGTAATTCGGTTACAAAATCCTGATTGTAGTATGCCGATGTTAAAGTATTTAGCTGTATAGCATCATCGGAAATACGGGCCAATACCTCGCTCAATCTGCCTCTGGCTCCAGTTTCATCACCGGTAAAATACAATGCTTCAGCGTTCAATAGGAGAATATCTGCATAGCGCAACAAAATAATATCCCCATCAGACCAGGCATTTGAAATATTCTTTGATGAGGGGTCCCGATATCTGTATTTACCCACACATAAATTGTATTGCATTGGGGTAAATAGTGTATCTGGTAAATAATAATTAACTCCTTCAATAACTTCCTCGGGATTTGAAGTTAATAAGGCATCAGTGAGATTGTGCCAATGTCGTTTATCTGAGGCATTATATTTATAAAACAATTCGCCGGTTGGCCTTAACCAACCATATCCGCCTCCTGCAGTAGGCGCTCCAACAGGTATTTGCCAGAAAAGCAATAGATTATAGTTGCCGTTACTTGTGCTTTTACTCCCTAACAAGGAAAACAGACTTTCTTCTTTCTGCCAGGCTCCCGTAGTCTCTCTAAATAAGTAGTCGTAGTGTTGCGTTAATTTTAAGCCACTATTAGTAATAATATCGTCAGTTAATGTTTTGGCGTCATTATACATGTCAGTGGCACTGACCCAGTCAAAGCTATTTAAGGCAAATTTTAAATCCGCCCCAACATTATTGGTCTTGCAACTTGCCAGATAAGTATAAACTTTCGCTAAATAACCAGCTGCCGACCATTTATTTGCTCGGCCTGAAATACTCGCCTGATTGGGTAAAGTTTGATAAGCAGCAGTAAAATCGGCAATGATCAGGTCAAACACTTTCTGAATCGGTTCCCTTTTCGCTTTGGGATCCTGAACAGAGGTGGTGTAAATGGGTAGTCCACCATAAGCGAGACTTAAATAAAAGTAAAAAAATCCCCTCAAAAAATGAGCTTCGCCCTTCATTTGGGCCTTCCTAGTCTCATCCATATTCACAGCATCAATCTTTTCCAATAAGTAGTTAGTCCGATTAATTCCAGCAAAAAGGACAAACCAATTTGACTCTATAGATGAATTCTGACTTGTGTAGGAGAGGTCTCCAAAAGGAGCATATGCGGGATCTGTATATCCATTTCGTACAACAACTTCATCCGTTCCACCATTAAACATCATTGGCATCACCGCTACGAACGATCCGCCCCAACCAGTTCCCTGCACTGTTTGTGCATTTAAGGTATTGTAACATCCGGTCAATCCAAGTTCGGCACCTGATTGTGACGTGTATAATTTATCTACTGTATTAAATGAATAGGGTTGTGTATCCAAATAATTTGTACAACTGTTAATGAAAACCAGTGAAATTCCAAGGAAAAGATATAGAAATGATTTATATTGTTTCATGACGTAAATACGTTAAAATGTTACATTAAGTCCAAATAAAATGGTCCGGGCCCTTGGGTAAGAAATTCGGTCCACTCCACTCATCAGAGCATTTCCTGAATTAATTTCAGGGTCATATCCTGAATATTTTGTCCAGGTATAAATATTATTCCCGGTTATAGAAATTCTTGCAGATTTCAGGTTCAGTAACCGAAGCACATCGTTATTCAGATTGTATCCAAATGAAACGCTTTTCAACCTCAGGAATGAAGCATCCTCAACATAATAGCTTGAGGCGAGACTTGATGTTGTATTAAAGTCTGAGTAAGTACCTAATTTATTTGATGGATTTTCAGGAGTCCAGTGATTGTAATAGAAGTCTTTTGTAACATTCATATAAGTTAACAATCCTCCACCTTCGAGTCGATACTTTGATTCGTTGAAAATCTGACCTCCATAGGAACCTTGAAAGAATATATTAAGATCGAAATTCTTGTATTGGAAGGTATTTGTTATACCACCAAAGAATTTTGGGTCACTCGAACTAATCGGAGCTCTATCTCTATCCAAGGTTATTTTGCCATCCTTGTTTAAGTCTTTAAACTTGAATGAACCTGGCTGTACATTTACCCCTTCAACAGATACCACATTAGGCTTCAATGTGTAGGTTCTATTATTGGCAGGAATATTTACATCGTTTCCATTTTGCCACGTAAAATCACTTAATTGGTAAACTCCATTAAAGACATAACCGTAGGCTTCACCCAGTGCCCTGCCTACAGAAACACGACCAATCTCCTGAATAAAGGCCCCAGGGATTTCAACAGGGATGAAACTATCAAGTCCCAGATTGACAACTTTGTTTCTGTTATGGCTAATATTAAAATCTGTACTCCATTTGAAGTCCTTTTTATTTATATTTTTTGACGATAATTGAATTTCAAACCCATTGTTATCAACCCTTCCTATGTTTTGCCATTGTTGTGCATACCCTGTTTGACCAGGAGTCGGAGTAGGAATCAGCATGTCGTGGGTTTGCTTTTGATAAATGTCAGCAGTAAGTGTCAGTCTGTTTCTAAGAATACCTAAGTCAATGCCAACATTCGATTGATAAGTAGTTTCCCATTTTAAGTCATTGTTTGCCTGCGAATTCGGTGCCATACCTAAAACGCCATTGTAATAGGTATTTTCAAGTTTAGCCAAGTAGCTGTATGATGGAATACGGTCGTTTCCTGATGAACCATAACTGACCCGGAGTTTGGCATTGCTGAACAAAGACTGATTCTTCATGAATTTCTCGTTTATCAACATCCATGCATAAGCTCCTGAAGGGAAATAACCATAACGTTTCCCTGGTCCAAATTTGTCAGATCCATCAGCCCTGAAGTTCACAGTTAAAATATGTTTTTCATTGTATATATAGTTCAATGGTTCGTTCAAAAAGTAGATATATTTAAGCGGCTATAGTGCCGAAATTCAATAGTTCCTTGACATGCTGATGATTTTTGATTGAGTTCGGGTTAATGGCGAACAGGCAGAAAAATCTCGACAATAGTAAAGCGTTA
>CAIXZH010000048.1 GCA_903923905.1 uncultured Bacteroidia bacterium
GAATCATTATCTTAATTTCAATTAAGGATAAAGATTGGATTCAGTTTCAAAAATCAATTCTTATCTATTATAATTCATTTTTTTGTTAAACATTAAATTTTAGTCTATGAAGAAAATTTCGCTGTTGCTTGCTTTTCTAGGTTTCATAGGATTGCAAGTGGTATTTGCACAGACCAGGGATCTCTCGGGTGTTGTGACTTCCAGTGAGGATGGGACTACCATTCCGGGAGCTTCAGTTGTCGTAAAAGGAACAACACTAGGGACTGTCACCGATATGGAGGGCAAGTTCACCTTGAAGGTTCCCCAAAATGCCAAAGCACTTGTGGTCACTTTTGTAGGGATGACTTCTGCAGATGTGCCTCTAACCAGTGCAACCAATTACACGATCAAAATGAAATCTGAGAGTGTAGCTATTGATGAAGTAGTTGTTACGGCATTAGGGCAAACGACTAACAAGGCAAAAGTTGGTTATTCGACGGCTACCTTTACCTCCGAATCAATTAGCAAGGATGGATCAGTAAATATGTTATCCGGAATTTCCAACAAAGTTGCAGGGGCAAACATCTCAGATACTGGTGGCCCAGGTTCTTCCACAAAGGTGGTTTTGAGGGGCTATGGTATTATTGGCGGTGGAAATAACCAGCCATTATATGTTATTGATGGTGTCCCTTTAAATGACGACAGGCTTGCCGGCTCATTTACTTCAAGTATTGCTGGAACCAGTGACTTTGGAAACGGGATGACCAATGTTAATCCAAATGATATCGAAAGTATCTCGATCCTGAAAGGGACTGCTGCTTCTTCGCTATATGGTTCTTCAGCCAAGAACGGGGTAGTTATGATCACAACCAAAAGGGGTAAATCAGGAGCTATCAAAGTAGAATATAACGGTTCTTTTAACGTGAGTGAAGTTGGTAAATTACCCGAAATGGAGAATCAGTTCGGTCAGGGATGGGGCGGTGCCTTTATTTTATCCGAAAACGGAAGTTGGGGTCCTCCATTAGATGGAAGAATGAGGGCTTGGGGCTCTATTGTGGATAATTCACAATTGATTAAACCCTTCTCCTTCATTAAAAATAATATGCGTAAATTCTATGTGCCTGGAACCGAGGCGAACAATAGTATTGCTATTTCAGGAGGAACCGAAGCTACCCGCTTTATCTTTTCCTATTCAAACGTTTCCAGCGATGGCGTAATTCCAACTGCCTCAGATTATCTTGAACGGAATACTTTCTCATTGAAAACGAATAGTGATTACGGAAAATTCTCGATCAATACCTCCTTTAATTATATTAACAGGAAACAGAATGCCCCTCTAACCGGACAGGGCGGAACTACTGGTGCAACTACATTTGAATCACTTCTGCAAATCCCTGTTGATATCCCAATTTCGGATTTCCGTGATTATAAGAACAAATTCTTCAATGTAAATGGTTTCTTTTCCCCTTACAGCGAGAATCCTTATTACGCGTTGCATGAAAATGGCATCACTCAAAATGCTGACCGTTTCTTTGGCAATGTGGATATGAAATATAAGTTTACAAAGGCATTTAATGCCCAATTCAGGTTGGGTGGAGATTTTAATAATGAAAGGACCACCGGCTGGTCACAACCTAATGCACCTACTGCCGGATCCTGGGATGCAGGGAATAATGTTGAAGGATTTGCCAGGGCTGTAGACGTAGGTTCTGTACTTCAGGCTTCCAACTTTTTTGGAACGATCAATGGAGATTTCCTTCTTAATTATACAAAAGATCTCAACGCTAACTTTAATCTGGAGGCAACCGCCGGAGCGAACTTCTTTCAGTCTGCCCAAAGAAGCGAATTAGCTTATGCTACTAATTTGGTCATTCCCGGCCTTTTTAATCTATCCAATACCAGTGTACCCCCAACTACCAGTGATTTTAATTCCCTGAGAAGAAGGATGGGTATTTACGGAACGGCTACCCTTGGTTTTAAAAACCAATTATTTTTAACTGCGGATGCCAGAAATGACTGGTCTTCAACCTTGCCAACCAGTGCCAATTCCATTTTGTATTACGGGGTAAATGGTTCATGGGTTATTTCCAAAACCCTTGATCTCTCCAATACTCCATTTACCTATCTGAAATTAAGGTCCGGTTATGGACAAACAGGATCAGATCCAAGTCCTTACCAGATATATGCTACATTGCAGCAAGGTAATGTAGGACTTGGTTTTGGCTCTTTAACCACTCCATTTAACGGAACACCTGCATTTGGAATTTCGAATACAATCGGAAATATGTCCCTTAAACCGATTATGACCAAAGAATTTGAGGCAGGTACTGAAATCAAACTATTTCATGACCGGATTGGCATAGACTTTAGCTATTATAACAAAATTACAAACGGACAAATTTTCACTGTTCCGATTGCTTATTCAACAGGTTACAGCGGAATGGTTCAGAATATCGGGCAGGTCAGTAATAAAGGGATTGAATTGGCTTTGGATTTAAAACCGATTGTCACCAGGAATTTTTCATGGGGAATCACCTATACGTATTCCCGGAATAAAAATAATGTAGACAAACTTTCCACTACGATACCAAATGTTGATATCAACAGTGCCTATGATGCAGTAACCCGTGCAGTAGTTGGCAAACCTGTCGGAGAAATGTATGCACCGGTTCCACTAACATCCCCTAACGGTAAGATAGTGGTAAATGGAACAACAGGTATTCCACAGGCAAGTCAGACCTTAGGTGATTATGGAAGCACTATGTACAAGTATATGATGGGGATGACTAATACCTTTACTTACAAAAACTGGCAACTATCCGGTTCCCTCGATTTTCGTTACGGAGGTGTAATGTATAGCGGAACTGCAGACTTGTTATTGTTTACCGGTAATGCCAAGGCAACGGCATATAATAATCGCCGCCCGTTTATTGTACCAAATTCGGTTGTGGCGAATACTGATGCCGGAGGAAATACCGTTTATAGCGAGAATCAAACAGTTATCAGCAGTGGCAACTATTCAAATTATTGGTATCCTACTACCAACCCCGGGACTTCTTATTATCAGCGAATTATAGACAGATCGTTCCTTAAATTAAGGACTATAGCTTTGTCGTATAAATTACCTGAAAGATGGGCTGCCAAGATTCTTGCCAACCAGGCATCAATTGGGATCTATGCGAAAAATATCTTATTATGGACACCTAAATCAAATATGTACCTCGATCCGGAAGGAACCAATTTAGGCAATGACTTAGGCGGTGAACTTGGAGAATTCAGAGCAGCACCAACTTCTGAAAGTTTTGGCGCATCCTTAAAAATTACATTTTAATTTATAAAAAAGGAAATTTATGAAAATGTATAATAAAAAATCATTGATCAGCGTTTTTCTTCTGTCGATACTACTGATGGGGGTTAGCTGTAAAAAACAGTTGGATGTGAACCAAAATCCAAATGTACCTACCTTATCCCAGGGTAATGTTGACCTGGTTTTCCCAGCAGCTGTACTTGCCACTGTAGGAAAGGTTGGAGGAGACTTAACCATTTTAGGGGGGTTATGGAGCCAGGTTTTCACCCAGGCTGCCCTCGCAAATCAATACAGATACCTCGATTCCTATGATGTAAAATCTACTGATTTTAATGCTTCGTGGGACGTGCTGTATTCGAGCGGCCTGAAAAATTACAAATATGTAATTGATCAGGCTAAGACCTCCCAAAACTGGTCTTACTATCTGATGGGAAATGTGATGAATGCCTATACAACCGAAATTCTGGTTGATTTATATGACCAGATTCCGTATTTTGAGGCGCTTCAGGGTACCGCTACACTACAACCAAAATTTGACGACGGATTCACCATTTATAAAGATTTGATTGCCCGGATTGACACTGCACTCACTAAGGATTTTACAGTCTCAACTAATGCAGTGACTTCAACGGCAGACCTGGTATTTGGCGGTAATGTTAACAAATGGATCGCTTTTGCGAATACCTTAAAGCTTAAAATGTACCTGCGAATGGTAAATGCCCAACCGGCTTTGGCCCAGTCTGGCATTACCAGTATGATCAACAGTGGAGCAGTATTTTTGACAGTAGATGCAAGTGTTACCAATTTTGCTGATATACTTGATAAAGACAATCCATTCTTTGAGCAAAACAGGCGTTCATTGAATACTCCTGACAACTTGAGAGCTAGTACTACAATGGTAAGTTGGTTAGTTGCCAACGGAGACCCCCGGGCAATTGCTTATTATGGTTCAGCTACTCCCCTTTCTGAAAACCAGGGAGACTTTGCCGGTGCAGGCTATGGCAGTGTTCCTGATTTTGTTCAGTCACCGACTGACCCTGTGATATTTATTTCAGCAGCGGAGTCATATCTTTTGCAGGCCGAGGCAGACGCCCGTTATATGGGAGGCGCCAAAGCACAAGGATTGTATAATAAGGGTGTTTTAGCAGCCTTTACTGCTACATTTACTGCTACAGGCAATAATGGAGCCTCATTATTGGCAGGTGTTTATGCTTACCCGGCTGCCGGAACACTGGAACAACAAATTGAAGCAATTGTCACTCAAAAGTGGGCCTCATTTGCTCATGGATGTCATATGCTTGAAGGATTCTTTGATAAAAACAGAACCGGGTATCCCAGAACCAGTGCTGTTTATTCGAACTCTTCCTCCTATGTTCCTGGTCAGCTTGTAGTTTCAAAAAACTCTGTACTTGGAGCTGGATTGATGCCTAAACGATTGGTATTCCCTTTCGATGAAACTTCTTTGAATTCAAATGCTCCGGCCTTAGTGCCTATCACGACCGCTGTATGGTGGGGAAAATAAATTTTAATGCTTAAAAAATTTAAAGATGAAAAAAATTATCATATTTTCTTTTTTAGCTTTGGCCTTCTTAGCAAGCTGCACTGAAAAGTCTATTATTGACAATGCAGAGCAAGTAGGTATTTCAAAGATTACCTACTATCCGATTCTGACCGTGAAGGGTGATCCTTATGTATTTCTTGCAAGCGGAACTGCTTTTACCGATCCCGGAGTTACAGCAGTTGCCGGTAGCGCATCAGTTGATGTAGTAACATCCGGTACCGTAGCTACATCCACTCCCGGAGTTTATTTATTAACTTATACGGCCACCAATAAAGATGGATTTTCTGCTTCAGCCAGTCGGTTTGTAGTTGTTTATTCAACTGACCCCTCTGCCGCTGCCAATGATTTTTCCGGCAGTTACGCAAGGTCCACAAATGGTTCGATTGCAACTTGGACCAAAATGGCTCCGGGCGTTTATAAGGTCTTTAATCCTGGAGGCGCTCCTGGGACGAGTCTGACTATTATTGCCTTTAATCCTACAGGATATGTAATCCATGTCCCTTCTCAGCCAGACAGTGGTGGTACAGTTACCTCCTGCACAAATGCAGCAGGAACAGCAGACATTATTTATGCACCCGGACCACCTGCCAAATATGCCTGGCATGTTGTTAATATTGGTTACGGAACTTCTTTACGTACATTTACCAAACAATAAAAAACTCAAACTATGTATAAAAAATTAATTTTCATAGTCATTGTATTGTTTACAATTATCTCTTGTAACAAAAAGTCATATGACCCGGGGGCAACCAGTACGGTAAAGGCTTCCAACGAATGGTGGGTTAATCTGTATTTGGATGGAGCGCCTCAATACGGCAAGTTTGCGAAGATTACGACCTATAATACTTCCGGAAATACGGACTCGATATGGATCGATGACTTAGGAGATATTTGGGAATTTAAGGTCAGGGCAGTTTTCAATAAGGATAGTTTAACCTTTTCAGCACCCAATGCAGCCAATTACTGGCCAGGTTACCCAATCACTGTTAACGTCCAAAATGGTAAGATCATGTTAAATAAAGCAAAATCTGCAACAGGTCTTCCAACTGACAGCATTTACTTTAAGGTGACTTTCTCGGATGATCCAACGGATACTTATGAAATTAAGGGTACCGGCCGGACATTGTGGGGAGCTGATGATTATTGATAAATAAGAGAATAAGTAATCACCCACATTATTAAGGGTGGTTACCTGATAATTGATTTAGGGTCTTGTATCTGTTTATTGTTCAAATAACCAGATATAAGGCCCTAAGTTGTTTAATACTACCCCTTGTTTGCAACGAGGGGTTTGTTGTCTTGAGTTTGCAACTCATTTGGAATATTTCTTCCAATCTGATTTCGTTTGCTGGTTTAACCAGGCAATCCAGACATTTGAAACGACAAGCAGCCTACTCCTCGTTTCAAACGGGGGGTAGGACTATGGTTGTCAATATTTTAACCCAATTGAAATTAGCCCGCACGAGAACGAATTAATCCGCCGAAGGTGGATCATGTTATCTGTTTTTGATGTTGGAGTTCCACAACTCCCGGTCAATTTGCACGGAGCAGGTAATTTACTCAAGAGCAAAATATAAAAGAAGATATTGACAACTACATGATCATTTTTATACCTTTGTACAAAGATCATCCAAAAAATGCGACTTAGTGAATTTGAAATAGAAAGTATCAAAAGCCTGGCAAACCGCCATTTTGGGAATGATGTTCAGATATTTCTGTTTGGCTCGCGTATCAATGCCAACCTTCGTGGAGGTGATATTGATTTATTTGTCCGTGATTCAACCGGAAAAACATTGAAAATAAGGAATAAAATCAATTTCATCACCGATCTTATCCTTCAAATTGGTGATCAGCGAATTGATGTTGTGCTGGACAATAAAGAGGCAAGAAATTCAGTTTTTTTTAAAACCATAGAGCGAACAGCTATCCGGATATGTTGACAGAAGAGCCTCGAAATAAATTGGCTGAGACATTGGCAATTTGCACTTTGCATCATCAGCGAATGATGTTTGCTTATGAGAATCTTGAGAGATACTTCCCGTTGACAGAACTCAACTTCAGTAAGATATCCCCGATCGAATTGGCCTTGTTTGACCAATTAATCTATCGTTTTTCAAAACTTCAGGACAGCATGGGATCTCACCTGTTCAAGCAACTTCTTGAGGCGCTTGAAGAAGATATTGCAAATCTGCCATTTATTGATATCCTGCATAAAATGGAGAAACTGAAGCTTCTGGATGAAGCAAAAGATTGGATTTCGCTACGTCAGACCAGAAATGCCGTTTCTCACGAATATCCATTTTATATGAAGATTCAAATAGAAGAACTAAACCTTCTACCAGAAGAAGTGGAAAAATTGGCGGCTATCTGGATCAGGTTAAATGAGTACGCTCAATATCACATGACCTCATAGATCTTAGGTTCTTGACTACCATTCGTTTGCAGCGAGGGAATTGTTGTCTTGAGTTTACAAATCATTTTGGACATACCTTCCTGGCTGATTTCGTTTGCTGGATCATTCAAGGACTGAGGTCATTACAAACGATAAATAGCTTCCCTCTCGCTGCAAACAAGGTAGTAAATCTGAATAAATTCTAAAAAAATATTTCCCAAAACGGTTGTGTGCCTATATTCGTATTTAAATATTGATTATATTTGGTAGAATCTTGATTATAATGAAATTAAAACCATTGTAATATGAGCTTACTTAAAGATCTCCCCGAGCTTGTAAGTGCCAACATCATCTCAGTGGACACGGCAAATGAAATTTCAAGGTATTACAAGCACAAACAGGACACATCGCCCAATCGTCAATTGCTTATTTTTGGCATCCTCGGAGCCTTACTGGTAGGAACCGGCATTCTATTTATTATTGCTAACCAATGGGATCAGTTCTCCCAATTTGCCAAAACTACCTGTGCTTTTCTCCTGCTGATCATTCCTCAACTCTTCTGTGTTTATGTGCTGTTAAAGAAAACAGAGAAAGTGGTCTGGAGAGAAATCGCTGCCTTATTGCTCTTCTTTGCCGTTGGTGCCAACATATCGCTGGTCAGCCAGATCTATCACATCAATGGCGACTTTAGCAGCTATCTGATGACATGGATGATACTAACTGTGCCTCTGATTTATCTTCTTAACGCTTCAGCCATTTCATTGGCTTACCTTTTCATGAGCATGATTTTTGGCCTGGCAGCAAGTGAAAGTGGTGCCTTCCCCAATGAAGAGTATCTGTTCTGGATTCTTTTCATACTTCCTATTCCCCGGTATTATCAGTTGTCGCAGAAAATTCCGGCCAAAGCATTGCTTATTCTTCATCACTGGATGGTCCCCTA
>CAIXZH010000049.1 GCA_903923905.1 uncultured Bacteroidia bacterium
ATCTTTACTCCACCGAACTCCGGACTCGACATTTGAGGTATGTTCTGTAATCTGAACCGGTTCTCCACCAGTTGGTGAGATCAGGAAGATCTGCTGGATCCCCATTTTGTCTTTAGCCTGGTATGAGATATATTTCCCGTCAGATGAGGAGCGGACAACCCCTCCGCAACCCGGAAACTGAGTGTCTGCCGTATGGGTCAACCGCCGTTGGACAGTTCCTTTGGGAGGCATCGGGAATGAGGTGCGGGTACCTTCGAGCGGGCCGTATTCTCCGGGAAGATTGAGTGAATCGGGGATGTCAACGACAAAGAGTTCATCAACCGGGATCCCGTTTTTAGTATGTATCTTTCCGATGAAGGCCCTGGCAACCTGCATGGTTCCGTCAGGTTTCCGGTAACCCGGCATACCAATCCAGCTGTCCCCTGCGGCATTGCTGATCTCGTCACTTCCAGGTTTGGGATCGGGAACGACTCTTACCACTACTGCACTATACCATGTCCCTGCCACCGTCTCATCAGGGTCATTATGGCGAAGCACCACGCGATGGCGCTGGTTAGATACTGCGACTGTCCGCAGGTTCCATTTGGCGCCGGTCGAATCTTCCAAATGCTTCATGATGGCATCGTTATAGGTGTAGCCCACCCATTTGCCGTCGCGGCTCCATTCGTGACGGTGAGTACCGCCTCTCAACGCTCCGGGAGTATATGGGTAAGTGATGTCGCGGGCATCCATCAGAATCGGAACATTTGGCTGATTATCATTCACAATCACACCAGTTCTTCTCCATTGCTGGTAAGGGTTCTGCTCCGTACACACAGGCAGTCCGTGGATGAATATCACCTTATTTTCAGACGGGTGATAACTGGCTGCCCCTGCACCCGGGCCATAATCATGATTGTCAGGTATACCCATTAGCACCTGTATTTCACCGGTTTCAACATTCACCCGTTCAACAGAAGGACTTCCGCCAATTCCGCCAACACCTGTACGGGTATCATAAACAAGCCACTTCCCATCCGGGGAAAAGTTATCATTATTATCGAGATCATGATTCTTTGAAGGATCTTTTGTCAATTGAATCTCTGGTTTATACGATTCAGAAGTGGAGCAGGCACCCAAAGTCATCAATGCAATAATCAGTTTATAGTTCACTATTCAAAGTTTTAATCGGTTTCTATTCTATTTTTTGGTATGTTTTTCGCGCTCAATATCTTCATCATCCATATCCGGCCCTTTTTCAACTTTTCGCCAGTCGATGGTTTTATGATATTTCCTCATCGCTTTTTCGGTATCAAAGACCCTGGAATCATTCATTTCCAGCGTGTATGGGGTATAATCAGGTGTGGAAGTGAAGAAATCCTGCAATAACGAAGCGGTCACATCAAACTGATTTACATAGTTGACATTCAATATATTATAAATAGTTTTCAGGATCGATCCGAAGTTGGCATGGGTATGTGAAACATATCCCCTTTTCACATAGGGTCCCTCCATCATTAAAACCGACCGGTGAGCATCGACATGATCCACACCACCCTGGGGATCGTCTTCGGTAATGATGACCAGCATATTCTTCCAGTATTTCGTTCTCGAGAGAAAATGCAAAATCCGCCCTACGGCCAGATCGTTATCCGCCATGTAGGAATGGGTATAATAATAACCATCCTCAGGCCTAATTCCGGTACAATGGTCGTTCGGCACCTGCATGGCAATAAATGCCGGCATTTTTTCTTTTCCTTTGATCCACTTTTCAGTAAACTCCTTTTCAAACTGTTCCATCCGGTACTGATCCGGGATATTCACATTAAAACCGGCATAATTAAGGCTGGTCCTGTTGAAAAGCGCTTTTTGCATAGGGAACATGACCAAATGGGAAGCACCAGTTTTTGTATCATACCATTCATCCCGCACATGAGCCGTCTCATTGGCTTCCCCAAAGTTATAAAACGGTACTTTTGCCCTGTCGAGCGCTTCCCAAAGCCCTCCAATCTCAGCAAAATCCTCGGGATCTATCGCACCACCAGTTCCTGGCCACCGTCTGCCCGGGGCTTTTGAAAAAAACATGGCCGTCTTTGTGGTGCTGGCATTCGCTTCGACCCATTCGTTGGGTATTACCCCTACCATCCAGTGATGGCCATGAATGGAGGCATCGCTGTCGCAGTAAAAATTATCCGAAAAGGCAAATTGCCGGGCTGCCTTGATATGATTGGGGCTGATCCGAAGGTTTGATAACTTTTTACGAAGTGAATCGGGGAATGTATATTCGCAATTAATGCCAAATCTCGCCAGGGTACTGTCTCCTGCTCCATTTTTTAGCTGGCCGAAGATCTCATCATAAGATCGGTTCTCCTTGGTAATATAAACGACATACTTAATGGGTGATTTCCGCAACGCAGGCAGGGGAGGCAACGGATTTTTACCATCATCAGTAATCGCGACACTTTTGAAGGTATTTTCGATGGTTTGCCTGGTATAGGCAGCCAATTGAGCTGCATCAGGCATTGGTATTTTCTGAAAGCTTCCCAGTTGGATATCAATGATATAATCCCCCTGAGGAGGCATCACAAAACCCCGACCGCCATTGGGCCCCGCACCAATTCCGCGGCAAGTGATGATATAGATCTCCTTTTCATCTTTGGAAAGCTGAACACGTGTGGGACCCCAACCAGTTGGGATCAGCCCTTTGGTGGTTCCTGATCCGACATCAATAACTGCAACTGCATTAAATCCCAGCAACGCGACATAGAGTGTCTTCTCATCCTTGCTCAGGGTGAGTCCAAACGGAAGCAGTCCCCGGTATTTATCAATTCTCGAATCAACCTTAATTGGAAAGTCGCCCAATAACTTATGATTCCGATAGTCAATAATTGAGATATTGTCGTTGGTTGCATTCGAGACATAGGCATACTGTCCTCCAACTGCGATCGAATTTGGACTGGCCCCACCCACAACTTCAGCTCCTTCGATCATGTGACCGATCTGATGCCCTGTCTTGAATTTATCCATTACCTTGTTGGTTTTCAAATCGATCGTGAAGACGCTCATCGCATCGGGATGAAGCGGGTTGCCCACTCCGGGGATCTTGCGCCCTTCAATTACCGTTCCGTTGATGGATTCTTTCGTATTATCACCATATGGGAATTGCGAAATCATAATGGAATCAGCATTAGCCGGAGTAGCACCTGTAATCAGCGGATACGAGTAAACTCCCACATTGGCCACAAAAGCGGTCTGATGGTCAGGGCTGATTTTCAATCCAAAAGGTTGTCTTCCAACAGGTATCGATACTTTGATTTTCCTGGTAGCCAGATCGATGCGTACCATCCTGAAATTTCCCCGGTCAAGTACTAGCAATTCATTTTCATGCTCGTTCAGCACCAGGTCTGAGGTGAAACTATCCTGGTAATCAACCCCTGCAACTTTTCCGTTCAGCGAGATGGAATCAAGCTTCGTAAGGTTTTGGATATCGTAAATAATCACGGCTCCGTCATCTCCGCCACTTAGATAAACGGTCCTGGAATCCTTTGAAAAAGCAACCCCAAGGAATGATCCATGGGATAGCGGAGACTTAATTTTTTTATCATAGCTCGGAACCCTGATGGTACCCAGCGATTGCAAATCAACAATAGTGATTACCCCGTCATGCAGGGTTACAGATTTTTTGCCGTCCGGGGATATGGCCATTCCGTATGGGCCACTGGTAATGCGTACCGACTTACCTGCAGGAGTTAAAAACCGTCCGCTGGGCAATATAGAGGTACCACCTTCATCCAATTTTGCAAATTGATCTCCGGCAGGTACTGTCAGGATATTCAGTTTCTTTTGCGAAAAACCGTTAAGATAGAGAATTGACAGGAAGAAGAGAACAATAATCGTTGAAGACAATCTCATAAGGTGCTAATTACTTTAAATTCAGATATTTCATCACCGCTTCATCGCCCATTAAGGCATTCGGAGGGATCGGATGGTCAGCGGTGAAAACCCTTAGTTCATCTTCGGGCAAAATCGTAATAAAACTTTCGTCAAAACCGTTTTTATAAGGAATCCTGCCAATATCCAGGTTAAGGTGGTGAGCCAGAAAAGTATAGGCAGCCGACCGTTTATTGTACCCATAATCATGCACCTCAGCCGGGAAATGGACATTTTCAATCCGGTTTTCTCCGTTATATAGTGCATAAATCTTTTGAATATAAGGATATTCGACCCTTGGTGTATTTCTGGTCCAGTCACTGCCATCCGAGATGAGCAACATCGGGCGCGGAGCACAGAGGGCCGCAATTTCCACATTGTTGGTTTGATGATCCTTACTTTTGTGGATGGGCATTCCACTCTCGCAGTTACAGCCGCCAAAGAAATGGGCCGAAACCATCACTACCGGTACTGAAACTTTGATCCGGTTATCTATGGCCGTAAGAATGATGGTTTGTGTCCCTCCGCCTGATTCACCCGTAATGCCAATCCGTTCAGGATCAACATCCGGACGCGACAAGAGGTAATCCAATACCCGTTTACTATTCCAGGTCTGTAACAATAAGGCAATCGGAATATCGTGGGTAACCTGTTTCGAATCGACATATCCGACCATGTCGTACACAAAGACTATGGCACCCATCCGGGCAAATGCTGCACAACGGGTCTGTACCTCTGCCATTAAACGCCGGTTCTTCCAGTGGCCGTGAGGACTCAGAATTGCGGCGTTTTTCTTTCCTGGTTTCAACGGAGAGTAGATATTACCTGTAACGTAAAATCCCGGAAAACTCTCAAAAGCAACATTTTCCACCATGTAACCATCACCCTTGAAGGTGCCGTTAACGATTAGTTTGAAATTGTTGTCAACCTTAGGCATTTGGTTGAATTTCATACCCCGCAGAATCCCATTGCGGATGACAGCGGCCCTTTTCTTCCAGGATTCAAGACTATTCCACTCTGTGGCAAATTTTTTCATCATCAAATTTCCCTGATCCTCAGTCCAATACTTATCGCGGCACAAGAAATTCTCCTGTGCATATCCTTGAATATTCCACCCGATAAGTAAAAACAGGAAGAGGTATTTTAAAGTTTTTAAGATTTCCTTATCCATCTTTTGTATTTAGTTAGCAAACAGTTTTTAAAGGATCCTGAACCGTCGAATTCCGGAGGATTTAATCAGCTAAAAATATAATTGCCAGTAACCAAATACTTCAGCTATTTTGGATAATGCACATTAAATTTTAACCTTAAAACTTTTACTTTTACGCCGGATTAGAATCAACATTAACCCATTGTATCGGATCTTTGCCATTTTTTAATTTCCAATCTTTAAAGTAATCTAAAAGGAAACCATATCTATGAAAATTTTCAGCCTTATTGCCATGATCGTATTGCTATTGGGCAGTATGCCAAGAACAGCATCTTGTCAGAAAAAAGAGAGTGCCCTTATTCCGGCTCCGGTTTCTCTCTTCTATCAAAAGGGAAGTTTTTCCTTCTCGGATAAAACCAGAATCCTGGTATCGCCATTAAACAATGAAACCAGACTTTCGGCCGACCTTTTGGCCCTTCTGGTTAAAAACCCCTCCGGTTACCAGATTCCGGTTTCGGATGGGAAAAAGCAATTTGCCGGATCGGTTCTGATGATTTTGGATGAATCGGTCAAAAACCCGGAAGGTTATAATCTGACAGTTACATCGAAGGGGATCACCATAAGGGCAAAAACGGCAGTCGGACTGTTTTATGCGGTTCAAACGATCCGGCAGTTACTTCCGGTAGAAGTGGAAAAACCGTTACTGGCAAAGGGTGTACAGCTTTCGGTTCCGACATGTATAATTGTAGACGAACCCCGCTTTGCTTACCGCGGCATGCACCTGGATGTCGGACGCCATTTATTTCCGGTCGCAAGCATCAAACGCTATATTGATATGCTCGCTCTTCACAAAATGAATACTTTTCACTGGCATCTTACTGAAGATCAGGGCTGGAGAATAGAAATCAAAAAATATCCAAAGCTTACTCAGATTGGGGCATATAGAAAAGAGACGGTGGCCGGTCTGATGAAGAGGGCAAATAATACCTTTGACGGAAAGCCTTACGGAGGTTTTTATACGCAGGATGAGGTGCGGGATATCGTAAAATATGCCGGGTCGAGATTCATAACAATTATCCCTGAGATTGAAATGCCTGGACATGGCATCGCGGCGCTTACCTCCTATCCGGAATTGTCATGCACAGGAGGGCCATTCGAAGTACGGAAATTGTGGGGTGTCGAAGATGATGTTTTCTGTGCCGGCAACGAACAGGTTTTCACCTTTCTACAGGATGTTCTGACAGAAGTTATGGAAATGTTCCCATCAAAATATATTCACATTGGCGGGGATGAGTGTCCTAAAAAACGGTGGGAGAAATGCCCCAAATGTCAGAAAAGGATGAAAGATGAAGGGCTCAAAAATGAAATGGAACTTCAAAGTTATTTTATCCGGCGGATAGAAAAATTTGTGAGCTCAAAAGGACGGAATATTATCGGATGGGATGAGATCCTTGAAGGTGGACTGGCTCCGGGTGCAACGGTTATGTCATGGCGCGGCGAGGAGGGTGGTATCGAAGCGGCCAAATCGGGTCATGATGTGGTAATGACACCCGGCAAATACACCTATTTTTGCTACTATCAGTGTGAAAAACATGATGATCAGCCTCTTGCACTTGGAGGATATGTTCCTCTTGAACTGGTTTACGGGTATAATCCAATCTCCAAAGTACTCTCAGCTGAAGAGCAAAAACACATTCTCGGGCTCCAGGGATGTCTCTGGACCGAGATCATTCCCACCCCTGAAATATTGGAATATATGGCCTATCCGCGCACATTTGCTATTGCAGAAACCGGCTGGACTCCCGAAAATCAGAAAAACTTTGAAAACTTTCTTGCCAGGCTGAAGGTTTTGGATAAACGATATGATGCGATTGGAATTAATTATTTCAAAGGGGAATACAGGGACACAAAAATTAAAAAGGAGGATGAGAAATAAGTGGAAATAATTCATTAAATTTATATCATCAAAAGTTGAATTTTGGTTACTGTTCTGATATCCAAATACTCAAAAAGATGAAAACCTTACTTATTACCACATTTTTAATCTTCCTGACATTCGGATTGTCTGCGCAAACTATTCTGACCTACCCAAATAATGGATTTGTGGTAGGCGATTCGTTTACTTATCAGGAGATTCAGTTTACAGACCCGGGTAATACCGGTCCAAATCAGATCTGGGACTTTTCAAAAGTTCAGTTCACCGGTAAGAGTCCTGTTAGTGCTATACAGACTGCAAATCTTCCCAGGATGGAGGGAGCCGGAGATTATAATTTATCGCTTCTTGAAAACGGCTATGATTATTTTATGAATTCTTCTGAGAATGGGTTGGAAGAGCATGGTTATTCGAATCCTGACCTGAAACTAACGCTTAAATATTCTGATCCTGTCGTAAAGATGAAATATCCGTTTGCTTATGGTGCTCAATTCACCGATCATTTCATTGGTATTGCCTACTATAGTGAAACAAACACTATTGATTTCTTTGGAGATAACGTGGTCAGTGCAGATGCCTTTGGTACCCTGATTTTGCCTGACCGGGTAATTGACAATACTTTACGTGTGAAATCCACCAAGACAGGGTTGCAGGTAAATATGTGCGGGACAACCAATATCAGCATCACCAAATACAATTGGTATGCTACTGGTTACAGATATCCGGTGGTCAGTATTAGCATTGTTGAAAATACGCCGAGTGTAGGGGCCGCACAAATTATAAAAACGGCATATCTCACAACTCAACAACCGACCAAAAGCGGTTCAACAGGTGGAACTAATATAGCTTCCAAATTGATTGAAAACCCTCCGGTTTCGGTCTCCATCTCTCCTAATCCCTTTACCGATCAGCTGACTTATAATTATTTTCTCAATGAACAGATGTCTGTTTCGATTGAGCTTTACAATATCTCGGGCAAAAACATGGCCTGGATTGTAAAAGAACAGCAACAACCTTTGGGTTTACAAACAGGAGAAGTAATTGCATCGAGATATGGCTTAACACCAGGGGTTTACTTTCTTCGGTTCACTTTTGATAAACAGGTAGTTATAAGTAAAATAGTTAAGATATAGGTGTGCCGGTTGATTCATCAGAATTGGATTTCTTTATAAAATATTTTGAAAATCAATTCTTAAACAGAAATCTAACGAGTGAAGGGCTGCAAAATTGTAGTCTATTTATAAATTAGCTTTAAAAAGAGGAATAATATGCGCATAGGATTTTGGCATCCGTTTGGTTCACATGCAGATGAATCACGTGAAGAAATTCTAAAGAGAAAATCAAAAGAGATAAGTGAGAACGGGTGGACACTTTGGTCATTTCAATATAGAACACCGGAATCTGTCAAAAAATGGATTAAAGAAATCGAAATATTAAAACCATATAAAGTTCTTGTTTTTTGTTCTGACAGTCCTAAAGCCAAATCACCCAAAAGTGAAACTGGTTACTTAAACGAGTACCAATATCCAGGTGAATCTTTTTGGCGCCCTATTCCAGACAAAATTGAAATACCACATCCATTGGGTTCAAAGGCAGTTGCAACTGGATTCAAAGTCGCAAAAATTATATCCCCGATCGATTATAAAAAATATGATAACAATTACGAGTGGTTTTGCACTGAAGACTCACAGTGGAGAACTGATCAAGTTCCAACAAGACCTGAATATTTAATTCGGCCAGGAGGTTTTAAAAAACTAAGGAAAATTCGGGCTATTCTCGAACTGGATTATCCTTATATTGTACATTTACAAAGGAATAAAACAAAAAATGAACCAACCATACCGGGAAACCTGTCACCGGAGGGAACCCCTTATGCCTAAAATCCACAAAACTCCTAAACGGCAGCCACGCAGTGAAAAAAGTCAGACGGACCCACCCGTATCCAATAAGTCCGGTTCCATAAATGATAATAGACAAAGGACAGAAATTAATCGCAAAGCTAGAATAAAAGAAACCAACACAATATTTAGGCAAAACGGTAAAAAATTAGGTATTGAAAATGTATCTTTCACATTATCAAAGAATAATTGGAGAAGTGACGAAGGAAATAAAAACGCAATTGCATATTTTTCAGA
Source organism: uncultured Bacteroidia bacterium (assembly GCA_903923905.1). GTDB lineage: Bacteria > Bacteroidota > Bacteroidia > Bacteroidales > Prolixibacteraceae > JAAFHB01. The sequence continues at coordinate 9,128 of CAIXZH010000049.1, forward strand.
AACATCTAAACAATTAGTTGTCATCCCGAAAATCATAGTAGATAAGTATATTTTCGATCCATTTTTCAAAAAAATTCAAAAGGGTTTGATCTTTCACCTAACTATGAGGCTTTTGCAATAAGTGAAACTGATAGAAGGATTAATTTGAAATTCAAAATTAAAAATGATCAATTGCTGGTTAATCTTAAAAATGGCGGAAAGTCAATACCATTAATATCCTTAACAAAGGACTATTGGCCGGATATACTCTCAGAAAATATAGATATATATTCTGAAATAGCCGAAAAACTTTACATATCTGCCAAAATTTCTCAAATGGTGAAGGCATTTTACCGATATAAGATTATTAAATAAATATGGTCTGAGCAGTACTTAATGCAGTTGCCACATTACTACCGCCTACTTCTGACTGCTCGCTATCATTTAATCATGAGTGCCCACAGCTGAAGCGCATAGTTCGGTCCACAAAAGCAGCCTAAATATTTCTAAAATGAATGCCAACTTATTGACTTTGGGGCATTTTTTTTTATCTTTGCTTAGATTTGAATAATTTAGTATGCCAAAACTTTTTGAATACCGGGGTTTAATCTTACGATTTTTCTCTGATGAGCATGAGCCAATACATATCCATGCATTTTATAAAGAATGTCAAACAAAAGTCGAATTTAGTATTGAAAATGGGATAATTTCAAGTATCAATTACAATAAAATTCAAGGGTATGAAATGATACCAGAAGAAAAAAGGAAAGATTTAGAGATTCTCATTGATGTTTATAAATACGATATCATTCAACTCTGGATTAAATTTTTTGTATTGCACGAGAAAGTTACCTGCAAAAAAATATCTGTTAAGTTAAAATAAACATGAAAATACTTAAAGTCAAATATTTGAACGAGTATAAATTGGAAGTTGCATTTTCAAATGGGGAAACGAAAATAGCTGATTTTGAAGTTTTTTTAACCAAGTCTAAAAGTAAATCCATCTCTAAATTTCTTGATAAAAGTAAATTCAAATTGGTTGAAATAGATACTGGCTTTTTAACATGGAATAATGGAGAAATGGAAATATCAGCATATTCTGTTTTTCATCTCTATTCTAAAAATATAGTAGAAGCGTTGTAAGTAGATGATTAACAGCTAAATGTTTCAAAACTTAACGGTAAGCCGGTTCAGAGGATCGTGGAGCACCTTCAAAGGTCAACTCAATGACATTCAGATAAGGGTCAGCGGGATACTCCGGCATATCATGGAGCCATACCCTGTCGCCTTGTTGCTCTATCCGGGCATACTGGCCTGTGGAAAGCAGACAGGCCGATTTAACTTTACTTCCGCACCAGGCCAGTGGGACAGTTGATCCTGGCCACCGCTGAATCATCAGGTATACCTTGTCTCCGACCCTGGTTGCCATTCCCAGGTTCGCGGCGATTATTGGTGAAGGGGCTGCTCCGTAGATGGCTTTTCCGTTAACTTTCATCCATTTTCCAAGGGCAGTCAGAATTTCGACCTGTTCAACAGGAATGGTTCCTTCGCCATCGGGGCTGACGTTCAGGAGAAAGTTACCTCGCTGCGAAGCGCACAAGGTAAGCAACCTTAACAGCTCATGAACAGGCTTATAATTGCGGTCATACCGTGCATATCCCCATGTCCGGTTCATGCAGAAACAGGATTCCCATGGCCTTGACTGAGCGGCAACAACATTTTCAGGCGTGGAAAAATCACCGGGAAGTCCCGAACGGTCGTTGATCAGGATATCGGGTTGCAGTTTTCGCGCCATCGCCATGAGTTCCCCGGAATGCCATGCGAGGGTGTCATTGGGATTCATTCCGTCGTACCACAGGATATCCACCTTCCCGTAATTTGAGAGGAGTTCATGTACCTGCGCATAAGCCTGGTCGGCGATTGATTTCATGGCAACTTTCGAAACTGGTTCACCGAGTGGCAGGACTCCCGGAAAATGCCAGTCCATCAGGGAATAATAAAATCCCATGCGCATCCCGGCAGCATGACAGGCATCGGCGAATTCTTTGACCAGATCGCGTTTTGCGCCTGTTTTAACGGATGTGAAACCGGAGACTTTGCTGTCGAAGAGGCAAAAGCCATCGTGATGGCGGGTGGTGAGAATAACATATTTCATGCCGGCCTCTTTGGCTTTGGCAACCCACTCTTTCGGGTTGAAATCGTGGGGATTAAACTGATCCGCCAGTTTTGCATAATCTGAAATTGGCACATGTTCCTGGTACATCAGCCATTCGCCACGTCCGGGAATGGAATAGACCCCCCAATGGATAAACATCCCGAACCGGGCTTCCTGCCACCATGCCATATCGGGATGATCTCCGCCAGTCTGGTTTTCTGAACCCTTCAAACCAGCAAAGGTATTGGAGGTCAAAGCCGTTATCGCAAAAGCAATCAGAAATAATTTAATTTTCATAACATTATAGATTTGTAGGCATTTATCGAGTCAGGAATTTGATGTCTTGCTATTTATTCCGGAAGTTTTCTCAAAAATGTAAATCCTGGAGGTCAATTCAATTAACGATAATCATTTCCTTCATTCTTTCATTTCTTCACTGCATCTCTCCGGACCGGTGATTACTCCCAAATACCTTCCCATCCAATAGGGCAACAACCATACATCGCCCGGGGTCTCCGAAGAACTGCCATTGCCGCCGCTATCCAGTTCGAAATTGGTCCCATTATGTTTCTGGACAACACCTTCAGCTGGCGATATGACCTCTTTGGTTAACCTGTTCATGAAATTCTTTGGAAGTTTCCCAATATCCTGCCGCCGGGAATTCTCAATATTCCAGGAAATATGATCGAGCGGATGTCTTTTAAGCCACCATATCGACTCTTCCAGATCAAAATCCTTAGCCCCTGTCATTGCATAGGTAAAATTCCAGGTCGGATCTTTTTCGGGACGCAGCATCTCCCAGTGATCGCGGATAGCCGCTTTGTATTTCTCCTTCAATTCATCATTAAGCGCGTAAGGATAAAGGGTCCAATAGGCCAGGAAATACATCTCATCGTCAGAATGATTCCATTCATCGGAGAGCATTTCAGCCCAGCTTCCTATTTTACCGGCTTCCTTCCCTTCAATCCTGCCAATCTCTTTCATCGGCCGCATCAGATTTTCGAGATAGCCATGGTTATTGAATAGTTCCAGGATCTTCGCTTTGTATTTTTCATCTTTGGTAAAATGATATGCAGACTGAAGAAACCCTGTGATATTGGATGAGGTTAGTTTCCGGTCACCAACCTGCGGGGGATAACCATTTACATAATCGGGATTCCATTTACCCCAGGTGGTAGGTTTTCCGTCCCAGTCGACAAGGTACAGATTGTTTTTGTAAAGGTGATCAGAGAGTTCCGCTAGCAGTTTTTCCGCCCTTCTTTTCCATGCCGGATCATCCGCAAGATCTGCAAACAGGGAGAGGGCAAAATAATGCCCCACAATTTCATCGCTGCTGGTAGTCGATTTCCAAACCCACCCCTTATCAGTCCCTTTTCGCCAGGGGGAGCTTTTGACATCATAACCGCTTTTCTCAAAAAGATGGCGGGTCTCTTCGCTGAATGCATTGGTATAACCAGATGATTCATATCCCATTACTTCATAGGCTCTTGCAGGAAGTCCTGGAACTCCTGTGATTGCGTATAGCCGTTCAAATCCCATCAGCGCCTCCTTGCAGTTTTCCCACGCCTCGGGGTCTTTGGTAGCTGAATACCTGAAGAGTTCCGCGCCAAGGTACATCGATGTCCACAGTCCATCATTATCGGAATCTGTAAGTGTCATTTCTGCCAGGTTTCCATTTCTCATACCGCCGCCGGTCGAGCTAAACCCATAACGGATATGGAATTTCCGTGTCTGTTCTTCGAGGATTAATGCCTTCTCCTCAAGGGTCATCTTTTTAAAACAAATCTGTCCGAGCCCGGTTTCTGTTAAAACAAGCACGCTCCCATCCGGCCCAGGAGCAATATCAACGACTTTATTATCAGGCAGCCACCTTTGGGAGGCATAATAGTCATATTTATTCTCCTGGTTAAGCCTGAAGGCTCCGCGGGCTGACCCAAACCACAGAATACCGCTAAGCTCTCTCACCTCGGTAATCTCAGGGCAGGGGACCCTGGTAATCATCTCCCCCTGAGGTGTTCCCGTACTGTTTAGCCACCAGTAACCCTGACTGGTCCCCACAACAATTTTTTCGCTCATCCTCGCAGGGGTTGCACAGGTAATATTGGTCCCCTTAAAAATAGGGATCAGCTTATTCCCCTCAGGCACAAATAAACCAATTGAATTGGGGGTGACAAGGAGGAATCTGTTTTTTACTTCATCAAATTTCATGGAAATGACACCGGGAAACTGACCCGTCCATACCTTTTTCCCCTCCTTATTGAAATAGGCGAGGTTAGATCCGTCAGAGACCAGGAAATCAAAATCTCTTCCCCCTGCAAAAACCGCCGGTTTATGCAATCCATGCTCTATCCCAAGATTTCCGGCCCATGCATTTGAAAAGAGTGCATGATCATCGGTATAGACAAACTGGTTCTGGTACGCGATCATACCGGCGAGGTGCCTGTCGGTCATGTGGCGGTAAGTCTTTACCGGCAACAACTCACCCGGAGCCTGAAACTGACCGTTATAGGGTGTCAGCAATCCCTGTGAAGAGGCAATCTGAATGTTATGATTCCGGTCTGAAGCTACCTTATAAAGAATTGTCTCTCCTTTTTTATCCTGCGGAAAAAAATACTTTATGCTGTAATCCTGCAAAAATGGTTTATCCTGATAGACCGATTGTCCTGACTTAGTCGTTTTGACTTGTGACTCCTTTGAAACAGATTTGACCGAACATGAATTATTGAGCATCATGAACAATGTGGCCAGCAGCAGACAATTTTTCACTTATTTTATTTTCTGTTTTTTATAAATTCGATCAGGGCAGCCGGATTATTGGTTTGGATGCCATCGGTACCCCAACTGATAATCTTTTCCCACTCTTCCGGAGTCTCCTTTTTATCGTCAACAAAAACTTTGGCATTAATGGCATGACAGGCTTTGACAAAACTTTCGGTAAGTTCACCCATGTCTGTGGCGATGACCCGTGGCCGGAACTGTTTTTCCGTTTCTGCTATATTTTTCTCAGGTCCCGGATCGGGCATTGCGACGCATTTATAGCAGAGTTTCTGCAACTCTTTGATTTCATTCCCACGGGATGCAGGGATATACCAGACGATATCGCGTTCCATCTCATATTTATGAATAATCGGGAGTAATTGAGGAACCAGGTTTTCTTTAAGATCCAGGTAAATGCCAACCTGACCCCGGCATAACTGCAGGATATCCTCGATTCCCGGAATCCGGGTATTTTTCCATTCAGGCCCTGTTCTTTCCCCGATATCCATCGTTTTAATCTCCTCCAGTGAAAAGTCACTCACTTTTCCCTTTCTGCCGGGAACATACTGGTCAATTGTAGAATTATGGACGCTTACAATCCGGCCATCTTTGGTGGCCCGGGTATCAATCTCAACATAGTCACAACCGAGGTCTATCGCCTTCTGAATGGCAGGAAGGGAGTTTTCAGGTATCCCGATGTGGGCGCCCCGGTGAGCTATGACATATGTTTTTCCGTTTCTTGGTTTTGGAAAATATTCCTGAACAGCAGCCTTCATTTTGCCGTCAGGTGTTTTGGCGGTGGCCCATTCCGGAACCGCTTTTATTGCATCCATAAAATTATGTATTACGTCAGTATGACAATCTTCGACCCATCCACCCTCTCTGAGGAAGTTCCATTCGCCGGTCTGATCACAAACGATACCGTCTTCGCGGATAAAATAGGTAATCCATGTCAGGTCCCGGAATGCGATATCCCTGTATTTTTCACCCCCACCTGCAGCGTAAAACATCGCAGTTACAGCTCCAAAGGTAGAATTGACGCCACCCCATGGATTATTGTCGGTATCCTGTTCCCCCACAACGGTAACTCCGCCCGGACGTTCACTTCCCATATATTTCATGGCAAACTGGATGCATTGCTCTGCATGCTCTTTCCATTGCGGATCGAGAACCTCTTTTTTCTCAATCAGGTACCTGGCCATATTGAGCGGGGTCCAGGCATTCCGGTTATCCTCTTTGGGCTGGTCTTCAAAAAACTGAACCCATAGACTATGTTCCTTGTCCTCGGGTGCCTTTAGCTGATAGTTGGTGATCCAGCTCCAAAGTTCTTCACGCGTCTTTTTAAATTCAGGGTATCCCGACTCGAGTAATCCGTCAAAAAGCCTTAAGATATAAACCATGTCTCCGCTGCGTTCACCCCAGTAATTCCCGGTTAGGGCATCAACCCGGAAAGGCCACGGGGAGTGAAGGGCATCCCCTTTCCGCATGTTTTTGGCCAGTACCTGCGCATTGTGAATTGCCTGATCGAGGTACCGTTTATCTTTGGTTACTTTATAAAGTTCAAGAAGTGCAAATCCGGCAATCCCCCCCTTGTCCGGTTCGATGGTATTCTTCCCATGATCGGCATCATTCTGGGAACTCTGTTTCAGCGGCCACTCAGTATAAACACCGGTTGAACGGGTAAAATTAGGATAGACCCCTTCATTGGCGGTATTGGCTTCCTTTACAAGATAATCCCCCATTTTTCTGGCCACATCCAGCACCTTTTGATTCGTTTTCCCTTTGTATTCCCAGTATTTCAGGTAGGAGATGATTCCCATTCCATTCTGCATGGCAGGGATGAAATCATTCCGGTAAGCCTGATAATGCTCATCCATGAAGGTAAAACAGACATACGAAGGATAGCCATGTTCGTTAACGGGCGCTTTTAAATACCAGTTCATCTCGCGTTCCAATGCATTGTCCCAGGTTGTCCAGGGAGTTATCTTTGGTCCAAACTTGTCATCTTCGCGGGCTTCATCTTTTTCATGATCATATACGGCATCATGCCACCCGATTTTCGTCGGCATATAATTGAAGTAGAGTTGCGCCTTAAGCTCCTTCGTGATCAGAAAAGAGAGGGAAACAAGAACAGCGAAGGATAATTTCCTGAAAGAAGTCTTCATGGGCTATAGTCTTTGATTCAAATTTTAATTTGGAAAATGATACTCAAAAATAGTGCTGCCTTTTGTCAATAACTTCTTGAATCTTAGGAAAAGCACATTAAATATTACCATTTATTAGATAAAAGTTAGCCAAAATGAGTTTGAAGGGTTAATTCTTTACTCAACTGAACATACAATTTGTATTTTTGGCCAAACAATCAACATTCAATTTTTAAATAATCAAGCACCATGAGAGAAAAATATGCTGCCGCTGCACTCTGCCTGTTATTGACTTTTCTGACAGGGAATAGCCTTTTCGCCACAACGGGTCAGGGAAATGAGTCCGGACCAAAATACAACGTGCTAAATTTTGGTGCAAAAGGAGATGGTCTGACCAAGGATACCCATGCGGTACAGAGCACCATTGACTCCTGTTTTGCCCACGGGGGAGGGACGGTTTATTTCCCTTCCGGTATTTACCTGTGCGGAAGCCTCCATCTGAGAAGTAATATTGCATTATATCTCGATCATGGCTCAATACTCCGGATGAGTAAGGATAATGCAGACTTCGATCCTTATGAAAAGCTGGATTTTAAGACTGCTGGAGATAAGGAGACCAGTTTTTTCCACTACGCGTTGATCGGGGGTGAAGACCTTGAACACATTGCAATCCTGGGAACGGGGATCATTGACGGAAACCGGATTAAACGGGGAGGTCCTAAACCCATTGCCCTAAAGCGGTGCATCCAGGTAATCATCAGGGACATCACCCTGAAAAATGCCCCCAATTATAACATCAGCATGCTTGGCACTGACTTTGTGAACATTTCGGGGGTTACCATTCTCAACGGTTACAGTGACGGGATTGACCCTGACGGTTGCAAAAACGTCCGAATTTCCGACTGTTATATCGACTCATTTGACGATGCCATCGTACCAAAGGCAAGCTATTCACTGGGTTATCTGCGATCCGTTGAAAACCTTACGGTGACAAACTGCATCCTCGCTTCGAATTGCAATGCCTTTAAATTTGGCACCGAATCGGGTGGAGGCTTTAAAAATGTTACCTTATCGAATTGTACTGTTATTGCCCGGAAGGTGGGAAAGCCTGCCGATGCCGGAATAGCTTTTGAGTCCGTCGATGGAGCTGAGATTGAAGGGATAACCATCACCAATATTTCGATGGCCAACATAATCTCACCTATTTTTCTGCGACTGGGAAACCGCGGAAGGGACATGGTAACGCCAAAACCGGGATACCTGCGAAATGTGCTGATCTCTCATATTACAGCCACCGGAGCCACCCAGGCATCGCTGATCGCCGGAATTCCGGGTTATCCGATAGAAAATATTACCCTCGATCACCTCCTGATCGCCTACAAGGGTGGCGGCTCATTCAAAGGAAATATTGAAAGTGTTCCCGAGTTAATTAAGGAATATCCCGATTCGGATATGTTTGGGGCTATCCCTTCCTGGGGATTTTATGTCCGGCATGCAAAAAATCTGAAGCTGAAGGATATCGACCTGACATTTGAGCATCCCGAGCAGCGCCCGGCCTACATTTTTGAAGATGTCGCTCAACTTAGGATTAAGGCAATTACAGCAACCAGAAGTGAAGAGGCACCTGCCATTCTGAATTTTAAAGATGTGAAGCAGGTTGTGATTAGTGATTGCCTGATTCCGGCAGATCCGGCGACATTTCTGGCTATTCCTGAAAATCAGAAGAATGAGATTCAGTTGATTGGGAATGGAATAAATCAGAATTAGATGATGATCAGGCAACGACTTATAATATTATTCTTAACCGAAAAATTTTTAAAAAATTGAATGTCAATGTATTACGTTATTGCAAAGGATAAACAGTGACGGGGCTGAATCAAAAGTATATAATTTAACCGCAGAGAGCCGCTAAGATAAATCGCTGAGGATCGCAAAACATTAAAATACAGTAGAATATCTCGGCTTCCTTCAACTGACGAATTGCGTATTCTTTGCGTTTCTCTGCGATAAAAAACTTTTGAGACAGCCTCGATTTGAGATAATCCTATTTTAGTAAAACGACCGTTTTCTTAAGTCGTTTCTCCAGTTCTGCCGGACTTATCTCCTCAAGATTAGCCTTTTCTGTATTACTAAACCACCCGCAGAAAAGGATTTTTTTGGTAGCAACCGATTGGACCACTTTCCAGCAATAGGTGGGCACTGCAATCCTGCCAATCTTTTTATTTCCAAAAAAGCCACCGCAAATGATATACAATTTTTCGGTTTGGGACCATTTCCGGATCCGGGTCTCCTCCTTTTTCCAGATGCCCCGGTTAAGATTGGGAGTCTGCGGCAGGCAGTTGTAATACCTGAAGGTTAGCTCATCCTTTTCACAGTCAAAGGCGAAATCTTCGGCATTTGCCAGGTGTCCTTTGTCGTAATGACTTCCTTTATAATCCTCATCTGTTGCACATTGAAGCCTGGAGTCATCATTTATAAAATGGGAATTGGCGCGGCTGCACTGGCCTCCCCCTTTAAACAGAAAGTAACTCACGTAATTGGATTCGTGATAGGCGTTGCTAAAGTTGGCTTTGTAAATCCCTTTATCGACAAGGATTTGTGCGAAAAGGATACCCCAAAAACCGAAGGTCAAAACCAGTATCAGGAGGATTTTCTGCATCAGAACTCGATAGGACATGGTGAATTAATTTAATTGGAATAGTGAAACAATTGTCTTAAAAGTCTATTTACTGCGGAGATTTCCGTAGAGCTATTGTTTTGTCATTTAACGATTCGCGGTCCTCTGCGGTTTTCCTTTGCGGTCCTCCGCGGTTAATTTTTTCACTGATAAAGCCTCCATGTTAATTTTGAGTTTATACAATCTCATTGCTATTCACCTGGAGTGAAGCCTTCACTACCACAATTTAATGCAGTTTATAATAGGCATCTATTCTCTGTTTTATATTTTGCCGGATATTCATCCAAAAGAGGTTATAATCGTAGATATGAAGGTTTTTGATTCTTGCTTTTTTCTCATCCTGAAAAGCTTCGGTATCGATCCAAAGAATCCTGGCTTTGGGTTCAATTTCAGTTTCCACAGTGTGGGGTACGATTGTTTTAAATCCATTCATAATTCCCAGGTGAAGTTCCGGGGAGGCCGGCTCCACGGAAGTGGTCCAGGTAAGCGGATTGACGCAAACTGAATTTCCTTTTTCTGCGTCGATCAATTTAGGGATCTCCCCTTTAGCATAGCTTCTCCACCCTACAAAGCAACCTGTCTGATCTGGCTGTTCTCCGACCTGAAGCTTTTTGAAAGCATCTTTTTTGATCTGATATCCGATGACATAAGCGCAAACCAGCCGTTTTTGGAGCGGCTTCCCATCGAAAAACTCCTGCAAGAGTCTGATGGCGTGAAGACTACCCTGGCTGTGCGAGGCGATGATAATCGGACGGTTTTCGCTGTAATTCTTTAGAAAATAGAGAAATGCTTTCCGGATATCGCGGTATGCCAGGTCGAAGGTTCTTTTGGCAATAGGGGTTGAACGGACATAAAACGTTTTCATATTTGCCTGGCGGTAACGGGGCGCAAAAACCCGGCAACTCCCGTTAAAAACCGTAGCCTGGAAAAGGATTGAACGTGAATCGGTTTCCAGATTGACTATCGGATCTCTTAAATCTGCATTCCAGGATGCAGTTTCTGCTTCACCAAAAAAGGAGGTCGGATGAATGAAAAAGACATCTGCCCGTGCCTCTCTTGGCTCATCCTTTAAAAAAGCGGGAATGCTGTCACTGGCATCCACCTTAAACGGGGAGGCACTCCAACAGGAAAGATTGCTGTAATCAGGTTCAGGGCCAGTGTTTGGGGCTGCATGCCGGTTAAATTTCCTGGCCAGAACCCTTTGAAGCACTTTCCCCTGGCGGGAATATGCCGGGGCCGATAACAGCGTAATCGCCAGGATAAAAATTATAAATTGTCTCATCCAATTATAAATTGTCAATCATTTAATCCCTTTCCGCTGAGTATCTGTGGAATGCACTTCTCAACACGTGCCTCCCGGGTTTTGGATTGTTTGGGATCAGAGAAGTAAAGATTGTAAGCTCTTTGCCGTCCGGGGCTCAATGCCTCGAAAGCAGTTTTTAATTCAGGGTTTTCATCCAGTTTATGTTGAAATTCTTCAGGAAAGAGGAGTTCTGTATGCTTTTTAAAGACCACCTTTAAACCGGCTTTTTCAACTTCGACAGCATTCAAAATATAGCCTTTCAAAATGGCTTCCAGTTCCACTATTCCCTGAAGAGTGGTGAACCGAATCTGGCGGGCAGACTGCACATTCTCCGATTGACGAATCAGAATACCATTGGGATCATCTACAAGGTCACCCTTGAAAAACAACAACGCACAGTATTCCTTAAACGAGTGTATTAAAACGACGTTACTTTTCTCAAAAGTGTAACAAGGGACACCCCACTTCAATTCTTCGGTCAACAGCTGACAGTCAAGAACGATCATTCTCAATTTCACCAATTCTTCGTGCCACTTTTTAGTTTTGCTTAAATGTTCATCAACCCTGGGATTCATCGTGTTTATTGTCAAAGATTGTTATTTAATTGTTAAAAATCAGCTGAATCGTTATTGGCGAAAACCAGCTATTGGGGTTTATCACTCATCTCAAAACGCAAAGTCCCCCCCTGGGCAATTTCCGAATGTTTAAACCAAAAACGATTTAGCAGAACCTCGTTTAGCCACACCCTGCGAACATATTTATTCTCAGGGGCATAGTTATCGGCTACAATATTAAGGGTTTTTTCCCCGATTTTAATGGATGCCTTTCTGAACAGTGGTGCGCCGATCTGATACCGGTCTGAACCGGCTACCGGATAAACGCCCAGCGAACTCCATACAAACCAGGAGGACAATGTTCCGGCATCATCATCGCCATCAATCCCTTCGTAACCAGCCCCATATTTATTATCCAGAATCCACCGAACCCATTTCTGGGTCAGATCGGGGCGCCCTGCTGTATTGAACAGGTAAGCAGAATGGAGATCAGGCTCATTGCCATGCCAGTAATACGATCCCGGACTAAAGGTGCCCCGTTTCGGATCGGAGAGGGCAAAGAAATCATTAAGCTCATTCACAAAATATTCTTTACTTTTAAAAAGGGAGACCAATCCTTCCGGGTCAAAAAACACGGCCCACCGCCATTGTAAGGCACTCCCTTCGACATAGGCGTTGGTATATTCATGGTCAAAATCGAGATAAGTTAATTTAAGGGGCTTAAATTTCTTGACAAATTCTCCGGTTGAGGTGCGGGGCTGGAAATACTGGGTTTCAGGATTCCACAGATTCCGGTAATATTGTGAATGTTCAGCAAACATCCTGGCATCCTCATCATGGCCAAGAGCCTTTGCAAGTTTTGAGTCTGCATCATCAGCATAGGAATACTCGAGGGTTTTGCTCACCGATTTGTCCATAAGGTCATCCGGGCAATAGTGATATTTCAGACAATCCGTCATTCCACCTCTTGGGTTAAACCCCTCCTTCCGGACATCAATGCCGAGTGCAGCTTTATGCATTGCCTGATAGGCAGTTTCCGCATCAAAATCCTGAATTCCCTTCAGATATGATTCCGTTAGGACAATATCGGCAGATGCCCCAAGCATTGAACCGGTATATCCATAGCCGGAAGGCCAGCGGGGAAGAACACCTCCCTGTTCGCACATCTTCACCAGTGAAACCATAATATCACGCTGATCTTTTGGCGTTATCAGGATAAAGAGCGGATGGATGGTCCGGAAAGTATCCCATAACGACAGATCGGTAAAATAGCGGAAATCGGTGGTCTGATGTACCTTCTTATCAAAACCCATGTAATCACCGTTGACATCATTAAAGAGGGTTGGCATCTGGAGTGAATGGTAGAGCGTTGTATAAAAGATTCGACGCTGATCATCAGTACCCCCTTCAATTTTTATGGCAGAGAGTTTATCCTCCCATTCCTGCTTGGTCTTACCAACCATTTCATCAAAAGTCATGCTTTCCGCCTCTGCTTTAAGATTGGCTCTTGCATTTTCTATGCTGACATAGGAGATCGCCAATCTGAGTTCAACGACCTGACTGGGGCTGTTCATTTTAAAACTTAAGTCCGCTCCCAACTTATCTCCGTGAACAGCAGCCTTTTTTATATATGATTCGGATCCTGACCACAGGCTGTAAGCCGAAAATGGCTGGCTGAACTGAGCTGAAAAATAGACTTTTTCACCGCCATATCTTCCTGCGAAGGAACCAAAGGTCCGGATTGCTCCTGAAACCTCGCGTTTTTCAGCATTGATCTGCACTTCCCCTTCAGTCGTTTTCCCTTTTCCCAACGAGCTCGAAACGTCGATCAGGATATGGGGATTCTCCTTCCCTGAAAAAGTATAACGGTGTAAACCAACACGTGCGCTTGCTGTTAGTTCTGCAAATACACCTTTCCCAGGTAGCTTCACTGCGTAATAACCCGGAAATGCGACTTCATCTCTATGCGAAAACAGACTGAAATGCCTCTCCCTGTAATCTTTCTGACTGCTTTCTCCTGCTGAAGGAACAACCCTGAAATGGCCCCCTTCAAAGGCTCCGGTGCCAATCATGCGGGTGTGACTGAACCCCATAATTTTATGATCGCCATAATAATAACCAGCCGTACTGATTACTCCACCCTCTGCCCACAATGGGTCAAGAAAGAACTGAGTATCCGGACTCAGCCTGACCATTCCAAAAGGAACCGTTACTCCGGGGATATCATCCGCACTCGTATAAGTGGGAAAGCCTCCTGTGCCAATGAACGGATTTACCCACCTTCCAAATTCTCCTGGTTTCGCTGATACTTCCATCTGTCCCTGTTTCACTCCAACAGTTCGCTGATATCTGAAACAGATGCCAAAGATCACAAGGGAAATGACTAAAAGAATTGATAGAATCGTGATTAACAGGAATTTTAATACTTTTTTCATAGGGTTAATTAGTTGATGTTTTGATCGTAAATAAGTTGTATGCCACCAGGAACGAAGACATTAAGAAAATGTATAAATTCCCAAAGAAGGTTATTATTATGAAAACAAATTTCCTGTACTGAATCAATCAGGAATCTGTTAATGTCCTAACGGACCATGATTTTTCATTAATTCATCTTTCTATTGAAATTGATGCCCTTCCGTGCTTTCAGTGCTAATGCCTTTCTTTCGGAGGAAGGGACATCATGGGGATCCAGTCATATTTCAGGTAATCGAATCCCCAACTGGCATATTGTATGGCATCGATCTATTCAAAATGGATTTTTCTGACCACCTTTGAAGGTTCATCCGGAATATGGTTGTTGGCGTATTAAAATTAAATATTATGCCTACAGCACAGTCTTAAGAAAGAAAACTCTATCCGAATAATTGTGGAAGATAAAATTTAATCAGTTTCCACCAAATTTTGTTTTTCAGTTATTTACAATTAAACGATATTCTCCTCCAGACACTTTGAAAACGACTCTTCCGTTTTCCGTTTTGGCGGTTTTTGATTCAGCCGTATTTGAAAAAGGTTGGCCGTTGATCTGAACTTTCTTCGGGTCAATGCCCGGAAGGGCAATTACAGCAGTTGTATTTTCAGGTACCTTGACATAGAGGTGGAAATCTCCCCGGGCATCAATCCTCCAATCCGAACAGATTGCCCCCAGTGAGGTTGAGATCACTCCGTTTGCCCATTTCAGGTCACCGGGATTTGGGTGCACAGAAAAAGCTTTCCAACCTTCTGCGACAGGTTGAATGCCCAACACTTTCTGAGGTAAAAGGGCTGTTGGCCCGGAACACCAGGCATGGGAAGTGGTCCCCACATCGGTAGTCCAATGTTCGATGTCCCATGCTTCATGCCAAGCTCCGTTAAAGAAGGGTGATTTCATCTGTCCTCCCCAGTTCTTGCGGATGAAATCGAGTGCCCATTGCGGCCTGCTGTCGAATACCGAGTTCACTAGATAATACGAAAAGGATTGTTCACTTTTGCGGTTTTCTGCAGTGATTGCATCGACAACATGCTCTTTTTCAGACTTGTTGACCAATCCGTAAAGCAGGGCATATACCTGGGTTTGCTGACTGCACTTCTCACTTCCGTAGCTATCCCTAAACAGCTGTTTATCGGGTGACCACAGCCATTTCCGGATATTATCTTTTAATCGGTTTGCCTTGATTGTCCATTGAGCTGCCTGCTCCGGATCTGAGGCGAGGTTCTTGGCGATTTCCGAAGCTTGTTTTAATGCCTCGTAATAGAGGCAGTTTAAGCCGGCAATCTCCTCCCGCTGATCCATCGGATAGGTCTTTGGATGATCCAGTACGATCCAGCCGGGAACCCTCGACAATAACCCATGGTCCTTACTGATGTACTTGTCGAAAATGGTCATTAACTTTTTCATATTCGGGTAAACCTGCCTGATCAGATCTTCTTTTCCGAAATACGCGTAATATTCTCCCAGCATGATGACCCATTCCAGTTCATAATCGGCAAGGTAAGCCGAGGTTCCCTCCTCCAGCAGCCAGTCGGTGGGATAGCGGGAGCGGATTGAACCATCGCTTTTCCAGCGCTGGGACCAGGCTCCCGATAGAATATTGTAATGGATGAGTAGTTCTGAACTCATGCCAAAAGGGTAAAAGGCATATTTCTGGAGGTAGCGGCTGTCACCGGCAATATACTGGGTTTGTTCCCTCCACGGGGTATCCATATAAGTATCCTGAGCACAAAGCAACAAGGTCTGATTTCCGACCTCCCAGATTTGGTTAAGCAGCGGATCGGAGCATTCAAAACTTCCTTCCCGTCTAAAATCAGAGTGCCGGCTGATTGCTGAGATTCCTTTTATGATAACGGCTTCATTCCGGGACAGACTCAGGTAACGAAATCCACGCCAGGTGAGCGGGCTCCACTGCTGAAATCCTTTTTTACCCGTATAATAGTCAGTATAATTGACCCGTTTTATGTAGGATACCGAACTGTCCGGCAATAACCGCTCACCGGTACCCATTTCAAGAGCCACACTATCCAGCCCTGAGTACAATTCAAGTACCGGTGTCCCGGCAATTTCCCGTCCAAAATCATAAACGATTTTATCCCCCGCAAACCAATGCCTTACCGGATAAACCTGCTCCCTGAAAAGCGGTCTGCGGCTGATCTCCACCAGGTTATTCCATGGTGAAACCGGAGGAATCCCCAACATCTGTGCAGGCTTCCAGCCGGAATCGTCAAATTCGCTCTCTTTCCAGCGTTCCGGCATTTTACGGGAATCAAATTTTTCGACAAAACCAATCAGGTTGGAGGATAATGTTCTCGTATTGGTTTGGTTATCCCATGCCTCCGCTTTGTTCACCTTCCACGAATTGTCGGTATTTATCTTCAACAGATTTGTGCCATCCGAAGTCAATGAAGCCTGGAAAAAGAATCCTCCGCGCCCGTTGATGCGGTGATGCATTCCGGTCCCAAAATTATAAACCAGGGCGGAAATGGTATTTTGACCTTTCCGGAAATAGCCGGACAGGTCAAATTTTTCATAAACCTGGTATTCCGGATCACAGTTCATCGGACAACGATCTATCAGTTTACCGTTGATATATACATCAGCATAGGCGGATGCCGAGATAAAGGCCTGAGCTTTAACCGGTATTTGATCCAGATTGAATGTCTTTCTGACCAAAAGGTAATAATTTCGCGGGTTATCCTGACCTGAATCCCAGATCCAGTTTGCTTCAGGTGTTTGGTTGTCAAGCAGTTTGGATGGGATAGCAATGTAAGGCTCAAATTTGCTCAGAATATCTTCCTGAGCCTTCACCTGATTAAAAAATAGGATAATAACCCCGGCTAGAACAAGTTTGAGGAGCATAACGGAATTATTTTTTGAACTTTTATCCATGATCGTTTTTCTTAATTCCCGGCATCTGAATTTTGAATTCAAATGCCGGGAATAACACATTATTCAGTTCCGGGATTGTCCATTTCAAATTCATAATCCCTCTCCACTTTTGCTATCCTGGTCTTAAATTGACTGTACCAATCTTCTTTCCCTTTTTTCCTGGCAACCAAGTGTTCCCTGTTTTCTTTCCAGTTTCGAATGGATTCAAGATCGCGCCAGTAAGATACCGTTATGCCGATTTCGTTTCTTGCACTTTCGGCCCCCAGAAATCCGTCCTGAAGAGCCACCAGTTCCTCCATTAACGCGGACATTTCAGAATAGCGGTTATCACCCTCCGTCCGGATGGAAGTAAATATAACTGCATAATAAGGTGGTTCGGGTGTTTTTGCAATCATGGCATTTCAAATAATCAGGGTTTAACCACCTCTTTTAGTAATTCGCAAAGAAACAAAATACGACATTACATCTTTTCTATTACTTACTTTGCCGGAACAGGACTCTCATTCACAAACTTAATCGCCTCTTCCTCATAGATACAACCGGTCATTTCGCCCAATGAGGTGTGGCTGACATAGTTATACCGCTCAAAACCGCCAAAATCTTCCTTGGTCAGCATATAACCGAAGGCATCGTTGGTCAGGCCGAATAACATTGGTTGACTGCTCTTCATTTTCCGCTTCACATAAAACCCGATGTTGGGAAGTGCTTCCCCAGGGATGGTAACTACCTGTGCCTTACCAATATTCAAAAGGTTCAGGCGGGTGGATACTTTGGAGAAATCGCTGTTCTGGTTACGTGCCTCAGCGGCAAGGGGTGAGTGCTGAAATACATACCTCATTTTTTCTGAATCGATCGGAAAGGTAATCACTTTTGAGGCACAATAGATCTCAGGATTTTGCTGTACCGGGGCAGGTTCAATAATCCTTAAGGCCTCATCAGCCAGCAGGTTACCAATCCGGATACACTCGTTCCAGTCGTTGGCCTCTTTTCCGTTCGGAAGACGTGTATCGGCTGTGACCATTCCGCCCTGGGCACTGTTCATGAAAATAGCCATTCCGCCTGTTTTTGATTCAATCCGGTCGTACAGCGGACCGCATAAATCGGGGCTGATTAACAGGCTCTTGGTCCCAAGAATTTCAGGATGAATCGCATAATTCACCAGGGTGGCAATTGGTTTTCCTGAGTTTTTACCTGAGGTTGCCATAGCCTGGATGATGCCGCAGCGAGGATCATATAGTTTATCTGCATAATAGTTGTAGGCAATTTTCCCTTTGGCCTCACCAACCGCGGTTCTGAGTGAAGCGGGCTCAAGTTTGGAAACCGCTTCGTTTACCGCTGCTGCAACCTGGGTCACGCACCAGTCAAGATATTTCAGATCTGCACCGGTGTTCCCTTTTTCATCGGTGAAACCATAGGCATCAGGACAGCTATGGGCATGCGTTGCGCCGATCAGGACATTTTCAGGAGCAACTCCCTTAATCAGTTTGCGCGAACGGTCACCCAGATAGGCAGGCCATCCGATGTTATCAACACTCACTATAGCAATCCGGGTTGCCCCTTTTTCCAGGACAAAGGCACGGACAGTAAGTTTACCCTTAAAATCTTTTGGCATATCGGGAGTTCCCATTCCACCTGAAATTGGAATTAAATGATCGGGTGTAATATCCTTCATGGCAGCTCCTGCCTTAAAAGACTGAGCATTGACGCCTAACAAGGCAAATAAAAAAAAGAATGCTAACGTAAAAATTCTCATTTTCATAACTAATTGATTTATTTTAAATTAATAGATATATATGGGATTTGAATAGAGCCATGGAATAAGTTTTCCCTGCAGTTTTAGATGTATCTCGATCCGGTAGGCCCCCTTTTCCAATGGCTCTGACCAGGTAAACCGGTAATTTTCGGCTGAGGAAATATTGATCGTTTTGCCGTCATGGATCAACCTGAATTGTCCGGGGAAAGGGGATATTGCATTCAATGTTTTAACCTGATTAATATTCAGTGAATCTCCAAGAATTGCAACTAAGCTATCTTTTTTATTAACAGCATAGTAGAGAAATCCTTTGGCGTCGGCAAGACTCTTGAATGCCGTAAAAAGATGTCCTTTCTTCATATGGTCAGCCAGCGATGGGCTTGCAAGGGTGTCGGCAATTACATAATTGGTGATGTAGTTGAAACTTGCCTGATAGGTGTCGACCAGCCATTTGAAAATCCAACCGCTCTTATCCGGTTTCTCAAAAAGCCATTTGTTCCAGAATTTAACCTCCATCGTATCAACTGGCTTGGCATTTGGTCCGATCCACTGAACACGTCCGTCCTTCAGATACCTGGCCCTGTAGTTTTGATTTTCATGGGCATCCACGGCAGAAAACCCGACGATTTTCCGGATCCTGTTCAATGAATCCCAGCGCGCCAGAATAGGTGTCTGTTCATCGAAGAATTCCCGCATTACCCAGTGACGATATTTATTCCCGTTGACGATGACATTCAGGACAATCGGAACCGGTGACTGATCCTTGGTATCGGTATGAAAATTGTAGATTTCCATACCCTGAAAATCGGGATTGGACCAGTTGTGCGGCTCTTCGGTATGCGCATAGAAGATGATTCCCCCTTTTGAAACTATGTTTTTGGCAACCGTGTCTTTATTTAATTTCCAGTCGATGACGGTGGAATGGAGTGGCCAGGTATCAAATCCGTCATTTTCAGTCCCAGGCTCAATCAGAACGCCGTTGTAATATCCGTGGTATCCCTTGGGCAGCGTATCTGAGTGGTCATGCGGATGATCGGTAAGAAATATGAAATCGATACCATCGGTTTTTGCGGCTGGAATAATATCATCCAAAGTCCCTTTACTGTCGTGGGACAAATAGCTGTGAACATGCATGACTCCCCGGTAGGTATTCAGTCGGGTAAGGGTAGCCGGCTCTTTCCGAAGCTTCTGGAAATCGGTTATCTCGCGCTCATATTTTGGATAAGTAACCCAGTTGTGCCAAATTCCCTGGGAAAATAATATGACTATCAGGAGAAGGATAAGTCCTAAAATCCATAAAAGAAATCTGAAAATCTTACTTATCATATCAGGTACCAAAAAGTAATTGTCAATTAGTAATGTTCAATGTCTATCTCAATTGGTTATCTCCAATTAATAATGATAAAATTACGACGTCAAATTATTCCCGGTTACTCACCACAGGATGGTAAAGGATAGGGCTTGCTACCTTAATTAATAGGCGGACCGGTGATGATCTGAGTAAGCTGCCGGATCAGTTGAACGGTATATTCTCCCATATTTGGTCCGAACCAACCCATTATTTTGGGCTCATACTCATCGAGGTAGAAGTAGCGGCCGGGAATGATGTATCCCACATAACTTCCGTTGAAACTGGTGATATTCGCACTAAACCCTTTGGCTGCGAGCGAATTTTTGATCTGAAGCGCATATTCCCCGCTAAAATCACAGGGGGTGGTAATCCAGATCAGGTTTCCGATCCTGAGTGTTTGCAGGTATACGTTTTGCGGGATCGGCATCAGTTTTTCAGACATCCAGGTGGTCAGGCTTCTTTTGGTAGTTATCCGGATATGGTATTCGGGTAAAGCCATTTTTAAAGAGAGTGCGGAAAAGGTGATTTTATCCTTTAGAACCGCTTCCGGCAGATGCACTTTCAAACTGTCAGCCAACGATTCCCCGATCAGTTTGGGTTTGTCGAATCCTTTCCCTTCTCCGGATGGACTCTGGCTACCCACTGATCCTCCGCAAAAAATGGCTATATCCACCGAACTCTTCTCCATTTTTCGCTCCCAATATCCGGGATAATCGGCGCTGAACTCCATGTTGTCAGAACCCAGCGTTGTTGCATGGGCGGCAAATGAGCCAATCACTGCTTTCCGTCCACTCCTCTGTTCGATGGAGATGAAACTAAAGTCACTGTTTTTCGTCCCTGATTCTCCGATCAGCCGGTTCCGGGTATACTTTGAAGCATCAAAGCTTCCTGATCCGATGCGGGCGGGCCGCAGATCGGCAATTGCCGAGGTCACTGCCTTTGAGATTTGAAGGACAAGCCATTTGGGAATGTTTTTATTCTCCTTCCCGGCGAACTGTTCCCCAATGAACCCCGGACCCCAGCCTCCGATACTTGAATGGCTATGCGATGCCGAGTAAAATACCTGGTTCCGCTCAATTCCCTTTTTTGCAAGGAGTTGAGTAACTTCATCGATAATATTGGGAGGCATAATTAACAAGTCTGCACCTACAATTACTGCAATTTGTCCGTTGACTTTAAGTGCTGCCGCCTTGATGAAGATGCTGTCATGCACACCCTTTGCATGTTTTCCGTTCCGTGCACCATAGCCGGCAAGGGGTGCGTCCTTGAATTTACCCTCTGCATATGAATCCTCAGGATTATTTAATCCGGGAGTGATGCTGATTTTGGCAAACCCTGCCTGAATTGAATCATAGGAGGTGATTATTGCTGATTTTAGGCTGTCAAGGCGAGCTTCCGTTTTTTTATAATAATCTCCCTGAAAGTAGGGGGTACTATCAACGGTAGAAGTAATCAGGAAGAAAATCAAAAGCACTATTCCCAGAATACTCCCCAGAATAATTCCAAATCGTTTCATAATTGTTTGTTTTGGTCAGAACCGGACTAGTACTGCAATAATACAATAGAATGTAGGACCAAACATGTGGTATTTTATTCATTATCCGTTTAATTTTAACACAAACTTTAGCATCCTTATTTTGTAGTCTTCTTTATTAATAAAGTTTTTAGACATTTGGTGCGAATCATAAATCTATTGGCGCACCATTGCTTCTTTTCGGCAGACCAGGAATGAGGAACTAAAATAAGAAAATCAATTGTCTTTGTAGCGTTTATGAAATGACATGCGTATTGACAGAAAAGAAACAATAGCACAGAAACAAGCAAAATGAAACGAGCCATGAGCACTATTTTATCGCACACGAGGATGATTCTCGATGGCGAGTTCCATCTGGCAAATAAAAATCAAATTATAAACAGATGAAAAATATCATTCTTTCACTGGCAATTTCAGTATTTGTTTTAATAGGCACATCCTGTTCAAAAATCTTATCCGATAATAGCGCTACGGGTAATCCCCAGGTAATCGTAAAAGGGAACTACAGCTTTTTAAAAAGTGCGCAGTTATTTATTCAGGCAGAGCAAAATCGTTCTGCTGCGTTTTCTGCACCCTTTGAAATTTCAAAAGTTGAAAGGAGCAACGATTCTCTCAAGGTAACGGTAACCTTTTTGCATGGCTGTGCTGTAAGTAACTTTGATGTGATCTGGAGCGGACTTGCCCTGCAAACTTATCCTGAAACAATTGTATTAATTTTGAGAAGGACCGCGAGTAATTGTGGCACGTTGGGGAGTGCTGCCAGTCAGGTTCTTTCAATAAATCTGACCGAATGTCTTGGTGATGCTGCCTTAGCTACGGACACCAGGATTATTGTTTCCAACGCTTCGGAGACGGCTGATACTGCAAATGGCGATATCACGGTAAATTCGGATATCACCCTTCCCAAGGATACTATTTCGTTAGACCAAATACATTATAGCTGTAATATTCCATTTAATGTTGACACCTGTTTCTTCCAATATTTTGGTGATACATTAAGGATCTACGGGAAAGTAATTGAATTTGGGTGTGGAAGACAAATTGCCGTGATTACCGAAAAGAGCGATTCAATTCTGATCAATAGCTCAGAGATTAGGCCCGCGGGTGCCGATTGTGATTTAGCGATCAGTGCCTGTTTTGAATTGAGGATTCCCGGGGCCTCAGGATATTCAGTCGTAAAATTTAACGGGAAAACCTATAGCGGATTTTAATCTCAGTAATTAGAATATTTTGTTGTCGTAAAACTTGTATTAGAGGATTTTGATATTAAAAAAAATGAAATATATTCCATCGTTGTTTAAAATAGTATTATTGACAATTTTGATTTCTTGCACCAAACACACAGAAAAGGCAGGACAAAGTGTCACATGTATTCAATTTTCAGACTATAATGAGCGATATAATTGGATAAATGATTCGCTAAGTAAAAATGATACTTGCATTATATATCAAGCAATTTGGGAAGAACTTTTTTTAGAAAAAAATAATTTAAATCAAAAATACTTTGATGACCATATAATACTTTGTTCTTCAACTTGGGGAGCTTGGGATGAAGGAATTTCATTTAATATTTGCTATAAAATCAAAATTGATTGGGCTATTGCATATAATTGTGACCAATTTATTATTAAGATTAAAAAAGGAAACACTCTTTATCCTGCATTAATTTTGCCAAGAGACACATTATTATCAATTAATGATATTCGGATTGCATTAAATAATGCAGCTTTTTCATCATCAATGCTTTTACTATCAAATGATGAAATTTTAAAGTTTAATTCAAATAAATCAGCTTTGGATAATTTGATATATGCATCAAATTTAAATACTCTTTGCTTCAATGATATTTACATTGATAGATTTACTGGACACATGATGATTGAGGCAGATGCACAATATGTCAATACATCTAATTCTTGTGTACAGGGATTTTTGGATTTAATAAATGGAAAATCAACCTTTGAAAACATTCCATGCACAATAAATTAACTGTCCACACAACATATACCTGTAAGCAGGACCTGTTGCCAAACATAAGTAATAAGAACAATTTAATGTCGTAATTATTTATTTCCTCTTTTGACCTCCCCCAATCCCTGACCTCCCCAACCCCTCCAAGGGAGGGGAAAGGAGGGGCGTAAGGAACCGCAGCTATTCAGAATGCAGGCCAAAAGTCTCCCCCTTGGGAGGTTTAGAGGGATCAAAAAGTAGGAAACCAGAATTTTAAATAGTACATTAAATCTTTCCGATTACTTATACAAAATTAAAACTACTATTAAAAAACCAAATTAAATAAAATGACTACTAAAATCTCAATCCTGATAACAATCCTGATACTGGTCAGTACCGGATGTAATCACAATATGGGGACAGAACCTGTGCCAAAAGATATTGTCATGACTCCCAAATCCTTAAGCCTGGTTAGCGCAGGAAACTCCTTCACATTTAGCCTGCTCTCAAAAATTCCAGATAGCCAGGGCCATAATGTAATGGTCTCTCCACTGAGTATCTCATTGGCGCTTTCAATGACCCTAAATGGAGCGGCTGGCAGCACCAGGGATTCTATAATCAAGACGTTGGGACTTACAGGTCTGAGTGTGGATGAGATTAACCAGACCTATCTGGATCTGATCGCTGCACTCGAAGCGGCCGATTCCAAGGTAGTGATGGATATCGCCAATTCGATATGGATTAAGAAATCTTATCCTGTTTTGGATTCATTTATTACCGTTAATCAGAAATATTATGATGCAAAGGTTGCAACTCTGGAGTTTGACCAGGCGGCATTAGTTACAATCAATAACTGGGTGAATGCAAATACGAATGGCAAAATACCCACTATTCTGGATCAAATTCCGACAAATGATATTATGATTCTGGTTAATGCCATCTATTTTAACGGGAAATGGAAGGTTCAGTTCGTGAAGTCGAATACAATCAACGGATCATTTACTCCGGGATCGGGTTCACCAGTGAGCGTTCCGCTGATGAAGGTGAAGG
Source organism: uncultured Bacteroidia bacterium (assembly GCA_903923905.1). Lineage (GTDB taxonomy): Bacteria > Bacteroidota > Bacteroidia > Bacteroidales > Prolixibacteraceae > JAAFHB01. The sequence goes on from CAIXZH010000049.1 coordinate 33,694, forward strand.
AACAATTCGGGTACTCGCAACAGTCAGGCTATGAGGCTTTAAAAATGCCCTATGGTCGCGGGAAATTCTCAATGGTCTTGCTCCTGCCTGCTGTCGGGAAGGCACCGGATCAGTTGATCGGGCAACTGAATCCTTCAGTCTGGGCAGGACTTAAAACTTCATTGGCCATTCCTCAGATGGTTGATGTGTGGCTGCCCCGGTTTACTTTTAACTGGGAGAGTGATCTTAAGGATATCTTATCCTCGCTGGGCATGGGGGTAGCCTTCTCAATTACTCAGGCTAACTTTTCAAAAATTAATCCCAATGACGAGCTTTTTATTACCAAAGTAAAACACAAAACATATATACAGGTGGATGAAGAAGGGACCGAGGCTGCTGCTGTTACTTCGGTCGAAATCGGGCCAACAATGGTCAACCCTAATAGTATCCCCGTGTTTCATGCAATACGCCCCTTTCTCTTTTTTATAACGGAAGAGGATACCGGCGCCATTTTATTTGTTGGGAAAGTTGAAAATCCGCTGTTGATGAATTAAGAAATGAGAGCTCCTTTGACCAAGGTAATATAAATTCTGGTATTATGCAGCTGGCAATTGGCAATTAGCCGCTTGCATATTTTTACCACGAGAAAATCGCATTTTAAAAAATAAGGTTAATCATAAAAGGCAATTAGGAAAGGCTTTCAAGCTGGTCGCCAGTAGCTAAATGCAAGCCGCGAAAAATTAAACTTAAAGTAGAAGGAAAAATATTTACCCAGGCGATTCTTTATACAGCCTAATATTTCCTAAATTAGGGGGTTAATTGGCTTAATTATTGGATTGTGTCAGGAGGTCTTATTTCGGATATAGAATCGGGAAGACTTTTCGGACAACTACTAAAACGGCATTTGTGGCAGGTACTAAACTGGATGATTTAGATGATGTAATTAGGGGATGCCTGCGGAAGGTTGAAAAATCTCAGGAAATGCTTTATAAAAAGTTTTTCGGCTACGCATTGAGTGTTGCAATGATATATACCAATCAGCGCAATGATGCACTTGAAGTGGTGGATGATAGCTTTGTTAAGGTATTTTCTGAAATAGGAAAATATAACCCTTCACAGCCTTTCCAGGGATGGTTACGTAAAATTGTGATTAATACCTCTATAGACTATTTCAGGCGGAATCAGAAACGTAATCTGATGGTGGATGCGGAAATACAGCACATTCACGACCACTCCCCAAATGCCATCAGTAATCTTACAGCCCTGGATATCATTGAATTACTGAACCATTTACCTAACGACCATAAAAAAGTATTTTGTCTTTATGAGGTTGATGGATTCAGCCATGAAGAGATTGCCAGACAGCTTGATATCTCGGAAAGTTCATCAAGAGTATATCTGACACGGGCTAAAAAGCAATTGCGTGAATTGTTTCTGGTTTATTTTAATACAAATCATGAGAAATAAGGTAACCGATAGCGAGATAACAGCATTAATTAAGCAAACCCTGGATGGTTATCGGGAAGATTACATCCAGGGCTCATGGGAGAACTTTGTTCAAAAAAAGAAGAACAAAAGCAGGAGAATCGTATGGTTGATAAGTTCCGGAATAGCTGCCAGCCTGATGATTGGGATATTACTTCTCAATCTCAGCAACCCGGTTGTCAAAAATGATTTGCTAAAAAATAACCAACAGGTTGTAACTAAGGAAAATCCAGGTTCGATCGCAACTAAGAAAGATACGGTAACCAAATTAATGGCAGCTTTAATTCCTGCGAAAAGGATTGGTTCCTCAAATACTTTCCGGACCTCAGCCGAGTACAGGTTAATATCCGGGAATGAGGCTACCGAGCCTGCAACCACATTATATCAAGCTACAAATTCCCCCGGAGATTCAGTTAAGGTCACATCAAATACGAAAAAAGGATCAGATCCAGCTAAAAGAAAAACAGCCACTAAACCGCTCTATTTTTCAGCAGCTGACGACGATCGGGTTGTGGCGGCGGGATCAAAACGCAAAGTGAGGTTCGGCATCAATTTCTCGCCCGGGATTACTGCTACCCAGTCGGCAAGTTCCTTTAACTTCTCTGGTGGCATAACCGCTGATATTCCGGTTTATTCCAACTTCCAATTATCAACCGGTCTTCAATTCGAGAATCAAAGCATCGTTAGCAATGGGCCCCAAATTTCGACATCCGGTCCTGCAAATCAGTCCAAGGCTAACCTGATGAATCTCGATTTGCCTTTGAACCTTACCTGGAGATTTTTCTCCGGCAAATTAAAATGCTATTATTTATCTGCAGGAGTCTCATCATTGGCTTATCTGAAGCAAGATTACCAAAACACCTCCTATTCACAACAGCTTGTTGCCGTCTCGTCATTAGTTGGAGGTCATCAAATTATCTCGTATAATATTGTTAATGTTGCTTCTACCACTCAGAATACGATTTCCCCTTTCCGTACTTTTGATTTTGCCGGACGATTGAATTTCATGGTGGGATTAGAACAGCAATTGTCGCCAAAACTGTTTTTACATTTCGAGCCCTACCTAAAAATCCCTGTCTCCGGTCTGGCCACCGAAAATTTAAAATACATTTCCTCAGGGGTTACATTTAAGATTTCATTTTAAACCATCAGGCAGGAGGTTAATGATACCTGTTTTCAAAATTCTAAATCAGCTTAACCCTAACTTAATGACATTATCTGTCAGGGACGATATTAAATTTACAAAATCCCATCAATTCATCATTTATAAGGCCCTATTTTTTCAAAGGGAATGTTCTGCCATGGAACCTTATAAGGCATATAATCGTCCGCCACTGCCGGATGATTTTCCGATTTCAGAAGCTTGTTATTCAAAATCTCAAACTGTTTTGATTTTCTTAAAATAAAGGTTTCCACATTAATAGCCACATTATCAATGGCATAATTAATGTCCGGATTGGTTGTTAGAGTTTTTAATGCCGGATATCGTTTTTGCCAGGATTCACTTTGCCAGTCGGTGGTATGCAACGCCTTGTACATCGGATGATCTTTGTCTATTATCGATTCCTGCCAACGTTTGTCACCCCAGGCTGACTGGCTGATAGCTGCATGGCAATCGGTAAAGATATTTCCCTCGATGAAATTGTCCTTTCCACCGTGAATCTGGATTCCACCGAATTGGTTATTGGATGATCTCAAAAAGAGATTTTCAAAAATGCAGAAACCGCTGATAGCATCATCAAGCCTCACCCCGGCAGCCATGTGCAGGTTTGGTATTCCTATGTCATGAAAAAAGTTCCAGCGGATAATATTTCCACGATAGAGCGGATTTCCCCAGACATCAATTGCTCCCTGGTCGTCTGACTCGATCACGCATTTAGTGAATTCATTAAGTTCAACGAGCATGTCGTTCCCTTCAAGCCGGATGCCACTACTTGGAATATTGGCGAAAAGGCAGTTCCTGACCTTAATCCCATCACCAGCCAGTACAATCGCGGGTGTGTAGGTCCGGTCAATTCTCGAAAGATTGCTGATTTTGCAGTTTTCGATGATGCTTCCCGAGCCGATCAGTTTTAGTTTATCCCCGGAATCGATATCAATCCCACCCCGGCCCATACTCCTTATTGTGCAGGAATGGACCAGGTGATTTCTGCCTCCGGCTATTTTAAATCCAAGACCTGAAGTGTTTGAAACCGAGCACTTCGCAAGTGTCAGATGGCTGCAATTTGTAAAGATCATACCATCACCTCGGATAAACTGAAGATCAATTCCCTTAATTGTTAGATAGTTGCAATTTTCTGCTGTCAGCGCTGGCCCCTTCATACTTAAAATCATGTATTCCGGTTTGACACTCACGGATGGGATATACCAGATTTTTCCCTGGGCAATGGAGATACACCACTCTCCCGGACTGTCGAGTTCCGAAAGTGCGTTTACCACATGCCATTTACTTTTGCCGAAACCATAGTTGTTGAAGGGTGGCTGTAGTTGAATGGTTGAATCCCTGGGCGAAATTCCACCCATCTTCTCGTAGGCATCGGCCCATAAATAGAGCCAGTATCCATGAAGCCACACATCCGGATCAGCTGCCCATCCGAGTGCCCTTTCAGACCTGAAATCCTTCAGCGAAACGATGGTGTCACGGTCATTGGGCCAGCGGGCCATCTGCTGTGGAGTGCCATTACTGAACAGTTCCGGGACAGGGAAAGAATTGAAGGTGGCGCTGGTTCCGGCGGCCCGTTTACTTGAAAAACCCCCAAAGACCAGACCGTCAATTCCTGTTACCTTATTCTGATTAAAATCGGCTACCCACACTTTAGACCGGGAACCCTTCGGCAGTCGGACAAGAACCTGTGGGTTCGTCTCCCGTTTCCATATTTTCAACGCCCTTCCGCCGTTGATTATGACCTGTTTGCTCTCTGAAGCTGAACGAATGACCACTGGATTATCCTTAGTCCCCGAATTTTCTGCATGAAGCTGAATCGTTTCATTCAGATCAAAGGTCTCTTTTTCAAGGATGATTTCTATCGGACCCTTTAAGAGGCCGGCTTTCTTTAGGATCGTGGGAATTGCTTCGAGTGCTTGTTTCAACGTTTTATAAACGATCTTGTTGGAGCCAGATTTACTGACTGCGTTAGTGGATGATGTAACATAAAGTTTAACAGCCGGTATGAGGTCTGCAGGAACCGGAGTGTTTTCATTGGCAGAAACCCCATCGAGCCTTTTCTCCAGTTCTTCAATGATCAGCCGGTGGTGATCCGGAACGACCGGAAGAGTTTTCGCCTGCATGAGTGTTGCCCGGCACTCTTTAAATTGTTTTGCCCAAAATTGTGCTTTAGCAAGCCTCAGGTAGATCAGTGATTGGTAAGCCTCCGGAATAGAATCTTGTTTAATTACCAGTTTATATTGCTCAAGCGCCTGATTCAGATGATTGGATTTCCACATGGAATCCGCTTTTTGAAGATTCTTTTCCAGAGATGATGTCTGAGCAAATGCATTTTGGGAAAAGAAAAGGGTAATAATGAAGAGTTTTAGTAGTTTCATCGATTTTAATTTATTTTATTAGCCGTTCTTCTTACGCTTGAAATATTAACCACAAGGAGTACAACGTTAATCACAAGGTTCACAGGGGTTTTAGTGTGGTTTGTGTTTTTATCCTTGTGCCCTTTGTGGTAAAAACCAGAATAGATTTAATTGCCATTGATGGTGATCGTTTCATCTGCCGGATACCCCTTCTTCGTTTGCAACGAGGGGTTAATGGTCTTGAGTTTAGAATTCATTTTTCTTTTCATGAATAGGTTTTTGTTGTTACAAGCGACCTGCAACTCACCTCTCGTTGCAAACGAGGGGGAGTTTATTTTGATTATTGGCAGGTAAGAATGATTTTTTCATCAGCCAGACCTAACGATTTTGCCGTTAAGACAATTCTCCCCTTTTTGCCTGAGCTTTGGATAATCACCTGGCATAACCCGCTGAAAGCGTGTCGCTCTGTCCCTTTAGCCGGCTCAAGGCTGATCGGGTTACCGTTTCCTACACCCGCAATTTTCCCTTCACCATCAATTTCAAACCGGACCAGGTTATCGGCCCCGGGAACCAACGTTCCATATTCGTCTGCAATCTTAACGGTGATATAAGACAAATCCTTGCCGTCTGCGCGGATGGCGGTTCTGTCGGGTGTCAGTTCTATTTTGGCTGCGTCACCTGCGGTTTGTAAAACATCTGTTGCTACCAGCATCCCGTTCCTGAATCCCTCGGCTTTTAAGATCCCTTTTTGAAACGGGACCTTCCAGCGCAGCGATAATTTGCCGGTGTTTAAAAAGTTTTTGGTCTCCAGGGGCTGTCCGTTGAGGGTTAGTTTGACTTCATCGCAATTGGTGTAGGCAACCACATCGACCATTTGCCCCTCACTCCAGTTCCAGTGGGGCAGGAGATGTACCATGGGCTCCTTGGTCCATTGACTTTTATAAAAGTAAAAGGCATCCTTCGGAAATCCACAAAGATCAAAGATGCCGAAATAGGAGCTGACTGCTTCCTTTTCATACGGTGCAGGTTCCCCCCTGTAATCAAATCCTGTCCAGATAAATAGTCCGGACATAAACGGACGATCTTTTACCGCCTGCCAGGCCTCCTGGTGGGTTGTTCCGCCGCCGTCGTCGTCAAAGGCCGAAGTCTGGTAATCATTGAAAGTCTTTACCAGGCTGTCGAGGGTAAAATGGTATACGCCGCGGCTGTCGAACTGGGAGGTTGTTTCACTGGCGATATAGAGCCAGTCGGGGTGGATTTTCTTAAATTCATCGTAGGCATCGATAGTATAGTTAAACCCAACCACATCGACGGCTGCTGTCATCCCTTTCTTTTCGGCATCCCTCGAAAAGTTAAAGGCCGAAGTGGTAAACCGGGTCGGATCGTTCTTTTTGATGATTCCAACGAGCTCCCTGGCGATTTCACCACCATTGGTGCTTCCCGGAAACCACTGTTCCTTGATCTCATTTCCGATACTCCACAGGATCACCGATGGGTGGTTCCGGTCGCGCACCACCATGTCGGTAATCTCCCGCTCGTGCCAATCCTTAAAATAATTCTGAAAGCCAAATGGGGCGGCATCCTTCCCAATATACCAGCAATCAAAGGCTTCGTCCATGACGAGGAACCCCATCCTGTCACATAACTCCAATAGCTCTGGAGCCATGACATTATGACTGCAACGGATCGCATTGCATCCCATTGATTTCAACAGTTCAAGCTGTCGTTCCAATGCCCTGTCGTTGAGTGCAGAGCCCAGGCTACCCAGATCGTGGTGGTTACAAACCCCTAATATCTTCACGTTTTTGCCGTTCAGGTAGAATCCGCTGTCGGCCCTGAATGCGATGGAACGGATGCCAAAAGTAGTGGTGTAGGTATCCTTCAAGTCTTTCCCTTCATAAACCAGGGTCACCAGTTTATAAAGATTCGGGTTGGTGATATCCCATAACTTTGGTGTGCTGATTTTTAGTGAACTGTTGACGGTTATTTTTGATTCAGGTTCCGCCTTACCACTCTCCGTCTTTGATGCAACTTCCTTACCGGCATTGTCAAGGATTGAAGAGATAATTTTAAGATTTCCCTTTGTTTTGGTGTCGTTTGAAATCGTTGAAACAATATTCACAGTTGCCTCTTTTGCCGAAGCCTTTGGTGTAGTAACATAAGTTCCCCACTGACTCACATAAACCGGCGATGTAGTCACCAGCCAGACATGCCTGTAAATTCCTGCACCCGTATACCAGCGTGAATCGGGCTGTTTGGAGTTGTCGACTTTTACGGCTATCACATTACTCCCTTTTTGAACATAGGGGGTCATATCGTACTGAAATGTGGCATAACCGTAAGGTCTTGTCCCAAGCGGGTGGCCGTTAACATATACCGTGCTGTTTTTATAGGCGCCATCCACGACAATAAAGAATTTCTTCCCGTTTACTTCCGGAAGTTCAAACTTCTTCCGGTACCAGCCAATTCCCCCGGGAAGCAATCCCCCCTGGTGCCCCGAAGGGTTGTCAGGTCTGAAGTTTCCTTCTATGCTCCAGTCGTGCGGAAGGTTCAGCTCGCGCCATCTCTGATCATTAAAGGTTGATTGTTCGGCATTGGCAAAATCTCCCTGGTGGAATCTCCAGCATGCATCAAAATTTTCGCGGCCGGAGGATTGCGCCCAAAGTTTAGGACCTGCCAGGCAGGTTATAAGGAGAAGTATTAAAAGTTTAGTTTTCATGCTTTATATTTTGATTGGTGTTGTATTTTTCAGTTGTCAGTAACGCCACGAAGACTCTAAGACACAAATGATCACAAAGCATTTAATGAAGAGTTTTGACTTAGTGAACCCTCGTGTCTTTGTGCCTTGGTGGCTATTTTTCCCTGCCACAAAGTCACGAAGACACTAAGAAACACCAAGGAATTTACTAACTTAATGACATTGCCCATCCGGGACGATATACAATTCGATAAATCCTCTTTCTACCCATATTAAATGCCTATGGCATATTGCGTTGCTTTGAATTTCATGATTTACAAATGACAACTATATTTAATTACTTATTATTGTTATTTTCTCTTCAGACAATCCCAATGACGATGCCTTAAGGATAATTTTCCCGCTTTGATGAGTGCTTCGGATGATTACCTGGCACATTCCGCTGAAAGCACTCCGTTCATTTCCCCTGGCCGGTTCAAGACTGACCGGATCTCCGTTCCCGACACCAACGATCTGACCTTCACCCTCAAGGTCAAAATGGATAAGATTATCACCCGTCGGAACGAAGGTTCCATTCTTATCTTTGATCTTAACCGTAATATACGATAAGTCCTTTCCGTCGGCCGCAATGGTGGAACGATCGGCAACCATCTCAATCTTCGAAGGATCACCTGCGGTTTTTACGACATCGGTGAGAATCAGTTTTCCGTTTTTATACCCTTCAGCCATAAGTGTACCTGGGACAAAGGGAACCTTCCAGTCCAGCGACAGTTTTTGACCCTCGCCCAGATCAATCGGTTTGTCCCACTGATTGGTTTTGTAATGTATTTTAGTGTTTGCAAATACCTGTTCGCCAATTAGTTTGTCGTTCAGATAGAGTTTTACCTCATCGCAGTTGGTGTAGGCAATTACGTCAACCAGCTGTCCCGCTTTCCAGTTCCAGTGGGGGAAAAGGTGAAGTACCGGCTCGTTGGTCCACTGGCTTTTATAAAAATAGAAAACATCCTTTGGAAACCCGCACAGGTCGACAATGCCGTAGCTTGATGAAATTGAAGGGAAGGGATATGCCGGTTCCCCGAAATAATCAAAGCCTGTCCAGATAAAGAGTCCGGCCACGTAGGGAGTCTCCCGCACTGCCCTCCAGGTTGTCTGGGTAATCATCGTTGCAGGGCGGTCGTAGTAAGTTCCCCGGTTGTCGAATGAAGAGCAGTGCAGATCGGGTGTGGGTTTCATGGCCGAATCTGCAGGGAAATGGTAGATCCCCCTGTCGCTCAGCGATGAGGTGGTCTCGCTCGCGATGAAAAAACCGTCCGGATGTTTGGCCTTCTCCTCGGCATACCGCTCAACGGTGTAATTTATCCCGATCACGTCCACCTTATCCGACATAAAAGTGGTGTCAGCACGCCAGACACCTGCAAAAGCCGAAGTTGTAAAACGGGTACTGTCGTATCTTTTAATGATTCCGTCCAGCTCTTTGGCGATGGCAGCACCCCCGTATTTGGTATGATTTTTTTCGGGGATCTCATTCCCGATACTCCACAGAAAAACGGAGGGGTGATTTCTGTCCCGCAGCACCATATCCGACAAATCCTTTTCGTGCCATGCTTTGAAGTAGATGTGATAATCGTATTTCATCTTCTCAAGGTTCCAGACATCAAACGCCTCATCCATCACTACAAATCCCATTTGATCACACAAATCAAGCAGATCGGGTGATGGTGGGTTGTGACTGGTGCGGATGCCGTTGCAACCCATACTCTTAAGAATTTCCAGCTGGCGTATTAATGCCCTTGTATTTAAGGCGGTACCCAGATATCCCAGGTCGTGATGCATGCAAACCCCCTTAACTTTCACCCATTTGTTATTGAGAAAGAAGCCGCTGTCTGATCTGAATTGTATTGACCTGATACCAAAAGTGGTGTAGTAGGTGTCCCTAAGTTCTTTCCCTTCATAAACCTCGCTGGCTAACCGGTAAAGGTACGGGTGTTCGATACTCCAGAGTTGGGGTCCATCCACTTTAAGATTGGTATTGATTTTTAACTGGGTATTTGGTTCTATTTTCGCCATTTGAACCTGACTTGCTACCTTTTTTCCGTTTTTGTCAAGGATTGAAGAAATAATCCTGACCATTGTTTTTTCCTGCTTCTCATTGGAAACAGCGGTTTCTACCTGAACCCGGGACACTTTCTCCGATACATTGGGAGTGGTTACATAAGTTCCCCACAGACTGACATGAACCGGTGAAGTGGAGGTGAGCCACACGTGACGGTAGATTCCTGATCCCGAATACCATCTTGAATTGGGCTGCAGCGAATTATCAACTTTTACGGCCACCACGTTGGACCCTTCCAAGAGGTAGGGGGTCATATCATATTCAAAAGTGGAGTAACCGAACGGCCGGTTTCCCAATTGATGACCGTTTACCCAGACCGTGCTGTTCATATAAACACCGTCAAACCGGATAAATTGGTGTTTTGTTTTGGTATCCGTAACCGAAAAGGTTTTGCGGTACCATCCAATTCCGCCGGGCAGGGCAGCACCGGCATTGGTGGCCGGATTATCGGGTTTAAAGCTACCTTCAATACTCCAGTCGTGGGGCAAATCGAGTGTTCGCCAGGTATGATCATCAAAGCTTGCTGACTCTGCACCGTTCAGATCACCGAGTCGAAACTTCCACCCCGAATCGAAGTTTTCGCGACCTGCAGACTGGGCGGATAAACTGGGAGTTAAAAGGCAGAATATCAGGAATAGAATTATGTGTGATGCTTTCATTCTTAATTTTTAAAATTATCTTAGAAGCTGGTTATTAATTTTTTACAGGTTCCGTCAGGGAGTAAATATGGGTAGAAAATTGATGAAATTATAGGTTTCGTCCCGTACGGGAGGAGATATTTTTCGTCAAATCACCTTTCTCCCCATATTAAATGCCTGCTGCACTATTTTCAAAGCAGAAATTCATAATATTCATGCTAATGACTTTGTATCGATATTCTTTCGTCAGTTAATCCTAACGATTTGGCTTTTAAAACAATATCCCCTTTTTTGACTGAGCTTTTGAGGATTACCAGACACGTGCCGTTAAAGGCGCGACGCTGCTTCCCTTTATTTGACTCCAGACTGATCGGGTTGCCGTTGCCAACCCCTGCAATTTCTCCCTCACCCTCGACTTCAAAACGGATCAGGTTATCTGCATCGGGTACCAGCACGCCATTGGCATCCTTCATTTTTACCGTAATAAACGACAGGTCTTTCCCGCCTGCATCAATCGAAGTCCGGTCTGCGGTGAGTTCAATTCTACTCACAACACCGGCAGTGCGGACCTCATCTTTCGCTACAAGTGACCCATTTTTAAAGCCTTCGGCTCTCAAAGTGCCTGGCACAAACGGAATTCTTTTCCAGCTCAGCGAGAGATTGTCGTTGTCTGACATTTTTTGAGTACTGATGAATTTATCGTTGAGGTATAATCTGACCTCATCACAATTTGTGTAAGCGACAACATCCACCGTGTCTTTTGACGTCCAGGTCCAGTGGGGCAGGAGGTGAAGCACTTGTTTTTTGGTCCACTGACTTTGGTAGAAGTAGTAAATATCCTTCGGGAAACCGCACAGGTCAACAATTCCAAAATAGGAGCTCACAGCAGGATAGGTGTAAGGGGCCGGTTCACCAAGGTAATCAAAACCTGTCCAGATGAACATTCCCGCAAAGAATGGCCTGTCACGGCTCATTTTCCAGGAAACCTGATGGGTCCTCCCGCCGCCATTATCATAAGCCGAGCTTTGCATATCATTCGAGATCCCGACTGTTTTATCGAGCGGACCGTGATAAACCCCACGGCTGTTGAATTGCGAGGTTGTTTCGCTGGCAATAAAGCGCATATCCGGGAACTTCTTTTTATTGGCGTCGTAGGTGCTGTAACTGTAGTTGATCCCAATCAGATCAAGTGCCGGGACAATGCTGTTTTTGCCAAGATCGCTGGCAAGTTCATGCAAGCCGCAGGTAATGAAGCGGGTGTTATCAAGCTTTTTGATGACGGACGAGAGGTTTTTTGCCAGTGGAATAACCGTTGAATCACTCTCCTGGGGAATCTCATTTCCAATGCTCCACATCACCACCGAAGGGTGATTCCGGTCGCGCCTCACCATGTCTGACAGCTCTTTTTCGTGCCAATCCTTAAAGTACAAACTGAAATCGTACAAGCTTTTCCCTTTTGTCCAGCAATCAAACGCTTCATCCATAACCGCGAAGCCCATTTTGTCGCAGAGGTCCAGAAGCTCGGGTGCCGGCATGTTGTGGCTCGTGCGGATGGCATTACAACCCATCTCCTTCAGGATTTGGAGCTGGCGTTGCGCTGCCCGGAGGTTAAAGGCAGAACCCAGACTTCCCAGATCGTGATGCAGGCAGACCCCAAGAATTTTGGTGTTTCTGCCATTCAGATAGAAACCGCTGTCTGCAGTAAACGCAATGGTCCGGATTCCAAATGTTGTCGTGTAGGTATCCTTCACCTGATCGTTTTGGACAACCTTGTTCACAAGTCTGTACAGGTTTGGACTTGCGATATTCCAAAGATCAGGATTGGTTATTGTGAAGGTGTTATTAAAAGTGAATTGTGAACCGGATGGAATTTTACCTGTCCGGGTTTGACTGGCAACCTCTTTGCCGGAATTGTCAATCACCGAGGAAACCAGCTTGATCTTTACTATCTCCCTGGTATCATTGGAAATAGTGGTTTCAGCTTGTACAGCCGCCTCTTTTTTTAATGCCTTTGGAGTGGTGACGAAAGTTCCCCATTGATTTACATGGATTGGAGAGGTGGTGGTTAGCCATACATGACGGTATATGCCTGAACCCGAGTACCATCGTGAGTTTGGCTGCCGCGAGTTGTCCACCCGGACAGCAATGACATTTACCCCTTCCTTGAGCCAGGGACTCATGTCATACTGAAATGTTGCGTATCCGTAAGGCCGGTTTCCCAGATAATGCCCATTGATCCAAACCTTGCTGTTCATGTATACACCATCGAATGTGATGAAATGTTTTATCGAATTAGTTCCGGTAACAGTGAAGGTTTTCCGGTACCAGCCAATTCCTCCGGGGAGTGCACCACCTTCGGCAGCTGCAGGATTGTCAGGTCTGAAACTCCCTTCGATACTCCAGTCATGGGGGAGGTCCAGCCTGCGCCAGTCGTGATCCGGGAAACCGGGCTTTTCTGCGTCAGGGACATCACCCAAATGAAACATCCAGTGGAGATCAAAATTTTCCCTCCCGGCGGATTGCGCAAAGAGTTGAGTGACTTCCAGGCATATTAAGGCGATAAAGGTAAAAAGGAACCTGTTCATACTTAAAATTTGATGGTTTGGATTTCCCCGTTACCGGAAAGTTTATTAAACAGGGTCTTACCGTCACAGGTAACCGATAAACGGATATTTTTCCCTTCGCGGACAACCTCCAGATCGAACTCTTTCTCAAATCCATGAACCTTTTTAATGCGCATGAAGTTCCATTCATCAGGCAATTGGGGGGTGATGGTAAAACTATTCAAAGCCACGGGACGGATACCAAATAAACCCTCGGTATAAATGCGGCAGTATAAACCGCTTTCGGCCGAAAGATGGCGCTGTCCCCCTTCGGGATAAGCCTCGACCGGGTAGGGAACATGCTCTCCAAGCAGCCTTCGGTTTGAATAGTATCTCAGGTACTTCAATCCACGCTTTGTTTCACCGGCAGCAAACACACCCCGAAGCGCATAAAGCGTCGAACGGTCCCAGAATGTTTTGTCACCTGCCTGGGAAGCCAATCCGTCTTCAGTCCATAGTTCAGGGGAGAAAAGGGCATTAATAGTCGCTTGTTTACGATCTAAAATATTAACAGTCAGTGGAATACAGATCCAGGCCCTGAGTTTCTCATTTCCTTCATAATACCGGTAAGTATCATATCCCATTACTTTCGCCCCGAAATATTTTGCGATATTGGTTTTCAGAGCCACGGCCTCCGCTTTGTACCTTAGGATCTGCTTTTTATCTTCTTTGAGCGACTGACCTAAGCACGAAGCCGAAACAAGTGCATCGTAGTACAGCGACGAGGTACATAAATTGGCGGTTCCTGACGGAAATCGTCCTTCAAGTTCATCGGATTTAGAACTCACTACTCCCTGCGGGTTAAGTTTCCGCTTATTGTATTCGAGACACCATTCAATCAGTGGCCAGAGTCTTTCGGCCGCATCCCGGTTTCCCAGGGAAAGGGCAAACCGCGAGGCACCGTAGGCAATCATGGCCGCATCACCACGATCCCCCGCACCATTCCAGGTATCTGTTCCTTCGGCAATAATGGAACTGGGAATGGGATTATATTCAGGATTCATAAAACGGGCAAAATGACGATAGGCATTTACTGCCGATTCAATCCCGTAACTGTAGCCAAGATAAGGGAAAAACGGATTGATATATTCGGCCTGATCGTTTGCCCAGATGGCTGCATAATAGCTTAATCCGCCCGGGCCATGCAGCGGACCACCTTTGGTTTGATAGATGCTTTCGGCTGCACGGATTTTGGCAAAAGCAAAAGTGCGGTTTAACAGCGTATCAGGGGTCTCAAGGATCAGATTTTCATTGAATTCGGATAATAAAGCATTCCGGTAATTTAACTCTTTTTCGATGTCCGGGTGGCAGGTATCCTGTCCACCTTTGGTTCCGGAAATACTTAAATAGAAACTGATCGAATCACCGGGCTTTAAAACAAATGTTCCGTAATGAGATGATTGAACTGAAAGGGTATAGCTCCCGTCTACTCCTTCGGATGGGTTGGTTTTGGCAAGAATCCTTATTTCCGGAATTTCGATTACGGAAGCTTTATTCCCGGTGTTTGTCAGCTCATACTTTTCACCAAAGAGGGGCAGAGCTGTCGCAGGGAATAAGGTGCGAACCAGTTTAATACCGTCCGTGAGGCTGCTCTTTACGTTGATCCGGCCATTCAGGAGGATCTCATCGACGTGCTCGTGCTGAACCAGCCGTTTGTTAATTGTAGTCAGTTTGACCGGGTCCAGATTAAATGTACGCGTCAGGCTGGCATGGGTATTGTTGGGGATGGTGCGAAGCATGGGCCAGACAATATCACGGGAAATCGAATATGAGAAATCATCGTTTACCCCATAACGGATAACTGCGGAGATATACTTCCCGCTCATTTCAATGTGATCGTGATGAGGAAGGTTGCCGGCAGGTTTCCAGCTGATTGAATTAGGCTCACTCAGTGTCCAGCGGTTTACATCTGGTTGGGCCTCTGCATGGGCTGACAGAAAACAGAGGATAACCACAATTAAAAGGAACAAACTTCTCATTGGAGTATTAATTTTTATCCAGATTAAGAATACGGATTGCGTTGTCATGCAGGATCATTTGTGCAATTTTAATGGCTTCTTCTTCTGTAAAATATCCATCTCTGACCTTCTCTGTGAGCACTTTTGTGACCACCTGTTTTGCGAACAGGAGATGTCCGTAAATATTCTCCACATTCCTGAAGTCGCCTCCAAAAGCCATGATCTTGCTGGCAGGCACTGTTTCGAGCCATTCATGCAAATACCTTTCGCTGTACGACGGGGAAATAATATAAAGCCAGCACATATCGATATAAACATTTTTAAACCCTTTGGCAAGCGAAGCAAGCTCACCTCCAAAAGGATATCCGCCGTGAAAAAGGATAAACTTCACATCCCTGTATTTCAGAAACAGATTAGTCAGGTGTGCAGGGTTTGAGTTTTCGATAAAATTCCCGTCGCCGGCCTGCAGTCCGGTGTGGAACTGTACCGGCGTATTGGTCGCTCTTGCCAGGTCCAATATCCGGTGAACCATATAATCCTGCAACGGTTTTATCTCGCTGCCGTTATATTTCAGGACACTGCCTTCCGGAAGGGCCATGATTTTGCGAAAAACTTCATCGGCCTTCTCTTTGGTTACATCATCGAAGAACAGGTCTCTTTCGTAGGCCACCCCAATTTTTATTGCTACATTATTATGGTCTAATGCATTATGAAAGGCGACCCCCAAAGCCTTAACAAAGTCGTCGAGCGTATGAATAGGGGTGTTTTGTGCTTTGGCTATTGTTTCGATTTTTTGTGCCGAAACCGCGAAAATGAACTCACCAAATCGTTTCACATGTTTAAACATTAGGGGATCTCCCAGCATACTGTTGTCCTCATCAACCAAAACATGATCGATCAGGCATTTTTTAACGAGCACCTGGTTGTACCAGTCTGTCTGATAGGCCTTTTTGATCTTTGCCGACAAATCTTCCACCGTTTTTTCATTTAAATCTTTAACCCCAAAAAGTTTGTTCGCTGTAAGCAGTGCAGCACGACAATAGGCGGTATTGGAAGTGGCTTCCCAATACGGTCTTAAGATGGTCCATTTTTCCATGACTGTCAGTGAGTCAGTCAATAGTTTATTGAAAGTTTGCTTGGGCATCCCGGCCGATCGGATGTCATCATACGCGTAATGCTGCAGTAACAGCATAAAATCGAGCTTGCCCGGTTTGATCCAATCTGCCTGGTCTTCGAGGTGTTCGTGGGTATCGACCACCTTCATATCCGAAATATAATTACTTATACGTGACTCGTAGCCAGGTTTGGGAAAAGGTTTCACCTGAACCTGTCCACATAGTCCAACGGTTAGGGCAATTGTAAATGTGAATAATAATATTGTTTTCATCGTTGCTGAATTTATTTAACCACTATAGGCACAATAGGACACATTAGGTTTTTTTTGGTTATGGCCAGGAACAGGTAAAAACTCGTTAGATATTTTTTTTAAGTTCCTTTAGGAACAAAATAGGAGTAGAAGCCAAATATTTAGCATTGATATTTCGTCCCAGGGACGAAACCCTAAAGTTTAATCTATTTTCTACCCATATAATATCACCAAAGGGATAACAATTTGAAATTTAAACATTGTCACTTTTCATGCACCTCCTGACATTTCTCATTTTCCAATTTTCTATTGTGCCTTGTGGTTCCATTTTGTGAAGCTTGTAAACAGTACTTCTAATCTCCGCAAGCGTCCCGATAATCACGTAATAGTCATATTCATATACACAATTCTTAGTCAGCATTGCTTTTTTGACCGGTGCGATGTATGAGGTTGAACCATCCACAGCCTCACCGCCCGGTTTTCCTGCCATCCCCGCCAGGAATCTGGTGCAGGCCGGATTATAAATGCCCATGCCCCAGAGGTTATCATCGACAAATGCCATCCAATTCTCAGAAACATTCAGGTAGATTCCCCAAAATCCGCTCGCGAGATTTACCACGGCCGGATTGTCCACCGGAGCATTGGTAAACGAAGCTGCCCCCTGATAGGTGTAGAGATTTTTTAACGCAGAGACTGGATAGACAGCAGGTAATTCCTGGTCACTGAGGATGCTGTCGCCATAAATCTGATCAGTACGGTGACAGGTGAGCTTGTTATGTACTTTAAGAACCGACCCCTGGAGGGTTGTCCACTGCTCCATTTCGGCCTCCGCCGGTTTGTTGTTCATATCCCACTGCATAGGGATGCATTTGACATATAGCTCATTGCCCCTCTTTTTTAGGGACAGAATCTTAGCCCGGTTACGGTTGTAGTCTCCGACCTGGATCGGATTCCAGCTCCACGGGGACCAGTGTGAGGATTGTCCTTCAGTTTTGCGGTCAAGACTTTTCCCGGCATAATAGGATTGCTGGATATATCTCCCCTCATCCGAAATGTTAACAATGCTGCGCGCCGTTCCCGATTTGGAAAGCCAGGAGATCGCACCACCCCTTGTGACATCAATTTTTAAAGTGAGTATTCCATTATCAATGGTAGTAGCAGTATCTTTTCGCTGAATCCTGGAGTCAGACAGTTGAATATCAGGTTTTAATGTCTGACTTTGGGCATAATGCATCAGAATTAATACTGTTAATACTAAACCGAGGATACTTTTCATCTGATTTTGTTGGTTTGGTTGTAATCGTATTGCAAGATAACACCATTACGATCAAAAAAAGATAGCTTTTTTTCGCATTAAATGATGGTATATTGCAATATTTCAATAATTAACCGTTGGGATTAATGACCCGGTGCCATTAATTGAGATCTATTCCTTATGAACCTAGCCACGCGGATTTTACCTGTTAAATGCAACAGGAAGTCAGGCTATAACCTGATAAAATATATTTTATTGTCAGCTTACCAATACTTTAATTTTTTCCATGATAGGATGCTTTAACCGTGTTGGTGCTACTTCCAACCTGCTTGTTTAAAAATATAATTTAAAAGAAATTGCTCTAAAGTAGCACCCGGTTTACCATTTACTGTTACTTTCCCTTTTTTGACAGGGTGTTTGAACTGACGATGGCTTCCTTTTAAAAACACTTTCTTGGATACTTCCAGGTGCGATAATTGAGATTATTTCGCATTCTCAACTGCCTTATGAAAGGCTAACCGGTGTGGTTCTCCTGCTTCGGCATAATTATTTACTCCGTTGCGTTTGGCAATATCACAGAACCGGGCATAGGTACCGTCGTATTTTGCCAGTACAGGTGTTCTTTTGCATTTAAGATAGAGGACCGGCAGGGATGCCATATCCACGCGGTCTGCTATTTCGTCATTATCCGCCACTTTTAATGCTTCCTCAAAGATCTGGCATGCCTCACTGACAAAGCTATCCGAAAAAATGGGGTCTTCAGGTGTCAGACCAAGATGAATATGGGTCTGATAAGAGACACGACCCTGAACCAGGTCGAAATACTGACGGATATATTTTCCGGCTCTTCCATAGTAGCCATACATGAAATCACTGATTACTTTTTCAACATCGCAATCGGGATTCCAAAGTAAGCGGGAAATCAGATACGCCTTAAGTTCGGAGAACTCCCCACCCCGGCTCTGGTAGGCTGCCTGTTCCATGATCCCAATTGAATTATTTTCCCTTAAAGTTTGAATATTGGGCTGCAGGACAGCAAAATTGGGATAAGGCATCACATAATGGCTGAAATTGACCACGTAATCCCAGATATACAAATGGGGCGCCAAAGCGGACCAGCGTTGGAGATCCTGAAGGAAAGACTTGTTCTGCGGGCATGTCTTGAAATCGTGGGCAAAGCAACATTCAATGCTGCATAAACGGACCACCACGTTATTGTGCGGACGGATTGTTTTCGGAGGAGTTCGCGTATATTGATAGGCCAGTGTACCAATAAACTTATCAGGGAATTCCTTCTCAACCGCTTCCGCTACCTGGTTGACAAACCAGATAATCAATCCCGATTCTGCTCCCTCTTTTTTCACAATGGCCTGGCATTTATCGCACTGACATGGATTATGCCAGTCGTTTTGAGATACATCGTAAATCAGGTATTCGGGACTTTCACGCATTCGTTTTTTGATTCGTTCGGTAATGATTCTCAGGACATCTGGGTTCGTCAGGCACAGTTGTGCGTGATCGTAAATCCGTTTGCCATCAATAAGGCTATAATATTCGGGATAATTCGCGTAAAATTCTGCAGGAGGCATTAACGGATAGAAGGTGTGCACCGCCCAGTAATTTTCGGTTCCCCCTATTTGTGGCTTTGACTCATTGAATCCCAGCGTGCCGTTCATCCGGTTTCTGGCTGCCCACGTTGGATCAAAAGCTTCAAAATAAAAATCATTGCGCACCCTTATCCCGGGCTTCTCAGAGTGGTCAAGCCAGTTAAAGGAGAGTTCTTTCCGCTTCGGAATTACACTTACTTCGGGGGTGTACCACCTGCATCCCAATTCATTTTCGAGATAAGCCATAACCCCATACATGGTACCGCGCATTTTCCCGCCGTAAATCAAAATGTCGGACCCTGAATTGCAGTAACGAAACGATTCATCCAGATCGGCAGGGGCGTGGGCTCCTGTTTTTGCCTTAATCAATTCATTATATCCCACAATAATCTGAGGTCCCTCATAGGGTTGATCGAGCTGCTGAACGGGAAGTTCCGCACCGCTAATCTCCTTTAACCAATTCTGAAGCTCTTTTGCAGCCCACTTTTCAGATTCAGAGGCATTACTCCCAAGGGCAATCCGGTAAGATGATTTCCCGTTTGAAAAAAGCTCATAGTTCTGCCGCTTGCCGGCAAATAATGAAAATTTCCTCCAGATTAATCCTCCGCCGGATAGCCGGGCATCCAAAGTGGCATGGTATAATTGGTAATCGGATGATGGTAGCATTATCGGACTGCAGAAATTGCTTTTCCGGTCCTCCCCAAATACTGGACTATTTTGTGCATTCGAAATATCAATTTTCAGATTATGAATAATTTGCTGCAATACGGGGGGCGAGAATCTCGACGAGATGGCAGGTTCCCCATCCTCAGAGGCAGAGATATTAAAAAGATCTCCCTTTGCCATCATTGCAGACACTGAATATGGAAGGAAACGGCAGCAAAATTCCCATCTGTTGCCCCACTGTTCGACTTTGAGCAAAAGGGTATTCTTCCCTTTTTTCAGTACCACGGGAATTACATTGTCATCAGGAACGCATCCTCTTTGTTGGGCGTTATCCCATACCTTTAGTCCATTTACCCAAAATTTGCCGCCATCATTTGTACCAAGGCTAATAAGCACTACTTTGGCTTCATTGGCCAGAACTTCAGCATACGCATAAGCTAATACGGGTGCACTCTTCGAAAGCGATTTGTACAGGTCGACAATGGAATCGGGTGATGCGTAAAGCTGCCATTTAACTGAACCTTTCGGGTATTTAACGACGTCTCCGGCATTGATCTGAGGATTTTGTTCCCCTCCGGCTTTCACCAGATAGTCCGTGTTGAATCCTTCCAGGTGATTATAGGATTCTGAGGGATCAGAAGGCACTTTCAGGGGTATAGGACCACATATTAACCATGACTTAATCCATTTCCCGGGCATAAGCGGTTGAGGTGTGATTGGCTGTGAAAAGGCTGCTATCCGGAGCAACAGTGAAACAATTACGAGGAGGAATAATGATTTGCCCATATTAAAGAGTTTTAGCGGTTGGGTGTGAATATTGTTGAGGAATTTTCGTATTAATGTTTGAAATTCAAAAATGGCTGCTTAAAATTACTAAATATTGAGATGTTGCAAATAAGTAATCGGAAAGATATAATGTACTATTTAGAATTCTGATTTTCTCCTTTTTGACCCCTCTAAATCTCCTGCATTCTGGACAAGACCTGCATTATAATCCCCTCCCTTCCCCTTGGAGAGGTTGGGGAGGTCAGAGGTTGGGGGAGGTCAAATGAGGAAACAAATAATTACAACATTATATTGTTCTTATTACTTATATTGTTTTTATTCCATTTTCTACCCATATATTATGCCTATGGCACCTTTTCAAGAAAAGAATCAGGTACATGTGAAACCGAAATATAAAGTTTAACCATTCTCAGAATTTATTTTTCAAGATCTTCGAGGCGCAAAAGGATCAGGCTACTTATGCCGATGGCGTATTTTTTGGGGAGAGCGAGGTTCCGGCCCGACGAAACCCCTTTCCCCTCCAATTTAAACTGATGTTTGCCGTGATCCAGGTTGAAATAGCCAAAATTATATTCCGTCCAGTCGTCTCCCTTGCTTGCCATGTCCAAAACCGGGCCAGCCAACTGATTATCAATTAGTGGTTGGTACCTGCTCCCAAACAGATCATCCACAAGAACGGCCGATATTTTGTACCTTCCTGATTCTTTGACTTCAAACTCAAACTCAATGGAACCGTCGGGTGTCTCAGGCAGAAAATGAATTCCCACTTTCTCTTTGGTTATTTTATTTGGCGAGGCTTTCATTTTCAAATCAGCTGCAAGCATAATCTGATAGGTTGGAATTCTTGTGTTTGCCGGGGGTATCACGGAATCAGAGAAAACGATCGGGGTTTGGTACCAGAATGCCACAGAGCTGATCCAATCAGCCCTTTCATCAGACCGGGAAAGCTGTTTTCCCTGCATATCTATATCACTGCCTTTGTGTTCAATGGCGAATTTTAATGATTTTTCGAACCGGATAGGGTCCTGAATGTGCCAGCGGTAGGCAGTCACCCGATCGCCTTTCAAAGGTCCTTCATATAACGTGACACCATGATAAGAGCCGGCAAACTCCCGAAACCCCCAGGCATCACCAAAATAGTCTTCGGTTCCTGTTCCCTGGATCGACGGAACGTTCTCACCATCTACGTAAAAACGATCATCACCCTCACCGAACCACCCGGTTTTTAATTGCAACACTGAATAAACTGTTCCTATGTAGTTTCCGCGTCCGGTGGTGTTCAAAATGAGGTGGTCTCCGGGTTTTGCAGGATTCTGCTGATGGTATCTTGCATGGAAATAAAGGATATCTTCAGGAAGCGAATCGACCTTATCCCAATCTACATAATAATAAAAATAAACCGGTCCAAATCCGTTCAGCTCATTTGTCAGGGTAATTTTCGCATGCTTTTTAAAGGGCATTTTCCAATAGCAGGTCCTGGAACGGCCATACGAGGAAACGCCTACCGGTAATGATTGAAAATCTTTCTGGGCACCATGTCCGACACCAAAGAAATCGCCCAATGGGACCTCCACACTGGGTTTTTCTGCCTCATCCCAATAGATCCTCAACACAAGTGCCCTGGCTGAATAGGGATTCAGGGATGCTGAGGTATTCCACAGGTGATTGATGATTCCGGGACCGTCCAAATCGGCAATAACCAGGGTTTCTCCGGGTTGGATTTCCCTTGAATCACCATTGCCGTCAAAATTGGGATCCGTGCTTGAGGACCTTTTGCTTTTAGCGGCAGAGGGGATGGTCAGCTGGTCAAGGATTGAATTGCTATCGGGGAATTTCCCTTGTGCCTGAAGAGACTCCGGTTGTGCTAGGAAGCAGATAAATGCGATGATGAGTAGGAATCTGTTCATTGGTTAATAATTCTGAATACAAATTTAGACAAGGAAGCCGTCTCAAAGTAGAATTGAGACGGCTTTCCTGCATTTATATTATCGGAATACTATTGCAATAACCACATTTTAGAGAATTCGGTATCCCCCAAATCCAGTTTTGCAATCGCAGCCTGATATTGTTGAGCGTTATCGTTCATTTCCGTTTGAGGATATCTGAAACGTAGTGGGAATTTGTGAATACCACTAGCCAGTTCCCCGTTCAGTTCAATAAATGGAAGTCTCGTACGTCTGTAGTCCGAATAGGCCTCAACACCCATCATGAAGAGTCCGAGCCATTTCTGCAGAGCGATTTTTTCCAGTTTCTGGTCGTCTGTTCCTGAAGTCGGGAATTTAGCCCTTGCATTATTGAAATAACCTGAAGGTAAGTTTTGTCCCCAGCGGTTCAGTGCCAGTGTTACCCCTTTATTATAGAGTGTTTCAGGGTTTGCACCTGTGATATAGCCTTTTACAGCTGCTTCTGCCAGCAGGAACTGAACCTCATCCGACTGCATCATGCAGGCTTTCAGGAGCGCATGTGAATTTTGATTCAGTAATTGGGAGAATTTGGAAATTTTGTAGTTAAAAATGGTGGTAGGGAAATCGTAGCTTCCGTTTGCGGACAATACATCTTCGTACATACCTGCCGTGTAACCGGCATAGAGTGTCAGGGTATCTACAATAGAACTTGCAGCATGTGCGATATTGGAATTTGTGCGGTCGATATACTCCCAGGTTGAGACATAGCTGAAGCCAAGCGGATCTATCGTGGTTACCGAAGTCCCGTTTTGAGCTGAAACATTCGTCCATGGTTTTTCCACAGGGGCAACCCAGACTCCAAGACGCGGATCAGCGAGTGCCTTCAGGGTATCAACCAACGTTTTGCTCGGACGGTAGATCATATAATTACCACTATAAAGCATGTAAGAACTACCCCTTGGCCAGCTGTAGGTTGGATCACCGGCAAGATATGGAATGGCCGCATCATCCGAGCCGGAAGTCATCAATGGTTGAGCCGCAATAGAATCGATCTGGGCTGCTGCATTTGGCAGGTTTTTGCCTGCCTTCATCAGGAGTCTGAGTTGCAGAGAGTTTGCAAATTTAATCCATTCTGCCTTGTTCCCGCCATAAAGGATATCGTAGGTTGGATCGATCGCTTCTTTTCCGGCAGCTATCAGTTTAGCCGCATCTTTGAGGTTTTTAATTAACGCAGGATAAATATCTTTCTGATCATCGAATTTCGGGAAAAGAATCCCGTTTTGACCTTGCAACCCCTGAGTGTAATAGATGTCGCCATACAGATCAGTTACAGTTGACCAAAGGAATGATTTGAAAATCAAAAAGATCCCCTGGTAACTCCTCAATTTAAGAGAATCCATTCTGGAAATGGAAGCCTCTGCCAATTTGATCGGTGTTGTAAAGTTGTACAAGTCGGTAGTTGGCAAGGCGAAACCCTTGTAAATATTATTATCGGAATTTCGGTTTCCCTGCATGTATTGCACGGTGGCCGCAAGTTGCGGGTTGGAAACACCCCCTTCGGCCTGATAGGCGAAGGCTGATTGCTGTATTATCGAAGAGAGCAGCAGGTTCGGGGTCGCGGATTCTAACGCATTTCGCTGTTGCAACAATTCACTTTCTCTCAGATCCTGTTTTTGACAGGCAGATATAATAAAGAGAGCAAGTAGAAGTAAAATTGATATCTGTTTTTTCATAATTGCAATAAATTTAAGCATTAAAAATCAAACGATACTTTGAAACCATAAGATCCGATGGAAGGCAAAGCCTTTCCGGCGATTCCCTGATTCTGACCGATCCCTTCGAAAGCTGACTCAGGATCAACATTTCTTGCGGATTTATTCCATTGGAATATATTACGTGCGACAAACCCAACGGTTACATTTTCAACTTTTAGTTTTGTGGTGAGGTTTTTTGGGATGGTATAGTCCAAGGTGACCTCCTTCAATTTAAAGTTTGTGGCATCATGAACCAGCGATTCCGGGAAACTCCAGTTTTGTGCACCTAAGATAAGGCCTGGAAGTGCATAGAATGTTTGCAATGGATTGGCACCGTTTACAATGTAATCTGCATCGTTGGAAGCATTCCCACCTGGCTTAAGCCATACCCCTTTAAAGTAGCAGGCATCATTAATTGGAACACTTGTTCCGTACATGGAATAGGTGGCAACTAAACCAGCCTGTTGCGCATATGGCATCTGTTTGGCATCAGGCCAGGGCAAACCACCGGTTGCAGCATCACGACCACCAACAGTGTATTGATTTGTGCCATTGACCTTGTCTCCGATGGTGGATATGGAATGACCATTAGTAACGGCTCTGCGCTCAATATCGGAAAGGAATTTACCGCCATAACGAAGACTACCGACTACACCGAGTCTGAAGTTTTTCCATTTTACAGAACTATTGACTCCCAAAATGAATTTTGGGTTGTAATTGCCTAGTCGTGTGCGGTCTGCTTCATTCGATGAATTTTGCCATTCGCCATAATCGTCAAGCATAATCATTCCCGCATATTTGCTTGTTTTGGGCATTCTCTTCAGTACATTGTTTGCCCACATGGTACCGATTTTCTCACCCACGGCCAACCTGAGGTCTGTGTTTGCGCCACTACCATAAAATGTATATCCATTGGGAACGTAAGTCGGAGAAAGTGCGGTGATTTTAGATTCAACGGTACTGAAGTTGGTTCCGATATCCCATTTCCAATCTTTGGTCCGTACCGGAACAAAATTCAAGGAAAATTCGTATCCTGTAGCTTCGACAGTACCAACATTGGTTAACATTCCACTGTAACCAACACCCGGTGAGGTTGGAATGTTTCCCTGCTGATCACTGTGGATTTTCTTGTAGGCAGTAAATTCACCTGAAACACGGCGGTCAAACAACGAAATATCAAAACCACCTTCATAGGATGTGGTAACCTCTGCTTTAATATGCGGATCAACCAGTGCACCGCCAATATTTACGATTTTGGTACTTCCATAGTCAATCGGAGAAAAACTGAATGTGCTGTTACTCCTGGGTGTCCCAATACCGTGTCCTACCTGAGCCCAACCCCCTCTTATCTTAAGCAGATTAATCACTTCAGGAAGTTTGAATGTGGTCGAAGGCAACCAGCTTAAAGAAGCCGAAGGGTAGAAATGGGAGTTTACATCTTCAGGAAGAATCCCGCTCCTGTCATATCTTCCGGAAACATCCAGATAGAGTTGATTGGAATAACCAACCTGGCCGGTCAGATAACCGCTCTGTGATTTTCCAATTCCCCACGAACTGCTGGCTGTCATGGTACCGGCAACCGCGTTGCTCAGTTCATAGTCGTTTACACGCACCAGTTTTGAAGCGTTGGCCGAATAGCTGTAACTCTGACTGTAAGCATAGTTGTAACCTGCTGTGGCGTTGGTTGTGAACTTCCCAAACTCCTTATTCCAAACCAGCATCAAATCGTTTTGAACGCCAAGATTAGTCCCTGTGTTTACTCCGTATGCACCGTCTCTCATATTACTATCCGAAAAATCCTTCCCTCTTTTATATTCATAATTGTTTCCGGAATAATCAATCCCTGTGCGGGCAATGAATTTAAGTGGCTTGATGATTTCCCATTCCAGTTGAACCTTACCGAAGAAGTTATCTTTCCGGTAGGTATTGGTTTCAGCATAGGCATACATGTACGGATTGTCGAGTGCGGGTGTACCGTCGGGATTATAATACGGGGCGTTCTGGTACTGGCCATCAAAGCCGTTTTTCCAGATGTTCTTCATCTCATGAACAGGCTGAATATGGGCGAGGAAGTCCATGGTAAGCTCTTCGATAACCTGGCTGTTCGATGACGTTTTGTTGGGTGTGAATTGTCCCATATAATTACTGGTCACCCCAATCTTTAACTTTTTGGTAATGTTATACTCTGCACTCATGCTCGCATTCATGCGGTCTGTCTGGTTATTCGGCATTACTCCTACATTGGACATTTTGCCCAGTGAAAAGCGGAATGAACCTTCTTTATAATTACCTGTAACACTAACATTGTAATTGTTGGTTCCTCCGGTTTGCATATATTGTTGCAAGCGGTTTTCGTGGGTGGCAGAAAATAGTCTGGTCTCAGTGCGTTGAGTAATGGTATTATAGGCATCAATAGTAGAACCCACAAAATCAGAGAACTTTGCACCCCAGTCATAGCCCGAATTGAAAATCGAAGAAGCACGGATCCCATCACCATAGAGCTGCTGAGTGGCAAAGAAGTTATAGGCTTTATCCCACATAATGGATGTGTTAACCGATACCCCAATCCCTTTTTTCGCCCCTTTACCTGATTTAGTGGTGATCATGATGACCCCGTTACCGGCAGCTGATCCATAAAGTGCACCTGCACTGGCTCCTTTAAGAATCGATATACTCTCTATATCATTGGGATTTAACTGCGAAAGGAGGTTTCCAAAGTCT
Source organism: uncultured Bacteroidia bacterium (assembly GCA_903923905.1). Taxonomy (GTDB): domain Bacteria; phylum Bacteroidota; class Bacteroidia; order Bacteroidales; family Prolixibacteraceae; genus JAAFHB01. The sequence continues at coordinate 60,749 of CAIXZH010000049.1, forward strand.
GCGCCATTCTGATTTTCAACCGATGTTGTTCCTAACGGAATCCCGTCAACTACAAAGAGTGGCTGGGCAGCAGCAGTTGAATTTGTAAGACTTAAGCTGGTTGCACCGCGAATGGTTACAAACACAGAACCTGCAGGATCTGTACTGGTGGAAGTGAAGTTGACTCCGCTGACACGGCCATCCAACGATTTAACCACGTTTGAACCGGCAGCCCGAATCAGGTCATTTCCCTGCACCTCGGAAACTGAATAGGCGAGTGATTTTTTCTCCCTGGAGATCCCGAGTGCTGTTACAACCACCTCATCAACTCCAACAACCCTGGAGGCGAGTGTCAGGTCAAGCTTACTCTGGGTACCAACAACTACCTCTTTGGATTCCAATCCAATAAAAGAAAAAACCAATGTGGCATTTTTGGATGTTGAGATCGAGAATTTTCCGTTATTATCGGTGATTGTCCCATTCGTGGTCCCTTTGACCACAACACTGACTCCGGGTAATAATTGACCGGTATCGTCTTTGACACTTCCAGTTACAACATTTTGCGCAAAGAGGTTGTGAGTCATTACAACAAAGAAGCACAGCAATATTGCTTTAAGCAATTTTCTTTTCATCATAAGTAGTTTTTGTTGTTTTAATAATTGCTAATACTTGATATTAATTATTCGTTTAATTAAATCTTCCCGGGAGAACCTGATGACCCTCCCGGAAAGCTGAATTATGGGGCTACTTCAAAATAAAGGTGCAAAGCAAAATTGGGCTTACCAACCTGACCTGGAGGAGGTACAGCAGAAATAAAGAAGTCTGCAACAATTTGGGTATCAGATATTGATTCAATGATACATTCGCTTGACCAGTCAAGAATACCCAGAAAGCCACCATTAGTAAAGCTCAGGGTCATTACACCCGGATAGGTGACTGCAGCTGCATGGACGCCATCAGGAGCAGTGGTAATCGTGAAGTCTTTATTCTCATTGATCTGGAAGGTTGCACCGGCCGGAGATGTAAATGGAGTGGCATAGGTAAGTCCTGAACCTCCGGCATTACCTGCATTTGGAACAGCATTTAGTGCACAGTAAACATAACCGGCAAAGATCCCCTTACCGTTTGGATGAATCGTGAGTGTTCCATCGCTGCTGAACTCGAACGAATCGCTATAAACAGGGGTTAAACCAACAGCTGTAAGAATACCACCAGGATAAGTTTTATAATTCGGGGTGAAAGTTGCAGTCGCATAATTAATCATAAATGACGGTGCACTTTGGCTGATTCTCCACTTCCTGGAACTTGGAGCAGCCGGAGTTCCGCCAGTCAGATATTGCAACTTGGTCTTTGCCGGAATGGTTATTTTGTTCGAAACGGTGACCTGTCCTCCCGGACCTTTAATCGTTAAAGAGACAGTAATGGTTTGGTCAACAGCAATTTGAGCATAAGTGTGCACAGGAGCTACAAGGGTATTAATATAGCTGCCATCCCCAAAATCCCACTCATATTTCGATGAGTTGGTCACTTCAGCTTTAAAGGTGACTATACCACCGTTTACAGTGGCCGTAAAAGAGGCAGTGGGAGCAGGAGTCTCCTTTTTGCATCCTATTACAAGAATCAGCCCGAGAAATAACAAGCCAGCCAGTTTGAAATACTTTTTCATACAAAAAGATTTAAATTTTAATTAGATAGAATTCAGAATTTAATCGAAAACATAAAAAGCACAATTAGTCCTATATTTAAAATAGATTGATTATTTTGATTATCATATTTTAACAATTGTTGTAAATAATTAACAATTTATTTTTTCTTTTGTTCAATCAGATTATTTTAAATATCTTTTGTGACTAAGGTGATTTGGATATTATACTTCTTGTCGTAGTGATTATTCATTAATGAATTTAAATAATCACGGTTGTAAAGATTTGTTAAAAATTCTAAAATAACCTGTGGTATTTTAATCATTTCATGTGGTATTTTAACTATGGCAACAGATAAAGGCGGAGAATTCACCCTACTAAATGGTTATAGCAAGGATGGTGCCTGCAAGATACCATTATACCAGTATGCAATATCGACGGCTATTATTGGATAACTGCTAATTGGGTACTTACTTTTTAATCAGCCATATCTCGGCAACCTGCGATCCGCGTTCCCCTTCTCCCTTGTCATCATCCCCGCAACTCCATGTGAATAAGACCTTACCATCCCGGGTAACTTCTTTGGGAAGTGGAAATTCAAACAACGGTTGAGTACCCATGCGGATATAATCGTGGATCATAACTCCGTTTGCAACCAGTTTCATCCTGGACCGGAAGCGACCGGTATAGGCAATTTTCAGAGTATAGGTGCCTTTAGGATCGAGGTTCTCGTATTCAATTTTTAGCGGAGTGTCATAAAGGGTATTAATTTGGTTCATCCAGGCCAAAGGGGTGGTTTGCCCTTCAAATCCTTTGGCTACGATTTCGTGGACCCAGTCAACACCGGATAATCCTACTCCGAAGCTTTCGCGTGGCGATTCCAGACTTCCCGGATCTTCAGCCCATGTTTTCTGTGCTTTTACCCGTTTCATTGCGGCGGGGTTCCCAAAATTGTCATAGAAGCCACCAGGACCCGGATCGGTGCGGTGCAGCATCTTCCCAATTGCAGCCAGTCGTTCAGGTTCGGTATTCAGTTTTTCGATCAGGTTAAGCTGGTCGAGTAGCCATAAGGCATCATTCAAAGGAATGTCGATATTGTCGATAAAATTTCCGCGGCCTGGCATGGCATGGTGCTTTTCAACAGTAAGCTGGGCCCCAAAACTCCGGAAAAGGGAATCTGCCAGTGCGAAGCATCGCTGTTTCAATTCGGGAGAGACCTGTTTTTCGCGGGCCAGTGCGAGGGTATTACGAGCCTCTGCGATCGCTGATTTTGATCCTGTCAGCCCGGCTCTCTCCAGGATATTCCTTGATTCACGCTCAATCGAGGTTTCATAGATTAACCTTCTTTGGGTATATCCGTCGAAATAGGCCCTGATTAAACCACTCTGGAAGCGGGGGTTACTCAATACGTTATCAGGGGCACTCTTTTCCATCGATTGCCATTGCTGAAGTGTACCCTGGACATGTTCATTCGATAAAAGGGGACCGCGGAAATTTCTTTCCAGTGCCAGTATCCCCTGGGCTACCCCTTCGGTATAATCGGGCCCGATAAAAAAACGGGCATAGTCGCGCAGGGTCTCCAAAACAGGCGTTGATGGATCCCAGTCCTGACCGCTCCAGACAAATTTATTCACGTCATCATTGGTCCCTTCCGAATAACTGATACTTCCCTGCGCTAATCGGGCATAGAAGTTATGGATATACTTTTCATCTTCCGGTCGCGGATTGATGCATTCGCGGCCAAGGGTCATCGCAAAAGCAATATCCCAATCCGGAACCGGATACTGGGAGCTGTAACTATGGGTGATATCGGGGTACAACCGGATGGGAATTGATGGGTTAATCAGTTTCTTAACCTGGGGAAGCGGGGTCTTGATCCATGGACCATATACGATACCACCGAACCAGGGATACTGGCGGTTTACGTGTTCATAAAACCGGGCATACCACTCTTTGCTGGGTTTAAAGACCTGTGGCGAAACCCATATTTTGGCATTGGGATGATATTTGTGGAGTACCTTTGCAACACTTTCCAGCCAGGTGAAGAGGACATCAGGTTCAAGATCCCCCGGATCTCCCGCAGGAACAAAGAGGGCATCCAGTTTAGGTACCGTGCTGAATATTTTCTCCCGTTCTGCCAGTTCACTTTTAATCGAATCGGGCGTAGTGTAATCGCTTCCCATATTGGGATACCACATCCACAGGTCGAGGCCGTACTCTTTGCAAATCCGGGATTGTTCTGCAATCATTTGAATTGCAGGTAATTTCATGTTGACACTTGTTTCATCATCATCGGTGCGGGGTGGCATGATCTCGATGCTGTTGACCCCGAATATCGCCAGGTCACGGATGTAGCGGTCATATTGAGCTACACTCCAGGCATCGTAGGCGTTCGTTTTTGGACGGTAACCCAGCTGATGTCCACGGATCGGATATACCGGCGTAGAGGAGATATTCAGATCACCCGGAACCAGTACAACACCTTTATTCAGGTCCATTTTTCGGAGCAGTTTGCCCACCCCGTAAAGCGCACCCCGTTCATCATGGCCGGCAATAACTATTGTTTTGTTTTGAAGAAGGACAATCTTATATCCGTCTTTTCCGGTTGCTGGCAATTTACTGAGTGAACTCTTAATGTTTTCAGGCAATCTCTCCATCCGTTCTTCAACCCCGACAATAATTGATTGCTGACCATCCGTCGCTGGTTTGTAAGTAACGGGCAGCAGGAGATTGCTCCGGCTTTTAACTTCTTCGGATAAAACCTGAACCGCTTTTTGCAGCTGAACATTTTTCTTGTCCTGAAGAAAGATTGTTGTTTTGGAGAAGTCTGCAGACTGACTAAATCCTGCAGAAGTGAACAATAACAAGGTAATAAATAGGAAAAGTCTTGTGTAGCTCATTGTTTAATTATTCTATGTTTTAGCGATTTAGCCAAATCCTCTTACGATTTCGGGAATGTATTATTCTTGCGAAGTTGGAGAATTTGAATTAAAAATCTATTAATTTATACTACTTTCCCGGGGAAAATCAAAGATTCTTCGCTACGCTCAGAATGACAACAAG
>CAIXZH010000050.1 GCA_903923905.1 uncultured Bacteroidia bacterium
CCCATTCTGATTTCCAATAATTTAATTATATCTTCCCGGACGATCTCCCTTCTGAATCTGGGTTTCCAGGGTGTTAGCCGATTGTCGATATGACTAATCGCAGCGTCAATATTTGCCGATTCCTCAAAGGCCTTATCCTTATAAATCCGCTCATCGATAAAAATCTGTTCGAGGGAGGCAAAATGCCATTGTTCCTCGAGTTCGCCCATATGAATTTCAAGCTCAAGCTTAAGTAATTCAACAGTTTTTTCTACTGATCGTTTAAGGATTTCTGTAACATTTATAAATCTGGGCTTGTCGTCTTCAACAATGCAGGCATTGGGCGAAATTGAAACTTCGCAATCGGTAAAAGCATAAAGCGCATCAATCGTTTTGTCTGAACTGATTCCCGGCATTAGGTGAATCAAAATCTCGACATTTGCAGCTGTATTGTCATCAATTTTTTTGACCTTGATTTTCCCTTTATCGTTGGCTTTAACAATTGATTCAATTAAAGAAGAGGTTGTCCGGCCAAAAGGTATCTCTGTAATAGCAAGGGTTTTATTATCGAGTTTTTCGATTTTGGCCCTGATCTTAACTGCACCACCTCGCAAGCCATCATTATATTTGCTGACATCGATGTAACCGCCTGTCAGAAAATCGGGAAAAAGTTCGAAATTTTCTTCGTTAAGATACGCAATACAGGCATCAAGTAACTCGATAAAATTATGAGGGAGAATTTTTGATGCCAGACCCACCGCAATTCCTTCGACTCCCTGGGCCAACAGCAGGGGAAATTTGACCGGAAGGGTTACAGGTTCGCGGTTTCGGCTGTCGTATGAGAGCTGCCACTTAGTCGTTTTGGGATTAAACATAACCTCAAGTGCGAACTTTGAGAGTCGTGCCTCAATGTATCTTGGAGCCGCGGCTCCATCACCAGTAAGTATATTTCCCCAGTTTCCCTGAGCATCAATTAACAATTCCTTCTGCCCAAGCTGAACAAGAGCATCGCCAATCGAAGCATCGCCATGGGGGTGGTACATCATCGTCTGCCCGATAATGTTGGCAACTTTAGTATACCTGCCATCGTCCATCTGCCTCATTGCATGAAGAATACGGCGTTGAACAGGTTTAAGTCCGTCATTTACATAAGGCACTGCCCTCTCCAGGATCACATATGAAGCATAATCAAGGAACCAGGTCTGATACATCGATGACAAATAAACAATATGGTGAAGCTCCTTTTTAGCCTCTTTTGCCTCATTCTCTTCCGGCATCGGTAATCCTTCTGTAACTTCCTCGTTAGACATTTTTCACGAATGAATTGGAGTTGCTAATATGATTTGTCGGTCATCGTCAAACAATGACAGGTGGTTATCATTACTTAAATTTCATCTTTTTCTACATGGAGATTCTCAATAATGAAGTCCTGACGATCGGGGGTGTTTTTACCCATGTAAAATTCGAGCATCTCGGAAACGGATTCATTTTTATTCAGAATAACTGAGTCGAGGCGAATATCCTCGCCAATAAAATTCTTAAACTCATCGGGCGATATTTCACCCAATCCTTTAAAACGAGTTATTTCAGGACTGGCCCCAAGGGCTTTTACTGCCTGATCGCGTTCCTGCTCAGAATAACAATAAGCTGTTCTTTTTTTATTACGAACCCGGAAAAGGGGTGTCTGTAAAATATAAAGATGCCCTTTTTTAATCAACTCAGGAAAGAACTGCAAAAAGAAGGTGATTAGCAACAAACGGATATGCATACCGTCAACATCGGCATCAGTGGATATGATCACCTTGTTATACCGCAGTTCGTCTATACCCTCTTCGATATTCAGAGCGGCCTGAAGCAAGTTAAACTCTTCATTCTCGTACACGATCTTCTTGGTTAGCCCATAACTGTTCAGTGGCTTGCCCCGAAGACTAAAAACAGCCTGAGTCGTAACATCACGTGATTTGGTAATCGACCCACTTGCCGAGTCCCCTTCGGTAATAAAAATCGAGCTGTTTTCCTTAAGTTCATGGCTGGTGTTATAGTGAATCCTGCAGTCCCTTAATTTCTTATTATGCAGACTTACCTTTTTCGCCCTCTGTTTTGCCAGTTTTTGAATGCCTGAGATTGCCTTACGTTCCCTTTCTGATTCCTGGATTCGTTTTAAGAGAATGTCAGCGGTTGTACCATTCTTATGAAGGAAGTTCCCTAACTCCTTTTGGACAAAATTCATTATAAAATTACGCACAGAAGGACCCTCAGGCCCCATGTCCTTTGAGCCCAGTTTTGTTTTGGTCTGAGACTCAAATATTGGTTCTTCAACCTTAATGCTGAGTGCAGAAACTATTGAGGCGCGGATATCGGAAGCATCGAACTCTTTATGGTAAAAATCCCGGATTGTTTTGACAAGTGCTTCACGGAAGGCTGCCAGGTGAGTTCCACCCTGAGGAGTAAACTGACCATTTACAAAGGTGTAATAATCTTCACCGTACTGGTTGCTGTGAGTCAGCGCAAATTCAATGTCCTCACCTTTGAGATGGATTATCGGATAAACCGGATCCTGATCGAGGTTTTCCTCCAGAAGATCATAAAGACCATTTTTTGAGAGGTATTTTTCTCCATTAAAATTGATTATTAATCCGGCGTTTAGAAAGGTGTAATTTTTCAATAATGGGACTACAAACTCCTCGATGTAGTGATAATTCCTGAAGATCTCATTATCAGGGGTAAAAGCTACTGCGGTACCGTTTACCTCCTCGGTAGGAATCTCATCATGGTCTTTTAATATCTCGCCCTTCGAAAAATCAATTCTTTTTAAACGGCCATCCCGAACGGATTTAATCGAAAACTTATGCGACAGCGCATTTACGGCTTTAATTCCCACCCCGTTTAACCCTACCGATTTCTTGAAAACCTTTGAATCGTATTTAGCACCCGTATTCATACGAGAAGCCACATCCATCAGCTTACCAAGCGGAATACCACGGCCATAGTCTCGCACAGAAACCAGATCATCAGAAACAGACACATCAATCTTGCGCCCGTTGCCCATCATAAATTCGTCAACAGAATTATCCAGAACCTCCTTTAGAAGGACATAAATTCCATCATCGGCCGCTGAGCCATCGCCCAACTTACCAATGTACATACCGGGTCGCTTGCGGATATGTTCTTTCCAATCAAGCGTACGAATTGATTCTTCAGAATAACCTGGGACCATTTTAAATCGATTTTGCACAAATATAGTGAAAATCAAAGGTGTCACAAACGAAATCAACAGCCAGTAATGAACACAATTTAGTTGATAAGTTTCAGACGCGGCCCTAAAGATGGATGTGAAAGATATTTTTAATTATTTAATCAACCCTGGCTCATTTACATACAACTAATTCTATTATAGCTACTTGTGTGATTAATTGCAAATATTAAACAGTTGAACGATTTCAGTTAAAAATCTGAAGGCAGATGGTTGCAATTGACCGGCCGCATTAGAAATAATCAAAATTTTCTCTACCAAAAATCACTGCTATAGCTGCAAAAATTCAATGATTCGTTTGAATAAAAAGAAGAAGGTTATGAATATTCTAGGATTAAAAGAATAATTTTGAGATTCGGGTTTAGCCCGTGATTTGAATAGGCTAAAAATGGATAAAGTACTTGATAATCTGCAGCATATATTTCAAAGACCATTTCAGAGTTCAGTCCTGATATTTGCATTGATCTTGTTCATTATACTGCTTGCACCTATTTTATTCAGAAGATTTAAAGTTCCCGGAATAATCGGATTGATTATTGCCGGAGTAATTATTGGTCCGCATGGATTGAATCTCATTGCCAAAAATTCTGCAATAGATCTCTTTTCAACCATCGGATTGCTTTATATCATGTTTCTTGCCGGCCTCGAACTGGACCTGAAAGGCTTTTCCAACTACAAGCACAAGAGTTTGGTATTTGGCTTCTTTACATTTATTTCCCCCTTTGCTATTGGATACCCTGTCTGCCGGTATTTGCTGGAGTTTAGTTTCGAGACCAGTTTTTTAGTTTCAAGTATGTTTGCCACACATACACTGGTGACTTATCCCATCGTCAGCCGTTTCGGTATTTCAAGGAATGAAGCGGTAGGGATAACCGTTGGAGGAACTATGCTGACCGATACTGCAGTATTAATAATTCTGGCAGTTATTAGTGGTTCTGTAAACGGTGAAATTACTCCTGGTTTTTGGATAAGATTCTCAATTTCTGTATTACTATTCCTTGGCATCGTTTTATGGCTTATTCCGAAACTTGCCACCTGGTTTTTCCGGCATTTTGAAGGGGAGAAAAATTCACATTTCATCTTTGTCCTGGCCATGGTTTTCCTTTCCGCATTTTTATCTGAACTAGCTGGTCTTGAGCCAATTATTGGAGCATTTGCAGCCGGAATTGCGTTGAACAAACTAATTCCCCACACCTCATCCCTGATGAACAGGCTGGAGTTTGTTGGCAATTCCCTATTCATTCCATTTTTCCTGATCAGTGTCGGAATGCTGATTAACCTGCATGTACTTTTGGAAGGCCCTCATGCATTGATTATTGCAGCAACACTTACGATTGTTGCACTCATCGGAAAATACATTGCAGCCTGGATTACCTCTGCAATATTCAAGTATTCCAAAGCTAACCGCCACCTGATATTTGGATTGAGCAGTTCGCATGCCGCAGCTACAATCGCCGTAATTATGGTAGGTTTCAGAATTGGAATTGTAGATGAGAATATACTGAATGGAACAATCGTATTAATTTTGGTAACCTGTCTTGTAGCTTCATTTGTTACGGAACATTCTGCTAAACATGTTTTAATCACCGATAAATCCGAATCTCCTGCCCTACCTTCCATCAGTGAGCAAAAAATACTTGTTCCGATCTATAACCCCAATAATATGGAACGATTGCTCGACCTGGCCATCGCAATAAAAAATCCTAAAAACCGTTTTCCGATCGTTAGTTTGTCAGTTGTGGAGGATGACCTTCAGGCAAAGCAAAAGCTGGTCGAAGCAAAGATAAACCTTGAAAAAGCGATCATTCATGCCTCTGCCTTTGATCAGGAAGTTGAAATTATTACAACGATCAGTCAAAACGTTCCCAGCGGAATTAAACGGGTAGCCACTGAGATATTTGCCACTGAGATTATTATTGGATTTGCCCTTAAAAGCCAGTTTACTGACATCCTGTTTGGAAATGTAATAAAATATATCGTGGAGAATACGAATCAGGCTGTCTGGGCTTGCAGTATCTCCCCTCAACTAAGCGGGCACAAAAAAATTGTGGTTATCTGCCCCCGGTATGCAGATCGGGAATACGGATTTAATCTGTGGCTTGACAGAGTATTTCGGCTGGCTAGGACCTTAAAGGTATCCTGCCAATTTCTCTCGACTCCTCAAACCTTCAGGCACATTAAAGAATACCTGCATTCGAGTAAAATGGTTATTTCCTTAAAACATACAGAGTTTACCGATTGGAATGATTTCACCGAAATCTCAGCCTACATTCAGCCAACAGACCTTGTAATTATTACACTACCGCGAAACGGCGGCATTTCTTACAAAATCAACCAGGAGAGTATTCCGCGACTGATGGCCAAAAATTTTGAAAACTACGACTTCATCCTGATTTATCCGAACGAGATTGAGGATAATCCTGAAATGATGTTCTCAGACGATTTCGACAAAAGCCTGATTGAAGAGGGTATTAATAAGCTTTCAAATAAAGCAAGATCGCTTACTGAGATCTTCCGCAAGAGATAGATTCTAAGGAATAGGCTTGTTATGAAAAAGTGAACTTACCTCCGAAGTAGTTCAGCCAGATGCAAAAAATAGTTTGCCGGCTGCACCGGTCCAAATTTCCAAATTACACATACCAAATAATCTAAGACATTATTCCTTTGGTCTGATTCCCTACTTCATCAATAAGACAATATTAATTTTACCTATTCATAACCTATTAGAACCTGATACTTAAATAGGCATTCCTATCTTTGTCCAACCAATTTTGAATTTATGTGGGCACTCTTTGCCGTTCTTTCGGCTATTTTCCTTGGAACATACGATGTTTTTAAAAAATTATCGCTGAGTCATAATGCTGTTCTGCCAGTTCTCTTTTTTTCAACGTTCACATATGCCGTCACCTTTCTTCCTTTAGTCCTGATATCCGCTTACTACCCTGAATTACTGAAAAACACTATTTTTTTTATTCCTGAAGCACCTCTTGCACAGCACGGCTATTTTTTCCTTAAATCGGTGATTGTCACAAGCTCCTGGATTTTCGCATTTTTCGCAATCAAGCACCTTCCTTTGACAATCGTTTCTCCAATACGTGCAACCGGTCCCATCTGGATTATTTTGGGAGCCATCGTTATTTTTTCAGAACATCTGACTATGATACAGTGGATTGGAACAGCTATTACTCTGGTCTTTTTTTATTTTTTATCGCTTGCAGGGAAGTCTGAAGGGTTTCATTTTTCGACTAATAAATGGGTTCTGTTTTTAATTGCCGGTACTCTGCTTGGATCAATAAGCGGGTTTTATGATAAATTCCTTGTTCGTAATTTCGACCGGATGGCTATGCAGGCATGGTCATCGATATACCAGGTTGGCCTACTTTTACCGATAGTCCTTTTTCTCTGGTACCCGAATCGTAAAGAAAATACCCCATTTCAGTGGCGTTGGTCAATCCCGATGATCGGTCTTTTTTTGGTAGTTGCTGACTTCCTGTATTTTTATGCGATTGGTTTTGACGGATCTCTCATTTCCGTAATATCGGCTCTGCGACGTGGAGGAGTCGTCATCTCATTTACCCTCGGAGCTGTAATATTTCATGAAAAGAATGTCCGGCAGAAAGGTTGGCTTCTACTCGGAATTTTGACAGGGGTTATTATTTTGGTATTAGGCAGCAAATAATATTTTAGAGCCACGAAGTATTACGTCTCTAAAATTTTACGGTTTGATTACTTTCATCAATGCTCCCGGAACCTGAATAAGGTCAAAGTCATGATCATAGATCAGGAATTTGTTCTCCCATATAGTTGCAAATTTCTCCTTATATTCCCGTAACCCCTTATATTGTGAAAATCCCCTTATTTTCTCATAGGCAAACTTCATGGACTTTTCTTTGAAAGTATGGGGATCGTTTAATCCTGACATTGGTGCAAAACCCATATTGACATACGAATATCCTTCGGATTTAAGGTGACGGAATAATTCGATAATAATAAAATCCATTACCCCATTTGGAGCATCTGACGTTTTTCGAATTAAATCACAAGTACCTTCTCCCCTGGCGAAATCGGGAATGATGTTTAAAAATGCCACAATTTTCTCTTCAGAGTTCTCAACCGTAATAAGCGTTTGCTGTTTCAGTTCACCCCATATAAACATCCCCTGCGAGAAGATTATTTCACTTCTGCCGGTATCCTCAAGCCATTCGTCAGATACCGATTTAATTTTCTGAAGAAGACCATCTTTAATCGGAGGAGTATGAATTTGGGTTTTGTAACCCCTATCCTTTACTTTAGAGAGCGCATTCCTGATCGACTTCTTAGAGCCCCCTTCCAATGAAAAAGTATTCAGATCTACCAACCCCTCCTGCCCCAAAAACATTACCTTTTTTTTCAAACTTTGATAAATCGGCAGATCGGCTTCTGGGACGCGATAATAAATACTTTTTAATCCAATTTCAAAACAAAACCGGTCAAATTGGCTAATACAAAGCTTCATCTGATTTTCATCCTCCGCAACCGGGTTTTCAAGAACAACAGCATAATTTCCAGCTGGCCGATAGGCAATGAATGCATTTATTCCTTCAGGTTCAAAGATCATTTTATCCTGGTAAGTCTTGAAATAATCAAGAGCCGATTTTCCATGTTGTTCAACTAATTCCCTGGGCCGTTCAAGTTCAAGCGGAGAAGGAAAAATCTTCAGGAAGTAAGGACGAATAAGGGTATAAATCAGGAAACAAAGTGTTAAAAATCCGCTTACATTAATCGACAAAAGAAATTTATGGGCAAACCGATCAGCTGGAATCAAATCGGTGCTGCCAACCAGAAAATAGTTCTGCAATGCATACCTGATGGATTGCAGGAAACTAAAATCAATATTAAAGTGTTTTTTGTCAAGATAATAGAATCCGATTACGCTATAAACCAATACCGCAAATATGCTCAATATCGCAGTTTGTATTCCAACCGATCGCAAACGGGGATTGTTTTTTACATAATAGTCTTTCTTGGTAAATATCAAAACGACAATGACTAAAAACGCAGCAATAGCCTCCTCGTAATCCACAGCTTTAGTGAGATTACCTATCATGGAAACAAATGAGAGGAAAAATGCAAACCACCAGGCAATTTTTAGCCCTTTGAGCATAAAAGAAGCGGTAACCAATAAAAACAGACCCAGCCCAAGAACAAAATAATTCGAAACAATAATTGCATCTATTGGCAAAAAGTCCCTTAACCAGTGAACCCGTTCTGATATTGCTGGAGTCAGCACAGAAACTATATTAATTATTCCCAATGATAATAGTAGCAGAGCTGGTATAATTCTCATCAGTAGCTTATTGATTTTCACCAAAAAACTAAATATACCAAGGACTAATGGAAGCCAGAATTCAAAGAAGCGGTAGAGAAGTGTGGTTGTAACAGCCTCAATATTTGAAAAGCCAAAACGGATAAGGACAAAAGTCATTGAAACTTCAATGGCGCCAAGACCTCTTAGAAATGGCGAAACAATTAAAAAGATAACTGAAATGACATAACCCACGAAAGCAGCAATAAAGGAAGGATTATAGCCCAGGGCCAACATCGCAATGTAAAGATGGGCAATGCCGGCAAATTCAATAAGAACAGAATAAAAGACAGTTATAAAGAATTGTTTTTTACTAATCCTGTTGTTCCTGATATCTACCGAAAATACTTCAAAAAATGAGAATGATTTAACCAGCCATCTATAAAACAACCCTTTTTTTACGATTGACCGATACATAAAATATAAAATAACTATAAGCGCAAACATTGCAAAAAATGCAATCCATTCACCAGAATTGAGTCCGCCTGCAATTAATGAGTACATAAATATGGGAATTGCAACTACTATCACAGACAAAATCCCAACGAATCCATAAACAGTGGAGGCAAAATGGATTTGCGATTTTGTTATTCCCTTCTTCTCAATCTCACCCGTAAAAAAAGCAAGGGAAGAAATGCCTCCGGCAGGTAAGAAAATACTTACCAAATTTCTTTTCAGGAATAAAACTATGGCACTGATTAATGAGATACGTTTCCGAATTGACGCAAATGAAGCCACATACATCAATCCCTGTAAAATAACGTATCCAAACGTTAAAAGAATTCCAATACATACAAACTTCCAGTCAGCCGAAAACAGCAATCGATTTACTTCCGCTAACTCGGTATGTTCACTTTTAATAAACCAAATAGCAATGGCAATTGAAAAAATGGTAAATATTGCCTGAGCCAGCATTTTGCTGTTCTCTAAAATAAAAGGAAGACTTCTCTCTTTAATAAATTGACCAATATAAAGAAAAGGTCGGCTAGCTTTAGTCAAAAACATATCGGCAACACTACTTTATTGAAAATCGATAGACACACGCTGAAGAATAAATTTCACCAGGTCTTAATACAACAGTTGGAAAATTGGAATGATTTGGAGAGTCCGGAAAATGTTGGGTTTCAAGACAGAATGCAGACCTGAAATTATAAGGTTTACCTTTTTTCCCTATCTCTTTACCTTTAAGAAAATTACCAGTATAGAACTGGATACCGGGTTCATTGGTGAACACTTCCATATAGCGTCCACTTAGCGGATCATAAACCGAAGCTGCAAACGAAACCCTTTCATTTTTTGTTTTATTTAATACAAAGTTGTGGTCATAACCATGACCAAACACCAACTGCTGAATAGGGTCATTAATCCGCTTTCCAATAACCAAAGGCAGAGTGAAGTCAAAAGGTGTCCCCTTCACTGGTTCAAGATTTCCGGTTGGAATAAGGGTGGAGTCTACCGGGGTAAAGTAATCGGCATTGATGTACATCTTGTGATCGAGAATATCACCATGTCCTGCTCCATGGAGGTTAAAATAGGTATGATTCGTTAAGTTAATCACTGTTGGCTTATTGGTTTTTGCGGAGTAAAAGATGTTCACCTCGTTTTTATCTGTAAGCTTGTAGATCATCATAACCTTCAATTCTCCGGGATAACCCTCATCCATGTCAGGCGAAACCAATGTCATCTCTACCTCGTTATCCCTATTTTGAACACCATTCCAAATTTTGGAGGAGAATCCTTTGATTCCCCCGTGCAGACTATTGGGAATATTATTTATCGCAAGTTTATATTCCAGATTGTCGAGTTTAAATGTACCTTTTGAAATACGATTTCCATACCGCCCTATTGCAGCACCAAAATACTGTTCTTTGGCGTTAAGGTAACCGGTTAGACTATCATAACCCAAAACAATATCCTCCTTCTTTCCACTTCTGTCGGGAACCATTAAAGACACGATTCGTCCGCCATAATTGGTGACTGACATCTCCATCCCGTTTTTGTTTCTTAATGTGAAAAGTTCAACCTGTTTTCCATCAATCTTTTTATTAAAAGCATCAGGCGAAATTACCGTCCTGGATTTTTTTTGGTCACAGGAAACCACAGCAAAGGCAACAAGCAGAGTCAGTGTTATTATTTTCATAAACTAAGTAGAAATTTTCTAATTACAATAGTTGCAAAGGTAATCAATAAATTTTATTGACCTTACCAGATATTTATTATGGAATATTAACTATTTTGCGCACCTCTGCCATAGGCAACCATTTTTTATTTAACCCGGAAATAGATTAACATCAATAATTCTTAAACTAGTAGATGATGGAAGAAAAAAACAAGGAAACACGCAGAAGTTTTATTAAAAAATCTGCTGCAGCATCTGCATTGCTTTCAGTTCCCAATATTATTCCAGCTCATGCATTTGGGGCAAATGACAGAATCAATGCAGCAGTCCTGGGGGTAAACGGACGGGGAAAAAGCCATATCGAAGGATTAATGGCACAAAAGAATGTTCAAATCACAACTTTAGTAGACCCTGATCTCAATGTTGCCGGCGAACGGGCAAAAGAGTTTGAGAAGAAATACGGCCAAAAGGTGAATACTTTTCAGGATATGCGAAAAGTATTTGACAATAAGGATATTCACGTAGTAACAGTAGCAACCCCGAATCACTGGCATACTCTTGCAACTATATGGGCTTGTCAGGCCGGGAAAGATGTATATGTCGAAAAGCCTGGCTCTCATAATATCTGGGAGGGTCGTAAGATGGTTGAAGCCGTTCATAAATATGACCGGATTGTCCAGCATGGCGTTCAATTACGTAGTTCTGTCGCTATCCGCGAAGCAATTCAGCTTTTACGCGACGGATATATTGGGAAAGTTTATATGGCCAGAGGCCTGGTTTTCAGGAAAAGAGGGGATATCGGGAATAAACCAGTTGAGCCTGTTCCTGAAGGTCTTAATTATGATCTTTGGACCGGACCAGCTCCAAAGCGGCCATTTACTAAAAATCTGGTTCATTACAATTGGCATTGGCATTGGGATTATGGCAATGGAGACGTTGGAAATCAGGGAATACATGAGACCGATCTGTGTATGTGGGGTTTAAATGTTGGTTTACCTTCAAAAATAACTGCAATGGGAGGAAAGTTCCTTTGGGAAGATTGCAAGGAGACTCCCGAAGTTTTGTCTTCAGTTTTTCATTTTCCTGAGGAAAAGAAAATTATCCAGTTCGAGGTGCGCCCATGGTACTCCAATGCCGAGGATGGTGCTTCTGTTGGCAATATTTTCTACGGGGACAAAGGATTTATGGTAATTAAAGGATATGACACCTACGAAACATATCTTGGAGATGACAAAACGCCGGGTAAAAAGGGGAAAGAGGGAGGCGACCACTTTAAAAACTTCATTGATGCTGTAAGAGCTCATGATTCCTCCATGTTGAATGGTCCTGTTGAAAGTGCTCATCTCTCATCCGCTCTTGCACATCTTGGAAATATCGCTTATCGAACAGGAAGAGTTTTGACTTTCAACCCAAAATCCGAGTCATTTGTAAACGATCCTGAAGCAGACCGGATGTTAAGCCGCAATTACCGGGCCCCATATATTGTGCCCGAAATTGTTTGATTAAATTTTCTCAGAACAAAAGTATAAGTAGAGACGCGATTGATCGCGTCTCTTTTTTTTACCATAGGTGAATAGATAGGTTATAAAATGTTATAACCATTTGTTTGATAATTTTTTATACTTTTGATGTTAGGAATTAAACAAATAAAAAGTGATGAATTACGATTCAACCCCGGATGTCTACACCCGAATCAAAGATCTTGAAAAGGAAATCTCTTCATTGCGCGAGCAAATCTATTTCCTTGAAAACGAGAATAAATCGATCCAGGAAGAGAAAGAAAAATACCAGCTCATTTCTGATTATGCGTTAGACTGGGAATTCTGGATCGATACCAGGGGAAAATTTAAGTGGATTTCTCCATCGTGTAATGATTTAACTGGTTACACTGCAAATGAATTTTTTCAGGATACGAATCTATTCTTTGAAATTATTTATGCCGATGATGTAAACCGGATTCGTCAATTTCTGCATGACTCAATCAGTTTTATGCAAATAGGTCAGTTTATCGAATTCAGATTGCTCACGCGAACCAAGCATCTGAGATGGTGTGAATTAAACAGCAAAGCCATATTTGACCAAAGGGGAAGCTATTTGGGTCAAAGAGGATCAATCCGTGATATAACCCGGTTAAAAACTGCCCTTGGACAAATCAGGGAAATGTCTGAATCGCAGGTTTGGGAAATGAAAACCAAACAAAAATACAGGGACCAAATTGCCGGTAAGGACCGTGAAATGGTCTCCTCACTGGTCAGAATCGCACAAAAAAACGAAATGGTTCTATATTTAAGAAAGAACTTGTCTGTGATCCAAAATACCCTTCCGGGACCGATCCGGAACAAAGTGTCAGCAATGTTGGTGAAAATTGATGAACACCAGCGTACACAGATTTTTAACTGGGATGATTTCAAACTCCATTTTGAAAAAGTTCACCAGGGTTTTTTCGAACGTCTTAAAGGGAAGTATCCGCATCTGACGATAAAAGATCAACGCCTTTGCGCTTATATTCACCTCGGCCTGTCGACCAAAGATATTGCCGGACTGATTAATATCACACCCGAGAGTGCAGAGATCGGAAGGATACGTCTGCGTAAAAAACTCGAATTGGACCGTTCACAAAATCTTGCACTCTTCCTTCAAAAGATATAGTAGTAAGGCATCTCAAAATTTATTTTTAAATATATTAGGTTCTATATTACTGTTAATAAATATATTAAATATTTTTGTTATAACACAAAAATAAATGTTAGGTTTATTTTTGAATATTCCATCTTTTAAAGATTCTTTTTATCCTTCCTTTGCGCGGAACATCTAAATTTTGGGTATGAGACATCATCAATATCGTAAACTGGCAAATGAAGAAATTGCACAGTTAATTATGCAGGGATGTTATTGCGACGACTGGAATCTGATTGAGGTCGTTGGTGACTTCTTACCCGATCAAATCAAAAACTCCCGGTTTTCGGGATATAATTACCTGGGGAGATTCGATGAGGAGATTACCCTGTTCGGAGGGGTAAAGATGAAAACAGGGATCCTTAATGCCCATATTCACAATTGCACAATTGGGAATAATTCACTGATTAGTAATATTAAGAGCTATATTGCCAATTATAAAATCGGTGAACGGGTCGTCATTCATAATCTAAACCAACTTGCCGTTGAAAATTTATGTTCCTTTGGGAATGGGATAAAGGTAAAAGTGATCAATGAAACAGGGGGTCGCGAAATCCCCATATACGACCATTTGTCGGCTCACGTAGCCTACATCCTGGCACTATACCGCCATCGTACCAAAGCAGTTGAAGTGATTGAAAAATTCGTTTCCAATTATACTGATTATATCTCTGATACGGTAGGTGAAATTAGCACTGGTGTTCAGATTATTAACTGCGGTATAATGCGGAATGTTAAAATTGGTCCATATGCTTCGCTCGAAGGGGTCTCTAAACTGATTAACGGCTCAATTAACAGTTCCGCAACTGATCCGGTTGAGATCGGTCAGGGTGTAATTCTTGAAAATTTCATTGTCTGTTCTGGTTCACGAATCACCGATTCAACACTGATCTCGAACTGTTTTGTTGGTCAGGGGTGCATTCTGGACAAACACTATTCAGCTGTTGAATCGGTGTTTTTTGCAAACTGCCAGGGTTTACACGGTGAAGCCTGTTCTATTTTTGCCGGGCCCTATACGGTGTCACACCATAAATCCACCTTGTTAATTTCCGGGCTTTTCTCGTTTCTCAATGCAGGGAGCGGTTCAAATCAAAGTAATCACCTCTATAAGCTAGGACCAATCCACCAGGGTATTGTAGAGCGGGGAGCTAAAACGGCAAGTGATTCGTACCTGTTGTGGCCCTCCAGGATTGGCGCTTTTTCTCTGGTGATGGGACGTCACTACAGGCATTCTGACACTACAGACTTTCCGTTCTCTTATCTTATTGAGGATAAAGACGAAAGCCGACTGATCCCCGGAATTAACCTTCAGAGTATCGGAATCATTCGCGACTCCCAAAAGTGGCCCCAACGTGATCGCCGTAAAGATTCTAATTTGCTGGATTTAATCAATTTCAATCTGCTGAGTCCATATACAATCCAGAAAATGATCAAAGGAAGGGCAATTCTTATGGAACTTTTAAGTGCTTCCGGTGATACTGCCCCATTTTACACCTATCATGGGATGGTCATTAAAAATAGTGCTCTCTATCGGGGAATATCGCTTTACGAGAAAGCAATCTGGAAATTTCTGGGCAATTCATTGATTTCCAGATTACAAAGAAATAAAATCAATATCGTTCAGGATATTGCGGATGCCCTTAAAAAAGATACCCCGCTCGGCAGTAACTGTCGGTGGCTCGATCTCACAGGAATGATTTGTCCCTCCGATGCAATAAATCAATTGATTGATGCCATCGAAAGCGGAGGAATCCATTCGCTTGAAGAGCTAAATGCTTCCATTAGGACTATACACGAAAACTATTATACCTACGAGTGGTCATGGGCTATTGATGTTATTGAAGAGTTTTATGGCATCCCGGTGAAGGATTTTACCCCTAAGGATGTGATTGTAATAACCCGCAAATGGATAAGTGCAGTACTCGAAATTGACAACCTTCTTTATAATGATGCCAGGAAAGAATTTTCCCTTATCAAGCAAACCGGTTTCGGAATTGATGGCGACAAAACAGCACAGCAACTTGATTTTGATCAGGTTATGGGTGAATTTGAAACACACGCCGAAGTTGGTTCAATCAGAGATCATATGGTTAAAAAGGAGGCTCTTGGAAAATTGGTGATTGAAAAAATGGAGGAACTACTTATCTTAGAATCAATAAAAAACTAAATAAGATGTGCGGAATAATAGGATACATTGGACAGGAAAATGTATATCCGATTCTAATCCAGGGTCTTCAGCGACTGGAATACAGGGGCTATGATTCAGCAGGTATTGCAATTTTAAACGGCTCACTAAAAGTTTTTAAATGCAAGGGAAGAGTTTCGGATCTGGAGCAACATGTAAAAGATGAGGATATTTCCGGAACAATAGGAATTGGCCATACACGTTGGGCAACTCATGGTGAACCAAACGACCGGAACGCTCACCCGCATACGTCGATGAATGGTAAATTTGTCCTTGTCCATAACGGAATCATTGAAAACCATACCGAACTTAAAACTGATCTAATGAAAAATGGATTCCGGTTTCAATCAGAAACGGATACCGAAGTTCTGGTAAATCTGATAGAATATTTTTACAGTAAGGGAGAAGCTATAGATGGTGAAATGGCTATTCGGCTTGCTCTTTCAAAAGTAGTAGGTGCCTATGGAATTGCAGTAATCTGCACAAAGGAAAAGGATCAGCTAATCGTTGCCCGAAAAGGGAGTCCTCTGGTGATTGGGGTTGGAGAGGGCTCCTATTTTATAGCATCGGATGCTTCTCCAATCATTCCATATACCAGGAATATGATCTACCTGAATGACAACGATGTGGCCATTATCAACAGGCAGGGTCTAATCCTGAAAACTGTTGAAAATATTCCCGCAGTGTTCAATATCACTAAAGTCAGCATGACCATTGGTGAAATTGAAAAGGGGGATTTTGATCATTTCATGTTGAAAGAAATCTTTGAACAACCCAAGATTATTGAGGAGACCTTCCGTGGGCGCATTACATCAGATCATTCGACAATTATACTTGGAGGTTTAATGGATGTTTTCCCAAAATTACTCAGTGCACAACGCATTATTATTATTGGTTGTGGCACTTCATGGCATGCTGCTCTTGTCGGTGAATACCTTATCGAAACCTATGCCAGGATTCCGGTTGAAGTTGAATATGCTTCTGAATTCAGGTACCGGAATCCGATTTTGACTAACACGGACGTGGTCATTGCTATCAGTCAAAGCGGAGAAACTGCTGACACTCTTGCCGCAATAAGAATGGCCAAAGCCAATGGTGCAACCGTTTTGGGTATCTGTAATGTAGTGGGATCAACAATAGCACGCGAAACAGAGGGTGGTGTCTTTACCCATGCGGGAATTGAAATTGGAGTTGCTTCAACGAAAGCTTTTACGGCACAAGTTACCGTTTTAACACTACTGGCACTAAAACTGGCAAAGGAAAATGAAAAGATGACTCAGGAAACCTATCAGTGCCTAATTCAGGAATTGATTAATGTACCTGCAAAAGTGCAATCAATTCTGCAAAAACATCTACATATTAAAGAAGTTGCATCGAAGTACAAGAAGGCAACCAATGCCCTATATCTGGGTCGTGGTTTACTTTTCCCGGTAGCATTGGAGGGTGCTCTAAAACTTAAGGAGATCTCCTACTTGCATGCTGAAGGATACGCCGCCGGAGAGATGAAACATGGCCCTATCGCCTTGGTTGACGATAACCTTCCAGTAGTAGTAGTAGCTGCAAGAGACGATTATTATACAAAAATCGTAAGTAATATCCATGAGGTTAAGGCCCGCAAAGGCAATATCATTGCGGTAGTAACTGAAGGGGATAATAATCTCAACAGTCTGGTCAACGATTTATTTGAAATTCCGGAATCACATCCAATCGTAACTCCGATTTTAGCAATCATTCCTCTACAATTGTTTTCCTATTATATCGCAGTAAGCCGCGGATGCAATGTCGACCAGCCCAGGAACCTGGCCAAATCGGTAACCGTGGAGTAGAAGCAGAGAGATGAGTGATAAGTTATGAGTTAAAAGTGATAACTCATAACTTAAAACTTACATTTTTAAGATCAACCGGGGACTAAGTGGTAGTGACTTATAAAGAATCGTAGCATCCGACTTGGGGATAACAATCTCAATATGAGGCTTAACCGGTTCCCTGTTAAATTTAGTTAATGCCTGTATTGATCTTGAAATCTCATTTTTGTTATATTTCCTGCGGATATCCGAAATAAGCTTCAGGCCATCTGCGTCGGGTTGTTCGTTCTGTGAAATGATAAGTCTTAAGTTACGTTCAAATTCCATAACAACAAGAACATCACCTAGCTTTGCCTCCTTAGGCTCAGTGACCATCTTATTGGCTTCAAGGGTATCTTTAGGCGCAATTTTTTCAACATACGATATCTTGGGGATAGTAGCCTCGACATTTCGAAGTACAAATGGTTCAGCCATCCAACCCAACAAAGCATCCTTATTGTACAACTTAATTGAATTACTGATAGTTGCATGAATAATATGACACTCGTGCAAAGGTATACCCTTGAGTTCCAGGATGGCCAGGTTATTAATCAGATCCAGGACAAGATAAGTGGAATCCTCTGTAGCAAGAATTAACCTGGACCGAAGCAAATTTTCCTTTCGCTTCAACTCAAGAAGTTTATTTTGGGAATCTTTACTATTACTGATTGTTTCAGTGGCAGTTGCAGTATCCTCACCGGGATTAATAATTTCATCCTTACCAACCTTTTTCTTTTCTTCAGAATAATTCCTGACTGTTGCTTTTGGCAGAGGGTTCTTTGTGAAAACAGGACGAATAATGGTCGTAATAGCAACAAATATGAGACAAGCAGTTAATAACAGAGTAATGATCCAAAAGGCTATCTTATTTTTCATTGTCGGATTTTTAATAAATATATACTTTCGAACCTTTACTTAGTGTGTTGTAAACTACTTCGAGGTCTTTATCTCCAAGACGCACACAACCATGAGTCACGGGAAGTCCGAGGAATCGCTGATAAAGGGTGCCATGAATCATATATCCGTTTCCGATTTCCATAGCATAATCTCCTAATGTACTGTAATCTATCCGCTCCGCCGATCTGGCTGATGGAATTGGTAATCCATCCTCTATAAATGCCCAGTCAGGTTTTACCCATGGACGGTTCTGCTGCTTATTTCGGACGGTAAAGATTCCTTTAGGTGTCTTAAAGATAATTCGTTTATTTCCGGCAATTAATAATTCATTTTTACCTGTTGAACAAACTCCTGTCCGGACAGTATCCCCATCAACATTTCGCAGAGAAAAGCGGTTCTCTGTCGTGTTTACGACAATATAAGGCTTTACCGGCTTAAGTTTCTCAAGCTTGGTTTCAATCGAACTTATAGTACGGCCGGACCGAAGTACCATATTTTCGATGGCTTCGGGGGATTTCCCTTCAAAAAGAGATTTGCCGGCAAACAAGAATTTCACTTTAAAGGCACTATCCTGAAATACAGGCGTATAAAGAATCATCATTACCGACAAACAGAATAGAAATACCGGAATGATCCAAATTAGGATACTGAGAAATGGCCGGCTTTTTTTTTCTTCGATTTCCATTATATTGATATTTAGTTTAATAACTCCGAAAGTGATTTCATCGATCCTACGATAGTAACAGGGGTTCCAACTGCAGCACGGCTAAAAAGTTCATCTATCTCTGAATTTGAAAGTGCAATACAACCGCTCGTCCAATCAGCCCCTTTGCCCCCTTCACCATGAATTTCGATCAAACCACCTATTCTGCTGTTTCTTGATATAATACCCTGCTTCTTTTTGCTGTTAAACATCGCATAATCCTCATCATTGGGATAATTAATTAGCATGGCTTTGTAGTATTTTGAATCTCCGTTACCTTTTTTCTTGATAATTCGGTACATCCCTTCCGGAGTTGCCTTATCGCCGGCAAAAAACTTATTCCCAATCCAGTTTCTGCCAAACTCGACATCGTATTCTTTACTTAGTTTCCCTTTATAATAAAGGTATCCTTTATGTTGTATCTTGTCGACAATGAAAGCATATGCGTTATTCTGCGCAGACAATCGAATAGTAGCTGCAAACCAGCTTTGCCATTTTGAAAAGCTGCTGAAATATTCTTTTAAAAGTACATTGACCTCTTTATCAGCAATGCTGATCCTGATTTTGCCTTCATTGAGTTTTTTGGTAGCAAGCATGATATCTCCACTACTGAAAGCATTTAGACCCTGTTCCAACGACAACTTCCCAAATTCATAATTTTTTCTCAGACTTACTTTTAACGGCAGGTGGATGAACAGATCATGGTAGTTGTCTAATTTTTTCTTGAGCAATTCAGCTTCCTGCAAATATTTCATCTTTAATGAATTCTTATTTGCACCCGAAGAGGCATTGGCCTCCTCTGCTTTTAAAGTAGCAGTTAAGATGAGCCCCCTTGCCTTTGAATAATTTCTTTTGAAGAAAATTCGTTCATTTTGAATCTTCCATTCTATTAGAGCAGCCTGATATTTTCGTTCAGCAGCTCCATAGTACTCAGGCGAATACACATCGGCATTAGCTCTTTTTGCCTTCGCCAGTATTGATTGACATGATTTAAATTCGGTTAAAGGTGGCTTTTCCATGGTTAGGATGAGCACCATATAAACGATTACAAATATTGAAAGTAGTATTCCAAAACTAACAAATAATTTCTTTTTCCAGCCCAGTTTCACTCTGACAAATTTAGATTAACACTTTTAAAATCAGATATCTCATTCGGGAAGAGCCCTCTTGATATTCATCTGCTATTTCTAATTATTGATTCGTGGGGCCTTTATTCAGAATCAGGTAAAATCCCCAAAATATATTCCGCGTAAGCGGTCAGCAAAGGAACTGAAAAATATGATTGATTAGGGAACAACCATGGGGAAATTTCCCAAATAAATTTCAAAAAGAACCCCCGGAAATTCATCCGAGGGTTAAAGTTTTTAAGCTTTCAAAGATTTACTTTTTAGCTTTTTTGCCACCTTTACTTTTTGCTTTGTCAATAACTTCTGTCAATTCAGTGCTGATAGCTTTTGCTTTTTCAACAGCTGGTTTGATTTTGCCAGAAAGAGTTAAGATGTCTTCGTTGTTTGTAACACCAGCAGTAACTTCAGTGCCAACAGTTTCAACAGCAGCAATTTCCTGTCCGATAGCTTCAACAGCAGCTTTGCCTTCTTTTCCCTTAGGAGCTTTTGCTAACAATTCCTTGTTTGCAGCGGTAATGGTACCAAGTTCAGTAAGAGCAGCAGTAACTTCAGCTTTTAAAGCGGCTTTCTTTGCAGTTGTTTCTTCAACAGCTTTAGCTGCAAGAGTGTTTACTGAAGCAAGAGTTGTCTTAGCAGCATCATAATTGCGGAATAACGCAAATTTTGAATTCTGCTCTTCAACAGCTGTAACAGCAGTTTTTAATGCTTCAGAAGCAGCATTGAAAGATTCAGGTACATAACGATCAGCACCTGCAGTTTTAGCAGCTTCGATAGCAACGTTTGCAGCATCAATTTCAGCTTGAGGAGCTTTGGCACAACTAGCCAATGTAACAACTAAAACACTAAAAGCAACCAGTTTTAATAATCCCTTTTTCATAATTTTGAAGATAAATTTAAAGTAATAAATGTTTTTCAATTCTTAAAAATATACAGTTTAGACGCAAACCTGTGGAGAGGTCACAATATTTTGAGATTTTTTTTTAATTTTGACGGGTGAATTATTATAGAATCTTTATTTCTAATGTTTTATCGTTTTTAAAAGATGACAATAAAAAGTTCTGTTAAGGATTATTCTGATAAGGAAATCATCAGACTTATTAAGCAAGAACACAATACAAACCTTTTTGAAGTGCTTTACAAACGCTACTCAGATAAGGTTTACGACAAATGTTATTCTTTGCTGAAAGATAAAACTCTTGCCCAGGAATTTGTACAGGACATATTTTGTAAAGTTTTCGAGCGTCTGACCGACTTTAGAGGGGAATCTAATTTCTCTACCTGGCTTTATGCGATTACTTATAATAATTGTATAGAGTACCTGCGTACAAAAAAGAAGATGAATTATCCTGACTGGAACAGCCAGCATGAACTACCTGACGTAATCGATGAATTGAATGAAAAGGAGATCAATAGTGAACGTCTGATGAAAATCCTTGAATATATCCATCCTGAAGAAAAAGCTTTACTCACCATGCATTATATAGATAATGTACCTATAGCCTATATTCAAACTGCATTAAAGATTAGTGAAAGTGCTACCAAAATGCGATTAAAACGGGCCCGGGACCGGGTAGCATTCTTGTACAAAGAACATTATAATCAAGATTAGTTTTCTTTTTGAATGTGACTTTTGTGTTAAATTCCGTCTCAAAGAGAAAACCATTCTATGAAAGATTTTATCCTAAAATACTTATTCCGGATTAATCCCAATACTCCCGGACAACCACTTTTGAAATCATTTGATCTGCTTTTTCCTGAAGCCACCAATGTTGAATGGTCAAAAGAAAAGGAAGGTCATTTCGAAGTTATTTTCCGTATTAATGGTATAGAAATGATTGCCTGGTTCGAAAAATCGGGTAAATGGCTTAAAACGGAGACAAATTACAAAATTGATATGCTTAATCCTGTAATCAGGGAAAAACTCGAAACATTTGGCCAAATCATGAGTTCGATATTTATCGAAAAGGCTGAATATCATCCTATTTATGAGTTTATCATCCGTGACCATTTTCAGGTACGCCATATATTTATTACCGATTCAGAAGGCAATGTAACCGAAAGACGTAATTTCGATGAAGGTGAACTCCTTTAATTAAACCTTATTATTGCATTTACTATCAAAGTATTAAATTGTTCAAAAGATCATTTGGCGGAGGCAATTTCTAACTATTTCCACCTAATTCCCTATAACGATAACAATTAATCAGGTGATCATTGACCATTCCTGTGGCTTGCATATGGGAATAAATGATTGTAGGTCCTACGAAAGTAAACCCCCTTTTTTTCATATCCTTCGATATGATCTGGGAACTTTCTGTTTCCGCAGGAACTTCTTTAATAGATTTATGCATGTTATGAATTGTTTGCCCATTTAAAAATCCCCAGATATACCGGTCAAAACTGCCAAATTTCTCTTGAACAGCGAGAAAAGCCTGAGCATTTTTTACCGTGGATACAATCTTCAACCGGTTTCTGATAATTCCGGTATTATTCAATAGTTCAACTATTTTATCCTCATTGTAACTGGCTATTCTTTGAGGATTAAAACCATCAAAAGCGAGACGATAACGCTCTCTTTTCCGCAGTACTGTTAACCAACTCAATCCCGCCTGAGCCCCTTCGAGGGTGAGAAATTCAAAGAGCTTTTGATCGTCATGAACAGGCACCCCCCATTCCAGATCGTGATACTGAAGATACAGATCATCCCCTAAACACCAATCACACCTATTTAACATGCTTTATACATTATTATATTAAAATTAAAAACCATAACTCAGCCAACGAACACAATTTTGCTATTTTTGCACACTTACAAATTGCTATTCACCTTCTGATGAAGAAAATATTTACCATACTTATTTTTGCAGGCATTTCATTGTCAACATTCGCCCAACTCAATATTGATCAGTATTTTTATATTGGACGTAGCCGGATTTATTTCGGAAATTACGTCAGTGCAATAGAAAATTTAAATATAGTTATAAAACTAAGACCCAATCTCCCGGAACCCTACTTTTTCAGGGGAATGGCAAAGCATTATATCGATGACTACCGGGGGGCTAAAAATGATTATGATAAAGCCATAGATATCAAACCATTCTATCCTGAAGCCTATATGTACCGGGGTATGGCCAACTATGAGCTTAAAAACTACAAAGAGGCGTTAAGTGATTACACCAAAGCGCTTGAATATAAGAGTGATGATCAGGCTATTTATACCAACCGGGGAATCACCAAAGCCGCTTTGGAAGATCTCCCTGGTGCAATAGACGATTATACTAAGGCACTCGAAATTGATCCGTTGCAGGCCAATACATTTCTCAACAGAAGCTCCGCCAAACAAATGAAAAATGATTTGGACGGCGCTATCAAAGATTGCGACGAAGCGATTAAGATCAGACCTCACTATGCCAGTGCCTACCTGATGAGGGGAATTGCCAAATTTGAGAAACAGGATTATGCCAGTGCATTGAAGGATTACGATCTATGTATCAGGCTCGACCCAAAAATGGCCCAGGCATTTGCCAATCGCGGAATTGTCAAACATAAACTCGATGATACAAGGGGTGCAATTCCCGATTACGATATGGCTATCAAATTAAACCCGGAAATTGCCGTTGCCTGGCTAAACCGGGGCATCGCAAAAGAATCTCTTAAAATCCCCGGCTTTGAAGCAGATTTTGCAGTTGCAGAACAACTTGATCCAAAATTCGCCCAATACAGAAAACGTATCGACGCTGAACAGGAAAAGGAAAAACAAAGACGCTTGTATGGATTCGTACTGCCAACAGCCAATCAAAAATCCCAGAATAAAAACGGCCAGAATAAACAGGCAAATACGAATCCGCAGAACCAACAGGCTAATGCCAATCAGACAAACCAGCAATCGAATGTGAATCAGCAAAATCAAATTGCGGCTGGTGGAGGATCTGCCAGTCAGGCTAATGCATTAGCCCAAAATAATACTAATAGTGGAACTGCTACCGATTCAACAGCAGTAGAACAGGAAAACAATAAGGGACCTGTAACCCAAAAACGCGCCCGGCGAAATATTATTGTAAATACCGGAGGTGAAGTGACCGAAACTGAGATCGCCAGGGGAATGGTTCAGAACCGGAACGTGAAGATTGAATTGAAACCCGAATTCATTATTTCAATTTTCCATAAAGATTCAGTGGATTATCAGAGATTACAGTATTACAGCATGGAGGTGGATGCCATGAATCGTAAAAACAACAATCAGCCTTTCATGCTCATCACCAATAAACCAGTCAAAAACGATGATTGGAGAAGTGAAGAATACAATGAAAATATCACTCTTTGGGAGAAAAAGATACAAAATAATAAGAAAAATCCGGATTCCTATTTCAACAGGGCAATCTATTATGAACTCTTGAAAAACTACAATCAGGCAATTGAAGATTATAACCGAACGATTAAAATAGATGGTCGGAATGTCTTGGCTTATTTCAGCCGGGCCAACGCTATGACCAAACGGGTCGATTTCATCCGGATGCCGGGGATTCTTCCGGAGCCGACAACACTAAATATAAACGGGGCTAAAGCTTCACCGGATGCTCCTAAGGAAGAGAAAATCCTGGATTACGAAGATATCATAAAAGATTACGAATCAATATTATACATGAATCCAAGATTCATATTTGCATGGTATAATATGGGAAATACAAAAGTTAAAAAGAAAGATTACCTGGGTGCTATTAACGACTACTCAAAAGCGATAGAACTTGAACCCGATTTTGCTGAGGCCTATTTTAACCGGGGATTGACCCGAATCTATCTGGATGATATGGAGGGTGGCTCACTCGATTTAAGTAAGGCAGGAGAATTAGGGCTTACTGACGCTTACAATGTAATTAAAAGGTATTGTAACTAACAGGATCCTGGTCAGGTTTTCTCCCGCAAATTATTAACGGTATAATTTCATTCAACGTATGTCCAACCAACCCCTGGCAGAAAGATTAAGGCCCTCGACTCTGAAGGACTATATTGGCCAGAAACATTTGGTTGGCGAGGGTGCGGTACTCCGGAAAATGATTGACTCCGGAAACCTCTCCTCCATCATTCTTTGGGGACCACCCGGTGTTGGAAAAACAACCCTTGCAAAAATTATCGCCAATTCACTGAACCGCCCCTTCTATATACTAAGTGCCATTAATTCAGGGGTAAAGGATGTTCGTGAAGTAATTGATAAGGCCAGAAGTAACCGCTTCTTTACCGCCCCAAATCCGATCTTATTCATCGATGAAATTCACAGGTTTAGTAAGGCGCAACAGGATTCGCTGCTTGGAGCTGTAGAACAGGGTCTTGTGACCTTGATTGGCGCTACTACGGAGAATCCATCTTTTGAAGTGATCTCTCCCCTCCTCTCCCGCTGTCAGGTTTACATCCTGAAATCGCTTGAGAAAGAGGATCTAATCACCTTGCTTAACCATGCTCTTTCTTCAGATTATGAGATCAGTAAACGAAAAATAATAGTGGAGGAGAATGAAGCAATTCTCCGGTTCTCAGGTGGTGATGCCCGCAAATTGCTTAATGTTCTCGAAATTGTATTGAATGCGGTCACCGGGGGCGAGGTAATTATTACCAACGAACTGGTAACAAATCAATTACAGGCCAACCTGGCATTGTATGACAAAAACGGAGAGATGCATTACGATATCATCTCGGCCTTTATCAAAAGCATACGCGGAGGTGACCCGGATGGCGCAGTCTATTACCTGGCAAGAATGATTGAAGGTGGCGAGGATGTCAAATTCATCGCACGCCGGTTGCTGATATTATCCTCTGAAGATGTGGGACTTGCAAACCCAAATGCGTTTCTGATTGCACAAAATACCTTTGACGCTGTTCATAAAATAGGAATGCCCGAATCCCGCATTATCTTATCCGAGTGCACCATTTACCTGGCCACCTCTCCCAAAAGCAATTCAGCTTATGAGGCTATCGATGCCGCCCTGGCTGAGGTGCGCGAATCAGGCCATCTTCCCATACCGCTCCACCTGCGGAATGCTCCCACCAAACTGATGAAAGATCTCGGTTATGGGAAAGAGTATAAATATGCCCATGCCTACGAAGGGAATTTTGTCGATCAGGAGTTTCTCCCAGAAAAAATCAAAGACAAACGATTCTATACCCCTCAAAACAATGCTTCAGAGCAAAAAATTCTTGAAAGGCTCAGGATGTGGTGGAAAAAAAGATATTAAGGAACCACGGCTTCGCAGCACAAATTCTGAACAAAAAGTTAATGTCAGACGTTAGCAATATATAAGAAATAAAAGATAAATGATCTGCAGCGGAATCCCTTTGCTGATTTCAGAATAATCACGATAAAATTAAGCATATGGCAATTCTCGTAGCTATAAAACACAATACCTCATATAAATACGATCATTTAATAAACATGGGTCCCCATGTCATCCGGTTAAAACCCGCCCCCCATTGCCGCACAAAAATCCATTCCTATTCCTTAAATATTGAGCCAAAGGAACATTTTATAAATTGGCAGCAGGATCCCTTCGGAAATTACCTGGCCCGGATTGTCATGCATGAAAAAGTAAAAGAATTTAAAGTCGGCGTTGAAGTAATAACCGAGATGACAGTGATTAATCCATTTGATTTCTTTGTTGAAGAGTATGCCGGAAAATTCCCGTTTCAATATGTTAAACAAGATATTAAAGAATTGGCCCCTTATTTTGAACTATCAGAAAATGGTCCGTTTTTAAAGCATTGGATAGCGAAGCTTGCCCAATTTAAGGATATGTCAATCGTTGATTTTCTGGTGGCAGTAAATAGTGAACTTTACAAAGAGCTGGAATATACAGTCAGGATGGAACCCGGAGTTTTTACCTGCGAAGAGACTCTTCAAAAAAAATTGGGTTCATGCCGTGATTCAGCCTGGGTTCTGGTGCAATCCATGCGTCATCTTGGGCTTGCTTCGCGGTTTGTATCGGGTTACCTGGTACAACTCAAAGCAGACCAAAAGGCTTTGGGTGGTCCATCAGGAGCTGAAAAAGATTTTACTGATTTACATGCCTGGTGCGAGGTTTATATTCCCGGCGCAGGTTGGATCGGACTCGATCCAACTTCGGGATTACTGGCCGGAGAAGGGCATATTCCGTTATGTTGCACACCTGCACCATCAAGCGCAGCTCCAATTACCGGTGCAATTGATCCGTGTAATGTGGAGTTTACCCATTCAAATGAAGTTATTCGCATTCATGAAGATCCACGTGTAACCAAACCTTACTCGGATCAGCAATGGGCTGAAATAATGGCACTTGGCAACGTTGTTGACCATAAACTGGAAGCTGGTGATGTTCGTCTAACAATGGGTGGAGAACCCACCTTCGTTTCTGTCGACGACATGGAATCGGACCAATGGAATACTGCTGCTGATGGTAAAGAAAAACAAAAATTGGCCAATTCGCTGATCAAAAAACTCAGTGTCCATTTTGGTGCAGGTGGTTTATTCCATTATGGCCAGGGAAAATGGTATCCGGGTGAACCGACTCCAAGATGGCAAATGGCTTTGTACTGGAGAAAAGACGGGAAGCCAATATGGAAAAACAAGAAATTGCTGGCTGATTTCAGCAAGGACGATATTTATACTGTTGAAAATGCCAGAAGATTTATGGTTCAACTGACCAAAATGCTGGGAGTATCCGAGAATAACATCATCGCGGGGTACGAGGATGCCTTCTACTACCTCTGGACTGAACGCAAACTTCCGGTAAATATTGATCCTGCAAATATGAACCTTAAAGATTCTCTCGAGCGAAAAACGCTTATGGAACAGCTCGACAGAGGATTGAATAGCCCGGCAGGCTACGTATTACCCCTTCAGTGGGCTTATCCCAAAAAAGGATGGATCTCGTGTAAATGGGAATTCCGTGGAGAAAATATGTTCCTGATTCCGGGAAATTCCCAAATGGGACATCGCTTACCACTTGATTCACTTCCTGTTGTGCCAGAGTCTAAGAAACCAAAACCTATCGAGCGAAGTCCTTTTGAAGAGATCGTAAATCTGGGTGATTTTCATAAATCAGTTGAAGAAAGGTCTATGACAATACCTGATTATGCCATTCCTGATGAACTATTAAATCCCAAAATATACGACTTCAAGAAAGAGGATGAGGAAATCAATAAAAATAAACATCTCCCCTTTCAGAAATCAAAAGAGCTAAAGGATGAATTTGCTCCTTTATTTGATTCATTTACAATTAGAACAGCTATTGTGTCAGAGATCAGGGAAGGAAAGATTCACCTCTTTTTGCCGCCTGCCGAAATGATAGAGCATTACCTGGACCTCGTAGCAGCCATTGAACTGACCGCCGAGGCGCTTCAAATTCCGGTTGTTGTTGAAGGCTATGCCCCTCCTAAGGATAAACGGATTGAAAAATTGATGGTTACTCCCGACCCCGGGGTAATCGAAGTGAATATTCATCCGGCGAAATCATGGGATGAAGTTGTAAATAACTACAACATACTCTTTGAATCGGCCCTTGATAGCAGGCTTGGTTCAGAGAAATTTATGCTCGACGGGAAACACACCGGAACAGGTGGCGGAAACCACATAACCTTGGGGGGAATCACCCCATCTGATTCACCGTTATTGAGGCGGCCCGATCTTTTGAGAAGTATGTTGACTTTCTGGCAGCACCACCCGGGATTATCCTATCTCTTTTCCACCGCATTCATCGGGCCTACCAGTCAGGCTCCCCGGGTTGACGAGGGACGACAAGAACTACTTTATGAACTTGAAATTGCTTTTGCCCAGATTCCTGAGCCGGGACAGGGAGATGTTCCATTTTGGTTGGTCGACCGGTTATTCAGGAATTTGCTGATCGATCTTACTGGCAACACGCACAGGGCAGAATTCTGCATCGATAAACTTTATTCCCCCGATTCCTCAACAGGGAGATTGGGAATCCTAGAATTAAGGGGGTTTGATATGCCGCCAAACAAGCAGATGTGCCTGGTTCAGCTTCTTTTAATCAGGACTTTGGTAGCCTGGTTCTGGGAAAAACCCTATAAAGGAAAACTGGTTCGCTGGGGTACAGAATTACATGATAAATTTCTTACGCATCACTTTGTAAAAGATGACCTTAAAGATATTGTGAATCAATTGAATGATGCCGGATATCCCTTTGATGTCAACTGGCTGGAACCATTTTTCGAGTTTAGGTTCCCCCACATCGGCAGAGTGAAATTTAAGGATATCGAACTGTCTTTGCGCACTGCCATTGAACCCTGGAATGTTTTGGGTGAAGAGATGTCCAGTTCGGGAACGGCACGTTTTGTGGATTCATCCGTAGAGCGGATTGAATTAAAAGCAACCGGGTTAACTGGAGAACGATATGCCATTTTATGTAACGGGATGCGGATTCCAATGGCCAACACCGGAACAAAAGGGGAATTTGTAGCCTCCCTGCGTTACAGGGCCTGGCAACCACCCTCAGCACTCCATCCGAATCTTGGAGTTGACACGCCTTTGGTATTCGATATCTTTGATTTATGGGTAGGTAAATCTGTGGCAGGGTGTACATACCATGTTTTTCATCCCGGTGGAAGAGCCTATGATTCCTTTCCTGTTAACAGTTTTGAGGCTGAAGGGAGGCGTGTATCCCGTTTCTACAATGAAAATCATACCCAGGGAGTTTATACTCCAAAGGAAATCAGTCCCGATATTAAAAGATATATTTTGGAAAAGGAGGTGGAAATCGATCAGAAAATTGCCCTGACTCCAACAATTATTGAACCTGATCCGGAGTATCCTCACACCTTTGATTTGCGTAAGTATAAGCTGAAAAGGTAATCTTATGAAGATGCGACCGGGTGACTGTTCAGGTCATGAATAGTCACCCGGTCACTAAAATACAATTCTCCTAATCCTCAAAATGGAGGAACTTCGGCAGTTCGTTGGCCGCATTAACAAGCATCTCATTCCAGCGTTTCGCAGTACCCTTTAATTCATCTTCAGTCTTTCGGAATTCCTGGATATCGTAACTTCCATTTTTATAAAGGGCAAAATCGAGAGGAAAATCAACATCACTCGCATTTTTAAACGTTGCGTCAAACGAAAGAAAGGCCACTTTTATCGCCAGATCAAAGTTAATCTCCTCATGTAAAAGCCGCCGAAGGATAGATTTTCCAAACCCGGTATTCCCGATCACGGTATAGGGTGACTCGTCAGAAACCTCTACCCAGTTCCCTTCCGGGAATACAAGAAAAACTGTCGAACGTTTATCCTTAAAGCATTGTCCTCCAATAATAAAATGTGCATCAAAGAAAAATTTACTTTTCTGCAGATCTTCAAGATCTTCAGCCCGGACTCTTTTCACCATATTCCCAACAAGATTTGCAACTTTATAGAGTTTATCCGATGGATGGTCAGGCAATTCGTCCTCAAACATATTAATCACTTTATCCCGTATGGACCGTAATCCTGATGACATGATGAAAAATGCATTGCCATCGGCTTTGTATGTCTGAATCTTTTTGGACGTTGATACCCCCAGCCCACTGCTGATACGGGTATCGGATAATGCGACAACCCCTGTTTTACTCTTAATTGCGAGACAAAATGTCATAGTTATTGATTAGTGATAGTTACTGAATGATTACTTCGCTGCATTCCTGTTGCCTCAAGGATCCCTATGATCGGACTGCAATCGCGGTAATCGGTACCATGAGCAATCTTTAAATAATGATGATCGGCGAGCAGATTATTGGTTGAATCAAACCCGACCCAACCCATTCCGGGGATCAGTGCCTCAGCCCAGGCATGCATCTGACTTGACCCGATAAAATCCACACCCTGGTTCAGATATCCACTAACATACCGGGCCGGTATTTTGTTTTTGCGACATACTGATATAAACAGGTGAGCATAATCCTGACACACCCCCTCCCGATAGAGCAATACCTCTTCGATGCGGGTATTAATATCGGTACTTTGAGGAGAATAATGCAATAGTTTGAAAATGAAAGTATTTAATTCCAACAGGAAATCAAATACTTGAATACCTTTAGAATACTCAGGAAAAGAGATGGATGATGATGAAGGCAGTGTAGTCAGATTAGTTACCGATAGAAAAAGAAAATTATCAATTTGAAAATCCGGCAGGTTGATCTCTTCGTATTCTGCACCAGGGGCCCATGGGCTTAACTGGAAAGGATTAAGTTCAGGCCTCTCTATTTTAGCCGATAGCTTAAACCAAAATTCTGTGAAAGGCTTATCGATATAATATTGAATGGTTTTAAAACCAAAGATGTTTTTCGACAGATGCATATCCTGAGTTCCGGAACAATAGAATTTTAAATCGCTGATTTTCTGATCTTTTCCAGAATCCGGGATTACAAGCAACTGAAAGTTTGCCCTTCGTACAGGTTGTTCATAACTGTTTTCAATAGTGTATTCTAATTCAAACTCATTCATCAGAAAGAGAGGTATTTTTTTTCAAGTTCCGAACTTATCTCCATAACCATATCCTGGGTGTTATTTAACAGCCCGTAAATATCATCTTTATATTCATCATAAGAAAGATATTTATATTGTGCGCACAGTTTTCCTATCTTAAAAGTTAAGGATTTTGCATCCTTACTATCGTCATTGCTGATTTTTGCCATATACTTCTCTATTCCATTTACGGAGTGGGCAATAGATCTTGGACATTGCGGATTCAGCATTATAAATTCAAGAACCTGTTCCCTGTTTGGAATTGAACGGTAAAATTTCCGGTTCATATCTAAGGATTCCGTGCACCTTAACATGGTCGTCCATTCAAAACTCATCTCAGTTACAGGATGACCTGCAAGTTCAATCTTATAAATATCGTGCAATTTTGAATTGATAATCTTAATTACCTGGATAACCCTTTCAATATGCATCCCCAATAAAATTATTGCCCACTCTTCGTCATGAAGAAGGGTTCCCGAAATTTTTCCCTGTACAATGGAGGTCTGTTCCAAAATAATCTGAGTCAGGTCGTAAAATCCTGTCGAAATATAAGTCTCAACAGAATAATTGTTTACCAGGTGATAATACTTATTTATGGCTTCCCAGAGGTCTGTTGAGATTGCATTTCGCGCTCCGCGGGCATTTTCACGTGCAATAGTGATGATGCTGATAATTGAATTTGGATTTTGGGTATCCAGCCCAATCTTGTATAAGACATCTTTCTCTTCAATAACCTCCATATCAAAAATACCGGTCAAATAGAGCATCGACTCCAGTACAAATTTTCTGTCGTAAGTCTTCATAATCGGGGCATCCAATGAAGAGAAATAGATCTCTTTACTATATCT
Organism: uncultured Bacteroidia bacterium; assembly: GCA_903923905.1. GTDB lineage: Bacteria > Bacteroidota > Bacteroidia > Bacteroidales > Prolixibacteraceae > JAAFHB01. Next base: position 32,455 of record CAIXZH010000050.1, read on the forward strand.
GGCAAAATGTTCGGCTCTTTCGATGTACCGACCCATCCAATATAAATTATTTGCTACTCTCGATAACATAATTCAGTTTTTTATCCTTTAACAATTAATCCAAAACCCAGGTATCCTTGGATCCCCCGCCCTGTGATGAATTGACAATCAGATTGCCCTTTTTCAGGGCAACCCGTGTAAGTCCACCCTTCAAAACATATTCTTCATCTTTTCCCATCAGACAAAAGGTGCGCAGATCGATATGCCTTGGTTCAAATTCCTTTGATTCTTCGATATAGGTGGCATGCACCGAAAGACTCATGATAGGCTGGGCAATATATTTTCTTGGGTTGGATTTAATTCTCACTTTCACCTCCTCAATTTCAGCTTTTGTGAGTCTGTTTCCAATAGTAATCCCATAGCCTCCTGACTCATCTACAGGTTTAACAACGAGTTTATCAATGTTTTCCAGCACATACTTCCCTTCAGATTCATTCTCACAGTGAAACGTTTCTACATTATTGAGAATCGGTTGTTCATTAAGATAATATTTGATGATGTCGGGCACATAATGGTACACCGCCTTGTCATCGGCAACACCGGTACCCGGAGCATTGGCAAGAGTTACATTCCCGGCACGATATGCATTCATCAAACCGGCAACTCCCAGCATAGAGTCTTTTCTAAAGCACAGCGGATCAATAAACTCATCATCAACCCGACGGTATATAACATCTACTTTGATGGGACCATAAATAGTTTTCATGTACACAAAATCCTTTTCCACAAATAGATCCCGACCCTCAACAAGTTGAATACCCATTTTTTGAGCAAGAAAAGAGTGCTCAAAATAAGCTCAGTTAAACATTCCCGGAGTGACAACCACAATTGTCGGATTATCCGTATTTTTTGGCTTGACCGATTTTAACATCTCAAGTAAATGTTCCGGATATTGGTATATTGCCTTTGTCTTTAGTTTATCAATCAGTTCAAACAACGATTTTTTTAAAGCCACACGGTTAGACAAAACATAACTAACTCCTGAAGGACATCTTAAATTGTCTTCCAGAATATAATATTCTCCGTTGGTATGTTTGATAAGGTCTGTTCCGGAAATGTGTATATAAATTCCACCCTCCGGGGTAAAATCGATCATCTCTTTAAGGTAGTTCTTCGATGTAAAAATCAGATCTGCCGGAACGACCTTATCCTTAAGTATCTTCTTTTGGTGATAGATATCGTGAAGAAACAGGTTAATCGCCTTATTTCGTTGAATTACACCCTTTTCCAATTGCATCCATTCTGAATTGGGAATAATACGGGGAATGAGATCAAAGGGAAAGATCCGTTCATCCGGTTTCTTATCCTCTGCATAAACAGCAAACGTGATCCCCTGGTTCAGGAATGCAGTTTTTACCTCGTTGTTGATCTGTTCGAAATCAATCAGGCTCAATTGATTAAAGCGCTCCACCATCGTGGCATAATGGTCTCTGGGCTGTTTGGAGTCACCATAAATCTCATCATAGTGGATGTTCCCAAGGGTATAGGAATCTAAAATTCCGTTTTTAAGCTGTTTCATATCCATAACTGTTAAAGAGGTCCTTTTTTCTTGACATTTTATTGTCAAATATCAACTCATGGACTCATTATGTCACGAATATAAAAATTATATGGCCAATATGATATTTTTGTCGTTGAATTAATGTAATAGTAACAATAAGGATATGATTTATATACAAAAAGTCTTTTTCTGACAAGATAAGGCCAAAATAAAGGGGTATCTATTCTGAATAATCATAAATAGTTACATATACCCCCATAAAAAATGTATATAACATAGCAAAAAATGATAAATAAAGAAGCAAAGACCTGTAAGGTGTTTTAATAAACCTCCGGCACAAATGTCTGATCGGTAACAGGTGGACGAACGTAACCTATATCAGATTGCTTAACCGGTAATTGGATCTCTTCCTGTTCAATTTCATGATAAGGGATCAGAGACAACAGGTGGTGGATACAATTTAGCCTGGCTTTCAGTTTATTATCCGATTTTACCACGTACCAGGGGGCCTGTTTAATATCGGTGTACTGAAACATGGTGTCCTTTGCCTTTGAATATTCGAGCCATTTGGAGCGGCTGAGCACATCCATCGGACTGATTTTCCATCGTTTGGCCAGGTTATGAATCCGTTCCTGGAACCTCCGTTCCTGTTCCTCGTCACTCACTGAAAACCAATATTTTATTAGTATTATACCCGAACGCACAATCATCCGCTCAAATTCGGGACATGACCGGAGAAATTCCTCATACTCTCCGGGTGTACAAAAGCCCATCACCTGCTCCACACCTGCCCTGTTATACCAGCTCCGGTCGAAAAGGACCATCTCTCCGGCAGCAGGTAAGTGCTTAATATACCGCTGAAAATACCATTGTGTTTTTTCCTTTTCGGTTGGAATACCCAAAGCCACTACCCGGCAGAACCGGGGATTTAAATATTCCATAACCCGCTTAATCACACCACCTTTACCCGCAGCATCACGCCCTTCGAATAAAATGACAACCTTGAGTTTTTTTACTTTAATCCATTCCAGCAATTTAACAAGCTCTAACTGAAGCCTTTCAAGTTCCTTCTCCAAACTCTTTTTTTCATCCTTCGAAAGTTCGGGTGTTTGATGTGACTCATTTCGGTGAAAATTATCTTCCATAGCAGAATTTTAGATTACTTTCCTTATTGGGTTGGGCCAATATTCCGGGTCAATGGTTAAATAGTTATCCTGAAACACAAATTTAATCAATAGTCGAGTCTTTAGGTGTTTTTTGGTTCTTTTTTTGTTGTTGAACCGATTTTAACTTATTAATTTTTTTCCCTGTTTTAAACTCCTGACAATTTAAATAAAGTGACCCCCACTCATTTCCAAATTGAAAAAGTTCAGTCTTAGTCCAGATATATCGGTGGCCTTTTTTACACATTCATGGCAAATATAGTCCGGATAACGATCATATTTCTTAAGTTTTATACCGCAGATCGGGCATTTATGTTCAAAGTTTAAATTCAGATAATAGCCAAAAAGTCTGTTACTTAATCCCTGTATATCATCCCTTCCGGCAATTTTACCGATCCATTTTTTCGGAATGGAATCGTAGCCATAACAAAGTCCTGCAAGTCCCCCGGTAACAGCCCCTGTGGTATCAGCATCATCACCCAGATTTACCGCCAGTAAAACTGCCTCTTCATAACTGGTTGAATTAATCAGGCACCAGATACTTGCCTCAAGGGTATCCACGATATACCCGCTTGATCGTATTTCATTTGCTCTTACTTTGGTAATGGATGATATTGAAGTATCCATTAATTTTGCGGTTTGATCAGCTTCTCCGTCTGTTTTTCCTGAATTTTCATTATCGCAGCAACTCATTTCACCAAATAGTCGCTTAAAGTGAACTATCTCATTTTTGAGTTCCGGAAAATCTTCTATATCATGCTCAAAGTTCCAGGTTAATGTTTCCAACGCTGAAACAGGCTCTTCATGCATCAGATTCAGCGCATATTCCAATAGTATAACGCATCCTAAAACCGATCTCGGATGCCTGTGCGTGATGGAAGATACCTCTTTGATTAGTTTATAACGCTCCTTAAAATCCAAATTAACAATCTGAATTAGCAGAGGTAGAATCCTCATTAAAGAACCATTTCCATTTGAGTTAATACCAGTCTCGCCTGCAAATAAAGGCTCAATCCCGTTTTTCAGGTTTACTATTGCATTGCGTGTTGTGCCGCCGATATCGAAGACCTTCCCGTAAGGTGTCCAGAACCCTGTGTCCAGCCATTTGACAAAATTCGAGGCAATGTCGTTAAGGTTGTAACCATTACATAATGACTCAGCCAGGCAAAATGTGAGGGAACTGTCATCAGACCATGTTCCTGGAGGCTGATTATGGGTGCCATAACCCAGCATCCCTTTGACCGGATTCCTGGCAATGGTCGATCTGCTCATGAATTCAACCGGCACACCCAGCGCATCCCCAACGGCAATGCCGAAAAGAATATCTTTGCAAATATTTGATTTCATAACTATTACTTATTACAATTAAATGAATTATTCTCTTCAAACAATAATCTATCTCAATAAAGCTTCATGACTTGACCGCTATATTTTTTATATGAAAAGTTTGGATAGAGAAACCTTATTTTAGCTCTCCCAACCTCAGAAGCCGAAAACAGAAAGACAATAATACCTTATTGCCTTATTTAAGTTGATTTGAACCTTTAAATGTACTACATCCATCCTTAAAGGAATAAGGTTAATCTTGATGTATTATCATTTTCTACTAAAGTTAAAAAAAAGAAATAAGGTTTAAATTTTCCCGTGACTTAAGTATTGATTACTAGTTTATCAATAACTGGCAAATTTCCATTTTCCTCAATATCAACATTATCTGAATTATATTTCATACGCGGATATTTTCAGCCCGCTTTTCATTTTTGATTAAGGAAGGCAAAAATATCGTAAAATATTTCGTCCAGTCCATCTCATAAAGTTAAGATAATATTTATTTTAAATTGGCTTCACTTCATAGGAATTCCTCGTAAATAACACCCAATAAAACTCAGTGATACAGAGCGTTAGAGTGAAATAAATCCCTGATGGATTGAAAATCAAATTTTAAATCACCTTCTGTTTTATTCTTAGTTCAAAAGTATATACTGGCTATGTCAAAACGCGTCACACCACGAATCAAACTGAAATTTATTCCTAAAACAAAATCATTCTCAACATATTGTAATGATCAGGTGACGGTTCGTGACCCGGATAATCACAGGATCACTCATCTGCACGAAATATTGCTTCCAATAATAATCGGAAGAACATTGGGGCATCTTTAAGTATGGGTTTTTAAGAAATTTAAAGATTGCATCTGAAATTCATTTTGATAATTCAAAAGTTAGCGGGTGAATATTCCTGACTTGAACATTCACCCGCTAACTCAACACGCGGCTTACACCGTTTTTACCACCTTAACTGCCTGCACAGAGTCATCAACCTGAAATCCCCATTCTGATAACCGTTTGGGATTTTTCGGATTTAAGGCTTTCAGTAAATTGCGGCTTGCCATTACTGCCTCCATAATCTGGGGAGTATAACGGTCCCGCTCCCTGTAGGCCAACTCCATCTGGCTCTTGAATGCCTCAGCCTGCTGATGTTTACTCAATGCCGTTTCAATGGTTGGACCAACAACATTCCATTGAATACCGTCAAGATTAATAAGGGGGGATGCGGCTCCGTCGGCCAGGTGTTTTGCATAAACTTTAGATGCCAGGTTAAGCATTTCTCCAGCATTCTGCGAAATAACAATTCTTCCTGATGTTCTTGTCATAATACTGAATTTAAATTGTTTATCAGTAAATATAACGAATTAAAATGAATAATACAATCCCGGATATGATTAATCATTCTGCCATTACCATTAATGATTTCGCCATAATGAATAATCAGATCGCCATTATTATCAATCTTTTCGCCGTTATCATTAATGATTTCGCCAAAATAAGTATTAACACGTCGAAATATGGATTGACCATGGCAATATAAAGTCCGGGGCTGACTCGAAGCTTATATAGTCCGGGGCTGACTCGAAGTCGGACCCGGACTAAATCATCTACTTTATATCATGCAAATCATATGGTGTCTCCTGGTAGACATAGTAATTGAGCCAGTTCAGGAAAAGGAGGTTGGCATGTGAACGCCAGCTCAGGACAGGCTCCTTCGAAGGATCATTATCCTTATAATAGTTTTTAGGCAAATCAATTGGAAGACCCTTCTCAAAGTCACGTTTGTATTCGCGGTTAAGGGTTCCCCGTGAATATTCAGGATGACCGGTGATAAACAGTTGTTTCCCTTCGTTGGCCATAACCATGTGAACTCCGGCTTCATCTGATTGCGAAATCAGCTCAATTTCAGGTACATTAAGAATATCACGGGCCAGAATCCGGGTATGTCGTGAGTGGGGAGCCCTGAAAATATCATCAAAACCACGGAATATCGGAAGCTTAGCCTCGGAATGGTGATGATCAAAAACACCAAACATTTTCTTGTTTAACGGATATTTTTCAACACCATAAAAATAGTGAAGACCGGCCTGAGCAGCCCAGCAAATAAACATGGTAGAGGTGACATGGTGTTTTGTCCATTCAAATATCTCACAGATATCCTTCCAGTAATCAACCTCCTCAAAAGGAAGATGTTCAACCGGAGCCCCGGTAATGATCATCCCATCATACTTATTCTCTTTGACTTCCGAAAAAGTATGATAAAAAGTGTTTAAATGGTCGAGGGAAGTATTCTTTGAGACATGACCTTCAATCTGCAGAAAGTCGATTTCGATCTGGATCGGGGAATTGGACAACAGCCGCAATAAATCGGTCTCAGTTGCGATCTTCAGAGGCATAAGATTGAGAATAATGATCTTTAGCGGACGGATATCCTGATGAGCCGCCTGGGTTTCATTCATTACAAAAATATTCTCCTTGCGCAGAAGATCGATAGCCGGAAGGCCGTCGGGAAGATTTAATGGCATGTTACAATTTTTTAATTTAATTCAGATGTTCATATTTGACTTAATTCAAATCTGAACAGATTTTTTGAAAGAACAAAGATAGATACTCATATAGTACGCCACCAGGAAAAGCCCAAATTTTCACCAAAATGCATTGCTTGTCATTAACATCTTAGTGCATCCTGATGACTACTATATAACTCTTTTTCATCACGCAAAGTCGCTAAGCCGCAAAGTTTTATTTCTCCGTGACTCCTGTATAACTCTTTTTATATCGGACTCTAAGATTCAAAGGTGCAGAGCACCGTTTATATTTGTAGACCAAGGATTAAATGTATTCAAACAAGGTACAGGGTACCGCAACTTCTTCTTTATAAATTGTTTGAATAGGAATAATATGTCGGTACGCTGTACCTCCCAATAACGGTAATTCACTTTTTCTACAAATCTTGCGGTACTCTGTACCTTTTTCTTATAGAATCATCCTCAAAAGTTATCTGTTTTGATGTTGGAGTTTCACAACTCCCGGATACTTTGCGTGAGTTTTAATTAAACCTTCGCTAAGGCCTGCTCGAAATCGGCAATGATATCATCAATATGTTCAATCCCCACAGATACCCTGAGCCCGGCAGGCGATACCCCTGCACTTAACTGTTCAAGCTCGCTTAACTGGGAATGGGTGGTTGCAGAGGGTTGAATAATCAAGGTACGTACATCTCCAACATTAGCAAGATGGCTGACCATCTGCAGATTGTCAACTGTTTGAATTGCGCTCTCCTTTCCCCCTTTTACAATAAAAGTCAAAACTGAACCGGCCCCCTTGGGAAGATATTTAGCCGCCAGTTCATAGTTTTCGTCTCCTTCCAATCCTGGATAACTAACCGATTCCACCTTTGGATGATTTTGCAGCCATTTTGCAAGGGCAATGGTATTCTGAACATGCCGCTCTACACGTAAAGAGAGTGTTTCAAGCCCCTGAATCAGCAGAAAGGAGTTGAACGGACTGATTGCAGGACCAAAATCGCGCAATCCCTCAACCCGTGCCCTGATGATAAAGGCAATATTGCCAAACGGACCGTCGGTTCCAAACACGTCCCAAAATTTCAGTCCATGATAACCTTCAGAAGGTTCAGTAAACCCGGGATATTTGCCATTGCCCCAGTTAAAATTACCTCCGTCAATAATCACACCGCCAATGGACGATCCGTGTCCGCCAATCCATTTTGTCGCAGATTCCACCACAATATGTGCACCATGTTCGAGCGGACGGAAAAGAGCACCTCCACAACCAAAAGTGTTGTCCACAATAATAGGGAGATCATATTTTTTGGCAAGGGCTGAAAACTTATCGAAATCCGGTACATTATAGCTTGGATTTCCAATGGTTTCAAAATAGATCGCCTTCGTCTTGTCGTCGATCAGTTTTTCAAAACTATCAATCTCAAGATTAGCGGCAAAACGTCCCTCTATCCCAAGATTTTTAAAAGATACCTTGAATTGATTAAAGGTTCCTCCATACAGAAAAGGTGATGTGACAATATTATCACCTGCTCCTGCAATATTGGTGATCGCAATAAATTGGGCTGCATGACCGGAAGAGACGGCCAGGGCGGCAACACCACCTTCAAGAGCGGCAATCCGTTTCTCAAATACGTCGGTTGTCGGGTTCATTAAACGGGTGTAGATATTCCCAAACTCCTTTAAACCAAACAGATTCGCGGCATGTTCGGCATTCTTAAAAACGTAGGAGGTCGTCTGGTAAATCGGAACTGCTCTGGAAAGGGTATCCTGATCGGGTGTGTGCCCGGCATGGACTTGCAATGTTTCAAACTTTGGTGTACTTGTACTCATGATTAATTGTTTTAATTGTTTCTGATTATTAATTATTTCTATCTATTTCTATCAATTTCAATTTTTCATTTGTTTCTGAAGTTTCTATGGTCTATAATTGTTTCTGTGGATACTAGTTAACTATACTGATGGAGAAATTGTTTCAAAAAATTCCTCATGGATAGCTTTAACTGCAGGAATACAGTCATTTTTCCGGACCAGAAAATAGCAGACAATTGGAGATGCTCCCAGGCAACTCATCATCACATTTATCCCATTACTTGCCAGGGCTGTAAAAATACGTGCTGCCACTCCGTAATTTTCGGCAATTCCATTTCCAACTGTTGCGACAACAGCAATATCCTCGATAATCTGTACACGCCCGACAGCCGAAAGTTCTATTGCACTTACTACGGAGTAGGCAGTTTTCAGGTCTTTCTTCGCAATTAAAATGTTAATCGATATTTGAGAAGTGAGTACAGAATTTATATTTATGCCTGCCAGATGCAACGCCGTAGTAACTTTCGCCAGTATACCCGGTTTTGCACCAACACCTGAGCCTTTTAATTTCAGAATGCCAAAATCTTCACTGGATGTAACGCTTTTTACTACTCCTTTAGTGACTATTTTTTCTGCATTTACCACAGATCGAGGGTTTTCCAGATCCGAATCCCCGAAAATATTAAAGATTCTGATCGGAATATGAGGTGAAGATAAAGGTTCAACTGTACGAGGATGTAGAATCTTAGCTCCAAAATAGGCTAATTCTGCAGCCTCATTATAGGTTAGCTGACTAATTTGTACCGGATTATCTACTGTTTTTGGATCAGCACTTAAAAACCCATTGACATCTTTCCAGATATCTAATGAAGGGGCACCAAGACAACGGGCAATTGATGCAGCAGAATAGTCACTGCCTCCACGTCCGAAGAGGGTTGTTTTACCTTCCGGAGAGAGTCCGTAAAACCCGGGAACAACGTAGACCAGGTCACCGGATAGCGCTTCACGGACTTTTGCTGTTGATTTCACAAAATCTACAGAAGCCGTACCAAACTCGCCATCCGTGATCAATCCAATAGATTCCGGAAGGGCAACCTTCGTTTCGATCCCTTCAAAATTGAGAATACCTGCCAGAAATACCGCTGAAATACGTTCTCCATAAGCCTGCACATGATCTTCAAGTGCCGGAGAGGCATCCCCCGTTAGTGCAATCCCCTGAAGATATCTTCCAAGTTCCTCCAGTAGGGCACTTATCTCTGATAAGATCCGATTTATCACATTCGTATCGCCAACATGCAACTCAAGGGTCTCCCTTTTAAGACTTAACAGATAATCAATAGTTTTTTGGGCAATCGACTCATCGTGACGTGCTTTATTCAGTGAATCAATCAGATAATTGGTGACACCATAAAATGCGGAAACGACAACTACCACAGGTCCTTCATATTTTTTGATAACCCGAATAATATTTCCAATATCCTCCTTACATTTAAGGTTGGATCCGCCGAATTTAACGACAGCTTTAGGCATACTCATGCAATTTAAAATAATGTTTAAAATAGGGAATTGCTCCAAAGGAACATTTAGATAAAGCCTTCAAACAGGTTTTGCCCGTAGGAAGGCTATCGCATATCCATAGACATGGAGCGGATTAAAGATTCATTATAAAGAAAACCGGAGAAACATGGCTGCTTCCCCCTAGCAAAAATAACACTATTTAAGTTTTCTCGTTTCATCCTGACTACTCAGCTAAAGTTGAATTTTATCCTCCGACAAACTTAGCGAGCGGAATTTAGATTTCCAAATATCTTTTAATTATTCTTTTTGATCTTTGACAGAAAGGCATCCGCCATCTTCCTTCCACGAAATTTGGCCCTCTCAGCGACGATTCCCTCAAAATTGGCCTCAATAGTTTCGTTCCAGATTATTAACCATCTTTCAAAATGGTGTTCGTCAATATTCATCCCAAAATGAATCGGAACAGGATTCCCAAAATAATCGGGTCGTCGCAGTAATACAGTATGCCAAAAACGATAAAGCTTTTGGTGATGCATCTCCCACCGACCTGAAAGTCGGACATTAAATATAGGTCCGATCATGGAATCCTGCTGCACCACATTATAAAACTGGTCGACCAGAAACTCTATATCCTTTAACGTTGTAATGTCCTTCTTCATAGATTGCCTGTTGGGTCAAATTTCATGATTTTATGGTTATCAATCAAATTTTGAAGAACTATATTTGGGAATTATTCATTCCAAAAGGGAAAGCGATTTGTTTAAGCAATAAATATTTCTATATAACCATGATAATAAATGACTTAAAAGGAACCGTTCAATTGTCAAACGGGGTAAGTATGCCCTGCTTTGGGTTAGGTGTATTCAAGACTCAGGAAGGTTCGGAGGTAGAGAATGCGGTAAAATGGGCTCTGGAGGCCGGTTACCGTCATATTGATACTGCGGCAATTTATAGGAATGAACGAGGTGTAGGAAATGCGGTAAGGGCCAGTGGCATTCCCCGAAATGAGCTGTTTATCACAACTAAGTTATGGAACGACAATCAGCGAAACGACACTGTTATGGCGGGATTTGAGGAAAGTCTCGGATTACTTCAGACTGATTATATCGATTTGTACCTGATACACTGGCCTGTGAAGGGAAAATTCACGGCAACATGGAAGGTCATGGAGGATATTTATCGCTCCGGAAGAGTCCGCGCAATTGGTGTGAGTAATTTTTTGCAACATCATCTTGAAGATTTGTTCAGAATAGCAGATATTAAGCCGATGGTCAACCAGGTGGAATGCCATCCTTACCTTGTTCAACAGCAATTGATCGATTTCTGCCATGCTCATCACATGGTTTATGAAGCCTGGAGCCCGATTATGCGGGGGAAAGTCAATGATATTCCACTCTTGGAAGAACTTTCTGATAAATACCATAAATCACAAGTACAGATTGTTCTAAGATGGGATTTACAAAAAGGGATTGTGACGATTCCGAAATCGGTCCATCAGGAGCGGATACGTCATAATGCCGATATTTTTGATTTTGAGTTGTCGGCTGAAGATATGGATTTGATCGATAAATTGGATAAAAACCATCATTTTGGAGCTCATCCAGATAATTTTACCTTTTAAACAGACCCCAAAAGTTTTAAAATCCTTCGGGGTCTGTTATCTAACCGATTGATAACCGCCTGGCACCCCATTCCTGGAGAGTACTATCTGCCATAACTGACAACGTCTTGACCTGAATGCCGCGGCGGCTGAAAGTAGATAGTATTTCCACATCCTGTAAAAGCGTTCCGACAGGTCGCTTTTCAATTTGTCCCAGTTATTTACGAAATTTTCATGCCAGGCCATCAGCGTCCTGTCGTAGTCAGGCCCAAAATTATGCCAATCTTCCAGAACAAAAAGTTTTTCAAATGCATTGGATAGTTGGCTGGCCGAGGGGATCATCCCATTTGGGAAAATATATTTATTCGTCCATGGATCTGTTGCTTTGGCAGGTTCCATATGGCCAATGGTATGTAGAAGAAATAAACCATCCTCTTCAAGACATCTGCCGGCAACCTTAAAAAAGGTATTGTAATTCCGGTAACCTACATGTTCAACCATTCCAACACTTACAATCCGGTCAAACTTCTCCTTCATATTCCGGTAATCCATCAGCCTGAAATCAACCGGAAGCCCATCACATAATCGTTGGCCAAGTTGCACCTGCTCCCTGGAAATAGTAATTCCCGTAACCTCAACCTGGTATTTTGAAGCAGCATATTTACCAAACGGTCCCCAGCCACAGCCAATATCAAGAATTCGCATACCGGGTTTGAGATAAAGTTTACGGCAGATTAAATCAAGTTTATTTTCCTGCGCTTCATCCAGATTGGTGGCATCTTTCCAATAACCGCAACTATAATTCATCCGACGGTCAAGCATACTTTCAAAAAGATCATTGCCCAGATCATAATGCTTTTCACCAATGATGAATGCCCTTCGTCTGGATTGCAAGTTGATAAACTTATCAGTAAAAAGCTTCATAAGTAATGAAAATTTCAACCGAATTTTTTCATCCAAACGGGCAACTAAAATCCGGTGTATCAATTCATCAATTTTTTCAGCTTCCCACCACCCATCCATATAGGATTCCCCCAATCCCAGTTCACCTTCAGTTAGAGCTCTGCGGTAAAAATCCTTGTTATGAATCCGGATATCCCACGGATTACTACCATCAACCTTCACACCTGCCAAACCCAAAAACTCGGCTGTTATCTTCTCGTAACTATTTCCCATAATATAATCCCTTAAATATTAAAATTTTGTCTTTATTCCTTCAAAGTTTGATGGCAGAAATTTTTAACCTTTAAGTACCGTATTATTTTAAATATGAGCTATTTTTAAGGTGATATCAGTCCAATTTGGCTAACAGGACGACATAATTTTCGCCATACTTTTTGGCACATTTAGGGCAGGTTGTATACCACATATAGATCTTTCCGTACTTATACCCCTTTGAGTTTAAAATGCTTTTAAAATTAGTACACCATTTTCCTGTTTCCTGGAAAGGACCTTCATAAACTTTGCAGTAAAATTTGCCGCTGATAGTCACATTTTCAGTGCCCGGTATCTCTTTATTGACTGCCAGATAAAGATCCATATTCCATTTTGAGGTTTGATCTGACAGGCAAAGGTAATCAGGCATTTCTGCTCCGGCAGTGGCCAGACTTTTGCCAAACCGTTTCATAACACGGCCAAAATTAAGAGGCATGTAAAACAAAGTAAAGACACGGTCTTTAACGAATTTTTTATTCTCCCATTGCAGAATTTTTTCGTCCCATGGGGCAGGATCAAATTTTGGACAGCAAATTGTCTCTTCTTCAGATTGAGTTTTCATAATAATCTCCATTTAAAAAATCATTTAACACTCAAATAAAAATAATCTCGCTAATAAGAACTACCTTGCATTCTGGTTTTCAATCTTCTTAAGATAGAAATTAACTCAAAGTTACGCTATTGCCAGATTAATTGTGTGAAAACAGCCTGAAAAATTAAAACAAAAAGAGGGTATCTCAAAGATTGAGATACCCTCTTTTTGGTATTAAAACCAAAGGTTTGCCTCTGTAAAATTACTTCATTTTATACATTGAATCTGAAGTGCATTATGTCGCTATCCTGAACAACATATTCCTTCCCCTCGATATAGATTTTCCCAACCTCCCGGCAGGCAGCCTCTGAACCAAGTTTCACATAATCATCATACTTAATAACTTCAGCCCGAATAAACCCTTTTTCAAAATCGCTGTGGATAATTCCAGCTGCTTTTGGCGCCTTAATCCCTTTGACAAAGGTCCAGGCCCGGCTTTCATCGGCTCCGGTCGTAAAATAGGTCTGAAGATTGAGCAATTTGTAAGCTGAATGGATCAGTTTATTGACCCCCGGTTCATCAAGTCCGAGATCTTCGAGAAAAAGTTGCTTCTCTTCATAACTCTCCAGTCCGGCAATGTCGGCTTCGGTTGCTGCAGCAATAATCAGTATTTCAGCATTTTCATCAGTAACAGCCTCTTCAAATTGCCGGGTGAATTTATTCCCTTTTGCTGCCGAGGATTCGTCGACGTTGCAAACATAAAGAACAGGCTTTTTGGTCAGCAGAAAGAAATCGTGGATAAGCGCCTCTTCATCTTCGGTTAATTCTAAGGTTCTGGCACTTTTACCGGTTAGCAAGACCGATCTTAATCTTTCTGCAATGGCAACTGTTTTCTGGGCAATTTTATCATTTCCTACCTTTGCCTGCTTTTGCAATTTGGCGATCCTGTTCTCGACCGTTTCCAGGTCCTTTAATTGTAATTCGATATCAATCACCTCTTTATCACGGACAGGATTGATAGAGCCATCAACATGAATGATATTTTCATTCTCAAAGCAGCGGATAACATGGATAATTGCATCAACTTCACGGATATTTGCCAGGAACTGATTACCGAGTCCTTCTCCCTTGCTGGCCCCTTTTACAAGTCCGGCAATATCAACAATTTCAACAGTTGTTGGAACGACCCGCTTAGGCTTATCAATTTCAGCCAGTTTGATCAGTCTTTTATCCGGAACGGTGATTACCCCAATATTGGGTTCGATCGTACAAAAAGGAAAATTTGCTGCCTGCGCTTTTGCATTCGAAAGGCAATTAAAAAGTGTCGATTTCCCGACATTGGGAAGTCCGACGATTCCACACTGTAAAGCCATTATAAATACGGTATATTTTAATCGGACAAAATTACTAATTTAGCTGAGAAATCTTACCTGAGTTCTCGCTAAGAAACAAACATGAGAATGCCAAACAGATAATCTGGGAGCCAATAGTAACAATAACCAAAAACTACATTGTCTATGAAGAATATCTTCTACTTATTTTTGATTTTAAATTTTATATCAATTACCGGATTTAGCCAGGACCGGATAATCAAAGTAACCCGTGATACGATCAAATGTCAAATCAAGGAGATCGGGGATGATGAAGTAAAATATACTCAGCAGAATCTTTATGGTGATGTGGTTTTTGGTATAGATAAAAACAAAATTCACCAGATCATTTTCAGTGACGGGAAAGAGGTTAAAATCAAAGATTCGATGTACGACTCGGAACAATACGAAAAGCAGCATAAGAATGCTGTCAAAGTAGGATTTTTATCCCCTTTATTTGGGGCAACGAGTTTTACATTCGAACATAATCTAAAGCCGGGTAGCAGTATTGAGGCAACATTGGGTATCATCGGACTTGGAGATAATATTAATGGTGATTCTTCAGAAGGTATATATCTCAAATTTGGCTATAAATTCATCAAAAGTCCAGACTATTATTTTAAGGGGACCCGGTATGCCCATATTTTAAAAGGGACTTATATCAGACCCGAGATATCGCTTTTAACTTATAGTGAAATACCAAATATTGACAACTATTATACTTCTGGCAGCGGCGCAAGAGAAACGGTTACGATGTTTGCCATTATGCTTAATACCGGTAAACAATGGATTGTGAACAACCGCTTTTTATTCGACTGGTTCATTGGAGGCGGTTATGGATTTGGAGATGCAAAAAATAGTAACGCATTTAGGTTTACATTTTTAGGAGGAGGAACAGATTCCAAGTTAGTACTTACTTCCGGGATCAGGATAGGTGTTTTATTTTAGAATTAAACCTTTTTCGGAATAAAGAGTCTTAATGACAGAATATCATACAATTGTGGGTAGCTAAAATGGATTTAAACGAAAAGGAACTAATTGCCAATCTTAAATCTGAAGCAAGCAGGGAGCAGGCTTTTCAACTACTGGTAAAAATGTACCAGCAGCGGCTTTACTGGCATATCCGGAAAATAGTCATGAATCATGATGATACCGATGATATTCTGCAAAATGTATTTATAAAAGTATGGAAGAACATTGAAAGTTTCAGGGAGGATTCGTCACTATTCACCTGGCTGTTCAGAATCGCGACCAATGAATCGTTAAGCCATCTGCAAAAGCAAAAGCGCCATTCATTAGTTTCGATCAATGAAATAGGCGATTATCTTTCTGAATCACTCGAATCGGATGTTTATTTTGAGGGAGATGAAATTCAGAGGAAATTTCAATTGGCGATCCTTCAATTACCTAATAAACAGAGAATAGTATTTAATATGAAATATTTTGATGAAATGAAATATGAAGAGATTTCCCTGGTCCTTAAGACTTCTGTTGGGGCATTAAAAGCCTCGTATCACTTTGCGGTAAAAAAAATAGAAGAATTTTTGAAAGAAGATCCTAAATAGGGATTAAACCATTTGCGATCATAAATGTCAAATAGTTGTTAGAAATGAAAGAGAAAAACGTAAATATTGAAAATCTGTTCGGAAAGCTCAAAAAAGAAACCCCTTTCAGGGTTCCAGAGAACTATTTCGAAACCTTCGCTGACCGACTTAATGTGCGAATTCAGGAAGAGAAGAATTCTTATAATAAGAGATCCTTATTTATCTACTTCAAGCCAATGATGGCAGTGGCTGCTATTTTAGTGCTTGCCATGCTGCTGATTTATATACCAATCACAAAGCTACTACCATCTGATTCGGGAAATATCGTTCAAAATCGCTCAGAAAAGAACGTCAATGATTCAGTCAGTGGTATTCCCGCAGCTTTAATCTCGAATTTCTCAGAAGAACAGCTCCTCGCTGCATTTTCAGCCTCCAATGATTTGGACTCAAAGACCCTAACCGCTGATAATCTTGCAGTTTACATTGCAGACAATTACAGCAGTTACGAAATTCTTACCGATAATTAAAAATAGAACCATGAAACGACCAATCTCAACCAGGATAAATTGCGAAGAAAGCAATTTCCGGCTATTTTCAACCCACTTTAAGAAATCATGGAGTTATTTCTTGAATATCAATGTACTAATTATTGGTTTAATCCTGACCTCCTATGTTGGGATGGCTCAACAAAAACTTGATCCTCAGACGCTTGAATTGATCAAAACCAAAAAAATAGCATTCCTGACCGAACAAATCGGACTGACTTCTCAGGAGGCCCAAAAATTCTGGCCGGTATATAACGAACTCGATAAAGAGAAATCTCTGCTTATGGATAAAAAGAGAGAACTCGAGTCACGCGGTGATACACCAAAACCAGGAATGAAAGAGGCCGATTTCCGCCAATTGGCCATAGAAATGGCCTCAATTCATACCAAAGAGGGTAAATTAAGTGAGGAGTACAATATAAAATTTTTAAATATTCTCTCTGCTGAGAAGGTGGTGAAACTTTACCTTGCTGAAGGCAAATTCAGAGCTACTTTATTGCACGAATTGCGCAGGAGTCAGCAGGATAAAAAAGAAAATGAACATAAATAGATGATATGTTTAGCTAGTGAAAGTAGTTTAAGTAGAGTAGTTTTTAGTAGTGAATTTTCGGTTAAGAGGTTGTCAGAAATCAGCGATTTATTGACAACCTCTTTTTTGTAAAAGGATGTTAGACTATTAGGCTATTAGGGGTTGAATATTATTTGCTGGTTTTAAGTCTATCTTCCAAAACGCCTAACAGCCAAAAGCCTATCTTCCAGCCGTTACACTTTTAATGCGATAACCAGCTCTGTTACTGAAATGAGCTGTTGTTCCCCGGTTTCCATATTTTTTAAATTAACCATTCCCTTTTCGATTTCAGACTCTCCAGCCAGTACAACAAATTTAATACCCTTTCGATTGGCATAAACCATCTGCTTTTTCATTTTATCAGAATCGGGATAAATCTCACTGCTGATACCTGCTTGCCGCAAACAGGATAAAAGGGGAAGGCAGTAGCATTCTTCTTTTTCTCCAAAGTTTACAAACATCACTTTTGAAGAAGCCATAGCATCTTTTGGAAAAATGTCGAGTTGTGACATTACGTCGTAAATCCGGTCGGCTCCAAAAGAAATTCCAACCCCTGAAACACCTGAAAGACCAAATATTCCGGTAAGATCATCATACCTGCCACCACCAGTAATTGACCCAATTTCAACATCCTTTGATTTGACTTCAAAAATTGCACCCGTATAATAGTTTAAGCCTCGCGCTAAAGTCAGATCCAATTCAATTTCGGATTCTAAATTAATGCCAGACAGGTAGTTAAAGATTGTGCGCACCTCCTTTATTCCCTGCAAACCTGTTGAGGACATTGAGATCACCCGTTCAATCTGGTTTATTTTTTCAGTATTACTTCCATTTAAATGGAGAATTGGTTGAAGCTTAAGAATTGCTTCGTGAGTTACCCCTTTATGAATCAGTTCTTCATTGACCTTATCAATACCGATTTTATCTAATTTGTCAATCGCGACAGTAATGTCGACAATCCTTTCAGCTTCTCCAATGGCTTCAGCAATACCTGCAAGGATTTTACGATTATTAATTTTGATTACCACTTTGAGACCAAGAAACCGGTAAACATGGTCGACAATCTGGATCAGTTCCACTTCATTCAGTAGCGAATCTGAGCCAATAATGTCCACATCACACTGGTAAAACTCACGATAACGTCCTTTCTGAGGTCGGTCGGCACGCCAAACCGGCTGAATCTGATATCTGCGAAAAGGAAATACAATATCATTCTGGTTTTGAACAACATACCTTGCAAAGGGTACCGTAAGATCATATCGCAATCCCTTTTCCGAAATCTTTGTAGTGAGTTTTGAACTGTTTGAAGCCGTTAATTCCTCAGAATTTACAGCCGAAAGGTAGTCACCGGAGTTTAGAATTTTAAACAACAATTTATCACCTTCTTCGCCATATTTCCCCATCAGGGTTGAAAGATTTTCCATTGCTGGTGTTTCAATCTGCTGAAAACCATACAATTGAAATACCCTTTTCACGGTATCAAAGATATAATTCCTCCTTGCCATTTCATTGGGAGAAAAGTCCCGGGTTCCTTTGGGTATTGACGGTTTCTGTGCCATGCTAATTTTTAAAAATTAAGGTGCAAAGTTAGGGAATAATCGCAAAAAAGAGGATGTCTTTGGGGACACCCTCTTTGAATTTAATAATTATGTCTGAGGGAATTTTTAATGCCCTCTACAACGATGTGCTGTTGTACAATAAATACTTTAATCAATCAATTAAATAGGTATTTAATACCAAACATCATTTGCCATCTTGAACCAATAGCTGTTGAGTTTTGGAATGGTTGAGTAAACGGAGTTGTTCCTGTTTGGAATGGCAGTGAAAACGAAGGAGTTTTTCCATCGGCAGAGATACCTTCATATTTTAATATGTTTGTAGCAGTAGGAATTTTAACCACACCCCAATCCCGGTTGATAAAATTTCCGGCATTAATCATATCCAATGAGAACCTGATCGTGTGAGATTCTTTGCCAACTTTAAGTTTTAAATCCTGAGTTATGTTTAAATCCAGTTTACTATAGTAAGGCAATACTGTGGCATTTCGTTTAGCGTATTGACCCCTGTGCGTATTCAGGTAGGTTGAATTGGAAATGAACGCGTCCAGCTGTGACCAAATTTGTGCAGCTGATCTTGTATCAGTTGACGTTCCTGTACCTAACCCACCTGAACCGACTTTAACCAGGTTGATATCAGAAATTGTTTTTGGAATATACATCAGGTCATTACCCGTATTACCATCGCCGTTTAAGTCACCATTATAGACATACGAGGTTACACCATTGTTTGTCAATTCATAGATTGCTCCAAATGTTGTAGCAATATTTTTCCCTTCATTTAGTTTATAGGAGAAGTTGCCAATAACCCTGTGTGGCTGGTAATAGGATGCATAACCTAAATTAGCTGCGTTAGGATCCTGATTGGCAACTGGTGCTGCACTCCATAATGATGAAGCAGTTGAACCACCTTCTGCAGTGTTCTTGGCCACTGAACGAGTGTATGCTATACCATAGGTTAAATTTTCAAGAGTTCTTTGAATCTTTGCAGTTAAGGTGTAGACAAAACCCTTACTTGTGTTACTCATTAAAATTGCGTTCCCAATATTAGGATTTGCCAATGTCGTACCGGCATAATATTTATTTGTATTTGCAACCGAAGTTAAGTAACGGGTTCTGTTATCAATACCACCCAAAGCAAATCCGTTCGATTCATTTAAATTGACATTGGAGTAATAAACTGCATTGATGTCTTTGGTATAGTTGTATTCAGCACCAACTAACCAGCCTTCATCCAATTTCTTGTCAACAGCCAATGTTGATTTCCATGCTGTTGGATATTTGAAGTTTTTAGCAACCAAAGCAGTACTGTATGAAGTATTGGCAGCACCGGCAGTAGGCCTGTAAGCGTTAGGGTCAGCATTAAATACTGTCTTGTTGGCAGCGTTGGTGAATGAACCAAATTGAATACCATTGTTCGAAGCCTGGTTAGAAATCCAGACGAATGGCGGAGGTCCTGCGAAGATACCGGTACCGCCTCTAACCTGTAATGTTTTATCACTATTGGGATTCCAGTTGAAACCTAATCTTGGTGATACAAGAACATTATTCATTGGTGCTTTACCAATATTATATGACACATTGTCTTTGAATTTCAATGCATCAAAGTTAGGGTTATCAGTCATTGCCTGTTTATAAATGGTCTCATCAAATCTTAATCCAGCAGTTACGGTTAAATCATTTGTAATTTTCCACTTATCCTGCACAAACTGCGATAACTCTGTTGATCCGGCATAAGCCCAAGGGAAAGCCCCACTTGGCAAAGCAGAATATTGCAGGTAATATGATTTAGCATTTAATGTTCCGTTTTTTGCTGAATTATAGAAATCTGTCAGGCTATTGAATTGATAAACACCCTGATAACCAGGAGCAAATGCGTTCTGATATTTTTTAATTGAGTTTTGAGTACCAAAAGTTAGTTCATGCGCACCACTATAATAAGTTAAAATGTCATTCAACTGATATACGTTGGTAAACAATTTATTGTTGTAAGTGTACATTTCATAACCGAAAGTGGTAGAAATATTTCCATTGTTTAAGATATCAACCAGTGGAAATGTAGAACTATTGGAGTGAGGAGAACGGAAATCTCTCAATGCGGTATAACCAATTTGTAATTTATTTGACAACTTATTATTGAAATGGGTATTCAACTCAGCAATTAAAATATTAAAGTTGTTATTAATCACATAACCACTCCCAAAGAAAGGCATTGAATAGGTTCCTGGTTGTCCACCGGTTACCTGGCCAGAACCTGGTCGTGAAGTAGATGCAAATTGATCGGCAAATGATTTTAAGTAGTTATACTTCAATGTGAAAGTATTCTTGCTATTAATGTTCCAGTCTAATTTGGCTGTGACCTTATCTGAATTAGTTTTGAATGAATATCCCTGGAAAGAACCAGGGTCATATCCATACTTGGATTTTAGGAAACCAGCTAAAGCAGTTAAAGTATCTGCGTTTGCCTGGGAATAATTTCCACCCGCAGCATGAGTTGCGTCAGAAGCCAACATTGAAGTAGCGGGAGCGTCTTGTCTTACTTGCTCCACACTAACATAGAAAAACAATTTGTCTTTAATAATTGGCCCACCTAAACTAAATCCTTTTATAGAGTAATTAAAAGGAGTTTTTGGAACTGTTGTCGGTCCCGCATTATAACCCAAATAATTTTCATTCCTGGAATATTGGTAAATACTACCTTTAAAAATATTTGTACCACTTTTAGTTACGGTGTTAACACCTGTTCCGGAAAATCCACCCTGTTTCACATCATAAGGTGATACATTAACCTGAATTTGCTCAATCGCTTCCAATGAAATTGGTTGTGCAGATGTTTGTCCACCCAGGATAGACGACAGTCCAAATGAATTGTTAAAATTAGCACCATCAACCGTCATATTATTGTATTGGTTACTTCTGCCACCAATATTCAATCCGTTTGCCGTAGGTTCTAACTTAACAAAATCCTGAATTGAACGGTTAATTGTTGGTAAACGATCAATTTGAGTTCTGGTAATTAACTCCTGAGATCCCGTCCTTGAACTACTGAAAGTCTTATCATTTGAAAACTGAATCACAACTTCACCTAACTGAGTTGCCTGATCAACTAATTTAAAATTTTGTTTAAAAGTCTGACCCAAATTTAAATAAATGTCTGTTGCTGTTTCAGACTTGAATCCGACAAAAGAGGTGGTTAATGTATAAGGGCCGCCGATTTTCAAGTTTGGTAGATTATACCGGCCATCATTACGCGTGGTGGTCATATATTTTGTACCTGTCGGGATATGAACTGCGGTTACATTTACATTTGGTAATGATCCAGTTACATCCGAAATGGTCCCTGAAATTTCAGAAGTCGTTTCCTGAGACTTTGCGATAACGGCAAATAGGATTAGCATTATCAGTATCAACATACTTTTTAGTTTCCTCATGCTTTTTGTTTTTTAGTTTATGAATTCCTTAGTAATAACAGATGTAAATTTTACTGTTATTTAACAATTTTTAATATTTAACAAATTAAGACAAACTTAATTTCATTTCCCACACAATTGGATAACATTCCTGTTACATTTATGGCGCCACTGACCGATTATAGTTATTCCGCCAATCGTTTTCTGGTTAAAATCCGGTTGGAATGACTACTTTTGCAGCAATTGCAACAATAATTCGATGTCAAAAGAAAGTTTTAATCGGTTAATAAAAATGCACGGCTACGTTAATCAGCCGATTGCCTCAGGTATTGACCTTCCGGGTGAGATCCGGAAAATGAAATTGGCAAAAAATGCAGTAATTCTGGGACATTATTATATTACTGCTGAACTTCAGGATATTTCTGATTTTCTGGGAGATTCCCTTGCCTTGGCACAACAGGCGCAAAAGACAGATGCTGATCTAATTCTATTTGTTGGGGTTCACTTTATGGGTGAGACTGCAAAGATTCTTAATCCGGATAAAAAAGTCATTGTTCCCGATCTGAATGCCGGATGTTCATTGGCAGAATCGGCGCCGGCTGAGGCATTTCAGGCTTTTAAAATTCAACATCCTGATCACAAGGTCATTTCTTACATCAATTGCTCCGCTGAAATCAAGGCACTATCGGATGTTATTGTAACCTCATCAAATGCTATGAAGATTGTGGAATCATTTCCAAAAGAACAACCTTTGATCTTTGCGCCAGACAAGAATCTAGGAAATTATATTAATTCGGTGACAGGAAGACAAATGGTTCTTTGGAATGGGGCATGCATGGTTCATGAAAAATATTCGCTGGAGAAAATTGTCAAACTAATGGACGAACAACCTAAAGCACTTTTTATTGCCCATCCGGAATGTGAACAACAGGTTCTTTTGGTCGCTGATTTCATTGGTTCGACAACTGCACTGCTTAATTATGTGGCTAAAAGTGAAGCCTCCGAATTTATCGTAGCAACTGAAAGTGGAATCCTCCACCAGATGCAGCGGAACTGCCCTGACAAAATATTTATCCCGGCACCTTCGATCGACTCAACATGTGGCTGTAATGACTGTAGTTATATGAAATTAAATACAATACAAAAACTATACCTTGCGCTAAAATATGAAAAACCCGAAATAATTCTCGATCCGTCAATCATTGAAAAGGCTAAAATACCCATCCTCAGAATGCTTGAATTATCAATCTGATTGGAATTGAGTTTGACAAAAGGCAGCTGGCAATTAGCAACTGGCCACTTGCCTGGACCGGCTTCCCTTGATGACTTTCTTTACCAGTCAAAGCTTTGAACAAATTTAAACTTATCCAACAAAAAATTATATCTCAGGCAGGCAGTTGCCAGTCGCAATTGCCGGAATCTTATTTACTCAATAATTGTTGTCCAATTGTATGGGTCCGGTTCAAGACCATATTGAATTCCTCTAAGCTTTTCATAAAGTTGAACCGACACTTTGCCCGGTTCAGTTCCGTAGGTGTATTCTAAATTTTTGTCGGCATCAAAGACTCTTTTAATCGGAGAGATTACAGCAGCTGTACCGCAGGCTCCAACTTCATCAAATTCGGAGAGTTCTTCTACCGGAATCTGACGTTCTTCAATCTTCATCCCCATATCAGCAGCCAATTGTCGTAAACTCATATTGGTAATAGAGGGGAGAATTGACCCTGATTTGGGAGTTACATAGGAATTTCCTTTAATCGCAAAAAAATTGGCAGGTCCACATTCATCAATATATTTCTTTTCCCTGGCATCCAGATAAAGTACAGCTGAGAATCCCTCATGATGGGCACGCTGACCGGCAACAAGACTGGCTGCATAATTACCACCAACCTTAATTTTACCGGTTCCCAGAGGAGCTGCACGATCGTATTCGCGATAGATTACCAGATCAGTCGGTTTAAAACCCTCTTTAAAGTAAGGACCAACAGGCATGACCAATACCAAAAAAAGATACTCATCTGCTGGATTTACACCGATTTGATGGCCTGTTCCAATGAGCAATGGACGAATATATAAAGATGCCCCGGATTCAAAAGGCGGAACAAAAGCCTCGTTTAATTTCACAACTTTCTTTACTGCATCAGTGAATAATGGAGTTGGTACTTCAGCCATCATAATCCCTTGTGAAGAACGCTGCATTCGCTTTGCATTCTCTTCCATCCTGAAAACACGGATCTTTCCGTCTTTCCCTCTGAAAGCTTTTAATCCTTCAAAAGCCTCTTGTCCATAATGAAATGTAGTTGCCCCAATATGCAAAGTAACATTTTCAGATTCAGACACTTCTAATTCACCCCATTTACCATTGCGATACCAGCAACGAATATTGAAATCCGCTTTGCTATACCCAAATCCAAGATTTTCCCAGTCTATTGTTTCCATATCTTAATTTTATGCACTGATTCCGTCTGCTAAAGTACAATTAATCCATTAAAAGTTAGTTTTATTCAGAAAACAAAGCAATGATATCCCTAAATTTTTATCGGTGTAACTTTGCCAAATTCTCCGACTGTGAACTTTACAAACCGACAATTCTGAAAAATTTATTAACCATTATATTAACAAATATGATCTGCACAATAACGATGCATTGATATATTATATCATTGTATTTCAATCATTTATATATAAACATAAACCAATTTTTACAAATTTCCACATTTACTGCATTGAACTAAAAATGAATTTTCTTCGATTCAGCGTCTGGGATGAAAAATAAGTTTAAATTCTTCGTAAATTTGATAATGGATTCTAAAAATACCGATTTTAAAATAGTATTTGTAAGGTCTTGAAATAGTAATTATTGGAAATAGGTAAATTAAAATGAAAATAATCCATCCACCTGAAAGTGTAGGAATCCATGATATCTTATCAAAAACGACACATTAGTAAATAAGAAATAAATCCTAAAATTCTTACCTTAAAACCCATTAGCAATGGAAGAAAATTTGACTGAAGCATCTCCATTAAGCATGGTTCCGGCAAGGGACCATGCAGTTCCCAATAAAAACAGGCTTTCAGTTCTCAGCTTCCCATACGATGAATCAATTCTTCAATTCATCGCAAAAAATTACCCGCATACGACAATCCATGACTGGAATAATTGGAACTGGCAGATAAAACATAGTATAGATTCTGCCGACCGGTTGAAGGAGATATTTGGGGAATTCCATGAAAACGTGATCCGTTCATTGCCGGAAGACCATTTACCATTTCGCATAACTCCTTACTTTAGTTCATTACTAAGCCGTTTATCTCCCAATCACCCACTTTTCAGAACCGTTGTTCCCGCCAAAGAAGAGCTAATTACAACTCCGGGAGAAATGATTGATCCTCTTTGCGAAGCAGAAATTACACCTGTACCTCATATTGTTCATCGTTATCCTGATCGTGTATTATTTACTGTAACAGGTTTTTGTGCTGCATATTGCCGTTACTGTACACGAAGTCATATGGTGTCTCAACAAAATAAATGTCATGTTTCAATCCGAAGTTGGGATAGAGCTATAGAATACATCAGAATTAACAATTGCATCAGGGATGTCCTTATTTCAGGAGGGGATCCGCTTACCTTGTCAGACTCGGGTATCGAATATCTATTATCCCGCATAAGAGCCATTCCCCATGTTGAAATTATAAGGATAGGCACTAAGATCCCGGTTGTATTACCGATGAGAATTACAAGGAGTTTGGTAAACATCATCAAAAAATATCATCCGGTGATGATGAGCCTTCATTTCTCACATCCGGATGAACTCAGCATTGAAGCGAGAGAAGCTTGCAACCGTCTGGCAGATGGTGGAATACCATTGGGAAGCCAAAGCGTCCTTTTGAAAGGGGTCAATGATCAGGTCGAAATCTTTAAAAAGCTTAATCATGAACTTTTAAAGGTCCGTGTCAGACCATATTACATCTACCAATGTGATCCAATTCCCGGCTCTGCCCATTTTCGGACTGAAATAAAAAAAGGGATCGATATTATTAATGGGCTTACCGGTTATACCTCGGGTTATGCTGTCCCGCATTTTGTAATTGACGCTCCTGGAGGAGGGGGGAAAATTCCAATATTGCCATACGCTATTAAAAGCACTAATAAAGAAGGTGTTACACTTATTAATTACGAAGGAAAAGAGTACATCTATCCTGAAAAGTTTTCACATAATTTGGAAATATGATAAAAGTCGGCCTGACTTTCGACCTAAAGGAGGATTATTTGCAATTAGGATATACCCATGATGAGGTTGCTGAATTTGATACTCCGGAGACTATAGACGCACTTGAACAAGCCCTGAATTCATTGGGTTTCGAAGTGATCCGGATTGGGAATATTTTCAAACTGGTGAATTATCTTAATGATCAGAGTCGCTGCGATCTTATTTTCAATATTTGTGAGGGAATGTTTGGAATCGCACGTGAGGCACAAGTGCCGTGTCTTTTGGATGCCTACCGGATACCCTACGTATTCAGCGAACCCGATATCCTGAACCTGACACTCGACAAAGGATTGACCAAACTGGTTCTAAAACAAGCTGGAATACCTACTTCTGAATTCAGCATAATATCGCATATTACTGATCTTCATAATATTAGAATGCCATTCCCACTTTTTGTAAAACCTGTTGCAGAGGGGACGAGCAAAGGAATTGATGGATTCTCATTTGTTAACGATCAAATTCAGCTCGAAAAATCGGTAAACTACCTGTTGACAACCTATCATCAATCAGTTTTAGTGGAATCCTTTCTTCCAGGAAGGGAGTTTACCGTTGGAATCGTTGGAAGCGGCGAAAATACAAAAGCGTTAGGAACCCTGGAGATCATTTTGAATGAACATACCCCCCACCCTTT
This sequence comes from uncultured Bacteroidia bacterium, assembly GCA_903923905.1. GTDB lineage: Bacteria > Bacteroidota > Bacteroidia > Bacteroidales > Prolixibacteraceae > JAAFHB01. The sequence continues at coordinate 59,580 of CAIXZH010000050.1, forward strand.
CTATTCGTTTACCATCAAGAAAGAGTGGGAAAAATATGCCAGTTATCACCTGGCAACTGACGAAGTTGCTTTAAAATGTGCTGAAATTGCTGTCGATGTTTGGAAAATAATCAAAGGGAAAGATGGGGGTCGGATTGATTTCAGATTGGATGCCCAAGGAAAACCTAATCTGATAGAAATAAACCCTTTAGCAGGTCTAAATCCAATCTGGTCCGATCTGCCGATACTTGCCAGGTTGAGTGGAATGACCTATATTCAATTGATCAGTGCCATAATGGATTCAGCTCTAAAACGAACATCTTTAAATTATAGTGAATGGCACATGCGATAATTCTTCATAATCCCGTCAGCGATACATCCAGGCAGGATGAACTGGATGTCCTTGATCAGGTGGAATTGATTTCCGAAACACTGACCAATTTGGGATACAGCTATCAATCGCTGGAATTTACATTAAATAACAGCGACCTATTAAATTTATTGAAAAATAAGCCTGTTTCAGTGGTTTTTAATCTGGTTGAAACAATCAATGATTCCGGACGGTTCAGTTTTGTAGCCGCTGCAACGCTCGAATTATTCAAGGTTTCTTTTACCGGATCGGGGGCCGAAGCGATTTTTCTGACTACCGACAAACTAGTTTGCAAAACTATACTTATCTTTAACAACATTAAAACACCTGCCTGGGCAAGGGAATTAGCAGATGTTGACCCGGACATCATTTACCTGATCAAACCAATTTCCGAGGACGGTTCAGTGGGAATTGATGATGCACAGCTTTTCTCAGGAAAGGAACTCAAAGAGATCCCTGAAGGTTATTTTGCGGAAGAATATATTCATGGACGTGAATTTAATATTTCAATCATTGCCGGAGAAGAATCTTTTCAGGTATTACCAGCAGCGGAAATGTGCTTCTCAAAGGAATTCTATAATGATAAACCGCGTATTTTGGGTTATAATGCCAAGTGGGATGAACATTCTATGGAGTATCAAAACACCAAAAGAAGTTTTCAATTTAACGAGCCTGATCAAATATTATATTCTGAATTACAGGAGATTGCAGGAAAATGTTGGCGAATTTTCGGACTCCGGGGATATGCACGCGTTGATATAAGGGTTGGAGACGATGGCTTACCTCAGGTAATTGAAATAAATGCAAATCCCTGTATAGCACCAGACAGTGGCTTTATAGCTGCTTGTCATGAGGCAGGATTAAATAATATAGAAATTATAAAAAGAATTATTCATGATACAAAACAATACTAACCAGGAATTTAAGAATAAGGGATTTAGAAAAACAGTCGTACCTACTGATATAATGACGGTTACAGATATATTGAAATCGACCGGCTTTTTTAAACCATTTGAAATAGATGTGGCCATCGAACTTCTCCAGGATCGGATGAAAAATGGAGAGGGATGCGGTTATCAATTTTACTTCCTTGAACTCGAAGGACGAACAGTGGCCTATGCCTGTTACGGTGAAATCCCATGTACCATCAAAAATTATGACCTTTACTGGTTGGCCGTGGATAATAATTTCAGAGGAAAAGGTCTTGGCACAATGCTGCTTCAAAAAATCGAAGAGGATATCAAAAAACATTCAGGAAGAGGCATCTATATTGAAACTTCCAATAAGGAACAATATGCCCCGACAATCGCTTTTTACAAGAAAAGCAGATACAAACAAATTGCTGTTTTTAAAGATTTCTATGCCATAAACGACAATAAGGCAGTTTTTTACAAAAAACTTTAAACCTCTTCGTACGGAATATCCTGGACCTCTGATCCGTTGTATTTCGGTGACTTGGGATCAATTTTGCGGGCTCTGAACAGGTCTGAGATTCCATTTAGTATGAGTAATGCTCCAAGAAACGGAAGAATTGCCTCTGCACTTTTAAAAGGATTGGAGAGTAAAAAGATGCCGCTTCCTAAAGTAAATAATCCAATAATCATAAAGAGCCATGCCCAGACTGAACGTGTAAGAGATCCCAATGATCCTGCCAATTGAATAAACCCCATGATCAATAAGATAATTCCAATAAAAACCATGAATATTTTGATCATGATTGTCGGTGAGGTAATAAAAACCATCCCAAATATGATGTTCATCACTCCTTGAACAGACCAAAATCCAATCCGGTTTCTGTTCATTCTTAGGTTCGACAGAATCAGAGTGATGAGTCCGCTTACCAAAAGCATGGCACCAATAACCATCATAACCGTTTTCATGGTTAAACCCGGAACAATTAAAAGAACACCGCCGATAAGAATAGTTGAAATACTTCGGGTTATTGAACCCTTGGAGTTTGAGACAAATAAATTTTTCATAATTTCAGCATGAAAGTATTTTAAAACCTACAATTAACGAACTAACAAGAAACCTATTTTAATTTCATTTGAAAGGTATTCAAAAATGAATATCCGGCAGACCGAAATTTATGCAAAATAGCTATTTCAATGATTATTTCGAAACTTAATCAGATTTTTTTGGAAAATCAGTTTAAATTTGCGCTCTGAAATAACCATGATTCAGAAAATACTGAGGAAAATTATTTTTACGGACCTCCTACCCGGTAGGATTTGATCAAATAAAGAAGAAAGAATAAACAGATTAAACCTAAAGTTATTTAGCTCAATATATGGGACGCGCATTTGAATACAGAAAGGCCAGAAAGATGAAACGGTGGGGATCGATGGCCAGAACTTTCACGAAAATAGGAAAAGAGATTGCTATTTGCATAAAATCAGCAGGACCGGATCCGGTTTCAAACTCACGACTTCGTGTATTGATGCAAAATGCCAAAAATGCCAGCATGCCCAAAGAGAATATCGAACGGGCAATTAAGAAGGCAACATCAAAAGATCAGACCGATTATAAAGAGGTAGTATATGAAGGTTATGCCCCACATGGTATAGCGGTTCTTGTGGAAACAGCCACCGATAATACTACTCGTACAGTAGCAAATGTCCGGAGTTACTTCAATAAAAACGGCGGTTCACTTGGGACATCAGGATGCGTGGATTATCTTTTTGAGCATAAATGCCTGTTCAAAGTAAAGAACAAGGAGGGCATTGATCTTGAGGAACTTGAATTCGAAATGATTGACTTGGGTGTTCAGGAGGTTTTTGCCGAAGATGAAAATATAATTATCTATGGCGACTTTGAAGCTTTCGGACCAATTCAAAAATATATCGAAGAAAATGATTTTGAGATTGTTAATGCAGAATTTGAGCGGATTCCTTCCGAAGTTAAGGAGTTAAATGAAGATCAGATTGCTGAAGTTGAGAAGCTGTTAGAGAAACTTGAAGAAGATGACGATGTAACTAATGTTTTTCATAATATGAAAGATTAGAAATGTTAAATTTCTATTAAAATTTAACATTTTTTTATTATTTTATTTGAATTTATTTTCCTAATATTGTACTCATAGAATTAAAAATACAAACAAGATATTCAAGACATCCTTTCACCAGTTGAAAGGTTATTTAGGTTAGGTTTAGGTTAGGTAGAGCAAGGAGTCATTCGACTCCTTGCTTGTTTATATCCCTATTCTATTGAGCTTCACCCAGAAGCATCTGCTTCCCTTTTTCAATATTTTCAAGTTGCTTAACTGTCAGTTTTGGATATTCAATTCCCAAAGAGCTAAGTTTTTCAACGATAATCTGGCATACAAGTAACTGCATAAACCATTTATGATCTGCGGGAATAATATACCAGGGAGCTATTGCAGTTGATGTGTGCTTAAAAGCCTGCTCATAGGCTGAATGGTAATCTGCCCAGTATTTACGTTCCTCAACATCCCGATCAGAAAATTTCCAATTTTTTTCAGGATGTTCTATCCGCTTTAAAAACCGTCTTTTCTGTTCATCTTTAGAAACATTAAGGAAAAATTTCAGGATTAGTGTACAATTGTTGGAAAGGTACTTCTCAAAATTATTGATTTCGTTATATCGCTGAAGCCATAACGATTGGTCCGGGGCGACTTTGCTATAGTCGATCGCAAGTTTTTGACCGGCGAGAATTTCCGGATGGACCCTGGTAACCAAAACCTCTTCGTAATAGGAGCGGTTAAAAATACCAATATCCCCTTTTGCAGGAGTAACCTTCATGCAGCGCCATAAATAGGCATGATCAAGCTCCTCAGCAGAAGGCACTTTAAAACTTGTGACATTACAACCCTGTGGGTTTATTCCAGACATCACATGCTTTATTGTGCTGTCTTTCCCTGCAGCATCCATTGCCTGGAAAATAATTAATAATGAAAATTTATCCTGCGCATAGAGTTTGTCCTGAATTTCAGAAAGACTTTCAATCCCCTGTTTTAGTTCATCTTCTGCACTTTTTTGATTTGTAAATGAGTTCTTGTCATCAGTTGGAAAATCGGATAGTTTCCTGCTCCCGTCGGCAGGAAAAATGTATTTATCAAAATTCATAAACGATTATTTTAGTTAAAGATTAAATCAGAATGCCTGTTATAGGATTAATGGAATAAAGTTAATGAATATTCGGCTCAATAGTGAAATGCCTGGATTAATGTTAATAGATCTTTCAATTACTTATCTTTGCAGTTAGATCGAAAATAAACTGAATGTTAGATCAAAAAACAATATGTGCCATTTCTACTCCTCCGGGTATCGGTGGAATTGCTGTAATTCGGATGTCTGGAAAGGCAGCTATTCAGATTGCAGAGATGGTTTACCGGTCACCCCAAATTGATAAGAAGCTCTCAGATCAACAGGCAAACACCCTCCATTTTGGTACAATCAGGTCGGAAGATAACCTGATCGATGAAGTTGTTATTGGCCTTTTTCGGGCACCTCACTCCTTTACTGGTGAGGATATAATTGAAATCTCCTGTCATGGATCAATCTACATTCAGCAGCAAATACTTCAATTATTGATTTCACGTGGCGCCCGTCTGGCTCAGCCAGGTGAATTTACCCAGAGAGCATTCCTCAATGGCAAGATGGATTTATCCCAGGCAGAAGCAGTTGCAGATTTAATTGCTTCAGCAAATGCAGCTGCACATAAACTGGCTATAAATCAAATGCGTGGTGGGTTCTCCCGGGAGCTTAACCAGTTAAGAGCTGAATTGCTCCGGTTCGCAGCCCTGGTAGAGCTTGAACTTGATTTTGCGGAGGAGGATGTTGAATTTGCTGACCGAAGTTCATTAATTGAATTATCGACTCGAATTGCAAACCTGTTACAGAAACTTACGGATTCGTTCCGACTGGGAAATGTCATTAAAAACGGTATACCTGTAGCAATTATAGGCGAAACAAACGTAGGAAAATCGACACTGCTAAATGCCCTGCTCAATGAAGATAAGGCCATAGTATCTGATATTCACGGCACTACACGTGATGTAATTGAAGATGTGGTCAATATTGGTGGCACCCTTTTCCGTTTTTCAGATACTGCCGGATTCCGCGAAACTGCTGATGTTATTGAAACGATGGGAATAGAACGGAGCTACCTTCAGCTCGGAAAGGCAGAGATTATTTTACTGGTGACCGACCTCAGCAGTGAAGTTGGTCCCATTTTTAAGCGGATTCACAATATCCGTGAAAAGATCACGGACCAACATCTGATCATAATTGCCAATAAAGTAGATATTGCCTTAGAAGAGACTAAAACAAGATTGTCCGGGTTTAAATTATTTCAAAATGAATCGCTGGTTTTTTTGGCTGCCAAAAACCGTGATAACCTGGATCAGTTGATCCGAATAATGACCAATACATTGAATCTCTCTCCCACCGGTTCAGATGATATCATTGTCTCGAATGTGCGGCACTATGAAGCGCTCTCCCTGGCTCTCAATGCGATAAAGCTGGTTATAGAAGGGTTAAATTCAGGGATTACGGGTGATTTTCTGGCCCAGGATATCCGTGAGTGTCTCCATTATCTGGGCGAAATAACAGGTGAAATAACTACAGATGAGACACTTGGATATATTTTTAAGAATTTTTGTATTGGAAAGTAACCAACCATAAACGACAAAATAGAAAACATTTAATAAACCACTTAAAAGCCTTGTTTTCAGGGCTTTTTTTATGCCTTAAATTAATATTTACTCTTTATCTTCTAAAATGCTTCTAAGTGAAATAATGCCAAAATAAACCTTTAGGATCAATTGTAGATCATTATTTGTAAGTATCAATTAATTGAGTGATGTTGTCGGTTAAATGAAATTCATCCTGATAATATCCCCTTATTTTTTGTTAAGAATTCACTTTGGTCAAATTATTAGATTCCAAATAAAAGCCGCTTAAAACATGCTAAATAACATATTATTTAAATTGAATTATTTAAATTTTTACCTGTTAAGATTAATACATTTGTTTGGTGTCTTGTAATAATAGATGAAAAGTCAATCGACCAAGAGTATTATAATAAAGAAGTTTTGTTATTCCATTATTTATTTTACTATTATTAGAAATACTAAATGGACATCCCTCATAAGCTGAAAAATAAAGCAAAAATGGTGAAGCAAAAAAAACGTGCCCAGGACTTTTTTGCTTCCTGCCATTCAAAGCAAATACTTGATGATGAGATTGTATGCCTAGCGGCTTATATTGATGCTGCTAAATTAATATTTAATGACCGCTCTGTTTCAAAATCAATTGCATCCGAAATATTGTTTTTAGAAAATCTACAGGATCTAAATCCAAGGCTTAAATATCAGCTAAAACTATACCTTGAAATAACAAAGTATCTTGCTATAAACCACAAAAATAAAGGAGATTATCAGAATAATATTGAACATTTTAAACTGACAAATTCTCTGATAAAAACTCCGGTACTTGTTATTGCAGGAGGCGCTTCCCTAATGGATGAATCTACACTTGAAGCTTACAATGAATTCTTCATCGAATTGATGCACGGTTTTGAAGGCACAATTATCAGTGGTGGAACGACTGCGGGAATTCCGGGTATGGTAGGAGCTATAAAAACAAAAACCGAAAAAAAAGGCACTTTGGATTTTAGTCTTATTGCCTACTTGCCTCATGAACTTCCTCCTGATGCAACCCGATCCTTAGCATATGATCATTTTTATGAAACAGAATCCACCCATTTTTCAGCGCTTGATATCCTGAGTTACTGGTGTGATCTGATCGGAAACAGGATAAACCCAGCTGATGTCTTTTTGATAGGTATTGATGGTGGTTCCCTTGCAGCTCTGGAATACCGTATAGCTCTCTCCGTCGGGGCTAAGGTTGGTCTGATGACTCATTCCGGGAGGGCCGTTGACGATCTTCTTCAGGATAATAAATGGAAAAATTATCCTAACCTAATCCTATTGCCTGAAAACCCAGTCGAAGCTTGTGGGCTAATAAAAAAATCGATAAAAAGATATTATCCCAATAAAATCCTTTTATTATTCATCGGAATAGCTTAACTTTGAGATATTCCTCTTAATCAGAATCTTATGCCTGGTTTAAAAGCATATTCAGCCCACTACTCGTTGATCAGACTTTGCCCTGGTAACTTTATTAACTAAATCTTATGGAAACAAAAAAGATCTTTATTACCGGCGATATTGCCAATGATTATTTTCTCATCAGAGGAAATCGATTCAATTCCGATGACCAGAACACTTCTCACAAGGGAACACATTATGCCTGGAGAAAAGGTGGGGCCTACATTATCTTTGAATTCCTCAAGGAAATAGCGAAAAGTAGAATTCCTGAAGTTGATTTTGAACAAATGAGGATTGAATTTGGCTTCAACGAAGACATTTTCAAATCGCTTCCGGAGAAGAACAGCAGTTTCGTTTCTGTTAACCAGTTTGAAAAAGATAGAAAGCGTATTTGGAGAGTTGATGAATTTTTGGGATATGGCGACCCTGGAAATCAAATGACAGATCTTGTTCAATATCATGTTCGTGCAATTTTGGATACAAATATGCTGATCATTGATGATGCAGGTATTGATTTCGCAGCCATAAATAATAAACCCATTTTGGATTCACTGATTGAAAGTATAAAGAATGGGGGAAAAGATAATCCTCAGGCTCTTATCATTTATAAAAAATCAGGGGGATTCGGGAACAATAATTTGATAAAATATCTTCTGCAAATTTCTGGGCAGGATCAGCTAAACCTGATTACGATTCTTTCAATCCAGGATATCAGGAACCTCGATGTAAAAGTATCCGCAGGTCTGTCGTGGGAACAAAGCGCACTCGATCTGGTTGCTGAATTAAAAACCAATGATGTGCTAAGTTCTTTGCTTAAAAGTAAATATCTTGTAGTTACTTTTAAATCCTCCGGGGCATTACTGGTGATTAATAATGGGCAAGGTAATTTTGAATACACGCTGATCTTCGATCCTGAAAAGATGGAGGGTGAAGATGAGGACGACAGCCAGGGAGGGATGATTGGTCGTTTGTCTGTTTTTACAGCTGCATTTGCTGCACATCTGAACCTTGCAAAAAGAAGAAAAAATTATCTGATCGGGGATGCAGTAAAGGCTGGACTTACTGCGATCCGCTTGTTTTACGAAAATGGCTATATTCCCGGTGAAGGTGGTATTAACTATCCATTTGCGGCAGTTGTGGAAGGACTAAAAAAAACACGGGAATTTGCCTTTTCATCAGCATCAGTTCCCGGATCGGGCGCACATCCTGGTGACCAAGTCCGGGAATGGTCTGTGCTATTGGATAACTATTCTGAAAATAAGAAGAAGGAAGGTATTGAAATAAAAGCGCTCTCTGCACTGGCAAAGAATATTGTACTCAAAGGGCCAGCCATACTAAAAAATATTCCATCCGGCCGGTTCGGCAATCTCTTTACAATTGATCGCAGTGAAATTGAGAGTCTTCGAAACCTTAAAAAGATTATGGAGACTTATGTCAACCGGGACGAAGGTAAAAAGCCACTGAGCATAGCTGTTTTTGGCCCTCCGGGTGCAGGAAAATCATTTGCAGTGGAGGAAATCGGTAAAGGGATAATGGGAACAAAATTTCATTTGATTGTTTTTAATCTTTCGCAATTCAGCGGTACAAATGATCTGATCGGAGCCTTGCACCAGGTTAGGGATTGTGTTCTCAGAAAGAAAATTCCCATCGTTTTCTGGGACGAGTTTGATTCCCAGAGCTACAAATGGTTACAATACCTGTTGGCACCTATGCAGGATGGCGCATTTCAGGAGGGTCAGATTACGCATCCTGTTGGAAAATGTATCTTTGTGTTTGCAGGGGGTACCAGTTACAATATGCATTCATTTGGCAAATTTAATACGGAAGAAGCCGGAAAGGACTTTATCCTTAAGAAGGGTCCTGATTTCATTAGCCGATTGAATGGGTATATCAATATCCTTGGACCTAACCGTCGGCAGCAATTCAACCCTGATTACCATAAGGAAGATGAAAAATGGACGGATGATCCAACTGACCTTACTTACCCAATTCGAAGAGCAATTTTCATCATCGGTTTACTTCGCCTAAAGAATTCGGATTTCCCCTATAAAATGGACTGGGGTTTACTGAATGCACTGATAAAAGTGGACAGATACAAACATGGTTCACGCTCAATGGCGAACTTGTTAAGTGATATCCGGCAGAATAATCCCCAAAATTTACTACTTCGATCGTGGCTCCCTTCAAAACCGACGTTGGAACTTTATTTTAAAGATGCTGACAGCTTTTACAAATATTTGGTGATTGAAGATGATTTCCTTGAAATGGCATGGGAGATTGCCCCGCTTATCCATAGCTACTGGATGAATAAGATTAATGATCCTGCAAACGAATATGCAGTAGAATATTGTTTTCTCCCCGTTTTCATCAAGGAGAGCAACATGGAAGCAGTAAGGCGGATTCCAAGAGTGCTGGCCACTGGTGGATTTAAAATAACCCTTAAAAATGACTCCAATAAACTCGATGAAAAAGCTTATTTGTCCGTTATTAATGAAGCCAACCAGGTTTTGCTTGAAGAAATGGCAGAGAAGGAGCATGAGCTCTGGATGGAATTCTATGAGGCCAATGGTTGGGAATATTCCGAAATCAGGAATGACTATATCAAAAAACATAATTGTATGGTCCCATATTCGCAATTGCCCGAATCTGAAAAGTTAAAAGACAGGGAGGTGATTTCAAATTACCTGGCAATTGTGGAGAAAGCAGGGTTTGGAATAGTCAAAGAATAAATCCGCGAATTTAATGGATAAGCCAAAATAATCGTAAGTCAATAAGCACTTATAACTTCTGTGCAATCCGGTTAAATAGAATAACAAATCCACTTGAAAATGAAGAATCGAAAATTAGGTTTTTTCGGGAGAATGTTTGGAACAAAGAAGTCTGATAATGAACGCTATGATGCTTTTATTAGCTACCGTCGTGAAACAGGCAGTGACCTGGCCAGTTTGTTGAAGATCCAACTGGAAAATACCCATCATAAACGAATATTTCTGGATGTAAAAGAACTGCAGGTGGGTAGATTTGATGAACTGCTGCTTAGCCGGATTGAAGAGACACCCAATTTTATTTTGATTCTTAGCAAGGATTCCCTGGATCGGTGCACTATAAAAACTGACTGGTTAAAACGGGAAATTATGCAGGCTATTAATACCGGGCGAAATATCATCCCTGTTTTAACCGACAATTTTTCCTTCCCTTCCGAAGAGCTATGGAAAAATTTGCCCTCTGAAATGAGGGTCCTGCAGTCCCTTAATGGGATACAATACAATCATTTATATCAGGATCCTGCTATTGAAAAAATTAATGCTTTCATGAAGGATGAAATGTCTCATGTTCTGATTCAAAAACGAGATTCCATTTCTCAACCTACAATAAATGGAGATGTAATTGTCCCTATTAAGATCCTTCCAACTTCAGAGGTGCCTCGCATCCATGACATTCCTCAAACAAATCCGGGAGTTTCAAGTTCAATGGGGGAACCTAAACCCTCTTTGAAAGTGAAAACCGCGGCAACAATGGATCCGAAGCAAGTGGAAAATACAGGAAATACACACCATAGAGTTCCTGAAAATGAGATAATTGTCCCTGTTCATGAAGGTCCAAAACATACCTTACCAATTGTACTTACCTCAGAACCCTATACTGTGATAACTGGCGTGCTTGTCACGAAGACGGATGGAGAGGAAGTTAACCTGCCCGAGTTCGGTATCGGCTGGGATAATATGGGAAGAGCAGTCAGGGACTTCTTTAAAATTGAAAGAGGTGGTGGGTCTATGAATATTCCATGGAACAGGATTGATTCTGTGATGATAAAAAAGTGGGATGATATTTTGCTTTTGCTTTGTGATGGTAAAACTATTGATAAGGTTAAACCTGGGTTTGGTCGATTGGTGGGTAATGATGACTCAGGTTTTGCGTTTAATCTTGCATTTGATAATATGCAATCAATTATAGTTTTACGAAACTCAGCTATAACTGAGGTTGAAGCATTGATAAAGGATATCCCTGATCTTGTAAAACGGATATCACCCAATTCTTCATATTCGAGTATAATAGACATAGCACATGATAATCAAGGCGTACTCGTCACTCACGATCTCTTCTTTCAGAAAAAACCTGCAACCAATGGTCATTCAACTTTTCGGCTTCCTGGCCTTCACACATTTGCTGCAAGCGACAATTCTGTTAGTATCAACATCGCATCATATGGATGCTTTAACCTGTCGGTTTATGATCGTGGAACAGCATATGCTCTTGCTCACGCGTTTAATCGCTTAAACACATTGATGTACGAGAAATATGGATTTTCAACTTTACAAGAATAAGAATTGGCGCATAAAACAGGAATTAAGGCTCACCATTCCAAGTGATTAATAATCAAATAGGGAGGATCGTAAAATGACGTTTTTAAAAAAAATATTTGGAACCAGGGGAAATGAGAATGAAGCATCATTAATTAAAAAATGTCTTGTCTGCGGTGAAATAAATCCCATGAAAGTAAAATTCTGCTCTTCATGTGGAAGTGAATTTCCAGTTGTCTTTGATCACTTTGATGCTTTTATCAGCTATCGCCGGGAAACGGGCAGTGATCTGGCAAGCCTGTTAAAGATTCAGTTGGAAAATAGTTATCACAAAAAGATTTTTCTGGATGTTAAAGAGTTACAGGTCGGAAGATTTGATGAAGCCTTGTTGAACCGTATCGGAGAAACACCGAATTTTATCCTTATTTTAAGCAAAGCTTCCCTGGATCGCTGTGATAACAAGAACGACTGGCTGAAAAGGGAGATCATGCATGCGTTGAAGACCAACCGTAATATTATTCCACTCCTGATTGAGGGCTTTTCTTTCCCTTCAGAGGAAAGTTGGGCACTGTTACCACCAGAGATGAAGATCCTGAATTCGCTGAACGGAGTCACATACAGTCATATCCATCAGGATGCAGCCATAAGGCAGATTGCAACCTATATGAAGTCTGAAGTGGAAAAGACTTTAACACAGGAAAATTTTGGTCTGAAATTAAAGCCTGTATCTAAACAAAAAGACCAATCCCCTACCCTGGCTGATAATACCCCTATTGCTCAACAAAAAACAAATAAACAAGTCAGAAATGAAAAAGTGGACGATGTCATAAAAACACCTGCATTTTCAACAACCAATAAGATCAATAATTCAAATAATAACAGTAGTATCAATGGGATCAGGACTATAACCAATAAGAAAGACGGAACGCAGCTGGTGTTAATCCCTAAAGGAGAGTTTTTAGCCGGAGGGCCAAATAAAACCTCGGGAGGATGTCCTCCATTCCCAGTGTACCTTTCTGACTATTATTTGGCTTTGTATCCAATTACTAATGATCAGTACGCTTTTTTCTTAACGGAAAATAATCCTGAACTAAAGGACCTGACAAATTGGATTTGGCTTGACCAGGGATGTTTTATAAAAAAATCGGCAAAAGGATATGAAGCCTATGGTGGTAAAAATGACCACCCAGTTGTAAATGTTCGATGGGAGGGTGCAGAAGCCTATTGTCAGTGGGCTGGATTACGGCTTCCGTCTGAGTTGGAATGGGAGAAAGGTGCACGGGGAATTGATGGAAGAATATTCCCATGGGGAAACAACTGGGATAAAAACAAGTGTAGATATTCCGAAAATAAAGGAGATGAAACGACATGCAGTGTAACGTCCTATCCAGAGGGAATTAGTCCCTGGGGGCTATATCAAATGCTGGGAAATGTGCAGGAGTATTGCACCGACTGGTTCGATGCTGATGCCTACACTCGATACTGGAATGGGAATCTTTCACTGCCCGACCAAGGAGAATCCCGATTAACCCGAGGTGGTTCCTGGCGTGAGGTCACATATCATGGTCAATTCGATTGTGTTTTTCGTACACCTTGCAAGTCTAATTTTGAGGACCACGAACGCGGATTCAGATGTGCAAAGAATCCCTAATCTGTGATGCGTATCATTGGTATCCTATTTAAAATATTTTGAACAGAGATTTAATTTCAACTTTAATCCGTTCCCCAACAAACAAAAATTATCCTTGTATTCGTGAGTTCCACATTCACTGATGCGAAGAAAGAACACCGTATCCTCCCGGAAGAATTCCTGAAACCGGAAAAGTTCTGCGAAGAAAACGGTGCTAAATTTCAGGTTGCGGACCAGCGTTGAGGGGTATATGAGAATCGCAGCTGAATCATTAAAGGCCATAAAAGGTTAGTTTAGCAGTCGTAATAACAATAAAATAAACCATTCATTTTGTTAGACCTTTTTGCTTATATTTATAACCCCTAAAAACCCATCAGGAACTATGAAAAACCTGACAGATCATGTGACTGGAGATCCTGAACATCCATTGAGAGAGGAAGAAGGAAGAAACAGGATTAAAAATATCTCTGAAAAAGAGCCGGAATCCATAGAATATATTTTGATGCCTGATAATCAGGTATCTGAAGTTGATCTACCCTGCGACACAGACAGGAGGGTTTTGGAAAGATATCATAAAGGGATCTTTGCCTGCCCGCTTTATGCTGAACTATTTGAAGATGGTGACGATGCGAGAATAAATTAATCACTGAAACAATCCAAAATGTCTGATCTCGAAAAACTTACCAACCTGGTTCTTGCGCCGTATATTATGAAAGCGACCGCACTGATTGGCATCAGGCGCAAAATCGGGGGCAATCAGTTCCGGCATGCCTTTGCGACGCTGGGAATACTTTTGGACTATAAGCAATTTTCAGACCACATTTTACTCAAAGCTTCGGTTATTCATGATTTACTTGAAGATATTCCATCTACCGATATTATGGGGTTAAAAAATATAGAACCTGAAGCATGGAAAGTGATCGACCTTGTTCTGGAGGTCACCCGAAAATATGGAGAAGAGAAGACCGATTTCCTTAAAAGAATACTCTATACTGGTTCACGAAATGCGCAACTGCTTAAGGCGGCGGACCGGATCAGCAATCTGACTGATCTTCATCCTGGTTATTTCTCAGATCTGAAAATGAGTAAATACCTGGATGAAACGGAGAAATACATTATCCCAATGGCCAAAAATGTAAATCCTGATATGGTCATTGAACTGCTTGATTTGATTGATATAAGAAGAAAGTTAATTGCGCAGAATTTAGACATTTAAAAAGTTCAGAGATAATGCAATTCGCGGCAAAACTTGTAAATCTCGTAATAGGTTTGTCAATTCAAGGGTTCGACCTGGTGAATTTAATCAACTGAATTGGCCCCAATAGCCCGGCTGGTTGCAAGGTTTTATCCTTTTCAAAAAAGGTTTCAACCGGCGAAGTTGTCCACAAATTATGCATTTTGCCGTATTCAATTAAATCACCAATGATGCGGTTACGGTAAACATTTGCCAATTCTACCTGCAACTCGTTGTCAGCTTCCAAAATATGGGTGACATCCATTTTAAAATCAGGTAACCAGATGTTTCCCAACCATTTTCCATTCAATCGCACTCCACCAATTGCTCCAATTTTTCCAAGGCTAAGTAAAATTGAATCGGATGAAATAAAACCTTCGGGCAACTTAAAATGAATGGTATATTGTGCTTTTCCCGAGAAATATTTAATGGCCGGATCGGCAAAATCAGTCCACGATTTTAAATCGGTAATTTTAACAGGGGCAATTTTTGCCGGATATGCAGGAGAAAAGGAAATGGTTCCGGTGAAATTGGAAACCTCAGCAATTTCAGGCTCAACCGGTTTAATATTTGTAAGTTGGTGAGGCTTGTCGTATCCATTAAACACAAAAACCAGTGATTCATAAGGTGCAAAAGTAACTGGGATGTGTACCCGTCCGTTTCCGTTCGAATAATTTGAGGGTTTCAGGATAGTTCCATTCTGCGGGTTCCATATTTCAGGAATTTTATTTAGAATCCTGAACGTACATTCCCGTTTTAGCTCAATATTCTGTTGGTTGGCCACAAAATACAAGTCAGTTTGACCAACTTTTTTATGAATATACTGCAAGTTCAGCGAATCTGGCTGATCAGTTTCAAGATCGGGCAAACAGTTTATTTCCTTTAAAACCCGATCAATTGGTTTTCCCCAAACGATCTTTCCCTTGCCTACATTCAATTCACCTGAAGTTTCGTTTTCCTGATTCCCCCATAGTTGATCCGTTAGATCTTTAAAAGCTTTCCTGTCAGTGTTTATACCTTTCAGTGAAAGTGGATTTTGCGGCTTTTTGCCATAGACAATCGCTCCCTGATTGACTAATCGGGCAATGTGCTTCAGACTCAAAAGTTCCATGTCAGAATTGTCCGGCAGAATTAAGAGGGCGAAATCCTGAAGCTGGGAAATGTGTATTTTACCATTTTTTATGCTGGTTTTTTGCTGCAACACATCGAAATTGCAGCCATTTGGCCGAAATCCAAAAGGGAGCTTGTTCACAGTATTATTACTTATAAACTGCGGTAACTGGTCGCCTAAAAAGTACAAAACATCGCTTACTGTTTCTCCTTTTTGCAGCAAATACTGAATCCGGTTCTGGTAGGTAAACCAGTCGGATGTCATCGGCCACCAGGTGTTGTGCCGGTTAAAATGTGAACCAAACTTTAACAGCGTTATTCCCGGAATCTGATCAGTTGGCTGATGAACATAGCTGTGCAATATCAGCTGGTTAACACCTTCGCAAAATGCCCGGTCGCCAAAAGGTTTCAGATAGAATGGCGATTCGCTGTAATGGGCCCAGCTTGTATAGGCCTCGGCAGCCACGAGTGGCAATTGGTAACAATTTGCTGCATAAGAGGGCAAATTCGCCGTTATTCGTGGTTGTGGCACATAAGGTTCGGGAAAATTTTTTGCAGGTGGCGGACCTGCCCAGAATTCCCACATCGGTAAGTCAGCATAAGTATTTGATTTTAAAATATCAACAGGAGGATATGAAGCGTCACCATAAATGACTTCACAGTGCATTTCCATATTTTGCTTATGGCATAATTCACTGAAATACCGGTAATAATTTGTCTCAATCAGGGTGGAAATGGTTTTACGGAAATCGTACAAAAAGCCTTCTGTTAATTGGCTGTTTCCAACGGTTTCGCCACAAAGTACAGGAATCCAATTTATCAGACTGTAACCCTGTTGTTTTTCAAACTCCCGGACAAAATTAGCAGTCCAGTTCTGATACATGCACTCCCAGCTGTCAATCAGTAGGAATTTGAAGGTATTGCCTCTGTACTTTCCGGCCTGGTCGATAAGTTTTTGAGGAAAGCTTCTAAAATGCAAACCCAATGCCATAGTATCCATTTTATCACATTCAAGTCCGGTTCCTTCCACGGTCGCCGGTTCGTTCTGTTTGCCCGTGGTTGTATATCCAAAACGGAAAATGCTCCAATTTCCGGCAGGTGCTTTCCAATTCAACGAGCCATCGGCCTCCATATTTTTAGTGATATCAACAACATGATTTTCATCCGGAACCAAATTCTCGGTCAGAGAAGGTTTAATGTTATCGAAGTTGCGTTTATCCAAAGTTTTAAGTGAAACGGTTTTCTCTAAAAGGGAAGGAATACCGGAGGAATAAGTTGGATGGTCAGATTCGCCCAAAAGCTCCACTTCCGAAACCGTAAATTCATATTGAGGGTCAACATTTGAAAAATCGCATAAATGAATCTTGTAGAACCTGCTTTTCAGATTGGTTAACGATATGATTTCAAGTTTATTTAAACCGATTATTTCAAAATCCTGAGCCTTTTTGTAATTTCTGCCATCGTCAGAAACTGATAAGGTAAATTCACTGTTAAAAATGGCCATATTCCGCCACATAAAAGGTCTGCGTATATAAATGGCTAATTTTCCGGCAGAAAATTCGTGATTAAAATTCAGGGTGATAAAATCTCCTCTTCGCATATCAAATCCGCTAACCGGGTCGCCATCAGAAAGAATGCCGCCATCTATAGAATCATTCACAGTGATTTTTGGGTTGGCTTTCAGAAATGAATTGTTTGTTGAATTGGTTTTACAGGCAACAACAGCAACGTCCCGATAGAAATTCAGTTTTGCCATGGGTTGTTTCAACGGTAAACGAATAGGCTTTCCACCTTCAACTACAGTTTTTGTCCAGACGTATTGTTTCATTGACATTTCAGGGGTTATCCACGGTCCGCCGCTCGAACTCCAGCCATCGCAATTCTCAATTCCGATCGTGATTCCTAATCGGTTTGCTTCCTGCAAGGCCCACCTAAACATGCTATTCCATTCCGGAGAATTTATCGGAACCCGGGGTATACCAAAATCTTTCCCGTTAAAAAGGCCTACGCTAACTATGGTTGCCTGGGAAATCCCCTGAAGATGCATCGACTCAAGATCTTTGGAAATCCCATCTTTGGAAATGGCCCCATCAACCCAGTGCCACCAGGTATGAATTTTAACAGTGGGGGGCGGGTTTACAAAATCACTTTTTACGAGGCTTTCTGCGGCAGGTTGGCAGGGTACTCCAGTACCGTTCAGTAGAAAAATAAGGATCAAGAATAGAAATTTTATTCCGGAAGTCATTTCTTGTCAGTATTTAGGATTTGTTCTGTGATAAATTTACTTTGATTATAGACTTTAATATTTCGGAACAATAGTTTACTTCTTAACATACAGCGAATTGCAATCCGCCCAAAATCGTAAGCCGGTCCATTATTGGAAAACCCATCATCGTTAAACGCTACCATGATGATGCCATCAATAGCACCAACCAATTTATTCCCAATTTGCAGAAACTGAAGTTTGTGCCAAACTTTTTTTTCTACAGGTGTACTTTTGGCTCCAATGGAAAGCGGGTATAAAAACGGATTCTTGATCAATGCCAAATTTTCCAGGTCATTGCGCATATCTGCCATTTCACGGTAATATTCCCAATGATAATTTCTCACAGCTTCGCCATATACGGTTATCATTCGACCGGTAGTTTTCAAAGGATAATCGGCCATGAAATCTTCCCGGTTCATTCCAGATGCCTGGACCATCAGTAAGCTTAACCCTCCCGGGTGCAGTACCTTAAATTCGTATTCAACATAAAGGTTCCCTTCGAAGGTCCGGTTATTCCAGACATATACCTGTGAATCCAACAAACAGTTTGTATATTCTTTGTTCACTGTTTCTATATAACAGCCCTTCATTGGTAATCCCCACTTTTACCGGATTCCCCTGGACAATCAGGCTATCCATTTCAGATGGTTTGGTGAGGCCGATATCCCATTTCAGTTTCCAGGTAGGGTCCACTTTCCAGTTAAACGTTGATCTTCCAACACCTTCATACTTCATGAAAAGCTCATCGTTTAATTTCGGATCAAACCGTTTAGTTTCATTTTTATAGTGCGTGTAGGCCTGTTCAGGGGTAAATGCTTCGTTATAAAAATTAATTTCCGAGAAGCAAAGGGTTGGGTTTCCCAAAAACAGGGAGCTGTGGATGTTGTCACGATGAAAGGGGTTTACATGGTTCTGGTCTTCCCTTCCAATTTGAACGCCGTCAACAAAGAGGGCATACTGATCGGTTTTGTAATCCCAGGTCAATGCAAACTGGTACCAAATATTTTTGTCGAATGTAAAATGGCTTACCTCAACTAATGCCCTGTGCGGGATTTCAAAAGAATCCTGGTATAAATTTCCTTTAGCAAATAATGCAACCACGCTGGGATGCCACCTGGGCCACCAGATTAATTTAAAATTTGCTTTTTCAAAATCCTGTGGATCACTACAATCAGAGAGAATGGGGTAAATAAAGAAGTGGGGATTATCCATGCTGATTGCAGGCTTCGGATCGTAGGCACTTAATTCTTCCAGCGACATGACCCAGATTGTAACAGCTCCTTTTTCGCTTTTCAGGTTATGCGCCTTCAACTCCAAAACGCTTTTTATACTGGTCATGTTCAGTCCTTTCCTCCCGTCAAAATTGATTATTCGGGCAGGTCCATTAAGCTTTAAAACCAATGTGTCGGACATCGAAAAATCGGTGAGATAGGTGAATATGGGTTTTGTAATCGATTGCCCATTTATGGATGAAAAAGTAAGGCAAATAATTATGAAAGATAAAAAGATACAGTTCATTCGTTGGAATGTCTTCAAAATTCTATTTATTTTGAGATGGGTTATAAGGTTTCCTCTTTCCCTAAATTTTTTTACCGAACCAATCCGTGAGCCGGAACTTCAAAACTCAGCTGCTCCTTTTTAGATAACGGATAGTTTTTTCGCCCACAAATCACGCATGACAAAACCTTATCGGGCATCGAGGCCGATTGAATCAGATTTTAAAATTATTTTATCCAGCTATTCGTTTTCATCCACTGAAACAATGGCTTCATCCACTCTTCAGGTGGAATTGAAAGGACAAAACCATGGTTTCCTTTCGGATAAATATGCATTTCAGCTGGCACATGATGATGCCTCAATGCTTCATAAAATGCAATGCTGTTGTCGACGTCCACTACTGAATCATCTCCCGTGTGGGTTAAATAGGTAGGCGGTGTCTGATCGGTAACCTGAAGTTCATTAGAGAAGAAGTCTATTTTTTCAGCAGAAAGGTTATCTCCGAGCAGATTCTTTCTGGAGCCAGCATGGGTGAGTTTATCGGTCATTGATATAACCGGATAGACCAGGATCATGAAATCGGGACGAACGCTGATATGCTCTTCATTGGGAATCAAGCAGGTATTAAAATGGGTTCCTTCGGATGATGCCAGGTGCCCACCTGCCGAAAAGCCCATAATTCCTATTTTATTTATATCAATATTCCATTCTGCAGCCCGCTGACGGACTATTTTAACCGCTTGTTGGGCATCCTGCAGCGGACCGATAGATTTATCAGGCATGATGGAATCGGATGGCAGCCTGTATTTTAAAATAAACGCGGCAGTGCCATGATTTATAAATGTCCTGGCAATATTAAGTCCTTCGAGCCGGTAGCTTTCCATGCCGTAACCACCTCCGGGGCATATTACAACTGCCGAACCGTTAGCTTGTTCTTTCGCCGGAAGATAAATTTCCAGGGTTGGTTGTGAAATGCTCTTATACCCGCCAAACTGGCCATCCCAGTTCAAGGTAATTTCCTTCATGCTATTGGAAATCGAGTTTGGAATCCGCCCATTATATAAAGGAATAACTTCCTGCGCTTTCAGGTTACCTGTAAAAAGTACAGCACAAAAAAATATGACTTTGGGTTTACTGATCATTGCATTGGGTTTATTATTATTGAGTATAAATCAATCATCGATCGATTGATCAACTAATTGATGGAATTTTCCACCGGTTTGGTCAGAATTATTTCCTTGTGTCTGTTTCAGGATCACACCGATAATCTGCTCTTTTGGATCGGCAAAATACTGCGAATTAAAATAGCCACCCCAGGAAAATGTCCCGGCACTTCCAACACCTCCCTTATCCTGCCCCAGCTGAGTGACCACAGAAAATGCAAGTCCGTAATAATTTTCAGCTTTTTCATTCCAAATACTACCAAATTGATTGTTCATAATGGATTCAACAGTAGTCCGACTCAGAATCCTGATCCCATTGTATTCACCTCTGTTGAGATACATTTGCAAAAATGTAGCATAGTCCTTTGCAGTACTCGAAAGTCCGGCTCCTCCGGAAAAAAAGCTTTTGGCACCTTTGATCGGATAATCGGGGTCGTAAAAGGTTACCGGATATTTTTCCCAGTGACCATTGATGTTTCTTTGCTGTACGGCCACCAACCTTTCGGCTTTTTCGGCGGGTTGATAAAATCGGGTATCATTCATCCCCAGCGGGTCGAAAATATGTAATTTAAGGAAAGTATCCAATGGTATTCCTGAAACTATTTCGATTAAGTATCCGAGTACATCGAGACCTTCACTATATACAAATTTTTCGCCCGGTTCGGAATGGAGTGGAAGTCTGGCTAACTTTTTAACACTTTCACCGATAGTAATTCCTTTTGTTGTAAATGCATCAGTTACCCCAGCTTTTTGGTAAATTAGCTTAAAACGTTCATCATCGTCAATAATCCCGTAACCGATTCCGGAAGTATGGGTTAATAATTGGCGTATTGTTATTTCAGATTTTGCAGGTTTGGTTGTATAAGTGGTGTCACTGTATTGAAACGATTCAAAAATCTGAGGATTCTTGAATTCCGGAATATATTTTGAAATCGGGTCATCCAGTTTAAATTTACCTTCTTCCCAAAGCATCATGACCGCCGTTGCAGTGATCGCTTTCGATTGTGAAGCAATACGGAAAATATCGTCCCGCTTTAATGCTCTTCCCGCCTGGTTATCTGCCATACCGTATGCTTTCCAAAAGACTATTTTGCCTTTGCGGACAATCAGGCTGACAACACCTGGAATATCCCCATTTTTCACAGAACGGACACACAGACTATCAATTCTTGCCAGTCGTTCAGCTGACATTCCGACACTTTCAGGGGCTCCTTCAGTAAGGATAAGAGATTTCCTGATTGATTTCGTTTGCCCGTTTGACCCTTCTATACTAAGAATCAGCAGCAGAATAAGAAAAAATAAATGTTTCATGGTTGGAAGTTATTATGCTTATATATGACTATTCCCAATTTACTTTATATTGTTTATCTTTTTCATCCAAACGAATAGCGGTTGCATCCATTCCTCCAAAGGTAAATTAAATGCGAAACGATGCCCCCCATTCTGATAAAGGTGCATTTCTGCAGGAATCTGATAATGCCTTAAAGTCTCATAAAAAACAATGGTGTTATCAACATCTACCGACTTGTCGTCACTTGCCTGGGCTAAATAGGTCGGAGGTGTTTGATCACACACGTGCAATTCATTCGAGTATAGGGTTGTCATTTCAGAAGAAGGATTTTTTCCAAGCAAATTCTTCCTCGAACCATGATGAGTAAGTTTATCTGTCATCGAAATAACGGGACAAATTAAGATCATGAAATCGGGACGAATACTGATTTTTTCTTCATTCGGTATCAGGCACGTATTAAAATGGGTTCCGGTTGTAGCTGCAAGGTGCCCTCCGGCCGAATATCCCATGATGCCAACTTTAGCCGGGTCAATATTCCATTCTGCCGCCTGTTGGCGTAACAGCCTTATGGCTTGCTGGGCATCCTGCAGCGGTCCACAGGTTTTATCTGTCATGACGGAATCCGAAGGTAACCGGTATTTCAGAATAAAGGCTGCCGAACCAAGGTTAACAAAAGCCTCAGCAACAGGGATACATTCCTCGGTACATTCCAAACCATATCCGCCGCCAGGACAAATGATTACCGCAGAACCATTTGCTTTTTCTTTTAAGGGCAGAAAAATCTGTAACGAAGGAACTGAAATATTTTTAAAACCGCCACAAGGCCCATCGACCGGATTCAATGCGATTTCTTTCATGCAATATGGCAGGGAGTTTGGAATTACCCCTTTGTATAATGGAATGATTTGCTGGGCTTTCAGGCTTCCGTTTAAAACTGTAACAAGAATTAAAAGGGAGATGATTTTTTTATTCATTTTCTTGAATATTTGATTTAAGGGGATCGCCTGGTATTTTTAAGTTACCTGTTTTTATTGGGTCGTATCATCTTTATGATTACAGGAAAGTTCAAATATTAATTTAAATTGAAAGGAAATGAAAGGCAATTGTATTCATAATTGAAATTAACTGGAACGCCCGGAAGGTCTAGACTATTAATACTTTGATATTTGCATCCTCAAGCCGCTTTTTGTCCCTTTCCAGAATTCCGGAATCAGTAATAACTGTATTAATCCGGTCAAGTTTGCAAATAAATGCAAGGCTTTTACGCAGAAATTTTGAGGAATCGGTAACAACAATGACTTCCCGCGCAACTTCAATCATGATTTGGTTGAGGTAGGCCTCATCAAGATTGGGAGTGGAAATGCCGTTTAAGGTATCAAAACCATCAACTCCAAGAAAAACCTTATCTACATAGAAATTCTTGAAATTCTTTTCAGCTAGCGGACCTATCAGCGAAAGTGAATTTTTGCGTAATACTCCGCCGGGAACAATAAGGTTAATACTTTGATTTGAAATAAGTTGGTTAGCAATATTCAATGCGTTGGTAATGATGGTAACATTCCGGAGTGAAGCTTCAAGATTCCTGACAATTTCAAGTGTAGTAGTACCGGAGTCAATGATTATCGTATCGGAGTCAATAATCAGACTGGCGGCTGCTTTGCCAATCCTGGCTTTTTCTGACATATTCAATTTGTGTTTCTCGGATAAATGTTGATCGAAACTTACTGTCTGATTTATGCTCATGGCACCTCCTCGTGCACGAATCAGCAGTTTCTTCTCTTCGAGCTGTTCCAGATCGTTTCGGATAGTAACTTCACTCACCCCGAATTCCTTACTCAGCGCATTCACCTGAACCTGGTCCTGAGTGGATAACATCTGCATAATTTTCATCCTCCGCTCGACCGTGTTATGCTGATTTATCGATGCCATAGCTTACATTAATTATTAAAAATTTCATTATAAAAAAATTAACCTGTTACAAAAGTAGCAAATTATAAATAGTATGGCAAAATAAAGTCAAATAAAAAGGTTAAAAAAAATATAATTTTATTTTTGAAAGGATAAAATAAATATATATTTTTGTAACGAAAGTAAACGAAAGTATTACCTCAACAAAATATCATGAATAATATAAATTTTTCAGAACCAAACCAGATTGAGAACGGTATGGTTTACACGGAAAAAGAGATTTGGGATCAACCATCATTATGGCAAAAAATATACGACCAGGTATTGCTGGAAAAACAATCGATAATATCCTTTTTAAAGATTGCCATATCCATTGAGAATCTGCATATCATCCTTACAGGTGCGGGTACAAGTGCATTTATCGGACTGTCTCTTACCGGCAGCTATAACCGGAATTTCAAAAGGCATACTACTGCAATTTCAACCACTGACATGGTAACCCATCCCCTTGATTTGTTAAATCCGGATGTCCCTGTTTTATTGATCTCTTTTGCGCGCTCAGGCGATAGTCCCGAAAGTGTTGCCGCGACCAGGATTGTCGATCAGGTTTGTGCAAAAGTGTTTCATTTGATCATTACCTGCGATGCTTCAGGAGCTCTGGCAAAATATGGTACCAACTCCTCGAAATACATCTTCTTGTTACCCCCCGAATCCAATGATAAAGGGTTAGCCATGATTGGCAGTTATTCCGGAATGCTACTGGCCGGGCTGCTTATTTCAAGAATTGGTGAAATTGAATTACTTGCAAATCAGGTTAAGGTATTAAGTCAGTATGGCCGGCAATTGCTGGATCAATCTTATCAATTCAGGGAACTTGCTGAAATGAACTTTAACAGGGTAATATTTCTGGGTTCAGGACCATTATTTGGAACTGCAACCGAATCTCACTTAAAAGTTCAGGAACTGTCAGATGGGCAGATTATTTGCAAAAAAGATTCATTCCTTGGATTCAGACATGGCCCTAAGGCCGTAATTAATAAGGATACCTTGATTTTTTTGCTCTTCTCAAACCAACCCTATGTCATCTTGTATGAAGCCGATCTTATTGAATCCCTAAGTGACGGCCAAAAACCCATGTATATTGCTGGTTTGCTGGAATATGATCCTTCAACAATACAGATCGACAAAGCATTCGTTTTATCTGAGTCAGGATCCCATCTGGATGAAGAATTCCTTCCTGTTTGTTTTATAATTCCTGCACAATTGATCGGACTATATAAGTCACTCCAGTTGGGACTGAATCCTGATATGCCCTCTGTGAGCGGAGCCATTTCCAGGGTAGTTAAGGGAGTAGCCATCTATCCTTTTAACAAATAGAAGTAATGAATCAGGTTATAAGAAAGAAAGCAATCGCTCAGAATGTCCCACTGATGGATTACATCCTTCGGAGAATAGATGAACTTTCCTGTCAGGATGGAATACCAAGAACAATCTTTGCCGCATGCCCCAATTCGATTTCCGTGATAAAGGCGGCATTACGCTCCGCCAAACGGTGGAACAGTCCGATAAAATTTGCGACTACCCTCAATCAGGTGGATACCGACAGAGGTTATACAAATCTTAACCAAAAAGAATTTTTCAACACCATAAAACTCGAAGCTGACCGGATGAATGTAAATGTTCCGGTAATTGTGGCAGTTGATCATGGCGGACCCTGGTTAAAAGACCTCCATGCCAGGGAGAAATGGAGTTTTGAAAAGACCTTTGCGGCAGTTGAAAAATCGTTTGAAGCATCGGTTGAGGCAGGCTACGACATGATTCATGTCGACCCAACCATCGATATTACACTTCCGCCAGAACAATCCATTTCGATTGAAACAGTCGCTGCACGTACGATCGACCTGATTGAGCATACCGAAAGCTTCCGTAAAGCCGGCAATTATCCGCGGATAGCATATGAGGTCGGCACAGAGGAGGTACATGGAGGACTGGCCGATATGGCAACTTTCCGCAAGTTTCTTATCCTGCTGAAAAATGGACTTGCTGAACACGAACTTCGCGAAGTATGGCCTTGTTTTGTGGTTGGAAAAGTTGGAACCGATTTACATACGACCACCTTCGATCCTGAAATAGCAAGGGAACTCACAAAGGTTGCACGTGAATATGGCAGTGTAATTAAAGGTCATTATTCTGACGGAGTAATTAATCCGGAAGCTTATCCGCTTTCCGGAATGGGCGCAGCCAATGTTGGTCCCGAATTTACGGTAACTGAATATTTTGGATTAATGGAACTGGAAAAGCTGGAGCAAAAATATTTTTCTGAAGGTAAAATCGCACGCTGTTCCGATATTGGCATAACTTTACATAAATCTGTAATATCGTCAGGTCGATGGAAAAAATGGCTTCAACCCGGAGAAGACTCTGAAAATTTCGAAAGCATACTGCCCGAAAGGCAGGAATGGTTAATCAGCACCGGTTGCAGATATATCTGGCAAAACGATGAAGTGCTGGCATCCAGGGCACAATTATACACTAATCTTGAAAGTCTGGGAATTCTTGCCGGAGAAATTGTCCTATCAAAAATAGAATGCGCCATGGATAAATATTTTGCAGCTTTTAATCTTAAAAACCTCAACGATTTACTTTAATAGAAAAGGAAAAGATGGATAAGAGAGATAAACCTGACGTCGTAGTTATCGGAGAGCTTAATGTTGATCTGATTCTGAATCGGATCGATCATTTTCCGGTCATTGGGAAAGAGATGCTTGCTCAGAATATGGATTTGACGCTTGGTAGCTCCTCCGCCATTTTGGCCAGTAACCTAAGCACTCTTGGAACTAAAGTTGCATTTATTGGTAAAACCGGGAAAGATGGATTTGCTTCGGTAGTGCTTGACAGCCTAAATGGGAAAGGGGTTAACACTTCGCATATCATGCAATCGATTGCTTTAAATACTGGTGTAACCGTGGTACTTAACTTTGACCAGGATCGTGCAATGGTAACTTATCCGGGTGCAATGGAGGATCTGAGGCTTGAAGACATCGATTTTGAGTTCCTTTCAACTGCACGTCACCTTCACTTTTCTTCACTGTTTCTGCAACCTGGAATACGGAATAGTCTGTCTGCATTGTTCTCCAAAGCAAAATCTCTTGGTCTCACGACATCTCTTGACCCGCAATGGGATCCGGCGGAAAAATGGGCGGTAAACCTCGCTGAACTCCTTCCTTCTCTCGATATTTTCATGCCAAACAAGGCAGAATTTTTTATGCTCGCAGGCACCTCATCGCTGGAAGCGGGGATCGAAAAGATAAGAACACTGGCACCTGATATTTCCCTTATCATTAAAGATGGTTCAAATGGTGCCTATGGATGGAAAGCCGGCAAATTAATTCATCAACCGGCTTTCCTGAATACTGATGTAGTGGACTGTATCGGGGCCGGCGACAGCTTTAATGCCGGATTGATCCATGCACTTATTCAGGGCAGATCTTTTGAACAATGCCTCGAATACGGAGCATTGACAGGAGCTGTATCAACAACCCGGTCTGGTGGAACGGGGGCTTTTCAAAGTGTTGAAGAGGTGAGGCAAATTGCTTTCGACCAGTTCAAAATAAAACTCGGATAATCCTAAGTCAATGAAAATAAAACAAAGACTCTATCAGTTTAAGGCAGAAGGGCGGGCGATTCTGGCAGCGAATTTTTACAATTTCGAAACATTGTCAGGGATTCTTCAGGCTGCACATGAACTGAATGAACCGGTTATGCTGCAACTGTCGGAGAGCTCCATCCGATACCTGGGACTTCATGTTGCCACAAGTCTGGCAAGGGCAGGGTTAGAGCAATATGAAGTTGAAGGGTGGCTACATCTGGATCATGGAAGTTCTCCGGAGATGGCAGAAGCATGTCTCAAAGCAGGATTTGACAGCGTGATGATCGATGGCAGTGAGAAACCTTTTGGAGAGAACATTCGTATTACAAGAAAGGTGGTTCAAATGGCTGCATTGTATGGTGCAAATGTTGAAGCTGAACTGGGATTTATTCCGAAACTGGGACAGGAAAGTGATAATGATGGGTTTACCTCTCCTCAGCAGGCTTTTGATTTTATTTCAGCTACCGGTATCGATGCCCTTGCAGTTGCCATAGGTACTGCTCATGGATTTTATAAGGAGGAGCCAAAACTCGATCTCGAAAGGCTGAGCAGCATAGCTGCGATTACATCCATCCCACTTGTATTGCACGGAGGTTCAGGGATTCCTGACAAAATGCTCCGGGAAGCCATAAAAAGAGGCATCACTAAAGTAAATCTTGCTACTGATTCGAAGAACGCATTCATGAAGGAACTTAAGAATGTACTTTATAACACAGACGAAATTGATCTGCGGAAGACATTCCCACGGGCAACAGATGCAGTTAAGAATTTGATAATAAATAAAATGCAACTGGTTAGTATGACACAATTGGAATTCTGAGAAACAAAAATACAAAGCGGCCGGGATTAATAGTTTCCCGAGATAAGGCCTCTTCATTTTGACTAACTATTTTATGATTTAATAACAACTATCAGGATTATGAAGGAAAGCTTACTCAATTTAACCTTAGAAACGCAGTCTGTCGGGTCTGCGGTATGGCAACAGAGCCAGGCGGGTAGTCTGTTGCAGAAATTTATCCCGCATATTTCAGGTTCTTAATTACCAGGAGAAACAACGTTAATGACAAAAAGAACCGGAATGCGCCTGATGGCATATGCAAATAATGAACAAGGCATGAGCGGATATAAGAGAGTAAGAGCGGAATAAGCTAGTCCAATCTCACTCATATTAACAATACTCAACCGGACCAGAATGCTGAAAAGCATAGAATAAAGTTGATAAATCAATAACAACCAAATAATTATGTACCCAGTAAATTACAAAAATCAATCATTATGAGAAAACTAACAATTCTGTTTGTGTTGCTCCTTATGGGGGGAATGCAGGTTGTGTTTGCGCAAAAAACGATCAGGGGTAAAGTCACCAGTAGTGGGGACGGTACTGCTATTCCTGGCGCAGCGGTTGCAGTACCCGGGACCACTGTAGGTGTGGTCACCGATGTTTCGGGCAATTTTACCTTATCAGTGCCGGCAAATGCCAAAACTTTAAAAATCTCATTTGTTGGCATGAAGACACAAGAGGTTAAAATTGGGTCGCAACAAGAGATAAAGGTTGTGCTTGAAACCGAGACCAATGCACTTGATGAATTAGTTGTTGTAGGCTACGGATCGGTGAAAAAGAGTGATCTCACCGGCGCAGTCAGTTCTGTCAAAGGGGATGAAATGATTCAACTACCAACCATGCGTGTCGATCAGGCACTTCAAGGGCGCGCTGCAGGTGTATCTGTACAGAATACAGATGGCCAACCCGGTGGAAATGTAACCATTCGTGTACGGGGTGGAAACTCCATTCTCGGAGGGAATAACGCTCTGGTCGTTATTGACGGATTACAGGGTGGCAACATTAATAATCTTAACCCGAACGATATCGAATCGGTAGAAATCCTGAAAGATGCTTCTGCTACTGCTATTTATGGTGCCCGCGGTGCCAATGGGGTAATTCTCATTACAACCAGGAAAGGTGCAATCGGAAAACCAGTTGTTAATTATTCCGTTAATTATGGCACACAATCATTGAGTCATAAACTCGATTTATTAAATCCCAACCAGTTTGCCCAAAAGGTAGATGACTATGCAGCTTCCCAGAACGGAACTGTCAATTCTCCAATAACTCCTGTACTTCCATTTACTGCTGCCCAGATTGCTGCTTTTAAAAACGGTGGTGGAACAGACTGGCAAAATGCAATCTATCGGGCTGCGATCATTCAAAACCATCAACTCTCCATCAGTGGAGGGACGGATAATGTGCGTTATTTTGTTTCAGGAGGATTTATGGACCAACAAGGTCTGGTCGTAAATACAAAGTACAGTAGGTTTACATTAAGAAGCAATCTTGATTTGAAAGTTAATAAATGGATGACTGCAGGGATTAACCTGAATGCAATTAAGGAAAAAGGAAATGTTCCTCCAACCGGTGAGGGGACCTATTTTGGAGATATTTTAGGTCAGGTTATTAATACGGTGGCCAGGTTCGACCCCTGTACCCCGATTTACGATGCATCAGGAAATTACAATTTCAAGGCAAATCAGGGTGGTCCAAACGGGAATAAGAATTATGCAGATACAGATGTATGGAATCCGTTAGCCACTGCTCTTGAGACTAAAAACGAGGTAAATACAACAACAAACGACATAAGTACCTACCTTGAATTTAAACTGATGGAAGGTCTTAACTTAAAAGTTACCGGTGCTGTAAATATTAACACCCAGGACAATATGAACTATGACGGTATGAATACTCAACCAGGTTCAGGAGTCAATGGAGTAGGTTCATGGGAGTTTTCCAAATACCAGTATTATCAGAATTCCAATATCCTTACTTATAATAAAACCTTTAACAAGAAACACCATCTGACTCTGACAGGTGTTGCTGAGCAGCAATGGACCCAGTCCAACGATGCATATACTCAGGCCCAGGGCTTTTTCAGTGACGTGACCGGCATTCAGGATTTAGGCAGTGCCAGCCAGATTAACTCAAAATACACTACAACATCTCAAACTTCACTGAACTCCTATCTTGGACGTGCCAACTACGTATATGCCAATAAGTACATGCTAACAGCCAGCTACAGGGCAGACGGATCTTCAGTGTTTGGAGCCAACCATAAATGGGGATATTTCCCATCAGCTGCCCTCGCCTGGAAAGCTTCTGAGGAGTCTTTTATTAAGAATTTGGCAGTATTCTCCAATTTAAAACTGAGAGGAAGCTGGGGTAAGACCGGTAACCAGGGGATTCAGCCTTACCAGTCATTGGCATCAGTTGCATCCGGATTTAACTATCCTTTGGATGGAACAGGTACTGCAAATATTGGTTTCCAGTTAGGAACCGCTGCAAACCCAAATTTGAAATGGGAAACTACCGCACAAACCAACCTGGGTATTGACCTTGGCTTTTTGGACGAACGAATTACGGCAACGGTAGATGTATACAAGAAAAAGACCACCGATTTATTGATGAATCAGACACTCCCCAATTACACCGGATTTACCTCAGTTCTTCAAAATGTAGGTTCGATTGAAAACAAGGGACTTGAAATTTCTGTTAATGCCAAACCAATCGTTGGTCATGATTTTACCTGGACCACGGGGGCGAATATTTCATTTAACCGGGACAAAATACTTGCACTGGCCAACAATAATGCGGCACTTCCTATTATTACAAATACAGGCGGCGGTTATAATATTTTTAAAAGTGGCGCCTGGGCCCTTAAACAACTGCGGGTTGGTCATCCTGTAGATGATTTTTACGGCTACATTAATCAGGGGACCTGGAATACGTCAGAGGCTGCAACCGCACTTACATTCGGACAATTACCAGGAGATGCCAAATGGAAGGATGTTAATAAAGATGGAACAATAAATATTGCCGGTGATGGGAACCAGGTAATCGGAAACGCAGCCCCTAAGTTTATTTATGGATGGAATAACACCTTTACCTATAAGAACTTTGATCTTACCTTCCTGATCCAGGGAAGTTATGGGAATGACATTTTTAATGCTGTACGGATAAAAACGGAGGGGCCTGCCGTTGGAACCAGTGCAAATCTGTTAAACAGATGGACTAGTACCAACCAAAATACCCCTGTTCCGGCATTCACAAGTTCTCAGGACAGGAACAGCGAACTTTCAGGACACCCATCCAAGATAAAAATGAATTCAGCCGATTCCCGTTCAAGTCGTTGGGTTGAGGATGGTTCCTATATCCGGTTGAAGAATATTACCCTTACTTACAATATCCCATCATCCGTTTTACATGTTGCTCATATTGCCAAGCTTGCAGTATTTGCAACAGCTGTAAATCCGTTTACGATCACCGGATACACTGGCTACGATCCTGAGGTAAGTTAATTTAACCGGGGCAGCAGAGTCCGGGCCGGAGGATTGGGTATTGATTTGAGTAATTACCCCTCAGCCAAAACAGTTCTTTGCGGTCTTAATTTAACTTTTTAATTCTTCTTGGCATGAAAAAATATACTCATATTTTATTTAAAAGCGTTGTAGCATTGCTTTTAATGATAACAGGAATTTCCTGTCAGAAACTTATCGAAGCACCTCAAGGGCAATTAACACCACAAACGTTTTATTTGACCCCTGCCCAGTGCGAGGCATCATTAGCCGGCTCAATGAATACGCTCTATTCAACCTGGAGTGGTTATACAGGTACTCCAATCTGGCCTGATGGACAGCTTGACGGTGCATCTTTAGCTTTAGACGGTTCCAATTTCCAATACTGGCAATGGCATTACAAAGCAATTGCCCAAATCAATCCGGTCATTGGATCTATTCATGCAGGCAATCTGAAAAGTTATCCCGCAGCAGATGTAGCAGATTTGGAAGGTCAGGCCAGATTCCTCCGGGCGTTTAATTATTTCACCTTGGTCAGGCTCTATGGCAAAATTCCATTTATTGATGAAAATACGCCAAACACAGCTTCAACTCCTTTAAAACCATCTTCGAGGCTTTCAGTGGATACAGTATATGATAAAATTGAGGCGGACCTGGTTTTTGCTGTTGCAAATATGTATGACTACAATGCGTCAACTCCATCAAGACCAAGCAAATACGTAGCAGAAGGATTGCTTGCAAAAGTCTATTTGACCAGGGCTACCGCACCATTAATGGAAACTGATAATTTTGCCAAGGCCCGTGATGCAGCTGATGATGTTATTAAAAATAGTTCATATGCTCTTTCTACGAATCTGACTACTTTGTTCAGTACCTCCAACACCAACAACAGCGAAGATATGTTTTGCTTTCAGTCAGATAATGACTATCCGGCTATGCCTGGTCTTGCAGCTGGTCCGGACGAATGGGGTAGTTGGGATTCTGAAACGGTTAAAGTGCTTTGGGCCCAGGCTTATCCGGAACAGCCCCGTAAACATCTTTATATCCTTCTCGACTGGCCTGTCGATCCTACAAATCCTGGTCCTTTTTCATCATGGATAAACTATTCCAACTCCAATATAGGTACTCCATGGGCCGAAAAATGGACATGGCCTAATCTTACCCCTTCCCAGCAACTTGATGGTTCCGGCCCAAGTGGGATTATTATGCCAATACTGAGGTTGGCCGACGTTTACCTGATGTATGCAGAGGCTGCTAATATGGCAGGTACCGGTCCAACACAATTAGCAGTCGACCGATTGAACACCATCATTAACAGGGCAAATGCACCTGTGGTTTCCGTATTTCCACAAACTTCAACCGCAGGTACTGAAGCAGTCGCAACTACTTCAATGTCTCAGGCCGATTTCAACCAAAAAGTTTGGGACGAAAGAAACTATGAACTTTGTTTTGAATTTGATCGCTATTTTGACGTTCTTCGGGAAAAAGTCCTTCAACAGGTCAACCTTCCTGATAATGCAAATGATTATGATCCAAAAGACTATTTATTCCCAATTCCACCATTAGATGCAACATTTATTGGTCAGAATCCAGGCTATTAATATGTGAGTACCTTTTAAGTGCAGACCAGATTGCCCCGGTTATCCGGTGGCTTTCTGGTCTTTTGTTTTCTTACCGGTTTTACTAAATTTACTGAATTATGGTTGCCATCCGTTTTATTTTCGCTTTTCTGTTTCTGAGCAGTTTCCAGGCTTTTGCCAGGAATTTTGAAGGAAACGGACAACCCCCTCCTTCAAAAGACTCCTTAAAGTTTTATGACGGGCAGGATTTTACGATCATCGGAAAGTTCAATAACGAGAAGAATTATAATCGGTTTCCCCAGAAATATAAAAAAATTCTGAGACCCGAAGTTTGGGACCTTAGCCAAAACTCAGCAGGAATTTCGATCCGCCTCCGAAGTAATGCATCCGATATATCCGTCCGATGGAGGGTTATGGGCGAAGTTTCATTTCCCCACATGGCACTGACCGGTATTAGGGGCGTTGATTTATATGCCTGGGTAAATGGAGAATGGAAGTTTGTTCAAACCGGCAGACCAGTGGCAAAAACAAGCGAATATGTGATGTTTAAAGATGGTGAGCCTGTTTTTCGGGAATATCTGCTCAATCTTCCTTTATATGATGGAGTTGATGAAATCTCAATAGGAGTTAATGCCGGTGCAGAAATTTCGAAGAATAAAGAGCAATTTCTGATCGACAAAAAACCGGTCGTTTACTACGGAAGCAGCATAGCACAAGGTGGTTGTGCGAGTCGCCCCGGAATGGCATTCACCAATATTCTTTCCCGTAAGCTTGACCGCAGTTTTATGAACATGGGATTTAGCGGTGAAGGGACTTTTGACGAATCTGTAGGAGAAGGGATGTGTGAAATCGATGCAGCACTCTACGTGATAGATTGCAATCCGAATACAAAAAGAGAATTAATTTACGATAGGGCTGTGAAGCTTGTTAACCAATTAAAGAGAAACAAACCACAGATACCAGTTCTTCTGATCGAGAACTCACTATATCCGAAAAACGAATTCACGATCATTGGGAGGTCCGAAGATCTTGCAAAAAGAGCCGAACTTAAGAAAGCCTTTGAATTTCTGGTAAAATCGGGTGTGAGGGATCTCTATTATCAAACCGGTGACGGGTTGATCGGGTATGACAACGAGGCTACTGTTGATGGCGTTCACCCTTCCGATTTGGGGATGATTCGAATGGCTGATTTTCTAATGCCGAAGATCAGGAAGATTCTTAAATCATATGACAAATAGTCAAAAATATAAAATTGATGAAAACTATTATTTTGGTATCCTGCCTCCTGTGCTTTATTGGCCCATTAGCTTCGGAAGAGCTGCCAAAATGCTTTCAGTTATTGCCTTCACCCCAAAAGCTGGAAGTAAAAAACGGGACTGGTCTGTTTTACAATGAGTTGAATTATATTGTCTCCGTAAACAATTCGGCCATTCCCGTTTTGGGGAATATTTGCGCCAGTTTGCCGCATTACAGAAAAAAAGGAAAAGGAATTTTTCTCCAATTATTAATATCCGCAAATATTCCCGAATCTGAGGAGGGATACATTCTGGAGTTGGATGACCAAGGAGTACATATTCAGGCCCGAAATCAGAAGGGCCTTTTCTATGGATGCCAGACTCTGGAACAATTGATGGAAGACAGCCGTGATTGCAAGGTGATGATCCCCTTACTGAAAATAACCGACTATCCGGATATCGTTTATCGCGCAATCCATCTTGATTTAAAACATCATATCGATTCAGGACATTACTATTATACTATCATCGACCGTCTCGCAAAAATCAAAGTAAATGCGATCATCATTGAGTTCGAAGATAAACTTCGCTATCGTAAAGCACCCCTGGTAGGTGCTGCCGATGCAATTTCCATTGAAGAGTTTGCAGCAATAAGCAGGTATGCACAGGATCGTAATATTGAAATTAGTCCGTTAGTTCAGGGATTGGGACACGCTTCCTTTATCCTGAAGCACAAGGAATATTTAAGTCTCCGTGATGATCAGGATTCTGATTGGGTTTTTGATCCGTTAAACCCGAAAACTTATAATCTTCAGTTTGCATTATATGAAGATGCCATCGCTGCCACACCATGCGGAAAATACCTCCATGTTGGCGGGGATGAAGTCGGTCATCTGGGAAAATCTGAATTATCGCTAAAGTCAGGTAAAAACTCTTTTGAGTTACAAATGTACTGGTTGCAAAAAGTGACTCAGTTTGCAAATGAACATAACCGGATACCCATTTTCTGGGATGATATGGTATTCAAACTATCCGGCCTCTACCCCACCACCTACAACCCTGAAATTAGCGAGCAGCAGGTAAAAGAACTTTGGGCTAAAAACAGACCTTTACTGGAGAAGAGTCTTCCGCTTTTCCCTCAGGAATGTGTATATATGCGATGGAATTACAGCAATCCCAAACTGTCAGGTGATCTGATGGCCATCGATTGGTATAAAGAGCACAAACTCAATGTCATGGCTGCAACAGCAGTGCAGGGGATGTCATCCATGCTTCCCCGTAACCATTCGAACTTTCAGGCAATCAAGGATTTCTGCGAGCTTACCGTGGAAAGAAAGATAAGTGGAATCTTATGCACATGTTGGGATGACTGTTCACCACATTTTGAAACAGTCTGGAGGGGCTTATCCGATTTTGCCTGCTTCAGCTGGAACTATAAGGATGTCTCGTTTGAGACCACCCATGCCCTTTTCCGCCATCGTTTTTATTCTCCCGAAATGGAGCCATCTTCTTTCGAATTTCAGGACCAGCTGGAAAGTGCTGTTGATTTGTGGGACAGAACACTTATTAGTGAAGGCGACAGGGAGAATTATCATAAAACGTTCAAACTTATCGATTTGCCTCAGGCCAATAAAAGAGGGGAATGGGCATTGAAATACAAGGAGAAAATAAGCCTTGCCCAAAATGCATTAATTCAATATAAACTAATTAAAACTAAAATTGCCAAAGGACTGGAGGTAGCACTCAGAAATCGCTATTCACTCGAAGTTTTTAATCAGATCAATGAACTTCAGGTTTACCCCTCCAACCTTTTAATCGCGCTTGAACGATACGATAATGCGGATGAATCTGGTAAAAAAGAGGCCGCCCTTCATCTGAAAAAATATTTAAATTACTTCGATGAACTGCGTAAAAATTTTGAAGCTGTTTATTCCCAAACACGCATATTGGGAAATCCCGAAGGATACCAGCTTGATTCAAATTTTCATAATCATCTGGCAAACGGAACCAACAATACCGATTGGATGTATATGTACGAACTTCCCATGAATCAAAAAATACTGGAATGGTTAAAGGTGCAGATAATAAGCAAAAAATGAATAAGGTGGCCCGATATAAAAATCCTAAGCTGTTGAAACTGGCAGGATATTTCTGCCTTGTATTTTTTGCCTTTGGAACAAATCAATCATGGTCCCGGGAAATTAAACAAATAGCTCAGGGATATTTCTGGGAAAAGATAGGCCCCGGCGGAGGTGGGTCAACATTTATACCAACTTTTTCTTACCACAACCCCGATAATTTCCTGGTTAAGTGCGATATGACCGGTTCATACCTGACCAGAAACGGCGGAATCTCCTACGACCAGGTTAACTTTGCGGGAGGCACATCCTGTTTTGCGTTTGACCCGAATGATCCGAATGTGATTTATGTTGGTTCTTCAACTCTGAACCGATCGAAGGACGGAGGTAAAACATGGGAACAAATCTTTCCGAAGAAAAGTGAAATCAAAAGGGAACTGTTTATCGGCGATCACGCTGAATTCAAAATTGAAACTATCGACCGCTCATTATACAAGGGTAAAGATGATAAAATAGGATCCATTCGGATTGATCCAGTTCAGCAGGGAACACTCTATTTTACTTTGGGTTCAGGATTCTTTTATTCTTCAGATCATGGAAAAACCTGGGAAAAGAAGGATATTCATCATCAGATCGATTACCTGTACACAAACAATACCAGCTCAAAATCTGAAGTCTATATTTTTTCACCTGAAACGGTGTTTATTTTTAATAAGGAAACAAAAGGAATCAGTCAGAGAAATCTTCCGGCAGCCATGTCTCCCGCAAATTCTTTCACAGCCGGCACTCTGAAAAACTCCGATAAAACAATCTTCTACACACTTCATCACCTCACTCCTAAAGCAAACGCCTTCACATTTACGAACAGCGAAATATGGACTTCGAAGGACCTTGGTTTGAGTTGGAATCCAGCCACGGATATCACAATTACAAATAAAGCTTCAGGACTTAAACCCTGTTTCACCACGATCGTTTGTGCTGAATATGATGCCGCAAACGCTTACGTGGTTACCAATAACTACGAAGTAAAGAACACGGATAAAAGTTCAACCTATTGGTATGGATCGTTAAAGACCGGTGATTCCGGAAAAAGCTGGAACTGGGTCTGGAAAGGTGGCGGCGGTTCCGGTCAGTATGGTGTTCAGGATGCTCAGGACGCACCTAATTTGAAAGATGCCTGGGTACACAGGGCTTTTGGCGGCGAATTTATCCAGCTAATTGACGCAGGGGTTTCGCCACAGGATGGGAACATTGCCATTGTAACCGATTGGTACCGCACCATGAAAACAATGGATGGCGGCAAAACCTGGAACGAAATTTACAGCAAACAAAATCCCGTAGGAACTTTCACAAGCAGGGGGATGGATGTTACCACCACCTACGGCGTTCATTTCGATCCCTTTGACAGCAAACATATCGCCATCAGCTATACTGATATTGGCTATCACCACTCTTTCGACGGGGGTAAAAGCTGGAATCGTTCGGTTGAAGGTATTCCAACCGAATGGATAAATACCTGCTATTGGGTAGTATTCGATCCCAAAGTAAAGGGTAAAGTGTTTTCAGCATGGTCGGGCATGCACGATATTCCTAGAGGGAAAATGACCCGTAACCCAAAATGGAGAGAAAAAGCGAAAGGTGGAGTGGCCGTTTCGACCGATGGGGGTAAAACCTGGAAGCCGGCAATAGAAGGAATAGGGATGAATTCACCCGCAACATCTATTGTTCTCGATCCAAAATCGGCTCCTGGCAACCGTACACTTTATGCGACCGTATACAGCAAAGGGATTTTTAAATCAACCGACGACGGAAAAACCTGGACATTAAAAAATAATGGAATCGAAGCAAACACTTGTGCATTTAAATTGACCCTTGCAGGAAATGGATATTTATTCCTGACAGTCAGCCCAAACCCCGTATTCAAAGACGGGAAGAAAGACGCAAAGATATATTCGGGGGCTGTTTACCGCTCAACTGATGGGGCTGAAACCTGGACAAAACTGAACCTGAACAGTGGATTGCTTTTCCCCAATGGAATTGCAGCTGACCCTCTGAATCCTGAACTGATTTATATAACTTGCTGGGCAAATATCAGTCTGGCCGATTTGGTAGGAAGTGATGTCGCCCGGGGAAATAGTGGTGACCGAATGCTGGATATGCCGGGTGGTA
This sequence comes from uncultured Bacteroidia bacterium, assembly GCA_903923905.1. Lineage (GTDB taxonomy): Bacteria > Bacteroidota > Bacteroidia > Bacteroidales > Prolixibacteraceae > JAAFHB01. The sequence continues at coordinate 98,456 of CAIXZH010000050.1, forward strand.
TTTTTAAGTCTGATGACTCGGGAAACACCTGGACTTCAATTTTTGATCAGAAACAGTATGTCTACGATATTACCATCGATCCCTATCATCGCGGAAGATTGTATTGCAACACTTTCAACCGGTCAGCCTGGCGTAGCGACGATTCAGGTAAAACCTGGAAAAAGATAAATGGTTATGATTTTCACTGGGGACATCGGATAATCATAGACGAAAACGATCACAAAAAGGTATATATCACCACTTTTGGATCAAGTGTCTGGCATGGTGTTCCTGAAGTGGATTAAAATATAAAATTGTTTAACGCATGAGGAATATAAGTTTGTTCTCTTTCCTGATATTGATTTTTCTTGCCTTTAACGGACAGGCCCGTGGAAACACCATCAATCCAACCCGGTTTGATTCCCTTCAGATCAGAGCCGGTCATCCCCGAATCTGGGTTGATGACAACAAATTGGCTTGGCTAAAAGAAAAATGCAAGGGAAAATCAGTGGAAGAAGTTCAGAATCTTGCCGGAACATCAATTTCTGGTTTAGCATTAACTTACCTGATAACCGGTGACGAAAAAACAGGACGGAAGGCGATAAGCAAAGCTTTGGATAAAAAAGCAGATCCCGGCTCCGGCTTTAGTGACCTGAATACCCCTGACGGGGAAAATAAAAGAGTTCATATTCAGTCAAGCCTTTCTGAAAAGGCATTATGTTATGACTGGTGTTACCCGCTTCTTTCCCCCATGGAAAAGACCGGGTTCCGCAATTCAATGGTTCCGGATATAAAAAAAAGGATCGCCTTTAAAAGAGGATGGCGATCATTCCATAATGGGATGTATGATCAGGCGTGGCCAACGGTTGCCGGAATCCTTGCCTTAGCGGGGGATGAACCATATACCACTGAAGCATGGGATTTTGTAAAGCCCGAGCTCGAAGATGCATTAAAAACTTTCGACTTTGTGTTTCCTGATGGTGAATGGCTTGAAGGATTTGATTATAACAGACATTCGACCTATCTGGCATTAAGGATCTTTTTGGCTCTTAAAACGGCCACCGGTAAAGATTTTTTAACTCCTTCAATCCACATCAAAAATACAGGTGCCTATATCCTTTATGGTTCAAAAGCAAATGGTTTGACTTTGCCTTCAGATGATAATGACTGGCCCTATATCGGTCCATGGGAACATGCAGCACTTTTAATGCTGAATGAGGTATTTAGAGATGGCTACAACCAGAATTTCATCAACAATTGCCCTGCAGAACGGTTCAAATTTGAAAATGCAGATAAATATTGCGACCTTCTTTGGTATGACCCATCAATTAAAGAGAAGCCTCTAAGCGAATTACCGTTGGCAAAAATATTCAGAGGTAAAGGGTTGGTGATGGCCCGCGGAAACTGGAAATGGGATTTGCCTGCCTCGCATGCAAACAGCACCTGGCTCTCTTTTCATTGTGGCGACTATATGGGGGATCATGCTCACTACGATATAAACAGTTTTACAATCAGTTACAACGGAGAACTGGCAATTGATGCAGGAAGGTACGACTGCGACTGGGGTGTTGAGGACTGGAGTACCGCTAAAGACTCTTCAAAAATCAGGAAGTCACAATTCTTCAACTACTATAAACGGACCATCGCACACAATACCGTCCTGGTTATGGACCCGGACGAAAGAATGCCAATGAACCTGCTGAACGACGGCGGGCAGATCGATCAACTGAGATTACATGGTCTGCGTAATGTCCCGGAAGATTACGACCAGGGCAATTACCCTTCGGAAGAAGGGGTTGGGAAATGTGACTGGGCAACGAATCCCGGCAGGTGGGAAACAGGTAACATCACCTCCTATAAAGCCACCAAAGATTTTATGTATGTGCGGGGCGACGGCACAAAGGCCTATTCTTCTGTAAAAATGAGTTCATTTATCCGGCAGCTGATTTTCCTGGAGCCAAATCTCGTCATCGTGATGGACCGTGTGGTATCCACAAATCCTGAATTTAAGAAAACATGGTTACTCCATTCCGTTAACGAACCAACAATTGGTAAAGATGCGAAATCGTTTAGTTTTACTGCTGATGAAGGACGGCTGGTCTGTGTGCCAATACTTCCCGACAAAATAAAAGTTTCAAAGATAGGGGGACCCGGAAACGAGTTTTTGGTAGATTCCATGCACTTTCAATGTGGGTTGAAATCGGTTATTGATCCGCAGGAATTGCATTATGGAGAGATTCCCGGATCATGGCGGATTGAAGAGACCCCTTCACTGCCAGTAAAGGAAGACTATTTTTTGAACGTTATGCTGGTTACGGATAACCACTCAACAGAAGTGCCTGGAGTGAAAATCTTATCACAGACAGCCGCTGAAATTACTTTTCAGGTTAACACAAAAAATAAAAAATCGGCAGTTATAAAATTCACAAAAGGAGAAAAACCTAAAGCGCATATAAGGATGACCAATGATACGAAGGTGCTGGTTGATGAAAAGATGCCCGATAGCGTTCAATTGGAATAAGGTTAATGATGGATATAAAAGTAAAAAGAAAAAGTATGACCTCTAAGGAGCGCTTTGATTTGACAGTCAATCACAGGCAACCGGACCAGATGGTTGTTGATTTTGGATCGACTTCCGTTACAGGAATCCATGTGTTGTCGATAGAAAATCTCAGGAAATACTATGGACTCGAATATAAACCGGTTCGGGTAACTGATCCATACCAGATGCTGGGTGAGGTTGATCAGGATTTGATTGAAATCATGGGTGTTGATGTGGTAGCGGCCAGAGGGAGAAAGAACGGCTTTGGGTTTTACAATCATGAACCGTTTATGGAGTATATGACCAACTGGGGTCAGACTGTCCTTGTACCTGAAGGCTTCAGAACTTCAAAAGATGAGAAAGGTGATGTATTGATCTATCCTGAAGGAGATACGAGTGTCTCCCCTTCCGGAAGAATGCCTCAAAACGGTTACTTCTTCGATGCAATCATCCGCCAGGAGCCAATTGATGAAGATAAGCTGGATCCCAGGGACAATCTCGAAGAATACGGCCTGGTATCAGACAGCGATCTGGAATACTGGAAGGTAACCACTCAAAAGGCACATTCCACGGGTAAAGCGGTCATTGCCGGACTTGGAGGAACTGCGTTGGGCGATATTGCCCATATTCCAGGTATCAAGCTTAAAAAACCGAAAGGCATCCGAGACATCACCGAGTGGTACCTGAGCATCCTGATGCGTCCCGACTACGTCAGGACAATTTTTGACCGTCAGTCTGAAATAGCGGTTGAAAACTTTAATCGCTTGCATCGGGCGATTGGAGATAAAGTCGATGCAGTATATATCTGCGGAACTGATTTCGGAACCCAGGATTCAACTTTTTGCGCCCCAGAGCAGTTCGATGATTTATGGTTGCCTTATTATAAACGGATTAACGATTGGGTGCATACCCATACCAACTGGAAAACCTTCAAACACTCCTGTGGTGCGGTCGAACCATTCATGTCGCGGTTTATTGCGGCAGGTTTCGACATCATCAATCCCGTTCAGGTGAGCGCCAGGGGAATGGATCCGGTTTATCTTAAGAAAACCTATGGTAAGGATCTGGTATTCTGGGGTGGTGGCGTCGATACGCAAAAAACATTGCCTTATTCAACTCCTGCTGCGGTGCGCGAAGAAGTACTTCGTTTATGCGATATTTTCGCCAAAGACGGTGGCTTCGTTTTCAACACCGTTCACAACATCCAGGCAAATGTTCCGGTCGAAAACATTGTGGCCATGATTAATGCAGTGAAAGAATTTAATGGACAAAAATGATGACTATGAACCGGTTATTTTTAGTGGTGATGTTCGGATTGTTTAGCTTCCTTACCAAGGGACAATCGATGTACGAGATGCCTAAAAGCGTGCATACCCGCTGGGCTAGCGCCGAAAACTGGAAAGGTGAAAAGGGAGCCGGTGGCATGGAAAATGGCGGGCGCAAAGGTTCACCAAAGTTTCCTTTAAAAGCCGGTGAATCCAAAACTTTAGCCGAAGTCTCCCAAACCAGCGGAATAATCCGCAGGATCTGGATAACGGTCATTGATCGCTCACCGGAGATGATACAGGGTCTTAAGATACGGATGTATTGGGATGGAGCCTCCACTCCGGCAGTTTCGGCACCTTTAAGCGATTTTTTTAATCAGGGTTTGGGGCGCATGGCAACTTTTGAGAATGAGTGCTTCTCCAGTCCTGAAGGCCGGAGTTTTAATTGTTTTATACCCATGCCTTTCAAAACTGGGATGAAAATTGAGTTAAGCAATGAAACAAAAACCGATCTCCGCATGGTTTTTTACGACATCGATTATACCATTGGAGACCCGGTGACCGAAAACACACTCTATTTTCATGCATTCTTCAATAAACAGTATCCCACAACCCTGAAAAAAGATTACGAAATACTTCCTGAAGTGACTGGTAGAGGCCGTTTTTTAGGCGTAAATATGAGCGTGATTGTAAATCAGACCCAATATTCCAGGCTCTGGTGGGGCGAAGGAGAAGTGAAAATGTATATTGATGGCGACGATAAATATCCGACCTTGTGTGGCTCTGGCACAGAAGATTACATAGGAACCGGCTGGGGACAGGGTGTATTTGCCAATCGATACCAAGGATGCACTATTGCTGATGACAAGAAATTGGAATACTCCTTTTACCGGTATCATATTCCCGATCCGGTCTATTTTTACGAGAATATACGGATAACCATTCAACAGATTGGCTTTGGGATGAATGATGAAATGAATTTACTCAGAAATCTTAAATCACCTGTTTATAATGCTGCCGAAAAATTGGAACAGATAGATTTCTCCAAACAGACAAAAGCAGTGTTCGAGCGGTCAGATAATATTTCATCCTGTGCTTATTACTATTTGGGCAAGCCATAATTCGAATTGATTGTAAACTAAATCAACCATGAAAATATCAAATTGTATTATTATTTGTTTGGGAATTATTCCTTTGCTGGTCTCCTGTTCAGGCAGATATTATACCAAAGATGATTTCCCTAAAATTGTCAAAATTGATTCCCATACCCATTGCAATTCCGTTAGCCCAGGAATGGTAGAACTGGCGAAAGAAGATAATTTCAGATTATTACATGTCAACGTGGATGCCCCCGGTACAGAGTCACTTGAAAAACAATTTGAGTTTGCCTCTGCCCAGCATCAACAATATCCGGACAGGGTCGATTTTTTAACTGCATTTAGCCTGACAAACTGGGATTCGGCCAATTGGGCCTCTCAAACCATTGCTAAATTAAAATCGGACTTTGCAGCCGGCGCCCTGGGGGTAAAGGTCTGGAAAAATATCGGTATGGTTTTTAAAGATAAGTCAAACCAGTTTGTAATGATTGATAACCCGAAATTTGATCCTGTAATTGACTTTATCATTCAACAGGATAAAACAGTTTTGGGCCACCTGGGTGAACCAAGAAATTGCTGGCTTCCGTATGAAAAGATGACCGTAAACAGTGATAAGGAATATTTCAAAGCACATCCTGAATATCATATGTATCTCCATCCGGAATACCTTTCCTACGAAGATCAGATTAATGCGCGTGACAGGTTCCTGGAACGACATCCCAATCTTCGGTTTGTCGGCGCACACCTGGGGAGCCTGGAATGGAGTGTGGATGAACTGGCCAAACGGCTGGACAAATTTCCAAATATGGCCGTTGATATGGCAGAGAGAATCTGTCACCTTCAATTCCAGTCAAGGATTGACCGGGAAAAGGTTCGTAATTTTGTGATCAAATACCAGGACCGGCTTATTTACGGGACTGATTTTGAAATGGATTCAAATAGAAATATTGCAATTGCAAAAAAACACTGGCACGATACCTGGCTGGCAGACTGGAATTACTTTGTAACCAATGAAACGATGACGGCAATACAATTTGATGGAGAATTTAGAGGATTACAATTACCAAAGGAGGTTATCGATAAAATATATCGCCATAATGCAGTCCATTGGTACAAGCTAAATAAATTGGTAAATTGAAGTTTAATGACGTAGCCACTAAGTCACGAAGACTCTAATATACACAAAGTTAGCCGATATTCATTTATTTAATTCTTTGTGAACCTTAGTGTTTTCGTGCCTTTGTGGCTGTGAAATAAGATCATTGCAATTTTCAACTCAGATATAGAAGATAAAATTAAAATACATAAAAATAAGTAC
>CAIXZH010000051.1 GCA_903923905.1 uncultured Bacteroidia bacterium
AATTGCACATCCGTAGGTTCGGACGGAACAGATCGGCCGTTTCACAATGAACCCTTCAAAATACATTACATCCTGCCGGTACTCTTCCCCGGCAATTGAAAATCCCCCTTGTGTTCCCCCTTTCGCGAAAGGGGGAGATATTCCCGGCAAAGATTTGTATCATCCTGAAATAGGTTTATAGAAAAAGTAACCTAAAAACAGGATTATGAAATTTTGATGCAACGTCCTTTTTGTGTAATTCGTACATAATCCATGTAATCTGTATACCTATGACTATAAAAACCGCCTTAATAACCGGCGTCACCGGACAGGATGGCGCATACCTGAGTGAATACCTTCTTAAGAAAGGGTATATTGTCCATGGTATCAAGCGCCGCTCCTCGATGTTTAACACCGACCGCATCGACCATATCTACCAGGATCCACATGTAGAGAACCGTAATTTTACCCTTCACTACGGCGATATGACCGACTCAATGAATATCACCCGAATTGTACAGGAGGTGCAACCCGACGAGATCTATAACCTTGCAGCCATGAGCCATGTGAAGGTCTCCTTCGATACCCCTGAATATACCGCCAATGCAGATGGTATTGGAACTTTGCGTCTTCTTGAGGCTGTTCGTTTACTTGGACTTACAGAAAAAACACGCATATACCAGGCTTCAACCTCTGAACTCTATGGGATGGTACAGCAGGTACCCCAGACTGAAAAAACGCCTTTCTATCCCCGCTCCCCTTATGCCGTGGCCAAGATGTATGCCTACTGGATTACTGTCAACTATCGTGAGGCATATGGCCTGCACGCGAGCAATGGGATCCTGTTTAACCATGAAAGTCCGATCAGGGGAGAAACCTTTGTAACCCGAAAGATCACACGCGCTATCAGCAAGATTGCCCTGGGAATGCAGGACAAGCTCTTTCTGGGTAACCTCTCCTCCAAGCGGGACTGGGGTCATGCCAAGGATTACATCAAGGCCATGCACCTGATGCTCCAGCAGGATAAACCCGATGATTACGTGATCGCCACGGGGGTGACCACCACCATCCGTGACTTTATCCGGATGTCTGCCGCTGAAATCGGACTTGAGATTTCGTTTGTAGGAGAAGGTGTCGATGAGAAAGGATTCCTTACCGGCATAAATGAGCAACTTTTCGCTGAACGCGTCGGAGAACAATACCTGGATGGCATCAAATCCCGCTTTACCCCCTCGCCTCTTCTCCCCTCCTCTTCTCCTCTTCTCCCCATCGCCCCATCGCCTCTTCGCCCCTCCTCTTCGCCTCTTCTCCCCATCGCCCCTTCTCAATTAGTCGGCGTCGATCCCTCCTATTTCCGTCCCACTGAGGTTGAACTACTTATTGGCGATCCATCCAAGGCCATGAATGTCTTAGGCTGGAAACGGGAATATGACCTCAAGGGTCTTGTTGAAGATATGATGCAGTCAGACATCAAACTTATGAAAAAAGATGCCTGGCTCAGGGAAGGGGGGTATCGGACCTTGAATTATTTTGAATAAGAGATTACACAGATTTTTAAAAGGATTTCACGGATGTCTTTACAATTTGAATCTGAAACCTACAAGTTAATTGGTGTATGCATGTATATAACGTTTTAGGATGAGGATTTTTATTGTATATTTGTGTATTGGCAAAGAAAGCGAATAGAATTGATTTCAAAATTAAATTACGATGATAACTATCGAGATAAATGAACGAACCAAAGCTGGAAAAGCACTTTTGCAAGCAGCTCGAATTATGGCTCAAAAAAATGAGGGTATTGAGATAACCAAAGAAAATTCAGTTTTAATCACCAAAATAAAGCATAATCACAATAAAGGAATACTCTCAGAAAAAGAAAAGGCAGACTTTTTAGAAGAACTGAGAAATGAACTTTGAAATTGAAAGTGCCTTTGCCAAGGATTTCAGAAAACTAAAAAATAGAGAACTTGTAATTATAGAAAAAAACATAGTAACGTTTGTTGCATTCGCACACCGGAAAGAAATTTATAATCGCTTTCCTTGAGCTTTAAACATATACGTTAGCCACCTCTCAGTATACCCTTCTCGCCGGCTGCTCCCGGTTCCCAAATCGTTGCCGCTGACACTAAATTACTTTGAATAAAGATTACACTGAATTTAAGATTGGTTTACTGATCAACTTTGGCCAATCTAGACTTACCTGGAAACGATTCATTAATACAATATAAGCGTAATCCGTTTAAATCCGTGTAATCCAAAACAAGAATTCAAATAACATGCAACATTCAGATAAGATATATATCGCCGGCCATCGAGGTCTGGTAGGATCAGCCCTTTGGAAAAATCTGTTGTCAAAAGGATATAAAAACCTTGTTGGCAGGACAAAAACAGAGCTGGACCTTTTGGATACACGGGCGGTAAACAATTTCTTCGAAACAGAAAAACCCGACTATGTTATCCTTGCTGCTGCTAAAGTAGGTGGTATAGTAGCGAATAACACCTATCGCGGAGAATTTATTTACGAGAACCTGATGATCCAGAATAACGTGATTCATGCAGCTTATCTGAGTGGGGCGAAGAAATTACTTTTCCTGGGCAGCACCTGCATCTATCCACGCGACGCCCCGCAACCTATGACTGAGGATTGCCTTTTGACAGGACCTCTCGAATATACCAATGAACCTTATGCAATCGCCAAAATAGCGGGAATAAAGCTTTGCGAGAGTTATAACATCCAATACGGCACCAATTATATCTCCGTGATGCCTACCAATCTTTATGGTCCGAATGACAATTTTAATCTCGAGACGTCGCATGTTTTGCCTGCACTAGTCAGAAAAATACATTTGGGGAAATGTCTGGAAGAGGGTAACTGGGACTCGATTCGGGAAGATTTGAATAAGAGACCGATTGAGGGAATTGATGGCGAAGAAAATGCGAAGAGGCGAAGAGGCGATGAGGCGAAAGGGAGATTTGGCGATGAGAAAGTGATTATTAACATTTTAGAAAAATATGGGATTAGTGTAACTCATCCGCTAACCTCGTCACAATCCGCGAAATCTTCCTCACAATCCGTGGAATCCGTTACCGTCGAGATATGGGGCAGTGGAGCACCAATGCGCGAATTCCTCTGGAGTGAAGAGATGGCCGATGCCTGTGTATTTCTCATGGAAAATATCGACTTCAAAGACCTCTCCTATTCACCCCTTCGCCCCATCGCCCCTTCGAAGGATCCGCATAATCCGTCTTCAATCCGTGAAATCCGAAACACCCACATAAATATCGGCACCGGCCATGAGATCTCTATCCGCGATCTGGCACATCTGATCAAAGAAAAAGTTGGGTTCAAAGGCAATCTTTTTTTCAACACTTCCAAACCCGACGGTACCATGCGCAAACTGACAGACGTATCCAAACTCAATCAGTTGGGGTGGCAACATCAAATAGATATTGAAGAAGGGGTGGGGAGGCTTTATAATTGGTATCTGGATAACTAATTAACACGAATTAATGCGAATTAATGCGAATTATCGCGAAGCTTATGACTGAAATAATTTTCAAGCAAGAAAGTTTCAATATCGTCGGAGCTTGTATGAAAGTACATCGTGAACTTGGTCCAGGGTTTTTGGAGGCTGTATACCAGGAGGCATTAGAAAAAGAATTTTTCAAACAGAATATTCCTTTTCAACGTCAACCCAAACTATCTTTATATTATGACGGAGAGAAATTAAAGAAATTCTATATTGCTGATTTTATCTGTTATAATTCTATTATCCTGGAGTTGAAGATAGCACCATTTATAACCAACGGCAGTTTATTGCAACTTAATAATGCTCTAAAATCTTCGAATCAAAAATTAGGTATTTTAATAAATTTTGGTTCACCCTCATTAACTTATAAACGTATCATTAACCCTTCGGTTTAATTCGGGCAATTCGATTTAATTCGCTAAAATTCGCATTTATTCGCATGACAAAAAAAGTATTCGTTTCCGGTTGTTATGACATGCTTCATTCAGGACATATCGCATTTTTTATAGAGGCTGCCTCGCATGGTGAACTTTATGTTGGGCTGGGATCTGACAGGACCATTAATCAGCTAAAGGGTCGTAAAACGATCAACACCGACCATGAACGATTGTATATGGTGCAGGCTTTAAAGATGGTCAAAGAGGCCTGGATCAACAGTGGGTCGGGACTTATGGATTTCGAAAATGAGGTTGTTGATCTCCATCCCGATATCTTCTTTGTCAATGAAGATGGTTTTACACCAGACAAACAAGAGTTTTGTTCCCGTTTAGGAATCGACCTGGTCGTAAGCCGCCGTATTCCGCATGAGGGTCTTCCGACCCGATCCACTACCGCTTTACGTCAGGAGTGTTTAATCCCGTTCAGGCTGGATCTCGCGGGAGGTTGGCTTGATCAGCCTTTCGTTTCAAAGTATTACCCGGGTCCTGTGATCACAATCTCCCTCGAACCTGAGATTGAGTTTAATGACCGCTCGGGAATGGCAAGCAGTACCCGCAAAAAAGCAATTGACCTCTGGCAATCTGATATCCCGGAAGGTGATCCCGAGAAGCTCGCAAGAACCCTGTTCTGTGTCGAAAATCCCCCGGGTACAAACTACATCAGCGGTTCGCAGGATTCAATCGGTATAGTATATCCGGGTGTAAATCATATCTTATACCCTCAGGGGAACTATTGGCCGGAAAAAATCAATTCCATCAATGAGGAGGAGACCTTAAGCTGGATTGAACAGCATCTGTATCTGATTAACCTCTCCCCCCGGGAGAGTGGCTATGATGTATTGTCTGACACTAAAATAAACGAAACGAGCGCCAGGGAGTTGGCCGAAGCAGCAGATGAGGTCTGGCAGGCCATAGAATCGGGTGATCTCAAGGGATTCGGTAAAGGCATCAGAAGGTCTTTTGAGGCACAGGTGGCGATGTTTCCCCATATGGTGAATCCCTATATCCAGGAACAAATTGAATATTATACTCCGGAGTCATTGGGTTGGAAAATTTCAGGAGCCGGAGGTGGCGGTTACCTGGTATTGGTCGCAGATCATCCGATTAAGAACAGCATACGACTTAAGATCAGGAGATAAAAAAACCTTGCTGATCTTAATAGCGCACCAATAAAAAGTTAAATCAACTATCTTTGTTTTCGGATGGGATGGCGCTACATTTCAAAAAAGCTCTTTCATTTACGATTGATGTGGCGAAGAATAAAAACCTTTTATTCCGGTTTTTTTTGTAACTTCGTCCTAAATTAGAAGGTTATGAAGCCATTAGTATTCATCATACTGTTATTTCTCTGCTTTTCAGGCCCCTCTGTAATTGCCCAGGAACAGCAGGTCGTTGTCCCCTATACCCTTGCCGACCGTGACCGTGCAATACAAACTGAAGCAAAAATTAACGCTTTGGATGTCAGGTTTGAGAGTATTGACAAACAGTTTATGTACCAACAAAAGCAGATTGATGATATCAAAACACTTTTTTACTGGGGTTTTGGGATCTTAATCACTCTTTTTATATTCATGCTCGGTTATATGATTTGGGATCGGCGCACCGATATGCAACCTGCATTATTGCAAGCCTCAAAGGCAGAGGAGAATAGTCGTAACCTGATTGTCACACTTCGGGAATATTCAAAGAAACACGCTGATCTGGCTGAGATACTTAGGTCTCATGGCATCCTGTAAGATGAGCGAATACCTTTTAACAAGAGGT
>CAIXZH010000052.1 GCA_903923905.1 uncultured Bacteroidia bacterium
CCGTTAAAGATTGACCGCTCATCAGCTGCTGAAGAGCTTTGTCTCGCATCGACTTAAATTCTTCTGATTCCATAACTCTTGTTGTCTAAAGTTCAATAATAATAAAATTTTGCTTTAGACAGAGTTCATTTTACAGTCTCAACAAAATAATCAATACCATTATATCTAAATCGCCAAATTTTTAACACCAATATTTAACACCCAATTTGACTCGGTGATGAGCAGATAATGGAATTAGCGAGTATATCTTTAGTAAAAGATCACCTCTTAATATTATAGCTCCGTAGTATGTTTCCGTGCCGAAGATATAGTTTGCCATCATAAATTGCAGGATGAGCCCAGAATGGACCTTCACCTCCATCAAATTTAAAAGTACTGATAATTTTAAAATCAGTTGAGTCAGGTTGAACTAAGGCTATATTCCCACCTTTTTCTTCCAAACAATAAAGTAAACCATCTGCTGCAATTATAGAACCTTTTGTATGCCAGCATTTTTCCCAGTTTGTCTTGCCAGTCTGCCAACTGACTGACACCCATTTTCCTTTGTTATTATTAATCCAATTGGAGCCATATAAATTACCCTCAAACAGCACATCACCGCCAATCTGAGTATCTATAACCTCATTCTTCCATTTTAATGACACGGATCTTCCATTTGCCGAAAGAGAAACCATGATGGCAATATGATTGTAACCACTTGTTTCAAAAATATCACCATCATAATATATTGGGGTATTTGGATTAATTTTTCCCCAATTCCCAAGCTCATACGGAGTAAGATCAAAATTCCAGAGGATCTCTCCATCAGCCGAATTAACTCCAATCAAGCTATTTGCCGTCTCTGCTAGTATGATTTTCATCCCATTGCGTTCGATAAGTTGAGATGAAGCATATGAACTGGTTCCTCCAACACTCTTTGTTTTCCAGATTAATTTGCCTGTTATCTTGTCGAAGGATACAACTGTCGTCTCCTCTCCTCCTGTGACATAAAGAGCTGCCATATCAGTCAGAAGGACGGACTCTGATATACCCCAAAATCCAGATCTTCCTTGAAATTCTTTTTGAGCATCCTGAAACCATACCTTTTTCCCATCACGAGCATCAAGACAGCAAACTTCGCCCATACCACTTATCAAGTATATTTTATCGTTCTGTATGGTAGGGGTACATCGGGAATCGGGATAAGAATTTGGCCATGATCGTCCATAATCTTGATCCCAAATCAATTTGCCCCTTTGATCATAAGCCGAAATTACATCCATTGTATCCTTTTTAATTCCGGTAACATAAATAATTCCCTTATAAACCACTGGTTGTGAATATCCTTTCCCTATTCCAAAAATTTCGCAATCGATTGTTGGTCCTGATTCGGGCCATTTTTTCAGCAGGTTCTTGTCAGGATATATTCCATCGCGATATGGTCCGCGCCATTGAACAGTCTCTTGCCCTGAGGCAGCAGAAATTATAAAAATAAGGATAATCATCAGTAGTAGTTTCATAAGTAGAATTCAAAGTTTTAACATCATTATCCTCGGAAAAGATCACTACATCTTTAAAATTAAGTAGGTCACCAAAATAATGCTTCTTTAGCTAATTAAGGTTCTAAGAATTCTTTCATATTTTAATGAAAATTCGGTTTTTATATAACCAGTAACAGATAAACCACATAGATGCCCAAGCGCATAGACTTGTCATTATTTCAACAGTCAGGTATCCACCCCAGAAAAACAGCACTTTTATGAAAGGAATAAATATTTTGCTTACCAATTCTGCGCCTCCTATTTCAAAAAAAAGATAAATAAAAATACAGTTCATTCCCACAATGATAAAGAACTTTGATCCCAGGGAAAATAACTTCTTCACATCAATGAGCCAGTAAGAAAAGCAAAGAGCCAAAATAGCCCACCCGCCGCTGGCAAATACAAAAGAGGATGTGGATATCTTCTTAATAATCGGGGTGATATCCAGCAAATCAAGTGAGAATCCTACCAATAAGGCGGCGAGACCGCAAATCACCATGAGCTTAATTTTCTTTCGTACCGGACGGTCACTCATCAAAAGTTGTCCAAATAAAACACCCCAAACGGTATGAGCAATTGTTGGGATAGCATTCAGCGATGCCCAGATACTTGTTTTATCTACACCCTCAATCTTAATATTTACCCATGCTCCCAGATTTTCATAAGCCACCCAGGGATGATTAAATCCATCGACGGGGAAGAACCGGTAGGCAACGTCTGTCAGCAAAAGAATCACCAAAGTAAAAATCAACTGAAAAGAAAAGCTTTTTCTCATAATCAGGAAGGCAACCAAATAGGTTACTGATAACTGGGCAAGTACATTCTGAAACCTGAATCCTATTTCGCCCGGTTCAATGCAGTATAAAGCCCATCCCAAAAACAGTAGCAGAAAAGAGCGTTTAAATGCATGATGAAGTATTTGCCGCCATGAATCTCCTTTTTTAATCCGATTTACAACGGCAAATGGAATTGCCACTCCAACAATAAACATAAAAAAAGGTTGAATCAGGTCCCAGAAGTGCAACCCATGCCATTCATGATGACTGAGTTGGGTCCCAATAAACTTCATAATACTGCTCCCTTCGATAGAATTAATTTGGCCAAACAGGCGGGTGCTTTCCCCTATCAGGAGAAACATGGTAACACCCCGAAAAAAGTCTACCGATGTGACTCTTTCTGCCATTACGGATGCAGGATCCTTTAAAATTTTATCCATTGAATTTAATTTTTAATATTCTTTTGAACCACTCCTGTATTCCCCCCTTTTTCCAACAATAAATCAATTGGTTGATTGGTTTTCCATGATCCACCTGTAAAATCAGGGATACTAATAGAGTTTGAACGGTTGGCGACAGACCATTCACTAAGTGGAGCAATTGAACTCCACAAAGCTGCATCATAAACGTCCTGATCTAAAGCTAATCCGTTACGCAAACAATCAATTGTGCGCCAATCCATTAAAAAATCCATCCCTCCATGACCCCCAATCTGTTTAGCAATTACACCAATCCTTTTAATTAACTCAGGGGTATACCTTTCTTCAATTCCTTTGTACTCTTCCTCTGAGACCCAATTATCTTCAATTGAGATTTTGCCTGGCAGAGGATACTTCAAGGCCGCTCCTTTAGTCCCACTTATTTTGTGAATTCTCGAATAAACATTCGGCGATGAGACGTCATGCTGGACCATGATAGTCCTGCCTGAACTTGTTCTAATGGTAGAAGTCGTCATATTACCCCGATAGGGTCTGTCGATATATGGACTATAAAATCCATCACTTACTGCAAGTTTTTTTGCTGTTTCATTCATCAGAAAATCCTTGCTCATCATAGATACCAGATATTCCATTTTATCACCCCTGTTGATACCCATGACCTGGCAAACAGGACCCAGACCGTGTGTAGGATAGAGGTTTCCACGTCTGTCTGCATTCTCCCTGAGACGCCACAAATCCCAGTAAACGGTTTTGTTGAAATTGGATCCAAGGAGATTGTGGATATACGCACCTTCACCGTGTACAATTTCGCCAAAGAATCCCTGTCTGGCCATATTGAGCGTTAATAGCTCAAAAAAGTCATAACAACAATTCTCCATCATCATACAATGTTTCCGAGTTCTTTCAGAAGTTTCAACCAATTGCCAGCATTCTTCCAGTGTCGTTGCTGCAGGTACTTCAATGCACACGTGTTTCCCATGTTCCATTGCATAAACAGCCATATTAGCATGCATATTCCAGGGAGTAGCTATATATACCAAATCAAGGTCCTCCCTTTCACACAGCTTCTTCCAGGCATCAGTATGGCCTGTATAGAGTTCAGGAGTGAAACCAGCTCCGTCAATGCTTTTCAAGATTTTTTCAGCTTTTTCCGGAACAATATCACACAATGCCTTAATATCCACCCCTTCTATAAGACTTAAATTAGACACATGGCTTGGGCCCCTGTTTCCCAGACCGATAAAGCCGACCCGAACAGAATCAAGTTTAGGAGCTGCATAACCGCACATGTTAAATATCTGGTTCCGCTGCTTTAATGCCTGGCCCCTGATACTATCAAGATTTGAATTTGCATTTTTAGATTTAGTAGATTCAACTGCCTTTAAAATATTAGCCCCAACCAGGCTGAAACCGGCTAAACCGCCAAGTTTTAAAAAATTTCTACGATTGCTTTTCATTCTAGAACAAATTTTAAATTATTTAATTTCAACAGTTTGCCATATTACCTCTGAAAAATGGGGGATAAAAACTTTAATCCGTCTTCCATACTCTGTCGCCAATAGCTCCAATTATGATCGCCTTCGCGAACGCGAAATTCATGTGGGACTTTCCTGGCATTTAAGGTAAAATTGAGGAGCGAATTTCCGAGTATACGCTCATCTTTATCGCCACAATCAATATAGTATTTAACAGAATCGAGCTGTTTTAACGGGAGGTTAGTGACCAAATCCAGGATGCTGTTTTTTCTCCAGGTTTCGGGTAAGGTATCTCCCTTCAATTTTCCATAACATTCATTTGAATTTCCTTCACCAAGTGTGAGTCGTTTTATCATTAAGCTATCGTTACGAACTGCTGCACTAAATGCGAGACATGCAGCAAACATATCGGAATGTTTGAAAGCGTAAAGTAATGAACCATATCCTCCCATTGATAATCCCCCAATAGCTCTGTAATCTTTTCCTATCCTGATACGGTATATTTTTTCAATATTGGGAATAAACTCCAGGAAAAATGCGTCTTCGTAGCGCACTGATCCATTAAAATTATTGACATAATAGGTCAACCCGGCATCAGGCATTACAATTACCATTGGAGCAGATTCACCTGAAGTAATTAATCTGTCGGCAGTAGAGTTGATATTTCCAAACTGAATCCAGGATACTTCATTGTCTGTCGAGCCATGAAGTAAATAAAGAACCGGGTAGGATCGTATAGAAGTATTGTAATCAAATGGAAGATAAATTGAGTATTTAATATCCCGTCCAAGGATCGTACTCTTTACTACCATGCTTTCTTTAACAGTGCCTTTAATAAATGGATTTTGAGCTTTTACAAATCCTGGAACAGAAAAGAGCAGGCTAATAATCAGATAGAAACTGGCTTTCATTTGTATATAATTTGTTTTTAAAGGTTAAAAGACGCAAAGATCAGCAAAGCTTATAGCCACTGTGGAAATATTCAAGTGTTAAATTACTACTCCGTTATCTATTTAGTTAATAAATCACTACCAATAGGCTTTTGGGCCCATGAGCACCATAAACCAGACTCTGTTCGATATCTGCGGTTTTAGATGGACCTGATATAAACACACCAAATCCGGTACCCGCCATATTGAGCTTGTGATAAGCCTCTGTCATATTGCTCAGAATCTTAGCTGAATCCAAACTGATGATTACCATTTGAGCAACAAACGGGACCAAACGATTTGGAAAATCCGAATCATCCAGCCATATCGCTCCGTTTTCGGCAACTCCCAAATGGCCTTCCAAGATAATTGTATCAATTTGATCGAGCTTCTCTTTGGAACAATTAGCACTATATTCATCCCTAAATCCATTTTTGCCGATTTGGTGTACTTCCGGAAAATGGAATGAAAGATAAGAGTCAATCTCTTCATTCAGACTTAATTCAATAAACTCTGCCCCAACTTGGTTCAGGCTTTTCTCAAAGATTTCCAGCAATTCCCTTCTCGGTTTTGGATCAGTAACCTCCAGATATTTCGGTAAAGGTGTGAACTCAGGTTTATTCTGCCTGATTGTTTTTAAAATATTATCCCTGCTCATTTACTGATCTCCTTTCCAAAGTATTTTTTCGGTACCATTGCTTGAACGATTCCCTGGGCACTTCGGGCAATTCACGCTCCCTTCCCCAGACATTGATTCGGTGGTAAATCAACTCCCCGGATAAATTCCTGATTGCCCAACGTGCAACCTTTCCTGACAGGTTGTACACGGTATTATGAGCTAAAACAATCCCGGTTATCTTCATTAAATACCTTTTCGAAAGAGGTAATAATTTCTTTTCACTTATTTCCTGTCTCCAATCATAAAGCAGGTCATGAATATTAATTTTTACCGGACAAACATTGGTGCAGGATCCGCAAAGCGTAGAGACAAATGGCAGATCCTTAAATTTATTGATATCCGAATCAGGGCCTAAAATTGACCCAATCGGACCGGGGATAACATAATTATAACTGTGTCCGCCACTCCTCCTGTATACAGGGCAGGTATTCATGCATGCTCCGCACCGGATACATTTAAGAGAGTTTCTATAGGTTTCATTGCCCAGAAGTTTTGATCTTCCATTGTCGACAATGACCACGTGCATCTGTCCACCTGCCTTTGGCTCCCGGTAATGAGATGTGTAAGTGGTTATTGGCTGTCCAGTGGCGCTTCTTGCAAGCATGCGCGTAAAAACAGCCAATTCATTAGTTCCGGGGATAATTTTTTCAATACCCATGCAATGAATTTGAATCTTGGCAGCATGAACACCCATATCAGCATTCCCCTCATTGGTGCAAACAACGACTGTTCCTGTGTCGGCGATGGCAAAATTAACCCCGGTGATTGCAACATCAGCAGCCAGAAATTTTTCACGAAGATGGGAACGTGCAGCAGCTGTCAAATATTGCGGGTCTGAATTTCCTTTTGCTGTTTTAAGTTTTTCTTCGAATAACTCTCCAATCTCTTCTTTTTTCAGGTGAATGGCAGGTAAAACAATATGGCTTGGAGGCTCATTTCGAAACTGGATAATCCGTTCTCCGAGATCTGTGTCAACAACTTCCAGCCCGTTCTTTTCAAGAAAAGGGTTCAGTCCGCACTCCTCTGTAAGCATAGACTTACTTTTTACAATTTTTTTCGCACCATTCTTTTGAATTATCCTGAGAATTAAATCATTAAATTCTTGTGCATCACTTGCCCAATGTATAGTTGCCCCATTCCCAATGACCTTTTCTTCAAATTGAAGTAAATAATTGTCCAGATTGGATAGTGCATGATTCTTTATTTGAGAAGCTTCTTCCCGCAAATCTTCCCATTCAGGAACAGACCAGGCTGCCCTGTCCCGTTTTTGGCGAACCATCCATAAGGTCTGGTCGTGCCAGTCGGCCCTATTTTCATCCTTAAGAAATTGAGCAGCTTTTTCTGAATGTCCTATCATAACCGGTTGCAGTTTAGAATTTCAGCAATATGTACTACCTTGGTATCCCAATTTTGCCGTCTGATGATTCCTTCCAGATGCATCAGACAAGACATGTCGGTTGCAGTGATTATTTCGGCTCCATTAATCTGATGGTCACGAATCCTCTCTTTACCCATTTTGACAGATACTTCAGGCTCAATTACTGAAAATGTTCCTCCAAATCCACAACATTCATCTTTCCTGCCAAGGGAAATAATCTCAATTCCTTTTGCCTTCTTTAGCAGTTGATGAACTTTGGAAAATTGTTTGGCAACCAATTCTGAGGGCATCCCCAATTTGAGCCCGCGTAAACCATGGCAACTTTGGTGAATGCCCACTTTGTGAGGATATTCAATCTTTAAATCCTCCATCCCCAGCACATCGACAATGAATTCACAAAGTTCATAGGTATTTTGACGGACTTTTTTCACCTGATCGGTCTGATCCAAAATATTGTAATGCTCACGGATATAATAAACGCAGCTTCCGGAAGGGGAAACGATGTAATCAAATTCACTGAAATTCCGGACAAAGTTTTTGCATATCGGGATAGCCTCCCGTTCAGCCCCGCTATTGGCGAGTGGCTGACCACAACAGGTTTGCTTCAATGGATAAACAATATTCAATCCAATCTTTTGGAGTAATTCCAATGTGGCAATCCCTACCTGTGGATAAAACTGGTCAATATAACAGGGAATGAAGAGGCCAACTTTAATCATTTTAAAGGTTTTTATTTTGAAGTAAATTTAGGATCTTAAAGCGAAAAGATTCATTTTTTGTCTCACCAATTCTTTCATTTTTTCATATATCGGAACATTATAAACATCAATAGGCGAAAATTTTGTCTTGTGAATTTCTGCCTGGACAGCCGTTGCATCAATATAAACCTTGTGGAGTTCGGTGGCAAGGTTTATTTTGCGGATTCCATACCTGATAGATTGCTGAACATCAGCGTCTGGCGTATCAGATCCTCCATGCAATACAATCGGAATTCTTACCAGATCACATATTTTTTTCAGTCGTTCCAAATCAATAAATGGTGCTTCCTTGTAAAATCCATGGGAGGTACCGATCGCAACAGCCAGTGCATCAATACCTGTCTGTTTTACAAACTCCAAAGCTTCTTCAGGAACAGTGAGGAAATTTTCACAATCAACAGTTCCTTTCGGAAGTAATCGTCCGATTTCTGCCTCTACTGAAACATTATGAGAATGGGCGATTGCTACGACCTCTTTGGTCATTTGGATATTTTCTTCCATAGGCAGATCAGAAGCATCAATCATCACAGATGTAAAACCATATTGCACTGCTCGTTTTACCTGATCAATAGTTTTGCCGTGATCCAGGTGTAATACCACAGGAACATCTGTATTTTCAGCCATTACCTTGACCAGTGCAGCAAAGTCGCGTGCTTTATCGTCATTAAACAAACGGTTAAATATTTGAATAATTACAGGAAGTTTTTCTTCTGAAGCACAATCAATAACTGCTTTTAAGCTTTCATAATTTCCAATATTGAAAGCCCCTATTGCAATATTCTTTTCTTTAGCAATTGCAAGAGCTGTTGCTAATGTAACTAATGGCATATCTTTTTAGAATTATGTTTCAATAAAAATTCATTAACTTCTTTAAATGTTGGGATACCTGTTCTTCCTCCAAATTTCATACATTTTAGGGCAGCGCAAGCATTGGCAAATTCCAGGACATTATCCATTTCCCATCCTTGGATATAAGCATAGGCAAATGCTCCATGAAAAACATCCCCAGCCCCGGTAGTATCAACTACCGGAACATCATAAGCATCTTTTTGAATAGTGCCATCTTTTGTTACGGCCAATACCCCTTCTTTTCCACACGTTACTGCCGCAATAAGGCATCCTGTTGAAAACATTTCTTCGACAGCTTTATGAATGTTTGTTTCTCCAGAGTAGCCAATTGCAAATGATTCGGAAGCTATACAAATGTCAGCAAGCCCAATAAGGATATCAATATGCGGAAGCAATGTCCCGGCATCCAATGAAACGATCACTCCATTATCTTTAGCAATGCGGGCAGCTTTTATGGCTGCTTCTGTATTATGCCCATCAAGGTGAAGTAGTTTTAGTGACTTAATAAATTCAGGATCAACCTGATCCGGATTCATAGGAAGTGAAGTTCCCTTGGTCCACGCGATGCTTCGCTTCCCACTTTCTTTTTCAATCCAGCAGAATGCAGCTGGTGATTCTATGCCACTTTTCACCTGAATATAGGATGTATTTATATTCTCTTTACTAAGACCCTGAATTATTTCTGATCCCCGATCATCATTCCCGACAGCTCCAATAAAAGCTGTCCGGGCACCAAGTCGGGCTGCTGTCACAATTGCAGTCGCGGCAGGTCCACCACCTTGCACCAAACTATGAATTATTTCAACTTTTTCATCCACAGGAATATGAGGAAGAATGCACAAATAATCCAGAGAGCAGAAACCTAGTCCGGCAATTTCTATGATCTTCACCGCTTTGTCTTGAGTAAATTTTCACATTTAATCACCCAATTGTAATTATCCTCAGGTCTTGACAGGAAAAGCCTCTTTTCGCCGGCCATCATCCAAAGCATATATAAGGAATCTACTGGGGATGTTCCCACTGGATGATATCCGTCAGCCAGAATGGCTGTGTCTCCGTCGCGAAGAAGATATGCATCATCTCTCGACTTGTCATCGGTATAACTGACTTGTAAGCCAAAGCCGGTAGGTGGATTAATTCGGAAATGATATATCTCGTCCATATCCACCTCCACAGGTAAGTTGTCATTGTCATGGCGATGAGGTGGAAAAGCCCAGTTTCCGGGAGGAATTAAAGTCTCACCGATGAACAGATTTTGGGCGTTTACTTTCTGATCAATGATAAAATAAGCCTTTCTGGTCCAATTTAAAACACCGAGATTTACTTCAGTGACATCATCTGGTCCAATTAAAACCGGGCTTGATTTTAAAGTTGAACCTGCCGAACATATTCCAATTTCAACTTCAGTTTCCGCTTCAATTTTATAGGAAGTATTACATGGCAGATAGACCGTTGTTGGTTTACCTGAGAATACATCTTTACGGATACCTATTTGCTCAAAATTAAAATCATCTCCAGAGAAAGTACAAGTTCCGGACATGATCACAAAAGCAGATTCATATGTTTCTGTCTTCCCCGAAAAGGAGCTGCCTGCCTTCATTTTCAAGGTATCAAATATGGCTTTTTTCAGACCTGATTCACCTTCGGCCACAACCTGGTTATAGCCGTAATCTGGTTGATATTTTTTTAATAAACTCATAGCTTTAAATTTTATTTATTTTAATTTGAAAATCTATTTAATTCAGTATCAATTCAATTAGAAAATATTGATTATATCAATTCTGCCACAAATTCAGCTATATCGACTGCTTTAATATCAGCATGATCGCCAATATTATTTTTGGCGGTAGCTGATAAGGTGATTATAATTGTACAGTCTATATCATGAGCCTGAATTCTGATTTTTTCACCTAGTTTATCACCTTGTGTAAATAACCGATCGTTGAAGGTAAAGGCAGCCTCACCGGTTGAAAGTAATTTTTCGCGATTCCAGCGCATCTCCACAAAATTATCTCCTGCAGAAGATTTTATGATTTCCCGTGGAGCTTCGAACACAGCATTAAATCGACCTAAAAATTCAGAATCGGCCAATGTTATTTTCTCAGTTGTTTTAGCTAGCTCCAAACTTCCTGATTTGACTAATTCAGCTAAATACTCTGACATATGCAAGATTTTCATTTTGGAATCAAATTTGAAGCCCCATCCGGGATAGTCATTTTTAAAGGCATCGTAAGCCAGCGGATCAGAAACCACTACTTTTTTACAGCCTGAATTGATTATTCTTGAATAAATCTGGCCAGCTTTTATAATAGCCTCATCTGGATATCCAAGCAAGTCAAGGATCTTTCCACTCTCAGGCTCATTTTTAAGAAGTGTATAGGAGATATTCAAGTGATTAAATATTTTGATAGCTGCCCGGGCAATTTCTGGATTCCTGAAATTTATTTCGGATCCCATAAAATATAATACATCTGCTTTCTTTTCTTCAATTATCTGAGAGAAGGAAGCTGACTTTACGATCTGGTACGGATTGTCACTTTCAAGTAACGATGACTTTATTGATTCAACTACCTCAAGTGTTTGACCTTTCCGAACAATATCCTTTCTGGCAAATTTGATTAATTCCGGGATGTTATAGGCGCCAATCTCGAAACCTGAACACCAACTCTTACACGAGCCGCAAACAAAGCAATTATAAATAGCTTCCACAGTTGATTTGTCATATTCCTTCCCGGCAATATAAACGCTTTGCAGCAACATTGCCCTTCCCCTTGGAGTGTCTGACTCTTTGTAACTTATGAATTCTGAAGGGCAGGACTGCCTGCACATCGGACAGTACCGGCAAGCTTTTATGGTATCTAAATTATTTTTGGATATTGATGTCATATTGTGTTTATTAATTTTATTTTGATTTATACTCCAAACCCCAATTTGCCTGGATTCATGATTCCATTCGGATCAAGAGATTTCTTTAAATTTTTAAGGATATCAAAAGAATTCCCGTATAACTCCGGTACAAGCCTGCTAAGTTTCAACCCTATTCCATGATGTTCATTTAAGACCCCCCCTGCCTCAATTGCTGCCCTTAATGCATCATTCCAGATGCTGTTGTGGACAAAAAGCAATTCATGAGGATCTTCAGGTGGAGTTTCGATTATAAACCGGGCATAAAGCATACAACCCCAATTAAACCAATGTGAGAAATGTCCGATAAACCTCGCCTGAGGATATTTGGTCCCAATCACATTCTTCATAGCATTAAAAATATTTTCAATATTACTGTAGGTTGAAACAGTATCCAAAGTGCCGAAACATTGAGGCAGGCTGAACATATATGGAGGGAAAAAGAATTTGTAGCGGTTTTTCCACCATTGCTGACCAAGATCTTCGCCCAAATCTTCACCGCCTTCTTCGTCGGCAATTTCTCTTGCATACTTTAACTGCAGATCCACCATTTCTTTGCGACCATCGAAACCATAAACCATATAAGCCCCTTTTTTGTCAATTCCCAAAACTTTATGGATTACCTCTTTGGTCTCATCTTCGCTGTATAACCTGATTACTGAAGGTTGTAGTTTTTCAGTCATTAACCGTTGTCCGACTCTTAATCCAGTGGTAAGGTCCTTAAAAATAAATGCCCGAAACCTCCTGACCTCCGGAATTTTATTTATCGTCAATGTTACTTTGGTGACAATACCTAAGGTCCCTTCGGAACCAATGAAGAGTTGATTTAAGTCAGGACCACAGGCTGTTTTTGGAACCGGTAGACTTTTAATAATTTCTCCATTCGGAAGGACAATTTCCATGTTAACGATCATATCTTCAAGTTTTCCATACTTTGTAGATAGAACTCCTGTGCCTCTGTGTGCAATAAAACCTCCCACCGTAGCACAATTTGCAGAAGCAGGGTCATGCATGGTTGACAGGCCTTGCTTCTCAAGTTCCCATTCAAGGTGTTGCATAATAATTCCTGTTCCAACTTTCACAGTCATGGAGTTTTGGTCGATACAAAAGATTTGATCCATTCTTTTGGTATCCAGGATAATCCCTCCGAAAACAGGAAGAGCGCCACCCTGGGATCCGCTGCCACCTCCCCAAGTAGTAACAGGGATCTTATAGTTATTGGCGATTTTCAAGATTTTTGAAACTTCAGTTGCATTCGCGGGATGAACAATAAAGTCTGCCGATGGGCGGGTAAGATCTCTTCCTTTCTGTCGGTCGTGCCACATTTCAGGAATCCAAAAATAATCGACTGAATAAACCTCCTTATCGGAAGATTTTGTTGATACATAATCTTTGCCGACAATGTCCTGCAACTCGAAAAGGACCATGTCAAACATGTACGAGCTTTGTTCTAATTTCATTGGTGAATAATTTATTTTTTATTGATTCTTTTTAATTTATAATCTTATTCATACACTGGTAAATATCTTTGAGCCTGTCATGTATCTCAAGATACAGCTTAAAAAACACGATGTATTTATGATGATTAGAATAATTAGGTTCAAAGATTTTATCAACTTTTAGACACTTTTGAACTGCTGTAACTACGTCAGGAAAAACACCGATACCGACTCCCGCGAGCAGGGCTGAACCATAGGATGCATCAGTAAAAGATGGTCTTATCACCTTTTTCCCGAATACATCGCAAATGATTTGCGACCAGATATCGCTTTTCGCTCCACCTCCGATGATGATAAATTCGGTAACTTCCAGGTTCATATTTTCAATCATCCTGAAACAATCCTTTAGTGAGTATGCAACACCCTCCATCACAGCTTTGATGAAATGTCCTTTTTGATGGGACATTGAAGCCCCTATAAAACTGGCCCTCAAATGTGGATCCCAATATGGAGCTCTCTCACCCAATAAGTACGGATGAAAAATCAAGCCGTCAGAACCTACAGGTAATGAGATAATTAAATTTTCCATTAGTTGGTATTCGTTAATCCCACTACCTCTTGATTTTTCAGTTTCTTCAAAACAAAAATTATCACGGAACCACCTCATGGCGTAGGCAGCTGTATTAGTAGCAGCAGCAGTATACCACAGACCAGGGACGACATGTGAATAGGTTAAAGTGCGAGGATTTGGATTTGGACTGTCCGTCATTAAATTGACATTCCCAGCTGTCGCTAACTTGATGACGCATTGTCCAGCGTTAATAGCTCCTGCGGCATAATCCTCAACAGTAACGTCAGAAGTCCCGCATGCAACTGGAGTGCCTTCAGATAACCCAGTAATTTTTGAAGCTTCGATCGTGATTTTGCCTACAATATCAGTCGGAGAAAATATTGGCGGCAACACTTCAGTGGATAATCCAATCAATTGACATAACTCTTTTGACCACTCTTTTTTCCTGATGTCAAATAATAGGGTTCCCTGAGCATCAATGAAATCAGTTTCCCAACTCCCTGTCAATAAATACCGGATGTAGTCTTTCACGAACATGATCCGGTGGATCTTTTTAAAGTTGTCTGGTTCATGGTTCTTTACCCATAATAATTGAGGAAGCGTCCATGTTGGTGAAACCTTATGATATGTAAGCCCGAAAATTTCAGCTCCCCATCCTTTATCGAGGCAAGCTACTTCATCCCCACTTCGCTGATCTGTCCACATAATTGTGGGCCTTATTACCTTCATTTGCCTGTCTAAAAGAACTGCGTTGTGTGTTGAACCATCAACAGCGATCGATTTGACGTTTTTCAAATCAATATTTTTCGATTTTCTTATTTTTGTCAAACAGGTGGTTAGGGCTAAAAACCAATCGCTAGGATTTTGTTCACTATAGGATGGCTTGGGATGATAGGTTTCATATTCTTCCGAAAATTCAGCAATAATATTTCCAATCACATCGATGACTGTAATTTTACACCCACCAGTCCCAAGATCAATTCCTAAAAGCAGTTTATCGCTCATTTTTTAAATTAAAAGTTAAGCGTAATTATCCCCTTTTCGCCCTGAAAATCACGGCCGGAAACTTCCAGGATCAACATGTTTAGATTCTCATTATACGCCGTTGATTTGATTAGCAGATTAATATTTGATGAATCAATTGTTTTAGGCTTAGCACATTTCAGTTTAATAAATTGATTACCAAACATTTTAATCCTGAACTTTAGAGTGTTTTCACTCGACTCAAGGCTGTAAATATTATAGGTACCATCGTTCAAAATGCAATTCTCCATAAGCTGACTGCCAAATGAATATTCCAGTCGGTAGATTTTTTTTTCAAGTATAGGCAGATAAAGAAAGGCGAATCCACCATCTTCGAGATAGCCGCAGATTTTTTGATGATCAATTGAGACTGAGGATATATGTTCGTACCTGTTGAGTTTTATCTTGATTACCATATTCCCCAGTAAATCATTTTTATAAACTTCATCTGGCATGCCAGAATTGTCAATCACTAGACAATTTTCAAGCTTTTCCGTAACTTTTGAGAAATTATTGTACAACCATTGAGAATGCAACTGTTCAGTGTTCTTTGCCACATACCGTCCAGGGGTCTCTTGTACCCTTTTATAATAACTAATAAATTGTCTGGTTACCTGTGGCTGGAGGTAATAATCCTGTGCCAGCCAGTTAGCCCAATGGGATTCGATGATATCACTTTCCTGAATTTCAAGGGGAACCGAGGGGAGTGCTCCAAGACGCCACCATTCATTTCCATAATTAATTCTGTTTATCACGTGAACACCATGGTCAAAGCCACCGCTATTCTTTCCTTCGGGTGGTTTCAGTTCAGATATGAATGAAAAATCGGTATTTGCATATTTAACTCCATTTTGATGCAGTAGTTTACCCAAACTATAATCTTCCTCGGGATTCCAATAGTAGCTGTAAGAACCGGGAACAAAACTTTCAGGTAGCGAATGACCGTTTTCAGGGGTCAGACCATATTGGGCCAGGATTTCCTTAAAGCATCTGAAATGATCAACCAATATCTCTTCCGGCCAGGGTTTTTTATCCTCGCGGTTATACCATTCAGCCCTTATTTTGTGCATCTTCTCAGGCCAATATTCATGTCCAACCCCATGTATACCAAATTCAAGAAATGCGGCGTTATCCCTAACATAAGCCATTATTTCATTCTGTTCATCACATACAATTTCTGAATTGTCCCAATCTTTACCATGCATCGTAGTTGTCGGATATGTGGCACAAACATTAGCTCTGTCCATCTCGCACAGCACAAACAATCCCTGGATCCTGACACCAACAGCTTTTCCTACTTCTACAATGGCCCTGTAATCACTCTGCTCCATGTGTTTGTTAATGCCGGTACGATAGGGTCCCTGGCCGCCATTTGCGCCAATACTGGTGCCAATATTCCAACCTAAATCATCAATGGCAAAAGCAAAAGCCCTGGGAATTATAATTTCATGTTCATTTTTCTCAATCAAAGACATGGTAGTTGGTCTATTTAAATTGCTTAAATACATATAGGAGTTCTGATGGTATCTTCATCAGTAAATAACACCCAGTTTTTATGTTCCTGAACCCATGTAACCGGATAATCGTCGCCAATTTCACCAAGGACAGCGATACGAACAACGGTTGTGGCCCAGTCAATACCGGGAATGCCACTTCTGGTCATTAGTAATACCTCATCTGCGGCGAGCAATTGATTTAGTCCTACTGTAATTCCTCTGCGCGGGAAATTTTCAAGGTCGCCACCGACACCGGACCTGATTGCTCCTAATGTTACTGTAAAGTCATTGATAAATGTAACCCGCGGGTCAGTGTTCCTTACCCATGGTTCTGGTTCATTGAAGGCCAGGTGACCATGGACTCCCACTCCGGCATAGGTAACATCAAGGTGTTTGGCTGCGATCCATCCTCTTAGTTGATTCAAATTTGCTGCTGTAGGAAAGATGACTTTTGAAAAATCAGGAAGTAATTCCTTATCAATAGTTTCGAAGATTTTATACAATTGTCCTCTCAAACTCAGGTAGTGGGTTGAAGGTATCTCCACTCCATTGATGTCGGCATACTCATCCATAAAGAAAAAGTGAACGTTTGCTAAAGAGATGCGTTCGCTGTTCACCATTTCTACAAATATTGGATATTGCTGCCAGGGACCAAATGGGAATATTCCGGCAGTTTCTTTACCCTTTGAATTGTTGCTCGCAATCAGATTTCGCATATGCTCAGCGAAATACTGATAGATTTCCCAGGTATCTTTTAAAATAATCAAGTGTTTGCCAGCTTTGACTTTAACCTCTTCAGCACTTAATTTATTGAGTGCCCTTACTTCATCGCCTCTTTTCATTTTTTGTATTAATTTATATTATTTATTATCAGCTGTTTATATCGTTTTTGTTCGAATTTTATATCCAATTTTGCCGAAATAAAATATGAATAGATAAGCAGGAATGAATATCCAGTATCCGTTTTGATAATCATTTACAGTTGCAATTTCGTCCTTCTTAAAAATATCAATGATATATCCAAAAATCAATGGAATGATCGCTGCACCAACTAAGCTCATGACCATATATGATGCACCGGTTTTTGTGAATTTTCCCAAATCGGCAATGGCAAGCGGCCAGATTGCTCCCCACATAATTGAATTTGCAAAACCAATTGCTACTAATAAATAGATTCCAATCCTACCAGTTAAAAATATTATGCCGCCAGAAGCGATAATCCCAATAATTGCGAATAGGTTAAGGGCATTTGTCTGAGAGATGATCTTTGGAATCATCAATACTCCAAAGATATAACCAACAAACATGCCGATTGGAACATACTTAGCATATCCTTCGAGATTTGTAGCACTCTGTCCATAAATGGTTTTAGCAAAACCGATGATAGAAACCATTGGCAACACTTCAACTCCGATATAAAAAAACAAAGCCAAAACGCCGAGAAACAAGTGTGGATATTGAAAGATGCTTGATTTGGAAACCTGGTCTGGAATTTCATCAATTTGATCGCCTCTGCTTTCACCAGGAGCTTTCACTTCAGGCAAAGGAGCAAAGTTCATGAATACTCCTAATGCCACCAGAATAGCTGATACAATATAAAACGGAACCGCGACCTGACTTAATTTTACGTTATTTAAATTCAGAAACAAGCCAAGAAAAACGGGGCCTATCCACCATGCCAGTTTATTCATTATTCCCATTAAACACATCCGGCTGGCAGCGCTTTCCATTGATCCAGCAATAGTAACATATGGATTAACAGACGCCTGCAAAAGTGTTTTCCCAATTCCGACTACAAAAAGGGCCATTAAAAAAGTTGATAAGCTTACCCTGTCAGCGGATGGAACAAACAAAACCATCCCTAATCCCATTATAAAAAGGGAAAATACCATACTTCTTTTATATCCTGTTTTTCTGACAACCCAGCCGGCGGGTGCGCCAAAAATTACAAATGCAGAGAAAATGGCAACAGGAATCAAATAAGATTGAGTAACCGTAAGATGCAAGGCATCTTTGAGAAAAGGGGTTAGAAATCCACTGATGCCCACAGCGAAGCCAATCACAAAGTATAAAACACCAAGAATAAGCATTGGGATAATAAGGGTGTTTTTAGTTTTCAAGAATAGGTTGACTGACATATCTATTTCGGTATTGGTCTGGTAATTCGCTAAATTTTTCATCACCTTACAGATTTCAGCGGCACCTTCAGGGTTCCTGTCTTTTCTGAAATTAGTTCAAGAGTTGCAGTTCCGGCATCAGTTGTACTTTGAACTGTAACCATCAATTTTCCCTTGAAAAGCTTTCGGATATTGGTTTTGAAAAGCCCGGTATAATAAATATCACCATTGTCAAGGCCGATAAGCGCAGCTTCACCGTGAATGTTTACCTTGATTTCATTTGCTGCATCCGGGACGAGTGTTCCATTTTTATCAACAATCGAAATTTCTATCATCGAAATATCTTTGCCATCCGCTTTTAATAAAGTTTTATCAGGCTTTGCAATTAGTTTGGATGCCTCGGCTGCAGTTTTCAATACATCCTCAGCTACTTTTATTTTTGCAATATAGCCTATAGCTTTCAAAGTCCCTTCCTTGTATTTCAACGGCCAAATTCCGTAATAATTCAGGTTCTTGTCGATTACCTTGGTACCGAGCGAACGGTTGTTGAGGAATAGCTCCACTTCGTCGCAATTGGAAATAACATAAACAGATACGCTATCCTTAGGGATCCAGTTCCATTTCGATTCCGCCGACTTCCAGTCCCATCTCGATTCAGTCTTGCTGGTTTTTGATACGGCTAAATGGACTGTAGGCTTTTCGTTCCAATAAGCTTTAAATAGATAATATTCAGGCTTTTCAAAACCGGAGAGATCCAAAATTCCCCGAAAAAATCCACGTCGAGGATATTCATCAGACTCGCCCCAATAGTCAATTCCCACCCATATAAATCCACCAATGACATAATCCTTATCCCGGCACCAAATAAAACTCGGGAGTTGCTTGTTCGTCTCAGTTCCAATGCAAAGTTTATCAGGCCGCTTTTGATATTCCGGACCGTACATTTTATCTCCAAAATCCCTGTCAATGTAGTTGTACCCTGAAATATCAAGTGCATCAATAAAACCGTTTTGGGTTGAATACATATATTCATTACAACCTGATGTAACAGGTCGTGTGTTATCCTCATTATGGCAAATGCTTATCAGTTTTTTTGCAATTCCGGTACCGCAGGATGCTTTCTGGTCGGGAATTTCATTTCCAATGCTATACATAACTATTGATGGGTGGTTACGGTCTCTTTGGATCATAGCTTTCAAATCAGTTTCGGCCCATTGGTTAAAGTAAAGATGATACCCATTTTGCGCTTTGCCCTGAGTATTAGCGGTGTAATTGTAAAACCAATCGGTTGTCCATTCGTCAAATGCTTCATCCATCACATAAAAGCCCAGGCTGTCGCATAAGTCGTAAAACTCAGGAGCAAAAGGAGTGTGAGCTGTTCGAACCGCATTGCAACCTGCTTCCTTTAGTTTCAGCAACCTGTTTCGCCAAACCTGAATGGGCACTGCAACACCAAATGAACCGGCGTCCTGATGCAGACAAACCCCTTTCAGTTTTTCAGGTTTATCATTTACAAACATCCCTTTCCCGGGAATATATTCAAGTTTACGAATTCCAAAGGAGGTTACCTGGTCATCAATAACCTTACCGTCGCAAATAATTTCGCTTTTCAGATCATATATTTCAGGGAATTTAGACGACCAAATCCTGGGTTGAACGATCTGGATTTGTTGATTTATTTGATTATAAGACTGAAAGTTAGTGCATTGTTTTTCTTTCTCATTCCTTGCTAATTCATTTCCATTTTTGTCGGTAATAACTGACCTGAACAGTAAGGTTTTTGTTACTAATTCCGGTTTGTAATTCCATTGATCAGCTTTCCATTTTTCATAATCTTTATACGAGAAAAAATTGGAAGCAAATTCATAGTTTACATTCACGGTTGCTTTTTCAATTGAGACTTCAGAAGTAGTTACCAATACGCCTTTGTAATTATCGAAATGGACGAAATTGGTTGCCACAAGCCAAACATTCCGATAAATGCCAGATCCGGTGTACCATCTGGTTGATTCTTTGAGTGAGTTATCGACTCGAACGGCTATTGTATTAGTTTCTCCAGTACCTTTTTTAAGGAATTCGGTTAGGTCGTATTGGAAAGTCGTAAAGCCATACGGATAACGGCCTAAAAAATGGTCGTTGATCCACACTTCGCTATTCATATACACGCCGTCAAATTGAACGATCACCTGCTTTTGTTTCATGGTTTCAGGTAGGACAAAAGTCTTGCGGTACCATCCAATCCCAGTTGGGAAAAAGCCTGTGGAGCCGCCTCTCGATTCCAGGCAATCACCTTCAATGCTCCAGTCGTGAGGAAGGTTAAGCGTCCGCCATGAGTCATCATTATAATCCGGGTTTCTGTATTCCGGGTTGTCGCTTAAAGTGAATTTCCAATCGGTGTTGAATAATAATTTCTCTCTGACCTGGGTTGTCTGAGCTTCAGAAGAAGCTGATTCCAGAATAAAAAACAGAATTGCCAGAATCAGCGCTTTTCCTGATTTCATTTTTAGTAGTGCTATCATTTGATAATCATTAAATTAATTTACATTTCAAAAAATACTGAATTCCGGAAATCATTTTGCACTTATCTCAAAAAGCTCTCCTGAATACAGCTTATCCAGCTTTACAGCAAACCCTTTAGACTGAAGATCATGGCCGGTCAAAGATGTGATGACTTCTCCGTTCATCAGTTTCACCTCATAGTTTTTTACCAGATCAAGGTATTTGACGGTCACTATTCGTTCTGATTCAGCAGCCCCCTGACGAAAAACACCGATTATACCGCCTGTTTTCGTATCTGTATTAATCCGTTGAAAACCATCCCATCTGCCTTCCTGGGGTTCTCCAAATCCCGGCAGATCCTGCCTGTAGCTCATAATATCATATTTTGAATTCATATTTTGGAGCCAATTGGCATAGCCGTGGTATATTTTGAGATCGACTGCAGAAAGTCGCCGCGGATCACCCAACATGATCGGTAACGCCCCTGCCAACGATTTGATATGCATTTCCCAGCCTTTGTCATCCATTTGCGGATTGCCTATTACCAAAGCTGTTGCGGGTATCGCCGGAGACCTCCACCAGGCCATATTTCGGACTCTGAGATCCGTTTTTTCTCCTGAGAGGCCATCAAAGTTCGATAGCCAATTGCCTTCGGCGTGTTTTAACATGGCATAATCAATTAACTGCAAACCTCCCATTGCTTCAAAAGTGCAGTCAATGAATAGATTAGGTTTAGCCGCATGGAGTTCATCAAAGAGTTTCCACATCCTTTCATAGTTTACAAATAACGATTCATGATGATCTTTATGCCCTGTATGATTTGTTGCATAACAACCTGAATTTTCATTGTTAAAAGCATATGGACTTGTTACAATGCCAAAATCAAGCTTCATATATTCCAGGCCGTAATCCAAACTCAATTTCAACAGTATCTCTTTGATATAATCTTTCCAACCGGTAGAAAAACAGGCTGTCCGAACATAATCTTCATTTGGCAATTCCGACAGAAGGTTTTCGAAATTCCCATTTATATCGCGTCCAAACCACTCCGGATGTTCCTTAAATACTCTGCTTTTTGAAGAAGCACTGCCTACGCTTACCCAAAGGCCTGGTTTCATTCCCAGAGATTTGATATAGTCAAACACAGGTTTCAAACCATTAGGAAATTTTGTTTTATCGATACCCCAGTCCCCATAACTGTCCTGCCATCCATCGTCGATTACAAATTCCTTCATCCCGGCATCAGCAGCAACTTTTGCCAATTCTCTAATTAATTTTTCATTTATATTCTTTTCAAAAGGCCACCAATTATTGTAAACAAAAGTTGGTTTTTCTTTTAGTTCAGAAAGACGGATTCCCATGTGCTTGCGAATAAAATCGGGCACTGCAGTATTTAAAATCTCTTCAGGATCTCTTTGATGATTGTACACCATAGTGAAAACCTGCGGTGTTTCAAACGATTCATTGGGTTTGATCCATTTACGGAATGGGAATAAGTTATTTTTATGGGTTAATCCACTGCAAATATCCTGTCCCTGCCAAAATACAGAGGTGCGTTTCATCACACCCGATGCCTCGTTACCAATGACAATTCCAGATTCCCAATCCATATTGTGAACAATCATAAGTGCATCCTGCATATTTCCTTCATAAGGTCCGATAGACTTGCGCCTTCCGTAATCGCTGTAAATCCAGCTGAAAGTCGTCGCAGAATACCTTGATACCTCGAATTTCTCAACATCTACAGATTCCAAGGGAACCTCTGAACTGCTCAGATTTTTAACAATCAGGCTCTTGCGAACGACCGGCAGATTGGGATAAAGCAGATATTTCAACGTGACTTCAATTCTTTTATCTCCGCTCAGCAAGGTAACGGCTGCTCCATCACCCTGTCGCGAATCGTTAATCGACTTAACATCAACCATACTCCAATCGCTTTTACCTGAATAGACTATATTATTAATTTCGAACTGAAAATCTGTATTTGACGGTTTAAAGTACTGAAAATCACCAGCTACTGGTTTGTAGGATGTTGTTAAAAAATCACCCTGAGGGTTTGGCAGTTTAATAATCCGCTGAACAACTCCGTTATTTAAAGTCAGTTCGTTTTTTGTCCATTGGGCAAAGGGAGTTTGGGCAATAGTAAATGCAGCGGTTAAGAAAACCAGAATAAAGGCAATTACGGCTTTTTTCATAATTTGTTAGTTTTAGTAATTCTTTTATTACCACTTTTCAATTCGCCTGATGATATCAGGTTGGATTTTTTCGTCTGCGGCAATACAAAGCATTAATCCTTTCGAATCCATTTCGCTGATAAAACTTTCCAGCTCAGAAACCTGAACATCAACCACAACCGATTTTCCGGCAGCCTGGATCTTTTTAATAAAAGGGACCCACTGCATGATGGGAAAATCGTCGCCAACACCCTGGACCCATTGAATGGCATTAATTTCAGGAATGTCGAGTAAGTGATCGACATGGTTGGCAACTCCTTTTCCATCCAAATGGAAAACATTGTGGCTCACTAATTTTACTTCCTTCTGAATACCAGGCAAGATGAATTCCTCGAATTGCTGGGGCGAAATCATGCTTGCGATATCGCAACTTGGGATGTGCATTTTCCCGAAAGACGGAATTCCCATCCAGGCAACCGAAAGTTGGTTATGTTTCTTCAAAATCGAATCAAAATAATTGAAAATCTGCTCAAAATCCCGGGAGGAAATATCAATCAGTTGCTTAACTTCATGCGGATCAATCAAAAAATCGATACAGAGTTGCTGAGGGTCGCGAAATGCAGCAGCACAATCCAATCCGGGATGCAAATCAGTATAGCCCACCATATATTTGCCTGCCCAACGTTCAAGAGCGGCATTTGTCATCTCATCAATTTTCCTGAAGTACGGATTGTTCACGTCAAGCTTTAGGTCATTCAACTGAGACCAATCCTTGATATTTGGAATGGCATAAGAAGTGACTTCTTTGTATTCCAGCTCAACCCCATAAAATGAAGTATAAACTTCAGGACCAAGATTTGGCCAGAAAATTGGGAAAGTCTCGGCATTAAAAACAGAGTTTTTCAACTGATCTTCAAACAGTTCAATTTGATAATCGGTATCCCACCAGCGATCTTTTAAACTGGCCCATGATCGGCCTTTGAGAAAATGTGCTTCACTGTATTCAGCATTATGTGCAGAAAATCTGATGGGCGGACGATCAATCATCTCTTGTTCGTACCAGGCATAAATTCGTTCCATCGCCTTGTCAAAGTCAGGCTTTTTTTCAAGCTCCAAAGTCCATTTTTTTTCCATGTCCCTATTTTATTTTTTCAAAATACGGCAAATCATTCAGGGCAACTTTGATTTCAACGGTTTTTGGCCCTTTGAAAACCTGCCCATCAAAACTTTTCCATTTTCCTTCCGGAAGAACCACTTTTCTTGTTGTTGCTCCTTTTACAAGAACCGGAGCCACAAGCATGGTGTCTCCCAAAAGAAACTGGTCGACAATCTGAGCGTAACCCTGATTTGGGTAATTAAATTCCATCGGTTTCAGGATTGGCTCACCAGTCTTGGCGGCATTTTGAGCCAATTCCAGGATATAGCCTTTAAACTTTTCACGGATTTTTACAGCAATTTTAACTGCCTCCATATGTTCCTGATCCAGTACCCTCCAAGGCGCTACCGAGAACTGCATCATTGGCATCAGAGCGTGACATTGTGCAGAACGAACCACTGACTCCTGATCAAAAAGGTTATTGTTTTCGAATGAGGTAACTTCTCCGCCACCGATCATATCCGGACAGGAAAAGTAATAACCCATTAAACCTTCGACGAGCATATTTGGGATTAATTGTTGTAAAGCCTCAAACCCATGTTCTTTGTCATGAAGTCGCTCACCCAACGGTTGTCCTCCCATTTTCCACATGGCGCGGTACTCATTGAGCGGATAATCAAGTCCGATTTTCGCCCAGGCTTCGCAATGATCAGCCGGTGAAACGTTTGGTTTTAACGAATGAACATTAACATAGAATTCAAAATCACCGGCATCAAATTTAAAACCATCAACGCCAAATTCTTTGGTCAAACGGTCTAGTTGAGCCTTGAACCAGGTAGTTGCATCAGGATTGGTCAAATCCAGTTCCGCACTTGAACCATTCCACCATTTGATCATGGCCGGATATCCATTGTCGTCAGTGACGAAATATTTTTTGGATATTAAATCGCGAAAGATATAGCTGTCGGGGCTTACAAAAGGGCAAACCCATACCATCACTTTAAACCCCACGTTGTGAAGTGAATCAATCATTTGCTTCGGGTTCGGAAACCTCGCCGGATGGAAACTCCAGTTCCCGTAATCCTCCTGCCAGTTATCATCAATCATTAAAACACCTGCTGGCAAACCATTTGCAAGGATATTTCTGGCGTAAGCCATAACATCTTTTTGATTCTGATTGTACACCAGCTCAATCCAGGTATTGTATTGCGGACTAGAAAACAACAGAGAATCAGGCATCTCCCCGGAAGGTGGAAAATATGTTTTACTGGAAAAATGATAGGCATCTTTCAGGGTATTACCTGCTTTAGTTTGTTGGAAAACAGTCGATTTGGCGTTTATATTCAATTTGCCGGGTACAAAATGAATGGCAAATGGCTGTTCTGACCAGATTACTACTCCGGAAGAAGAAAGCAGCAACGGCTGCACCTGATTGGTATAACAGTTGTTCCTGAAATCAGACTGGTATGGCTGTGTCATTGGCATATTCGATCCATGTTCAATGACTCCTGACCACCAGAATGTATTTGTTCCAACAGTAATATTTAAACTATCGTTGTGGATGGTTTGCTGACCCGCTACCAACAATGAGATTGCAAACACAAATAGTAAAACTGCAAAAATCTTTTTCATGCGTATATAATTTGTTTTTTAAAGGTCGCATGGAATAGCCATACGGGAATATTCATTTCGGTTTGTGATTTCTCAACCATGGCTATTTCATCGAATGTAAATTTGCTTGTTAAAATAAATATCACTTGAACTGCTGCCGACCATGATGTCAAAATATCCGGGTTCCAATAGATATTTGCCTTTGTTATTGTAATACCCGCAATCCTTTAGACTGATTTTAAGTTCAACTTGCTTTGTACTCCTAGCTTCAATGTTAATTTTTTTGAAAGCTTTTAACTCTTTTACTGGTCTTGCAACAGAACAATATTGATCTCTGATATAAACCTGTATAACTTCTTTACCTTCCACCCCTCCTGTATTTTTGAGGTTGACTTTCACCTTTAACTCATCATTAAAAGTTAAGCTATCCGACGATAGCTGCATTGATTCATACAAAAATGTAGTATAACTCAACCCAAAGCCAAATGGCCATAATGGATCTGGAGATGAGAATACATAATCCCTTCCTGGGTGACCATTTTCGCCAGGCTGCTCGTAAAATCCCCGATCTGTAGGCAAATGATTATAAAAACAAGGTAAGTGTCCTACGCTTTTAGGAAAAGAAACCGGTATTTTGCCCGAAGGATTTATCCTGCCGAATAAGACTTCAGCGATTGATAATCCTCCCATTTCGCCCGGATACCAGGACTCAATGATAGCCGGTATATTATTTTTTATCCATGGAATTGAAAATGGCTTTCCCTGAACCAGTACAACAATGGTTGGTATGCCTGTTTCAAATATTTTTTTGACAAGGTCACTCTGCACGCCTGTTGGATTGAGATCCGATAAGTCAAAACCTTCGCCACTTGTACAATTAGAATAATCACGGGCTAAAGATGCACTTGCTGTACCAATAACTACGATTGCCACATCACTTCTTTTTGCTTTTTGAACTGCTTCAGCGATACCTGAGCTGTTAAGTGAAACTAAATCACATCCTTTTGCATAATTAACAGTTAATTTGTCTCCTGCAATTCTCTTTATACCTTCAAGTACTGTAACTCCATCTTTATTATCTCTGCTCCATGAATAATCGCCGAACTGCACCTGATCAGCATTCGGCCCAATTACTGCAATAGATTTTATTTTAGCAATTTCAAGGGGTAACAGGTTATTTTCGTTCTTCAATAAAACAATACTCTCATCTGCCATTTTTTTAGCTAACAAAACAGAATTCTGAACATGCCTATATTCTTTTATTTTTAAAGCATCTACAAAAGGATGCTCAAACAGGCCTGATACTATTTTTACGTACAAAATCCTCGCTACTGCACTATCAATAGTTTTCATACTTACAATCTTTTTTCGCACAAGACTATCCAAATACTGGAAACATTCAGGGGAAGGTGCTTCCAGATCAACCCCAGCTTCCAGAGCTAATTTTGCTGCTGTTGCCCGGGTATCTGCAACTTTATGTGAATCATGCAGCATAGTTACTGCGCCCCAGTCGGAATACACATATCCCTTAAAGCCCAATATTGTCCTTAATAAATCAGTATATATTTCTTTATTTGCATTCAAGGCTTCACCGTCATAAGAGTTGTAGGCAGTCATTACCGACAGAACATTAGCTTCCTGTATTGCAGCCATATATGGTGGGAGATATGTATTATACAGATCATACCATCCTCCCGGTGTTGAAGCCAGATTTAGTCCTCCATAGGGTGCACCGTAGGTTAAAAATGGCTTGGCAGTGGCTATCAATAAGGTTCCATCTGGTTTATCTCCTTCCTGCAAGCCCTTTATCATGGCTACTCCCATTCTTGAAGCCAGGAATGGATCTTCCCCATACGTTTCTTCAACCCTACCCCACCTAAGCTCCCTGGCCAAATCTAAATCAGGACTGAGAACCTGTGATGCCCCAATTGCTTTTACTTCTTTCCTGATCTGACATCCAACCTGCCATACCAGATCAGGATTCCAGCTACTTGCCATTGAAATGGATTGAGGATATATTGTTGCTCCGTTCTGAACAAGTCCATGTAAACACTCACTTAAAAATATAGCAGGTATCCCAAGGCGTGTTTTGTTTATTAAAAAATTCTGAATTGTATTTACAGCATTGGCGTAATCTGTAACTGACAAAGTAAACCCATCAATGGTGCCTATTCCATTTTTATTCTTTTCAAATGAAAATTGTCTAGTCGTAGCCTTATTGTCTTCTTTCAGATTATCGCAACTTGCCTCCGATAATTGTGCAATTTTTTCTTCCAAAGTCATCCGTTGCAATAGGTCCTTTACACGATCCTCTGTTTTTGCTTCAGGATCTTTATAAAAGGGCCTTCGATCTCTACCACAAGATAATACAAACACTATCAGTACTATAACGACTAATGAGTGTTTTATTCTTTTCATAATAAATGGCCTTTCCATTAATTGCGTAAACATCTACTCCATATTTATTGCATATACATTATTCTGACAATCAACTACATAATGATATTTTATTGATAGTCCATCTATTAATCATCCACTGCCTGACCGACCAGCATCTGAAACCTCAAGTCAGTCTCATCAGATGTTTCTTCCTGTGTTTGTTTCATCAAAATGCCTATAGTTTTTTCTTTCGGGTCAGCAAAATATTCAGTATTAAAATGTCCACCCCAGCCAAAGGTACCTGCGTTGCCCAAACCCCCATAGTTCTGTCCTTTTTGAGTAACCACCGAAAATACCAGGCCATAATATTTGTTGCCGGTTTCATCAATGAATTTGCCGTTTTGATCGGCCATTATTGTCTGAATCGTTGTACGACTCAGGAAGCGTTTACCGTTGAATTCGCCTCCATTAAGATACATTTGCAAAAATGTGGCGTAATCTTTCGCAGTACTGCACAGACCTGCACCGCCGGACAAAAATCTTCTGGCACCGGTAACCGGAAAGTCAGGATCATACCCTGTAATCGGATAATGAACCCATTTCCCATTTTCAGGTTTCTGAAGAGAAACTAACCGTCCTACTTTGTCAGCCGGTAAATAGAACCAGGTGTCGTTCATGCCAAGGGGTTCAAAAAGCCTTGTTTTTAAGAAAAGGTCAAGTGGCGTTCCTGTAACAATTTCAACCAGATAACCAAGGACATCAAGTCCATTGCTGTATTTGTATTGCTCTCCCGGACTAAAATGCAAGGGGAGTCTGGCCATTTTCCGGGTGTTTTCTGCTATACTGATATTTGCGGTTGTCCAGGCATCAACCACACCATATTTTTGATACAACAATTTGAAATTTTCGTCCACGGCATCTGAAATAAACCCATACCCTAACCCAGAAGTATGACAAAGCAACTGGCGGATGGTGATTCCGCTTTTGGCAGGCACGGTTGTATAACTTGTATCGCTAAATTGAAATGTTTTTAAAACCTGAGGGTTCTTAAATTCAGGAATATACTTCGAAATCGGATCGTCCAGTTGGAATTTGCCTTCCTCCCAAAGCATCATCACTGCGGTAGCAGTAATGGCTTTGGTTTGCGAAGCAATCCGGAAAATATCATCACGCTTCATCGCCCGGTCCGAGGGATTATCAGCCTTTCCAAATGCCTTGTAATAAACGATTTTACCATCTCGGGCTACCAGTGCGACGGCACCCGGAATATCACCTTTTGAAACCGCCTTTAAACACATGCTATCAATTCGGGTAAGACGTTCAGTTGACATGCTTACGCTTTCAGGCAAAGCTTCGGAAAAAGGCAATGGCTTCCTCTCCATTTTAGTCTGAGCAAAGCTTGTTATTGCAAGCAAAACGAAAATTACAATGAAATTTATTTTCATAATTTAGCTCCTAATTGTTTAAA
This sequence comes from uncultured Bacteroidia bacterium, assembly GCA_903923905.1. GTDB lineage: Bacteria > Bacteroidota > Bacteroidia > Bacteroidales > Prolixibacteraceae > JAAFHB01. The sequence continues at coordinate 29,582 of CAIXZH010000052.1, forward strand.
TAAAGTTTTAACCTTTCTGATAGTCAGTACTGTCAAATCCGGAGAATTCCAATTTTTCAAGGTAAAGGCTTTCAAACACGGAATAGCAGGATTTATAATAAAATATGCCGAAATAGCTATTAATAGACAAATTTGAATACTCATTTTCCAAAGAATTAATGCTCACTATGTAACCATTTATCAATCATACCATAATAAAGCTGTTCAGCTTGTATCATCCAGCTCAGGTCTTCGCGTTGGCTGGCCAAATGAAAATACCGGTCCGGGATAAAATTTGGAGGATTTGTGATAAAACTTGTTTGGCTGTAAACTAATTTTACATCCTCCCAGGTCTGCTGAAAATCACTCATTGCCTTTTTTACATTTTCAATTCCAGCCTTCTGTTTGGCTTTATCAGCAGTATCACAATCTTTTAAAGCCAATAAAATGCGTGGTGCAGAAATTTGAAAATTGTAAAGTGATTTCGATAAACTCCAGTAATAGCTGTTTCGTTTACATGAATTATACAATTCTGCTAACCTTTCAGAGGTACTTTCGAAATTATTTATTTCAATGGACGACTCGTCAAGCCGGACTTTGTATTTTCTGCTCCATGAACCAGGCGAATTCAAATCGGGCAGGTCTATCAGTTTGCTTGTATAATCAAAGCACCTTTTTTCCTGACCTTCAAGCGGCGTGAGCCAATGTTCAAGCTGAACTACGCTCTGTAATCCATTTTCATCGCTCAAAAGGTCCCCATTCCTGAAAAATGCTTCATACCTTAACATAGAACCTATTCTCAGCTTTTGGTTAAAACTGTAATAGTCAGGTATGGACAAACCAAATTCGCGTTGAAGCCAGGCCTTGTCAAATTCTTCCAGCGACCGGCCGTTAGGTGACCATCCGTATTCACCTGAAGCAATAAATCCACGCCACCGATTTTCCATGTGGGGTGCCCGGTCATCCCATGCGGTACAAAGTTCTCCGCTGATTTTCTTCTCTGCAGCCAGTTGAATAAAACTTCGGATTGTTGAAATACCTGTTGAAGTATTGCCTAGGTTCCGTTCGTCTGTTTGAAACAGGATGCCCCCCTGAGCATTGGTTGCAGTAGCAATCATAGCCTGCAAGCCACGGCTTTTGTACCAGTCGAGTATCCGAATGTTTCCAGGTTGTCTGGCCATTGAATAATTCCATCGCATGTACACGCAGTTCTTTGGGAAATCGGTAAGCAAACTGTCTAATTTAGGTATTCCTTTTTGCCAGATTTCATCAAGTTCTGAATCAGAAAGACTATCATTATCAGCACTTTCTACTACACCTGCATATTTCAAAGGCATATCATCCCAGAAAATCGGAATCCGGTTGTTTTCTTTGGCAAATTCGCAAACCCGTTTCAGCCAATAGAGGTTCAGAGCCATCATTCCTTCCTTTTCAGCTGTAGGCTTACAGCGCGGGCATAATCCGATATTTCCGATTTCATCACCCCCAATATGAATGTATTTTGAACCCGGTGTCGCATCGATGGCATCCCTATACAAATCGAAAAGAACCTGGTAAGTACCTTCATTCAATGGGCAAAATGCCCAGCGGTTCCATGACATTTCTCGCAGATTGGCATATTCCTGATGTTTCAGGATGAATGTAGCATGACCTAATCCCTGGACAAGTGGTGTGATCTCGATGTGCCGTTCCCGTGCATAGTGAGTGAGGGCCGCCATCTCGTCAATGCTTATCGAATGAGGAGCGCCAACAAGTGGCTGACGACGATACCGCAGTTTATCCTCAAACTCAAATACTATCGCATTGATTTTATAACGTGCCAGCCGATCAATGCTTTCGTAGTAATAATTCATATGATCAAGATGGTGCTTCACATCCCAATGAACAGCCCGGTAGGAAAGGGCAGGATAATCGGTGATTTTACATGCCGGAACAGGCTTCTGATAATCCCGTGCATCTTCCAAAAGTTGTTCAAGTGACTGGCAACCGTAAAACAAACCAGCTTCACCATTGGCCAGGATTTCTACTTTATCGTCTGAAATCGTCATGATATAACCCTCTTCCGAAGGAATTGCAGTCCGGTTTTTATCCAGAATGAGTTCTAGCGTTCCCTTTCCGGCGGTTTTCCCGATAATCAGCTGAGAAAGCAAATTTCCCATTACCGGACGTTTGAAATCACCTTTCAGGATAAGCTGGTGAAGTTTTCCGGCTTCAAGCCCAGAACCTTTGAGCAAAACAAGGTTTTGTGGTTGCGGAAGAATGACAAAAGGCGCAGGAAGCTTTTCTGCCGCAAAGGCCATTCCAACAGTGATGACAAGCAGAATTCCTGTTATGACCAGGATTTGAAAGTTCTTCTTCATCGTTTTTTATTATTTAAGTCTTAGTACTTCAGCAGCTGTTTGTAACCCTTCAGCCGTAGCATTAACTTTGACTGAACCTTCTGTTTTTCCCGCTTTTATCACCAAAAGACATTTCCCGTGAAATGCGCGGCGCTCGTGCGATTTAAATGATTCCATGCTGGTTGGGCTTCCGTTATCCACGCCGGCAATTGAAGCATCACCCTGAACTGAAAAATAGATCAGATTGTCGGCGTAAGGAACTGGATTATTATCCTTATCAACCACTTGAACGGTAATAAAAGAAAGGTCATTTCCATCAGCATGAATTGCAGATCTGTCGGGCTTCAGCTTGATTTTAGCAGGAAGTCCCGATGTTTTTATCTCATCTGTAATTATCTCTTTCCCATTATTTCTGCCGATTGCATGCAATGTACCAGCCTCATAGGGAACTTTCCAGCTGAAATGGATCTGATCACCCGTTTTGTGCTGTGCCTCCAGCGAACGGCCATTGAGCGTGAGCTCTACTTCGTTGCAGTTCGAATAGGCCCAAACATCTATTATTTGACCCGGTTCCCAGTTCCAATGTGGGAAAATATGCAAAACCGGCTGATTGGTCCATTCGCTTTTATACATATAGAAAGCGTCTTTCGGGAAACCGCAAAGGTCGAGAATGCCAAAGTATGAACTGCGCGCAGGCCAAACGTATGGTGTAGGTTCACCAATGTAATCGAAGCCGGTCCAGACAAACATTCCCGAAAGAAAATCGTATTTTTTAATGATTTTCCAGGTTTCTTCGTGTGTTGAACCCCACGGAACTGCACAATTGTCGTATGAAGAACAACTCAAATCGGCGTTCCCACCAGAAAATGTTTTCTTCCAGTCATCCGGCCAGCGGTGTACGGTGTCGGCCGGCATATCGTAACTACCCCTGGTTGCCAATGCCGAAGTGGTTTCAGTGGCTATAAACTTTTTACCGGGAAAAGTTTTAAGAAAATCGGCAAAGATCTCCTGATGGTAATTATACCCGATAAGGTCCAATGCCCCTGATTTCATAATGTAATTTTCCGGAAATGGCACTTCATCAAGGGCGGCAGTAACGGGTCGTGATTGATCCAACTCGCGGACTATTCCTGCAAGCTCTTTCGCAATAGTTACCCCAGTGCTGTCCTTCTGTTCAACGATCTCATTGCCAATACTCCAGATAAAAACACTTGGGTGATTCCTGTCGCGCAGCACCATATCCTGAAGGTCGCGTTTATGCCATTGGTCGAAATCAAGGGCATAGTCGAACTCTCGTTTCTTCTTCTTCCACACATCAAAAGCTTCGTCCATCACGATGAACCCCATTTTATCGCAAAGGTCCAGGAGCTCGGGTGCCGGAGGATTGTGTGAGGTTCGGATACCGTTGCATCCCATTTCCTTTAGTAGTTCAAGCTGGCGTTCCAATGCACGGGTATTGATGACTGCACCAAGACATCCCAGATCGTGATGGATGCAAACACCTTTGATTTTTAGTGGTTTGCCGTTTAGTGTAAAGCCTTTATTGCTATCGAAATTAAATGTCCTGATTCCGAAAGGAGTTTCATACTCATCGAGCATATTTTTCTTTTGGGAAATACTAGTGATAACATGATAGCGATTAGGCTGATCAACCGACCAAAGCGAAGGGTCTTTTACGATAAGTGTTTGATTAACAACAGTTTCAGGATTTTTAAGCGTAACTTTTGAAGTGATGATCTCAGCAATGAGTTTGTTTTCATCGTCGTAAATGCCTGATTTTACTGGAACAGTTAAAGGCAAACCTGAGCTATTCCTTATCTTGATGCTGATGTTTACCGTGGCTTTTTTGTCATCGACCTGAGGTGTGGTAACAAAGGCTCCCCAATGGTCAACAGCCACAGTACCGGTTTTTACCAGCCAAACGTTCCTGTAAATACCACAGCCTGAATACCATCTTGAATTTGGCTCCAGCGAATTGTCCACCTTGACGGCAATGACATTTGTACTGTCACCAAAATTTAAATAAGGAGAAAGTTCATATCTGAATGAAGAGTAACCATATGGTCTTTTGCCTAAATACTTTCCATTGATCCAGATTTCACTGTTGTGGTAAACTCCATCAAATTCAACAGAAATGAGTTTACCCTTATCCGATGCTTCTACCTGAAAAGATTTCCTGTACCAGCCTGTTCCGCCCGGCAAAGCACCGGCACCGAAAGTGGACCGATTTTTTTCGTAGAATTCGCCTTCAATACTCCAATCGTGCGGGAGGTTAAGTGTGCGCCACTGCGAATCATCGAATAGGGGATGTATTGCTTCAGGAAAGTTACCCTGATAGAATTTCCATCCTTCATTAAAATTGTCACGGGAACGCAAACCTGATGCAAAAAGCGTAAGTGTATTAAAACTGATATATGCAACCATTAAGAAATACAACTTCATCTTTTCTTTTTTCATCTGGTATTGATTATCTTTTTTAAAATTTTCATTTTATAAAACTTTATTAATCAGTATTTTATAACCTTTAAACAATCCTTTTGTCCCTTGGGTGTTTGAAGAACAATAAAATATATCCCACTTGAAACATTTGAAAGATCTAATTTTTTTGTTTCGTTGCTATTTAGGAGAAACGAGTTGACCATACTCCCTGACATATTAAAAATGGAACCCCGCATGGTCAAGATTTGATTTGAAGCGTAGAGAATGTTGCAGTCCGAATTGGTTGGATTCGGGTAAATACTCAATTTATTGAGCTTTGAAGGGTCTATAATAACTGGCTGAGGTACCGAATCGGCACTGAAAAAAGAGGTAAAGTTCCGGTGGTAGAGCCCTAAATGCATGGTTCGGTCAGGGGTGTTGGAATACCAGGGATCGGCCACAATTTTATAAGTAGCATCGGGAGGATAAAGAAACATCGCGTTAGATATTTCCACACTATCGCTTGCCCCAGTAATCTCAATGTAATTCTGTTTCGTTTTCCCCTGTCCGGTGGGAGCATAATCAATAATATTTGTGAGGAAGATATTTTTGCAATTGTTAATTTGTGCGTAAGGCTGCTGTGCTTCGGATTTCGCGCTTAATATTTCGATATTGGAAGAATTGACCATTTCTATCATGGGGAATGAGGATTGAATCGTGTACGCACCCCCTCTTTCAAGATTTAGCCCATAGAAGGTCAATTGCTGAGAAGTTCCGGAAACCTTCACTTTTCGGTGATTCAGGCTATTCAGGCTACTGGCTCCATTCACATTCTTCTCATCCTGATAGTTGAAAATGCGGCCACCGCCATTACCTGAGAAATACATCCTGATCAGGTCCATCTCATAAGCATCCCAACTCTTATCAAACCTTACAGTTCGGATGACAGAGTTCTTACCGGCCATCCAGTGCAGGCTTCCCAGATAATTTGCATTTCCCGGGTCGGTGCATATATCCATCAGGTAAGTTATGGCTGAAGTGCTGTTCTCTGTTTCAATCAGCCAGGTTTGCACAGAGGGTGTGAATCCATAGGTGAGTATTGAACCGCAACTCCCCAATCCCGGACACCCAAGGAAAATCGAGTTGGCTTTGAGGGTGAGCGGTGTGGAAAGGGAATACGTTCCTTTTGCCAGGCAAACTTTGGTGTGCGAATTGATCGCGGATTGAATCTGTGTTGCGGTTGAGCCGGCAGGTACCAGGAATGCATCAGCATCTTCGAATGAGGGGGTTGATGCCCATATATGTCTGGATGTCAGGTCGGAAGGTGGAGAGGCACCATCCTTTTCAATTTCCGCTGATTTGTAGCGTGTTCCGGAGAGGGCATTGAAATGGTAACCTGCATAAAGGTTGCCCTTATCATCATTGCGGGGAGATTTGTCGATATAATTGAACCGAACCACATGCGTCCAATCCGAAAATGTTGCCTGAGGTGTCAGATCTTCATCCCTGGCATTATCACAAAGCTTTCCGGCACCTTTTATATAAACTCCACGCAAGGAAACATCGCCATGAAGAAGATTCTGTATGCCAACATTAGATTTCTGAGGATTAGTAAACTCTATTCGGGAATCGATCATTGAAAATGGAAACTGAACGACAGCGGCATAAGTCTCGCAAGCCATATTGATGGCTATTCCCGAACTTTTTACGATGGTTGTTCCGATCAGCGTAATTCCGCCCCACCCGCGCAGCCAAAGGGCTTCCTCAGACTGGTTGGTAAAGGTGCAACCCGTTATGGTATTTTGTGGTGAACCGGGCATTCCCCACGAAACTCCTTCATTGTTATTGGGAAGGTAGAGGCCATATTTTCCACCGTCAACTGTGATGTTGGCCAGCAATTGGTTTGCACCACCAATACCGGTCAGTCCCGCAAAGCCATCGCGTGCATTGATGTTAATGTCTTCTATATAACAGTACTGGGCACATCCCCAGTAAAGGGCAACCGCGTTGATATTGCCCGCTCCAAGGTCGAAATCCACCGCACGAATGCCGCCTTCCATCACCGCGTCAGTTCCGTAGGTCGCAGGATCACTGTTTGTATAGTGAATAACAGCCTTCGGGTTAGCACCCTGGAAACTTGCCGTGTTGTCAGCAAGTCTGATGACCGGGTGCTTTACCGACGAACCAATGATGTTCACCGGGGTACTCGATACCCAGTTTTTGATGGTCAAAACACACCTAATCTGGTTTGAAACCAAATACGTTCCGGAAGCAATGTACAACGACTTTCCGCTCTGGCTGGCCTCGTTCACCGCAGCCTGCAGTTTATCGGTCACATCATTGGTGCCATCCATATCTGAGGCTGTAAGGTTCTGGCTAATTTTGAAATCAAGCATACCCATTTGTGTAGCCGTAATTTTGGACTGAGTTACATTTGAAAAAATGCAGCCAAATAATAATGATAAGACCTTTATCTTGTTCAGCATTTACCTAATCTATAAAAATGGATTTTCAGTAATAAGTTTGTACCAGACTATTAAAGATACTGTAATAGTTACCTATAGGGTATTAGCTACTTGATAGTATTTGTCGATGAATTTTTGATTGAAGTTCGATGGATTGTTATAAAGACCAGAACTGTTAAGTCAACAGCCTAATGCATTACAAATTCCTGAAAGTTTTAAATAGGAGCCTTGAAGGTTTTAATTTTCAAAGCTCACTATTTTGAAACCAACTAACAACAATCAACTAACAACCAAATTATTGAGGAAGTGGATATCCGGGATTTTGGGTAAGCAATTTATCCAGTTTCAGATCATTTTGCGGGATCGGAAACAGGTAATCATTTGGTGTATAGTGTGACAGGTATTGAGGATATGGAGCTGACACCTTATCCAAAATCCGTTTTCGGGTAATATCAGACCATCTGTCAGGCCACTCAAAGCATAATTCCCAGCTTCTTTCCTGAATCACTGCATCATCAAAAGCTTGTTTTCCCATGGCTGGTGTAAGTAATGGATGCCCTATGTTTGGCACATAACCATTTGCTCTGTCAATGACTTTGTTGACGGCATCGCAAGCAGCCTGGGTTGGAGCTCCCGTAGCCTGGTTTGCAGCCTCAGCATACATAAGCAATACATCTGCATACCTAAGTAATGGCATATTGTTTGCACAGGTATTGTTCATGAAATCATTCGGATCTAAATAGAAGAAAAACTTTTTACACCACGGATTTGGGTTTGCAAAATCAGTAGTATAACTCACCACACCTGGCGCACCTGTTAAATTTAAAAGCAAATAGGCATCTTTACGAGGTTGAGAAGGCCAATGATGTTCGAAGGCAGTATCAACTTTGCAGGCATCCCATCCTCCATCTAACCATTCTGCCGGAGCCCAGCCTCTTGCTGCGCTTGACTTGTCGGAGTACACTGAATTGAAAGCCCAAATCATTTCAGGAGAATAGGTATTAGCCGGAAGAAATACCTCGTTGCAATTGGTAGTTAAAGAATAAATACCTGAATTGATCACAGTCTGCGCTGCATCAGCTGCTTTTTGGTAATTTGTCGGATCGTTCAATGGATAGGTCGCCATAGTCAGATATACTTTGGCCAACATGGCATTTGCGGCACCACTGGTTTGTTTTCCGGGTGCTCCTGACCAAGACGCAGGAAGATTGGTAGCTGCAAATTGTAAATCACTGACAATTAATGCATATACGTCTTTAACAGGGGTACGAGCCACTAAAGCAGTAGGATCTGAATCTTCCGTAAACAATGGGATATCTCCAAACATTCTTGTTAAATAGAAATAATTAAATCCCCGTAAAAATTTCCCCTGAGCTTCCAACTCGGCAATTACTGCTGGCGTTTCCTTCACCATCCCTTTTTTGATAGATCCAAGGGCATTATTAATATTTACCAATGCCTGGTAATGAGCCAACCATAACATATCGCCAAGGTTTGCGGCGACCTGCAGGTTCCCTCCCAGTAATTGATCGTCGTTTATAAAAACAACATCCGGGGTACGATCGCCGGCAACACCATAACCATAATATTTACCCCAAAGAAAATTCATGGAGCCAGCGTACTCTGCTTCAATCTGTACTGCGGAAGTACCATAATTAGCATTGGTTATAGTGCTTTGAGGAATTACCTCTAATTTATGACATGATGTAGCCACTGTTATTGTAATTATCAGCAATATGCAGCCAATACTGTTTTTTATATTATTTCTCATAATAATTTTAATTAGAATGTTAGATTAATACCGAAAGTCATTGTCTTTGCAGTAGGATAATTATTATAATCTACACCTAACTGCGCGTCATTCCCGTTAAAAGAACTCACTTCCGGATCGAAACCAGTATATTTTGTAGCAGTCAGAAAATTGGTAGCGCTTACAAAAGCTTTGAACTTTAAAATTCCGTACCTTTCTGTCAAACTTCCTGGAAGGGTGTATCCAAGCGTAATATTCTTAACCCTGATATACGATGCATCTTCCACCCAACGTGATATACGCTGAGCATCAGAACTGTTACTAATCGTATTTGTACTAACCAGGTTTGGATAAGTAGCCCAGGTAGAAGCCTTAATATATGCCGGTATGTCCGTTTGATGAGTTGGTGTCCAGCTGTTTAATAAAGCTTTGCTAGTTCCTTCATATTGACTTTCTATACGAATTCGTCCCATGTTAAATACCTGATTTCCTTCGCTTCCCGTGATGAACACAGCAAGGTCGAAATTTCCATAGCTAAAACGGTTGTTCCAACCAAAGGTATATTTGGGCAGTGAATGACCAATTTTCACAATATCCTTCACATCTATTATTCCGTCTTTGTTTGGATCGTCCCAATGCATCATTCCGGGTATTGCACCAAATGCTTCAGCCTGTGCAGCTTCACTGGTTTTCCAGGTCCCCAGGGTTTTATAGCCGTACATATCTCCGAAAGAACCTCCAACACGTAATTGCATAAATCCACCGCTTACATCATACCCTCCGTTGGTTGCAGTAAAATCCATTTCCGTTTTATCACCCAGATTTTTTATTATGTTTTTGTTGAATGAAATATTAAAATTAGTGTTCCACTTAAATTTACCTACAAAAGGATCTCCACCCATTGTAAATTCGTACCCTTTATTTTCAATAGAACCTACATTCGAAAGGAGTGTTTGAAATCCGCTGTAGGTTGGTATAGCTTTTCCCAATAATAAATCAGAGGTTAATTTATTATAATATTCAGCCGTCCCTGTTAATCTTCCTTTGAAGAGGCTAAAATCTAATCCAACATTACTTTGCCTGGTACTTTCCCATTTAAGATTCGGATTGGCGCTGTTTGCCTGTATCATTCCCACACTGCTGCTCCCTGTTTGCGGACCTCCATTATACGGATAATTTGCATTGCCATAATTGTTGCCACTCCAGGTGTTGGTCATATTTGCCAATGTTTGATATGGAGAGATACCCTGATTACCTGTAACACCGAGACTACCTCTTAATTTAAGATCGGAGAATATATTTAAGCCCTTAATAAATGATTCCTGAGATGCACGCCAGGCCAACGACATCGAAGGGAAATAACCCCATTTGTGTTTTGAGCCAAATACAGAGGATGCATCAGCCCGATAACTTACAGTTGCCAAATACCTATCGGCATATGAGTAATTTACCCGACCCAAATAGGAGCGGAGAACTCTTTCCGATAAAGGACTACTTCCGGAAACTGATGATGCCCCACCAAGAGCGTTCGCACCGGTCACGTCAACAGCAAAACCTTGCGCAATCAGATTAGCAGCCTGGCTTTTTGAATATTGATTTTCTGCAACACCCGTAACAACCAAATGATGTTTAGCTCCAAACAGGCGATCATAAGTCAATATATTTGAATTCTCCAGGTTGTAATACAATGAATTAATATACGTCGCATAACCAACACCAATAGCACTTGCAAGACCTTGAGAGGTTTGGCCGTCATAATACGACTTATTCTTAACATTTGAAATATAGGCACCACCTACAATTTTAAAGGTCAGCCCTTTTAAAATTTTAAAAGTTAAATTAGTATTTATATTGTTTTGAACATTGCTGTTTGCAATTTTAGGTTCTATTGCTCCTGACAGCGGATTCCATGAATCAGTAGCGCCATATCCAACCGATGTATGACTGTAATTACCATTAGCATCATAAGGGCTAATGGTTGGGGCAAATACAAGTACTGAATTTAAAGGTGACCCTAACCATGCAACATTATCACCTACAGTTATAATATTGCCATTTTCAATGGCACCCGAATAATACAGATCGAAATGAACCACCTTGCTGATATCTGCGCCAAAATTGGCTCTAAGAGAATATCGCTTGTATTCAGAATTGACAACAAGACCTTGCTGATCAATATATCCGGCAGATACCAGGTAATTCATATTATCTGTTGCGCCACTAACTGTCAACTGATGGTTTTGCAAAGGAGCTGGTTTAAAAATTACACTTTGCCAATCGGTTCCACCGCTCCTATAGAATGCGGCAATTTGTGCATCTGTAAATACCGGAGGTGGAGCTCCTGATGCATCTTGTGTTGCCCGCTCCATATTTACAGTTTTTGCATAATCGCCGGCATTCATTAAATCCATTCTGTGTCGAACAGTTTGATTACTCATACTTAGACTATACTCAACCGTGGGTTTACCTTTTTTACCTTTTTTTGTGGTAATTAATACTACCCCATTAGCACCCTGAGATCCATATATAGCAGTTGCGGAAGCATCTTTGAGTATTTCAATCGATTCAACATCATTTGGATTTACAGAAGTTAAAGTTCCTCCTTGCAACCCGTCAATAACAATCAACGCTTCATTCCCACCATTTATAGAATTCATCCCACGGATACGAATGATAGGTTCTCCTCCTGGAGCACCAGATGGGTTTATAACCATAACTCCGGATACTTGTCCCTGTAATGCTTGCCCTACTTGTTGCACAGGCAACAAGGTGAGGTCTTTCCCTTTAACAGAACTAATTGCACCTGTAACATCACTTTTTTTCATAGCACCATAACCAACTGCAACAACTTCGTCTAACCCATAGGTTTCTTCCACCATTACTACATTAATCATGACTTTATTTCCTAAAATAATCTCCTGTGGCTTCATCCCAATAAATGAAAAAGCAATTGCTTTTACTCCTAATGGCGCTGAGAGGGTAAATTTCCCGTCACCATCGGTAATTGTTCCTGTCGTGGTCCCTTTTACTACCACGGTGACGCCCGGAATTGGAAGCCCTTTGCTGTCTTTTACAGTACCAGAGATTTCTTTCTTTTGAGGTTGTTGAGAAGCTAATGCACTTGCTTTAGTTGTTGAACCATCCTTCTTAGCTATAACAATCTGGCGGTCAAAAACTTTAAAAGTGTTTTCAGACGATTTGAATACCTTTTCCAGGATTTCTTCGATTGTCTCGTTATTTGAGGAAACGGAAACTTCTTTGGTGAGGTCAACGATATTGTCGTAATAGACAAAGATAAACTCACTGTTCTCTTCAATCTTATCGAAAAGTTGCTTTACAGTGACATGCTCAAGATCCAACGTGAATCTGGTATTTTGTGAGTAGCTGGATTTAGCGGAGGCTGTTGCTAATGAAATAAGTAAAATAAGCGAACATAATTTCATAATTAGCATGAATTTTTTAAAGTTCCGGATATACGGAACCAATAACCCGAATTTTTGCATAAATTTGTGTGGTTTTAATTTGCGTTAAAAGATTTCGATTTTTTTTAAGTTAAAACTCCTGACAGGTTATACTGCAATATAGCCTGTCATTTTTTTGTCTGGTTGGTTACTTCATTGGCATTCAAGTTTAAATGGTTAATAATATTTCAGTATAAATTCACTCCTTTATTTTAAGAAATATCGAATTGTCGATAATCTCATATTTTAAAGGTGCAGTGGTACAAATCACCTTGAATATATCCTCATAGTTACTTTTAAGATCAAGTTTGCCCGTTAAAGTTACACTACCTATAACTGGGTCGTTCCAATTAATCTTAATATTATAATATCTTGATAACTTTGTTATTATGAACTTAATTGGTTCTTTGTTACATAATAGCCAGCCATCTTTCCATGAGATTGATTCCAATGCATTGATTTTATCGATGGTTGATTTTTGAGTTAGTTTTTCATAACTTAGAATTTGATTAGGTTTCATTATCCGACTTTCTGACGAGGTTAGTGCCTGAACAGACCCTTCAACAAGTACAACTGAAACATGGTCGTCCTCCTTATAGGCAGAGATATCGAACTTTGTGCCCAGTACTTTTACTTTAATCTGATCCGTCACCACGTAGAAAGGTTTTGAAGAGTCATGAGCCACCTCAAGATATCCTTCACCTTCGATATATATCTCCCTGGTTTTTCCATGAAAAGCAACAGGATAGATAGCGCGGCTTCCCGAATTGAGCCAAAGTTTTGTCCCGTCAGCCAGTTCAACATTTGATCTCTTCCCGCGCGGAACAACCAACTGGTTCATTTGCAAATTCTCATCACTTTTTGAAAGCTCTTCAGTCTGGACTTTCTTCCCTGTTTTGGTTACTAGTTTTCCATCCTGATCATATTTTAGATCAACCTCTTTCGTTGTAAAGGTTTTTTGGGTATTATTAGCTAAAATAAGTTTTATGTCGTTATCCTGTTTAACATTTTTTGCAATCGACTGATAATTTATTGAATTTGCAATTTGAGGACTCCTTTGGGTCATTAACCAACCAGAGATTCCAATAATAAGAAGAAAACCGGCTGCAACCGACCATTTTTCAAGTTTGATCAATCTCCTATTTTCAGAAAATTTTGTATGTTCTATTTTGTTCCATAAAGAACTTACTTCAGCTTCTGTAAGTGATTGCTCATTTTTAACAAGCCCTTTGATCAGTATACGAGCATATTCGAGACATTTTTTTTGTGAGGGATTTTCGAGGAGAAAGGCATTCCAGTATTGATCCGAATCCTCGGATGGATTTAAAACCCATTTAACAAATTCAGGATTATGGATAAATTCAATCTGATTGTGTTCGTTTTGATGCTTCATGGAAATCATTTTCTCTTAAAAGGAGGAGAAGATGATTTTGTACTCACCAATCTTTACATTTTTTAATAACTTTAGCGTAAATGCGACTGATCAAGTCATTAAAAATCTCTATATCAATTGATAGATAAACGATTAATTTGATTTATTTGAAAAATAAATTAGGATCTTAACCTATTAGGTTTTAATCGGGTAAAAAACAAGAACATGCTTTTGGGGAAACTTTCCCTAAGTTTTTCCAGGCCCCTAAACACCAGATTACGTGCTGACTGATAACTTAATTTCATTACTTTTCCCAGGTCCTCATAACTTAAATCAGAAACAAACTTTAAATAGATGGCCTCTTTTTGTCGGGTGCTTAAATGAGACATTGCCTCATGTAATTGCTTAAATCGTAATTGCTCTGATTCGTTTTCTACCAGGTCATCTTCAGCAGATATCGTATAAGTAAAAATTAATTTTTCTATATCTATTGGGCCAAAGATTCCTCTTTTCTGTGTTGATTTAATTATCTTCCGCTTCAATGCTTTGAAAAGATAGAGCCTGATATTATTTGTTTTACCCAATCCAATGCGATACTTATTGAGATCAATAAAAATATCATGTATGCTATCTTTTATAAGTGCTTTATCATCAGTAAAATGACAACCAAATCGATATAATGCCTGGACATGATTCAGATAAATGACACGAAATGCGTCTTCTTTACCTTCAATAAAGTCATTCCACAATAAAGTATCTGAATTGATCTGATATTCTTTAGCCATTAATTTTGAACTAAAAGTTGTATACTAAATCTTTTCATTCCGTGAAATGTGCATTTAACTTTGATGCATAGAAATTGCATTCAGATTTAATTTTATTTGCTGTTCCTAAGTTTGGCCTAATTATTTGATCAAATAATTGTCAAAGATAGAATATATAAGATTCAAAGGTAAAAAATAAGAATATGCGAAATGCAATTATTTTGATCATTGGGGATGCATCTGAATTTTATTAACCTTAATTGAAACTCGTATTCAGTTTTTGTGAACAAAAAAAGGGAGCAAGCTCCCAATTTTCAAAGGTCAATCAACTTCGCGGACTTTAGTATCCAGTGTCCGGAAGCCAATTCATAACTTTTACGCGAGGTTTTAATGGATGCCATGTTTATCAGCGCCCATTCGGTTAAAGTGTGAAGATGGGGGAGCAGAGATTTCCCAGTGGAGGTCAATTCGTATTCGACTTTAGGGGGAATCTGCGCATAAACAGTCCGTTTAACCAGTCCGTCAGCTTCCAGGGACTTCAGGGTCACGGTAAGCATTTTCTGCGATATGTTAGTGATGTATCCGTTCAACTCATTAAATCGTAATACTCCGCCATCCTCAAGCACCATCAATACCAGTAATGACCATTTATCCCCGATTCGGTCCAGCACATTCCGGACCGGACACTCTTCGATAGTACCATATTTTTTTAATATATTTTCATCCATATCTTACTGGTTTATAACAATTCTAACCTTAGGGTAAGTTTAGTACGTAAATGAAAGTACTTGTTTTTAATAAATCCCCTTTCTATCTTAGACTAACCAAAAGTAAGTATAAAACTTTTAGTTAGCAATAAAAGGGCGTTAGTTTCATATTTAAAAATTTAAACCAAGAAATTTATCATGAAAATTGGAATTACAGGGGCGACCGGACAGCTTGGTCGCATGGTTGTTGCTAAATTGAAAGATAAGATCGGATCGGACACGATTGTTGCACTGGTGCGTTCAACTCAAAAGGGAGCGGAACTGGGTATCGAATGCCGCGAGTTTGATTACAATCATCAGGAAAATCCAGTCAATGCCCTGCAAGGGATTGATTACCTGTTGCTGATCTCAGGAAATGAGTTGGGACAACGTGCATCACAACATGCTAATGTTATCGAAACAGCAAAAAACGCAGGTGTTCGATGGATCATTTATACGAGCCTGCTTCATGCGGATCAATCCTCGCTGAGCCTTGCGCCGGAACACCTCGCGACCGAAACTTATTTGAAGAAATCAGGAATTCCCTTTACCATTTTGAGGAATGGATGGTACACCGAAAACTATACCGGTTCCGTGCAGGGTGCATTGGCCGGAGGAGCCTTCATCGGGAGCGCCGGTGATGGAAAGATCTCATCGGCAGCCCGGGCCGACTTTGCTGAAGCCGCTGTCGCTGTACTGACCGGTGAAGGACACCTGGGAAAGACTTATGAACTGGCAGGGGATGACTCCTATACCCTCTCTGAGCTCGCCGCGGAGATTTCGAAACAATCGGGAAAGGATATCCCGTACAAGAACCTGCCAGAATCCGAATACGCAGCCATCCTCCTAAGTTTCGGATTACCTGAAGGATTTGCCAGGGCAATTGCCGGCTGGGACATAGGAGTATCTAAAGGCGATTTGCTGGATGAAGGCCAGCAGCTCTCAAGACTGATCGGCCGGTCAACGACTCCGCTGAAGCAGTCGGTTGCTGAGGCTTTAGGTGTACATTAAATATTTAATGATCAACTGCTGAAATCGTTTGCACCTTGCTGCGAGCCACATCAGGCCATTCTGTATCTTACCATCCAGGAATAGTGTAATAAATGTAGTACAAATTTTAAAAGTGCCCGGAAGATATCATTTCGGGCACTTTTATTTGAGTAAAAATTGAGATTATTTAACACTCCTTGACTTTGTATAATTCTTTACAAAAATCATTCGCCAAATAGAAAATTTCAGTAGTTTTAGCTCCCATATAATAGTCAGGTTTTTTATTCTATATATTTGTATATTAGTCATTTAAATACAAACTAAGCATTGTTGTTTCCATAATATATCTGCTGCTTAATACATCGAACTCACATTAACTTATAATGAAAAAAATTATTTTATTATCATTACTGTTTCTGACGGGATACCCGGCAACCCTGTTAAAGGCACAAACGGATAAAAAATTAAAAGAGGATATTCGCAAAACCGGCTTTGTGCATAGCCCTTTGTCGCTGGACTACAGCAAGTCTTTCGAATCTTTTGGGTTGACCAAAAAAGTACTGCTGTCCGATTTACTTTGTGATATGGAAAATCTCGATGGCTGGTCACACAAAGGTATCGGGAGCCTGTCGCTAACCACCGAAAGAAACATATCGGGAAAACACAGCATGCACCTGGCTGCCCCTACAACAGTTCAGCAATTTTTAGGCTGGGGATTGGGGTTTGGCACATCCATGGCCAGTTTCGATGTTGGCGGGTCTAACTGGGAAAAATACAATCGGATTAAAGTGTACATCTACCCTGATTGCGAAGGTGCCCGCAGTATCTATCTCAATTTGTATGTGGAGAATGATGGTAAAATCAAGGTGCCTGATAAATATGGCCGCGAGGGTTATCATGAAATGAATTTAATAAACAGGCAGTGGAACGAATGTTTTGTTGAAATGTCAGAACTGGCCCGCGATAAAGTTACCAAACTGTCATTTGCCATCGAGGTCTTCGGGAAAGAACGCACCATGGGCGATTCGTTGAAATTTGATATCGATGCGGTAGCTCTCGAAAAGGTGGAAAATCCCGAATTGGTAAGTGGCTGGATGCCGGCACCAAACCGTATTATTTACTCTACCACAGGTTACGGAACAGAAAGTGAAAAATCGGCCATATTAACAGTTACAAACCATGATGGCCGTTTCCAGTTGGTGGACAATGTAACATCCGGGGTAGTTTACCAAGGAACCGTCAATAAGGTGAAAACCGGCATCGGAAATTTTGAGACCATCGATTTCAGCGATTTTAAGAAAGAGGGGCAATATTATCTTCGTGTTGGAAATATTGACACCAAACCATTCTATATCAATCCTAATATCTGGGATGACTCTGCCTGGCGGATGCTGAATTTTGTATTTTGCGAACGATGTGGATACCCTATTCCGGGAAAACACGGGGTTTGCCACACCGATTTGAACGGAATCCACAACGGAAAATTGTTTGCTTTGAACGGGGGCTGGCACGATGCCGCCGATATGTCACAACAGGTATTGCAATCGGGCGAACTCACTGTTTCGTTACTGGAAATGGCAAAAAATGCCAAAGAAAAGAACAACAGCGAGCTATATCACCGATTAATGGAAGAAGCCGAATGGGGCATCGATTTCATCCTTAAAACACGTTTTGGCGATGGTTACCGGGCACAAACCTGGGGTACCAATTTGTGGACTGATGGTTATATCGGTACGAAGGACGATTCTACCAGGCAGCGCAAAGTGCATGTTCATGACCGGGCTTTCGAAAACTTCCTTTTTGCAGGTATTGAGGCACAAGCTTCCATGGCGATTGAAAATGATCCTATGCTTAAAGAACATTTATGTAAGGTCGCTAAAGAGGACTACACTTTTGCCCGCAAGCGTTTCGATAAGCTGGGATTTGATGAACTTTCCGGCGGGGGCGGCGGCGATCATGCGGCAATGGCTTCAAACAGTCAGGTGATGGCCAACATCTCATTCAGCGCAAGTATGCTCTATCGTTTAACGGGAGATCCGTATTATGCCGATCAGGCTGCCAAAGCCATCCGGTATACACTCGATTGCCAGCGTACCGAACCGATTAACGATAAGGACAAGCTACGAGGCTTCTTTTACCGCGATCTGAATAAAAAGTCGATTGTTCATTTCACCCACCAGTCGCGCGACCAGGTGTACATGCAGGCGTTAACGGCACTTTGCGAAACACAGCCCGTCAATCCGGATTATAACCGATGGAAAGAAGCCATTGTCAGGTATGGCGGCTATTTGAAAACCATAATGCAATATGTTCAACCTTATGGAATGGCTCCCAGTGGTATTTATAACATCAATGAAATTAAGGATTCCCTGAATTTTTATAAAATACAGGTTGGTATTTCCGGTGGGGGCGCAAAAGATTTTAAAGAACAGCTCGAAAACGGAGTGCGACTTGATAATGAGCACTATTTGCGAGTGTTCCCGGTGTGGTATTCTTTCAGAGGAAATGCAGCAGTGCATATGGCCACTGGAAAAGCAGCCGCCCTTTGCGGTAAATTTCTTCGCGACAAGGAGTTGCTGAATATTGCCGAGCAACAATTATTCTGGATTGCAGGGAAAAATCCGTTCGGGCAATCGCTCATTTGGGGTGAAGGGTCTAATTACCCCCAACTCTATACCGCTTTGCCGGGCGAAACTGTTGGAGCCATTCCAGTTGGCATGGAATCGAAATCAAATGAAGATACCCCCTACTGGCCCCAGTTTAATACGGCAACTTATAAGGAAGTGTGGACCTCCTCAGCGTCGAAATGGCTCTCGCTGATTGCGGAATTTTGAAAATCAAAGGTGAATTAATTTCGAAAAGGGAGAATGAATATGCGCTATCGAAAATTTGGCAAAACGAATGAAATGGTTTCCATTCTCGGTTTCGGATGCATGCGGCTTCCACTTTTGCCTGGAGGTGATCCATCAAAAATTGATGAGGAATTGTCAATGAAACTTATCCGGTATGCCATTGATCAAGGGGTAAACTACATTGATACAGCCTATCCTTATCATGGTAATGGGATGAGTTCGGCAGGACAAAGCGAACCTTTTGTTGGCAGGGTATTAAAAAACGGTTATCGGGAAAAGGTAAAGATCGCAACCAAGCTTCCGAGTTGGCTGATTAAAACCCGGGCAGATATGGATAAGTTTTTAAACGAACAATTGGAACGGCTTGAAACTGAAACGATCGACTTTTACCTCGTTCATGCTTTAAACAGTACTTTGTGGAAAAATGTTAAAGAAGCCGGTATCACTGAGTTTTTAGACCAGGCAATCCGGGATGGACGGATTAAACATGCCGGATTCTCATTCCATGACAATCAGGAGAATTTTAATGAGATAGCAGATGGATATGACTGGTCATTCTGTCAAATACAATACAATTATTTGGATGAGGAATTTCAGGCGGGAAAAAAAGGTCTGGAATATGCCGCAAGTAAGGGATTGGGATTAATCATTATGGAACCTCTCAGAGGTGGTAAGCTGGCTGCGAATCTTCCGGAAGCGGTTCAAAATGTTTTTGATAGTTCAGGTTCAAAAAGGACTCCTGCCGAATGGGCTTTGAGGTGGGTATGGGATCATCAGGAAGTATCTGTACTGTTAAGCGGTATGAACTCAATGGAACAGGTAGTTGAGAATATAGAAATAGCTCAGACTGCCACAGAAGACTCTTTTAACTGCAGAGAGAACCAGATCATTGAAGAGGTTCGGAATATTTACAGGCAAAGGATAAAAGTGGATTGTACAGCATGTAACTATTGTATGCCGTGCCCGACGGGTGTAAATATTCCCGGTTGTTTTACTTTTTATAACAACTATTCTATGTTTGGCAAGGAAGAAATGTATCACCGTATGCTGCAGCCAGAACAAAGGGCGTCCGGTTGCATCGAATGCGGCCAGTGCGAAAACCATTGCCCCCAGTCAATCGTGATTATCGGGGAGTTGAAAAATGTGATGGCCATTTTTGAACCCGTCTGAGAACAGTTATAAATTGGAAAATTTAGCCGGCTAAGCCATCATAGTTTGGGTTAAGCCAATTCGATAAGGGTAATTTCCGGCAACATACCCAGACGCCCTTGATAGCCAATGAAGCCATAACCCCGATTGACATAAAGGTATTGGTTTTCATCCTGATACATTCCTGCCCACTGTTTATAAACATATTGAACAGGACTCCATTTAAATCCCGGAATATCAATACCAAATTGCATGCCGTGCGTATGGCCACTCAAGGTTAATGCAATATCCCGGTAATCTTTCCGGACTTCAGCTTCCCAATGCGAAGGATCGTGACTCAGCAGTATCTTTGTCACTACATCAGTATTCTCCAGACCTGTAACGGCTTTTTTCATATCCCCGTATTTGGCAAACCTTCCGGCTCCCCAATTTTCAATTCCAATAAGTGCAATTTGCTGCTTGTTCCGTTTCAATAACACATGTTCATTTAAAAGCAATCTCCATCCCATATCAGCATGATGTTGCCAAAGCCTTTCCAGGTTCTCCCTTTTTGCTTCTTCTGACGGCCACGAAACATAGTCGCCATAATCGTGGTTTCCCAGAACAGAATAAACACCCATCGGAGCTTTTAATCTACTGAATATCTCCAGATAAGGAACAATTTCCTCAGCCCGTTCATTGACAAGGTCACCCGTGAATAAAATCAGGTCAGGCTTTTCATTCATTATCGCCTGCACACCCTTTGCTACAGCAGTTGGATCATCAAAACTCCCGCAATGAATATCTGATATTTGAATGATCCGAAGTCCCTTAAATTCTTCCGGCAAATTCTTTAATGATACCTTCACCCGGATAAGCTGGTATCGATACCGGTTACTTATTCCGTAAACCAGACCCGCTGACAACACCCCTCCTATTAACAACGCCATTTGTGAGATAAAAGTATACCGGCCGATAAACCGGGAACCTTCAGGCGGAATGCCTAATGGATGATTTTTAAATGAAAAAAGAAAGCTAACCAGATTGGGAATGATCATAAGAATATCAGCCGATAACATAATTACTCCAACAAGTAGTTTACCAATAAATATGACAATAAAAATATTCACAAGATATTTTAAAGAAATCGATGGCCAAACGCTCCTTCCATAATGGGGGAAAGCATAAAGACTCCACAAGGCTGACAGCGATAAAATCAAATATAGCAAAAACAACCACCCGTGAAGATTGCCATTTGTATGCCGTATAACATTGCGTACGGCAATAAATGAATAATATTCAACGATAATTACAAAAAAACCA
This sequence comes from uncultured Bacteroidia bacterium, assembly GCA_903923905.1. Classification (GTDB taxonomy): domain Bacteria; phylum Bacteroidota; class Bacteroidia; order Bacteroidales; family Prolixibacteraceae; genus JAAFHB01. The sequence continues at coordinate 51,169 of CAIXZH010000052.1, forward strand.
AAAATCAAAAGTTGTTTACTAATCATGTTTCTGTTTTCATTTCGGGTTCAATCAATTCCATAATTTTCTCGTTTTACTCAAGTTGCAGATAAACACGCCTTTCAAGGAAGCTTCAACATTAACAAACCGGCCATGTAAATGGTTGTCTTAACTGAAAGAAAAGGCAAGTTGCAGACATATTAGTTGAAAACACGACCTGATTTTGCAACTAAGTAATAGGAATAATTTAATCTTTTCCTGTAATTCAGAGGACCGCATAAAGGCACATTTATAGTCTCAGCGAAAAATACAGGCTACTTCAAGAATGCCTTAAACCATAAACCTGAATCTTTAATTGTTCGTTTCAAGGTATTAAAATCAACATAAACTAATCCAAACCGAGTTCTGAATCCTTTGTCCCATTCGAAATTATCAGTTAATGACCACACAAGGTACCCATTTACATTTACCCCTTCATCTTTTGCTTTCAACAGGGCTGCCAGATGATCTTTAAAGTAAGCGATACGTACCTGATCGTGAACTTCTCCGTTTTCAAGCTTATCTACGACACAAGTTCCATTTTCTGTCACAATGATGTTTTTTATACCACTGTATTTACTGAATTTTTTTAGTATAGAATACAACCCATCAGGATAAATCTCAACATCAAGCTCACTGGCAGGCACGCCTCGTTTGGATGCAGGGACCTGGTTTGCACGAACTCCGGGAATCATAGACCTTTTTGCAATAGTCCTGAAATAATACTGAACACCAATAAAGTCAAAATCGAAGGCCATTCGTTCCTCATCGCCTGGCTCAAACAAGTTTCGCATTTTCTTTAATATTGGAAGAGTATCTTCTGGATAACCAAGCCCCAGAGTTGGTTCAATAAAGAGCCTGTTGATGAGAGCATCCAGCCTTTTTGCAGCTTCAATATTTTTCTTCTGATAATCAACAGGCTCAATCCAGCTAGTTACAAAAGCCGTTCCGATATTTGCTCCCGGAACATTTTTACGAATAATCCGGCCTCCTTCAGCATTGCACAACACGGAATAGTGGACAGATTTCATGAATGCATTGAGGTTCTTTCTTCCCGGTGCAAAATGTCCCTGCATATAACCCATACCTGTGTACGAAAGCTGTTCGTTGATAACCATCCAGTTTTTTACTTTGTTCGCATATTCACGTGTTACAACTTCCACAAACTCCGAAAACCAACCGATAATTTGGCGATTGGCCCATCCGCCTTGAGTCTCCAATACCTGTGGCATATCCCAGTGGTAAATCATAACCCAAGGTTCAATGTTTTCCGAAATGCATTTATCAATAACTTTGTGATAAAATCCGAGACCGTTGCGGTTAACTTCCCCTGTTCCGTTTGGTATAATTCGTGGCCAGGAAAGCGAAAACCGAAACACTTTAAAGTTCATCTTCTTGATCAACTCGATATCTTCAGCAAATCGGTGATAGAAATCTGTCGTAGTATCCGCACTTTCACCTCGTTCAATTTTGCCATGAATACGAGAAAAATGGTCCCAGTTAGACTCACTTTTGCCATCGACATTCCAGGCGCCTTCAGTTTGGTATGAAGCTGCAGCAACTCCCCATTTAAATTCAGGTCCAAAATCAGCTTTTGTAAATTCAGATTTTGATTGAGAGAAAGTCAAATGGATAGCTTTAATTGAATTGTTCAAAAACAACAACCCAGTGCCTGTCAGACCTGATTTAATGATCCAATCTCTTCTGTTCATATTTTTGTCGCAATGTCAATTTCTAACGATAGGCTATCTGTATAGAACTAAGTATGTGAGGATTGTTATTTGATCGATTGGATTTCCAGGAGCACCTGGCTATCAGAATTAATTAATCTGACTTAAAATATTTTCAGATATGAGCAACTGATCTGAGGAACAGTTTAAATACTGCCAGCAATTCATACAGTTGAAAAAAAAATGAAATATCAAATAATTATTCACACTCAAAGAAACCAAACTAGTTAGTTTTATTGAAACCTGAAGATTACCTAATATATATGGTGTCTGACCAGAAAAAAATGACTGAAAAGATTGAAAAAACAATTATTAAAACCTCCCTTAAGTTAATTCAACCATTTTGCTATCTTAGATCAATCCAATAAAGCCGAAAAAAATTGGTAAATTAATCCAACAGATCACCCAACCCAGTCATCCTGAAGATATTCTCAACATCAGCACTGGAACTTTCGATTTTCAGCATATAACCCTGTCTTTTGACATCCTTTACAGCCATCAAAACCATCCTGATTCCAAGCGATCCGATAAATTTCACTTCCGAAAAATCGAGTATTACATTTGCCTCCAGGCCATTCAGCAGGGCAAAAAATTTCACCTCTATGTTGGAGACATTGGAGCTGTCCAACCTCCCTGAAAAAGCAATTTTCAATAATGATTCATCAGATTGAAGAACTTTCATATAAATTATAGTTTAAATTTTAGAACCTAAAGTCTCGCTTGTTGGTAATTGGGTGGAGAGAGTGTTAGTTGATAACCATGATCCCAATTATTATTTTGCAAAACGCGTTGTACGTTGATTTCAAATATCTTGCGAATAATAATACGGGTCAGATCCGGGTAATTAACCTTAACCTTCTCATCTGAAGCAAGCCAGTTAGCTATCTTTTTAAGATGTTTTTGTTTCAAATTTGGAATAACGGGTACACCCATTAATTTCAAAGCAGCGGCATTGCATTGTTGTTCATACTGCCCCTTCATGGGAATCACCATGAGTTTTTTATTTAAGTAAAGTGCTTCCGCTGGTGTTTCAAATCCGGCTCCACATAAAATACCTTTCGATTTAGCCATATCGGCTACAAATTCATCATTTGTAATCGGCTTGACAAAAACATTGCCAACCTGATAGGCTTTATCTATATGTTTGGAAAATATATGCCAGTTACTATCCTCAAAATTGGAAAGCTTTTTCACTAAACGTTCGTCATCATACGCGGGCAGGTAAACAGTGTAATAATCTTGTTCTTCTATTTCGCATTTTCTCACCTGACTCCTGATAACCGGAGTAAATATATTTTCGTTGTAAGGCTGAAAATGAAAGCCGATATGCATCATTGCCGGAGCATAATTTCTTAGAATAAACCTGCCAAAATGATCTTTCTCTTTAGGGAAAGGGATACTTGGACTTAGCAATGATCCCTGATGACTTAGCCCAATACAGGGAACCTTCTTTTTAATGCAGGCCCAGGCTGAAACTGGCTCAAAATCATTGATCACAAAATCGTAGTCTTCAACAGGAAGTTGCGCTATTTCACGTTTCAGATTTGTATAATTAGCATTGATGTAGGTATTCCACATGTCTATTCCGCCATTTTTGCCAAACCAAAAACTTAAACCCTTAAACCGGTATTTAACCGGAACACCAAGTTCAACATCACATTGTGTTCCACTGACCAGAATGTCACATTGGCAGTAATCCTGCAGGTAAGGAATAATCTCTCTTGCACGACTGATATGGCCGTTTCCGGTTCCCTGAATGGCATATAAGATCTTCATTTTCGAAATTTTTAGTTTATCGTTACTGTCATCCTTTCGTAAAAAGACTCAAATCAAAATATATTCACAAAGAAATACATCAGAGTCTATCTGGTCATTATTTGCGGCTGGCAATTGGCGAATTGCGGTTAAATAAAATTTCAGTTGCACCTAGCTGATTCACTTAACATTGATTGGATAAAGGAGAAATAATCCGGAAATACAGCTACAAAAAGCAATTTGCCAATTGCATACCCATCAATATTCAATTCGCCTATACCAACCAACTCTAATTCAAAAATTCTTTTAGAATTGCAGCCTAATTATGAAATTCAACCAACATATTATTAAACAACTCTTTAACCTTTGAATCAACCATCTTTTCATGTTCTGCAACGACCATTTCCGTCTGTTCAACAAAATCATTCCGGTAATTAAAAATCCGCCATTCTCCCAGATTGTACTCCAGAGAAGTAAGATTTTCAATCCAGTCTCCCGAATTCAGATAATTCACTGTGTGATTTTCAACCTGAATCGCCCTCATTTCCGGTTTATGAATATGGCCGCAAACTACTGTGTCAATCCCTTTCCGTGCTGCCACAGCTGCAACGGTATCTTCAAAGGCATTGATATATTTCACAGCACCCTTGACCGATTCCTTAATCTTTTTAGAGAATGAGGTAGGTTTTAAATTGAGATCGAGCATACGTACCAACCAATTCACAGCTGTATTTAGCCAAACTAAAAAATCATATCCAATTGCCCCCAATTTGGAAAGCCACCTGGAATGCTGCATCACAACATCAAATACATCGCCGTGAAAAATCCATACCGACTGACCATCAAGTTCGAGTTTCAGGTCATTAAGAATCTTAAGCCTGCCAATTTTCATCCCGGTAAACCTGCGAAACATTTCATCATGATTTCCGGTAATGTAATATACTGTACACCGGTCTGAAGAGAGGCCAATCAGGTGTTTGATCACCTTAAGGTGGGATTTTGGAAAATAGCGCTTTTTAAATTGCCAGATATCAATTATATCACCATTTAAAATCAGTGTCTTAGGTTTGATACTTTTCAGATACTTTAATAATTCACCCGCCTGACATCCCGCTGTTCCCAGATGAACATCTGAAATTACTACCAATTCAACTACCCGTTTTTCATCCATGTTAGTCGTTAATTTTATCCACGCTAAGAAACTGATAACGAATTACGGATTGATTACAAAAACATTAAGTCTTGATTACATTTTGTCGTGTCTGGTAATGATGTGATTAGGGAAGCTCTATAAAACTTTATAAAATATGGTAATACGCAATATCAGAAAAAAATCTCAGTTGATTTTTTGGTTTTGTTTTATATCTTCATTCGCCTTTGCAATAATGGAATCACCTGCTTTTAGGTTTCCAAAAATCTCGATGTTCCCATTATCCTCATTGCCTGTGCTGACATCAACCAGGAGAGCCAGATGATTTTCTACCTTTATGATGTATTTCTTTTCTGTTGAAATTATTACGGCTGACTGAGGAACAACAAAGGCATTTTGATGTCCATTCAGTGAAAGCAGGATCTCAGCATACATACCGGGCATTAAAGTTTTATCAGTATTTAATACATCGATTTCAACGATCTCACTCCTGTATTTCTCATCAAGACTATTTGCCTGACGGGCGACTGTCCCAGTAAACGTCCTGCCAGGTATTGCATCGCTAACAAAAGTAATTTCCTGGCCCGTTTTTAATTGTGTTACAAAAGTTTCGGGCACATTTGCCTGCAACCTCAGTTTAGCTACCTCCTGTAATTCCAGCATCGGCTTTGCATCTGATTTACTTCCAACGACCACAAGGGCTCCGGGGTGGATATTCCGTTGGGTAATCGTTCCGTCAAATGGAGCTCTTACAACCAGGTAAGCTTTCATAGATTCAGTAGCCATCCAGCTTGCTTTTACACTATTGGATAAAGCACTGTCCGACTGCATTTTTGACCGTGCGATTTGCAGATCATTTGGTGAAACAGCCCCCTGTGTTTCAGAAGTTTTTAGTAATCTGGAATATTGATCTTTACGCTCAATATAAGCCGAAAGTGCATCAATATATTTTTCATGAGCTGCAATATCATTTTGTTCAATATCAGGGGCTTCCAGTTCCATCAAAATCTGACCCTTTTTTACTTCTGATCCGACATCAACCGGAATTCTTTTTACATATCCGGTTATTCGGGGATAAATAGTTACCGCTTCAAATGGAAGAAGTTGTGCAGGCAATCGCAAAGTAGTTTCAATCGCTTCCTGTTTTGCAATAATCAACTGATATTTAACAACCTCTGCTTTTGAAGTTTTGGAACTTGACTCATTATTAGAGCAGGATAGGCATATTAAAAAGGAGAAGCAAACTGTTCCGATTTCAAAGAATATCTTTTTCATGTTAAAATTGATCAAATTTTAATTTAATTTTTCTGGTAGTAAAGAGGGGTCCTCGAATGATGCTTTTTGTTGAATCAAGGAATAAAACATAGGTACTACAAATAAAGCTGCTAAGGTAGATGCAATTAGGCCTCCAATAACTGCTCTCCCTAAAGGTGCTGTTTGATCTCCCGCTTCGCCAAAACCGCTGGCCATTGGAACCATTCCTGCTATCATGGCCAGGCTGGTCATTAAAATCGGACGTAAGCGGACTGAAGCACTTACTTTAGCAGCCTCAAGCGCATTCCGGTATTTGGGACGTAAGGTTTCGGCATTGGTAACGATCAGAATAGAGTTTGCAACCGATACCCCAACTGCCATGATAATTCCCATGTAGGATTGAAGATTAAGTGTAGAACCAGTTAACAGCAACATTAACAACGATCCCAGTAAAACAGCTGGAGTTGTGGACAATACGACAAATGAGAGTTTGAAAGACTGGTAATTGGCCGCCAATAATAACAGAATAACTATGAGCGCGGTCAAAAGCCCCATTTGAAGGCTTGAAAATGTTTCCAGTAATAAACTGGACATCCCCTTTACTTCAGTTTTCAATCCTGCGGGTAACTCGCCCAGTTCAGCGATTGATTTCTGAACTGCATCGGTAGCTCTTCCCAAATCTTTTTTATGAATATTGGCACTGACCGTTACAAAACGTCTGGATCCTGACCGGTCGTATTCTCCCGGAACTGTATCGACAGAAAAGGAAGCCACGTCAGATAAAAATGGACGAGACGCCCCTTTTACAAGAGGAATAGATTTTACCTGACTCATGTCATTCATCATATATTCGGGTACAGATACCTGGGCCTGGTAGGTGTATGAATTTTTCTCGTCCAGCCAAAGATTTTTATCAGTAAACCGGCTCGATGAAGTTGCATCGGTAATCGAACGGGCCACATCCGGGAGATTCAAGCCCATCTGAGCAATCTTTAACCGGTCCATATTAATCCGAATCGTCGGGAATTTCATGGGTTGCTGGATCTGTACATCCCGCAGAAAAGGAATGGCTTTCATTTTTTGAAGTAAAATATCCGCATAGTGCTCAATATCTACCATATCTTTCCCAGCAACTCTAATCTCAATCGGAGTAGATGATCCTTGACTCATAATCTTCTCGGTAAGTTCAATCGGTTCAAAGCTAAGCCCCATTTCGGGATATTTATTGAGAATATTGGATCTTAACTTTTCCTTAAGATCATCAAGATTAACTTTATAGTCTTCATCCAATCCAACCTGGATAACGGCTTCGTGAGTACCGCTGTTAAAAACAAACAGATTGCTGGTAGGAAAACTGCTTGGAATCAGCCCAACATAAGCGGAACTAATAGCCACATGATTCCCTACTGTTGAATCAATAATTGCCAATACCTTATGCACTGCTTCTTCAGTCCGCTCAAGTCTAGTGCCATCTTTCTCCCGAATACGCAACTGAAACTGACCTGAATTTACCTTGGGCAACATATCCTTTCCAATCCAATAGAAACAAACTCCAGTTGCTAAAAGTGATGCCGCAAAATAAATGAGAACGTACTTCTTTCTTTTTTTAAAAAGCTTTCCCAATTGTTTCAAAAAAATTATTTTCACCCGCTCGAAAAAGTCATTCTTTTCAGGTTCAGCCAACTCTTCCTCTAAATGATATTTTATTTCACTTACTTCATTTTGATCCAGTGCGAGTCCTGCATGTGCATGTTCTTTACCGTGTTTGTAGAAATAATCTTCTGTCTTCAAGAGCCAGTTGGACATAACCGGAACCAACATTTGTGCAGCAAAATAAGAGATAATCATGGCAAAACCGATGGATAATGACAAGGGTAAAAACATTGCTTTAGGAACACCATGCATCACAAAGGAGGGGGCAAATACGGCTAATATGGATAGCAGAATAAGCAATAAAGGGAAAGAGATCTCTACACAGGCATCATATATCGCCTGTCGTTTGCTTTTTCGCATCTCCAAATGCTGGTGAATATTTTCTATGGTTACAGTCGCCTGATCCACCAGTATGCCAATCGATAAGGCCAAACCACTTAATGTCATCAAATTGATCGTCTGACCAGCTAGTTTGAGGAATAATATGGCACTGATAACCGAGATGGGAATAGTTATCGCGACAATTAGAGAACTCCGCCAATCGCGTAAAAAGAGCAGAACCATTAACGCGGTTAAAAGTGCTCCAAGTGCCCCTTCAATAACTAAACTTTTTACCGCATTAATTACGAAAACAGACTGATCAAATTCATAAGAAACTTTTACATCCTCCGGTAAAAGTCCTTTCATTTCATCAAGATGATCCTTCAAACCATTGACAACATCCAGAGTTGAAGCATCCGCTGTTTTTACGACTGGCATATAAACTGAGCGTTTCCCATTTACAAGTGCATAACCAACGGTTATATCTGAAGCATCAGAAACCTTCGCAACATCACTCACAAAAACTGTAGAAGAACCATTGGTGACGATAGGTATTTTCGCAAAATCTTCAACCCGTTTTTCCAACGAATTATTACTGATAACGAACATGGTATTTCCGAACCGGACATTGCCGGAAGGTGTAATTACATTATTTTTTGCTACTGCAAGAACGACCTCGTCGGGTGTTATATTATAGCTGCGGAGTTTTTGCGGATCAATATTCATGACTAAAGAGCGGGCATTGGCACCCATTGGCGGCGGGGCAGACAAACCTGGGACCATTGCAAACATTGGCCGTATACGAGTAGCTGCCAAATCATAGATCTCCTTAAGTGAACGGGTTTTGCTGCTGAACACCAATTCACCTACCGGCAATGAGGAGGAATCAAAACGAAATACCTGTGGTGGAACAGCTCCGGGCGGAAAGAAATTCATCGCCCGGCTTACCTGCAAAGCCACCTCTGCAGAAGATTCTGCCATATCTGTATTTTCATAGAAGGTAAGTTTTAACATGGTCAATCCTTGAATATTCTTACTCTGAATATTCTTTATTCCGGTTATATAGAGAAATTGATCTGCCATTCGGGTAGCAAAAAAACCCTCCATCTGCTGAGCCGACATTCCACCATAAGGTTCAAAAACATAGATGGTGGGTGAATTTAATTTGGGAAAAATGTCAACAGGAATAGAAAAAATGGACATGATGGCAAATAATAACACACCCAGGAATAAGACTATTGTCGTGATCGGTCTTTTAAGCGCAAAATCAACCATTCTGGTAATTTATTAAAAATGACTTATAAATGAGTTCAGTGTATTGTTTGTTACTGCCTTTTGAAGAAGTGTGTTCAGCAGTTCTGATCTTGCTTCAATCTCGTCTGTTTCGGCACTAAAAAGCAGGTAGGATACATTGGTAAGTTCAACGATAGTTACCAAGCCTGAGTCATACTGGGCCAGCTTCTGAGCATATGCATCGCGTGACGCTTTCAACTGGATTGGAATCTCCCTGAGCTTATCGAGTGAGGCCTGAATTGCAATATCGGACTGGTCTAATTGGGTCGCAAGCATAGATTTTTGTTCATATAATTCCTCTCTGACAGCTTCAGTCTGAAAATATTGTTCGTTGGTTTTATCTTTCCGGTGCACAATGTCCACAATATTATAAGTCAATGCCAAACCCAGCATATAATTGTACCGGTTGTAGTCGAACCCGGAGGAGAAATTACCATATACATCTTTTGAAGAGATAGCTGAACCCCTTGTCCAGGTAGCCCCCAAAACGGATATTTTCGGAAGAAAACTTTTTTTGATCAGTTTTTCCAATGAAAGCGAATAGTCCCATCTGCTTTTATAATAGTTTAAAAGCGGATTCCCTAAACTAATGGTATCTCCCGAAACAAGCACCCGTAGCTGACTGACTGCTGAAACCGGTAAATGGTAGAAATTGGTATCGACATTGAAAGATGTGCTTCTAAACCCGGTAAACAATACAAATTCAGATTTTAATTGTTTTAATATCTGCCGGGTCTTGATATATTGAATCTTAGCTTTTGAAACTTCGGCATTGGCCACGGATGAATCAACGCCAGCCTTTATGCCACTATTGGTATAAGCCTTAATATACTTGTAAAGTAACTGGTACCGGTCAATGTTTTTCTGCTGAACAGATGACAGCAGGTTGTATTTTAGCATATCGAAATACAATTGAGTAACATGATATTGTAACCAGTACTCTGTTTTCCGGTAATCGGCTACGGCCTCTTTACTCCGGGCTTTGGCTGATTCAATGCGGGCATGGTTTAATCCGAAGGTAGCCAGTTCATATTCAGAATACCCGACGGCAACATTTCCGGACGCAATATCTGAATTATTGGAGCCCCTTATTCCCCCTGATGTTGAAGGTACAATACCCATTGGGAAGTACGATCCGCCGATGCTGTTTGCAGTACCCATATCAACCTGATCACTCACTTTTAATGAAGGTAAGGCCTGGTGTTTTGCATCGGTAATTGCATATTCTGTACTTTTAATCTGCATTAGTTTTGCCTTCAGACCCGGATAGTTTTTCCCTACCGAATCTATTGCTTGTTTCAAACCTATAACAGGAATTGTTTGTGAAAAGGAGATTGAGAATATTCCGGATAGCAGAAGAGTGAAAGCAATCCGAATGAATGATATCTTTTGAAACATATTTTGCCTTAATTTATGAAAAATCGACAGCCAATGTGAATAACAAATCTTAAGCCAAAATGTTTGACAAATTAGAATTAATTCGCGGATTTGTTGAGGTTTTAACATTATTTGTTAAAATAAGAATTTCGTTAAAAGTACAGGGAGGATGCACAGTTTAAATAGCATTATACCAAATATAGTTGTTAGCCTAGAAAATCATTATTTGAGCTCATACTTAAACTATTTTCACTATTAAAATCTTTTGATCATAATATTCGGCAAATACAAAAATTGCCATGTAATCTTTTTGTAATATTATTTAATTTAATTGTGATTTAGTTGTAATGCCATTGTAACAATATTAAGGAAATTTTGCATCGTAGAAAATCAATTAATTTAAAACATTAAAAAATGAAAAAAACACTGCTTACAATTTTTACGATGCTGGGGCTTATCATTGGCACCTTGAGTGCACAAGATAAATCAGCATTTAAACCTTCAGGTAATCTTTGGGGATACACTTTTGGTGACTATTATTACATGGGGCATGCCGACTCATTGGGTAGAGGTGCAGGAAATGTGCAATACAAACCTTACTCTACTACCTCATCCTTAAATGCCAGTATTCCGACAAGTGCAACCAGTGTAACAACTACCACAGGTGGAACCACCACAACTACTACAACCCTGACGAACACAAAAACCAACCTGCTTAGTTCAGGGACGAACAACAATACCAATTCCAACGCTTTTCAGGTTAGACGTTTTTATCTGGGATACGACTATAATTTTGCCCCAAAATTGACAGCTTATGCTGTATTGGCCCATGAGCAAAATCTTGATGCAAGTGGTCAGAATACAGTTTATTTAAAATATGCCAATGTAAAATGGTCGGATGTTTTTAATCACAAGAACCTGCTGAACCTGATTATCGGTCAACAATCTACACCTTCATTTGCCACTCCGTTTGGTACTGAGCCTTTGTGGGGTTATCGCGCTATTGAACGAACTGTTATGGATATTCATAATAACGATTCTTCAACTGATTTAGGCGTAGCTTTACAAGGAGATCTTTGGCATGGAATGTCGGGTGATTCACTAAAACCAAACCTTATTGGATATATGATTCAAATTGGAAACGGAAATGGAGCTAAACCTGAAAACGACCATTATAAGACATTAAGATATAATTTCTATACCAGTTTGATGAAGCAGAAACTTACAATGGGTGTTTACGGTGATTTTCGCACAATAGCAATTGGAGCAGTAAACCAATCTGCACATACTTTAAAAGCATACGCTGCCTATAATACCTCAAAATTCAAAATCGGGGGTGAAGTATTTTCACAGGTTCTAGTAAATGGTGCAAAATTAAAGACCGGAACCTATGAAGATGTTAATATTTCAGGATGGTCTTTATGGCTCTCGGGAAAGATCCTGCCAAAAATGAACTATTATGCAAGGCTGGATAAGTATAATCCTGATACAAAATATAATGCTAACAATATTTATACGTCTGTTCCTGGAGTAATTACTCCTCAATATACACCTTCAGGTTCAGTATATTCAATTGGATCTAGCGCTGTCAGCCAGTCGGCGGTATTTTCAACCCAAACATTTTACACCCTTGGATTGGATTTTACAGTGATGAACAGGTTTCATATTATGCCAAACGTTTGGGTAACCCAATTTAACAGTATGGCAAACCTTTCAGCAGCCGCAGTAAAAGCAAGTAAAGACTATGACTTTGTTCCCAGGGTAACATTCTATTATTTGTTCAATGCATCGAAGAAGGTAGGTAATAACGGTATGGACAATTAAATCTTTCTATTCATTGCATAGACAGAATAATTCAATTCGTGCAATATGTAACAAGATTGTAACATTTTTGGAATCAAATCGAAATATCACATTCTTTACTTTGTCGTAATAAAATTTAAAATAAAAAAAATGAAAAAATTATTAGCAATCGTATTCGTCATGTCAGTTTTCGCAGCAGTTGCAGGAAACAACCAGAATACAAGCACAGGAAATGATTCAAAAAGCATCAGTATTTCGGGTGCAGGAGCAACCTTCCCTCTGCCATTTTACAATCAGTTAATTGCTGATTATTCAACCAAAACAAGCATGTTGGTCACTTATGGTGGAATTGGCTCAGGCGGGGGAATCCGCAGCCTAAAAGATAAAGTGGTCGATTTTGGCGCTACAGATGCTTTTCTTACAGACGCTCAGGCAGCAGAATTTTCTGCTCCGGTTGTCCATATCCCCACTTGTCTTGGAGCAGTGGTTTTAGCCTACAATTTACCAGGAGTAACCTCTTTAAAACTTAAGAATGACGTTCTGGCAAAAATCTTTATGGGTGAAATTACCAAATGGAACGACAAGCTGATTAAGGCAGAAAACCCTGAGGCAAACCTTCCAGATATGAGTATTTCAATTATTTACCGTTCTGACGGAAGTGGAACAACCTTTATTTTCAGCGACTTCATGAGCAAAATCAGCGAAAAATGGTCAAAAGAGGTTGGAACCGGAAAAACATTAAAATGGCCTGTAGGTATGGGTGCCAAAGGTAATCCCGGAGTGGCTGGAACGATTAAGCAAACAATTGGCGCATTTGGTTACATTGGTTCTGAATATGCTTTTGCTCAAAAAATCCCTTTTGTAAAATTGCAGAACAAGGCAGGCAATTTCATTGAACCATCAGTTGCCTCGGTCAGCGCTGCCGCTCAAGGAGATATCCCTGCAGATACCCGTGTAATGCTGACTAATTCTGCTGATCCGCAAGCTTATCCAATCAGCGCTTTTACCTGGATTATTCTTTATAAGGAACAGTCTTACAACGACAGAACTCTTCAACAGGCTGAAGAAACAGTAAAATTTCTTAGCTGGGTTATAGACACTGATGCTCAGGCAGTTGCTCAGAAGGTTGATTATGCTCCACTTCCTGCAAAAGCGGTTTCTCTTGCAAAAACTATTTTAAAATCAGTTACTTACAAGGGCACTCCGATTGTAAAATAAGTATTCGATTAACAAGAAAATTAAAATCAGATTTTATCTCTTCTGATTCATCCTGATAAACTTCGAATATAATTTGAAAAAAGAGAAACATGGAGATACAATTAATCCATGTTTCTCTTTTTAGTATGTTTAAGATAGAGTATCCAATGGTTTAAAATATCAACGTTCAGGAATTTTGTACTTTAGCAGTGAAAATAAAGCATAAAATCCAGACAATTTATCTCTTTTAAAAAGTGAAAAGCGAAAAGATCACAAAACTTATTTTAATCATTGCTTCTTTGGTGATTCTTCTGATATTTGCTGGGATGGCCTGGGCGATGATTAAAGGTGCCTACCCTGCTTTCCAGAAGTTTGGTTTCTTTGGATTCCTCTTTTCAACTGAATGGAATCCTACCGAAGGAAAAGAAGCTTACGGGGCTATGCCATTTATTGCCGGCACAGTAATCACTTCAGTACTTGCCCTGATAATATGTTTTCCACTCGCTTTCTCAACCTCGCTTTTCATTGCCGAGTACTTCCGGAAGAGACGAATTGCAATAATCCTCGGGACTTTGGTCGATTTGCTTGCAGGGGTGCCCAGTATAGTTTACGGACTTTGGGGGTTTTATACCCTTCGTCCATTAATTGCCTCTCTCGGATTTCAGGGGCAGGGTTACGGAATTTTTACTTCAGGTTTGATTCTGGCAATCATGATTATTCCTTATGCCACCTCGATCAGCAATGAGATAATCACAATGGTTCCCAATGAACTAAAGGAAGCGGCCTATTCTCTTGGGGCAACACGATTAGAGGTTATTTCTAGTGTCATCATCCCTAATTCACGATCCGGACTTGTGGCTGGTTACATCCTTGCCTTAGGAAGAGCGCTTGGTGAAACCATGGCAGTTACCATGTTGATCGGCAATGCCAATATCATACCCAATGGATTATTCAGTCCAGGAAATTCGATGGCAAGCGTCATTGCCAATCAGTTTGGCGAGGCAGATGGATTAAAGCTGAGTTCATTAATTGCCATTGGCCTGCTCCTTTTTGGGGTAACTGCGATAGTCAATGCCATTGGGAAAATCATCATCCGTAAATTCGCTTAGAACAAGAAAAATGGACAGCAAAGAGAGAATTGCCGAGGGAGAGAATTCCAATTGGAGGGAGAGAAAAGACAAACTGTTCTTCGGAATAGTTGTAATCCTATCCTTCATCACTATATCCCCTATTGCATTAATCCTTTATAAACTCATTGTCAAAGGATACAAACAAATTAATCTTGATTTCTTTTTTAAAGTGGCCCCTGATACGCTTCAGGCAATGACTGCAGTGCGAAACGGAGAGCTTCTGCCAGGTGGAATCGCCAACGGTATTACCGGCACCTTGCTTATGGTGGCAGTAGCTTCAGTGATTGCTATTCCGTTAAGCATTTTAATCGGCATATTCCTTTATGAGAATCAGGGAAAACAATATGCCAACCTCATCCGAAGCCTTACCGATATTCTTCAGGGGGTTCCATCAGTTGTTTTGGGAATAATTGCCTATATCTGGATTGTTCAGGGGATTACCAAAGGGTTTTCAGCCCTTGCCGGAAGTGTTGCCCTGGCCATCATGATGTTACCTCTGATCATCCGGTCAACCGAGGAGACGCTGAAAATGCTTCCAATTTCGATTAAAGAGGCAGGTGCCGCATTAGGAGTTCCTTATCATAAAATCATATTAAAAGTGATGATTCCATCAGGCTTTAGTGGGCTTATGACCGGAATATTACTTTCCATATCAAGGGTAATAGGCGAAACTGCACCTCTTATGCTTACGACATTAGGAAGTACTGCCATAAACCTGAACATTACAAAACCAACCAGTGCTGTACCTTTACAAATTTGGGAATTTTACAATAACCCAAATATGATTGACCTCGTCTGGTCGTCATCTCTTTTTCTATTAGGCTTTGTTTTAACCTTAAATATCATTGCAAAACGGATCTCAAATCAGTTTAATTAAGATTCGTAAAACAAAATAGCAATCATGAACGAGAATATTTTACAAATTCAGCATCCTGTTTTATCCATTAGCAATCTGATGATCGCCTATGGGAAAGATAAGTCAGCCGTGAGAGATGTAACAGCCGACGTGAAACGAAACGCGATTACTGCCATCATGGGTCCATCGGGATGCGGCAAAAGCACCTTACTAAGGGCCATCAACCGAATGCATGAATTGTACCCCAATATCCAAACCACTGGTGACATCCTGCTAAACGGTGAGAGTATCTATAAAATGTCGACGACACGACTACGCAGAAAGATCGGGATGGTTTTTCAACGGCCAAACCCATTCCCAACAATGAGTATTTATGAAAATGTAATTGCTGGATACGATCTCAATGGGAGTAAATTGAAAAAAGGGGAGAAAGATGCTATCGTTGAAAGTTCTCTTCACGATGTGGGTCTGTTCGAAGAGGTGAAGGATTCGCTAAACAAAAAAGGAAATTTTCTTTCAGGAGGTCAGCAGCAACGACTGTGTATTGCCCGTGCATTAGCATTTAAACCCGAGGTAATTCTTATGGACGAGCCAACTTCAGCTCTCGACCCGCTTTCAACCGCAAAAATTGAGGATCTGCTGGTCGAATTAAAGAAACAATATACCATCGTACTGGTTACCCATAATATGTCACAGGCTGCCCGAATTTCAGATAATGCCATGTTTATGTACCTTGGAGAATTGGTGGAATATGACAAAACAAAGAAAATGTTTACAAATCCGGCTGATTCACGCACTGAGGGTTATCTGACCGGTAAATTTGGCTGATCCGTAATTATAATTTCCAATGATATCTAAAATAAATTCCTTAACCTTAAAATACGACAACAGATGAATATTAAAAAAGAGAATGCGATCCATAACATTTTTGATCATTTTGAGGATTATGCTAACCTGATCTTAAGCCAGTTATCCATTCTTGAGAAAGTTATTAGCTCAGGATCACTGGTTATTCCGGAAGAAATTTTGAAGGAATTAAATATCAATGAAGATAAATCAGACAAATTTGAGGTCAAGCTGAGTGAAAAAATTGTCGATACGATCGTTTTACAAAAACCGGTTGCCTCAGATCTCCGTAAACTGATGGCCTGTTATCAGATCGTAATTAACCTCGAGAGAATCGGTGACCTGGTGATAGACATTGTAAAATTTATTCCCAGGATCAAAGAATCAGAAACCTACAACCGGATGTCGGAAGTGATCTATAACATGTTGCTGGTAAGTGTTAATATGGTACAGAAATCATTGCTCTCTTTTATAAACAGTGATAAGGAATTTGCAATTTGGACGATCAGAAATGATGAAGTCGTGGATGATATGAACCACAAGCTTATCCGAAAGGCAATTGCGAAAAGCAAGATGTCTGATGAAACCCAGCAGCTGATGTTTAGTTTTATCCATATAAATAGTATTATTTCGAGCATTGAACGGATAGCCGATCATGCGACCAATGTGGCGGAGGCTTCAATCTACGCAATGGAGGGGACAGATATTCGCCACCACAATCTTGAAAATGAAACAAACGAAAAATAATGAATGAAGATTCACGTATACTTGTAGTTGAGGACGAGGAGGATCTGAATGAGATTTTACAGTTCAATCTGGAAAGCGAAGGATACCAGGTCGACACTGCATTCTCTGCAGAGGGGGCTTTGAAAAAAGACCTCTCAGTTTACCATTTAATTCTGCTTGATGTAATGATGGGGAAGATATCCGGGTATAGTCTTGCCCAAAGAATTAGAAAAGAGCTGCATCTTGAAGTCCCGATCATCTTTCTTACTGCACGTGATACTGAAAATGATTTATTGACCGGATTTAATCTTGGAGCTGATGACTACATAACCAAACCATTCTCAATAAGAGAGCTTCAGGCACGGGTTAAAGTAGTCTTAAAAAGATATAAAATAGTTCCTGCGGATGAGGCAAACAACTTGCTACCCATAGGTGAAATCATTTTGGATAAGGAAATCAAACGGCTTCTTATAGGAGAAAGGAAAATTGAACTTACCCGTAAGGAATATGAAATAATTTTATTATTAGCCAGATCTCCAGGGAAAATTTTTTCACGTGAAGAGATACTTCGCCGGATCTGGGAGAGTGACGTCATTGTCACTGATCGTACAGTTGATGTCAATATTACCCGTTTACGCAAAAAAATGGAAGAATATGGCAATTACATCCGAAACAAACCAGGCTTTGGCTATTACTTTGATATTTAACCTTAAATTCTATAATTATGCTTTTTAACCGACATACTATTAAATGGAAGTTGTTCATTTATTACTTTCTGTTATTCGCCGTATTCACTTTTTCGGTAGTCCTGTTTCAGAATAGGCGAGAACATCACTATAAAATTGCGGAGCTCGAAACAAAACTAAACGAATATACCGACCTGACAAACAGATATATCGAAAATTATAAGGTTTCTCAGGAAATGAATTTTTCGAAACTTGATAGTCTGAAAAAAATTATTCCTCCTAATTTGGCTCGTATAACTGTTATCGATTATGAGGGCAAGGTATTGTATGATAATACAGTTAATGACTTTGCTCATTTGACCAGCCATAAAGAACGGCCAGAATTTCAAAAGGCACTATACAGTGAATTTGGAGAGAACATTCGTCATTCGGATACAACAAATGAGGATTACATTTATTATGCAAAGTCCTACAAAAATTATGTAGTCAGGGCGGCAGTAATTTATAACACAGAGGTTAAAGCATTTCTAAAAACAGAACGGATCTTTATCTATTTCTTTGTTTTATTATTCCTTATTTTTGGTTTCCTGCTCCGCTATATTGCAAATCATATTGGTGATTCTGTTACAAAACTGAAGGATTTTGCAGTTAAAATCAGGAAAAATGAAGCAGTTGATGTAGACGGCACAACCCAATTTTCGAATGACGAACTTGGATTTATCAGTCGGGAAATAATTCAATTATACCAACAACTGAGAAAAACCAAGACAGAGCTTGTCTTGGAAAAAGAAAAGCTCATCAGCCATCTTTTTGTATTAAAGGAGGGGATTTCATTCTTTTCGTCCAGTAAAAAAGCAATATTGAATAACAGCCATTTTATTTTTTATATCAACATCATCGCGGAAGAAACTACAATATCAGTCGAAAAAATCTTTCAAGCTGAAGAATTTAAGGACGTCAATGCATTTATTGATCGAACTATTGCAGATCAAAACACCTTTCATCCACAGGAGCTCCCTAGAATGGACTATCTGGTTCAGAATGATGGATATAGTTTTAATATTCAGTGTATTATCTTTCCAGATAAAAGCTTTGAAATTCTTATTTCAGACCAAACCCAACTCATGCGGAGAAGTATAATGAAACAGCAAATTACTTCCAACATTTCACATGAACTAAAAACACCTATTTCATCTGTTAAAGGCTACCTGGAAACAGTTTTAAATAATCCTGACCTGGAACAAAGCAAACAGCAGTATTTTATTGAAAAAGCCTATAATCAAACCGAAAGGCTTACTCAGTTGGTAAATGACATTTCTCTCTTGAACAAGATTGAAGAGTATTCTGAACTATATGTCCGGGAAAAAGTGCAAATTAGAAAAGTAATTAATGAGGCTATTGAGAGTTTTAGTGATCTGATCAAACAGAAGGGGATTCAGGTTGATTGCACAATTGAGGACGAACTTGTCATTAATGCAAATCACTCATTGATTTTTTCCGTCTTTCGTAATCTAATGGAAAATTCTGTCAATTATGGCGGAGACAATATTACGGTTTCAATCACCAAATACCACGAAGACAATACATTCCACTACTTTTCATTTTCTGACAACGGTGCTGGAGTAGACGAAGAGCATTTGTCACGACTTTTCGAAAGGTTTTACAGGGTAGATTCTGGGCGTTCTCGCAAGGAAGGGGGAACCGGCTTAGGGCTGGCCATTGTTAAAAATGCCATTCTCAGCTTCAAAGGTGAAATTTCTGCCCGTAAAAGAAAAGACGGTGGACTTGAATTTTTGTTTTCGCTACCAAAATAAAATTGTAATAAGCTTGATTGAATAAAATCCATACCCGACTATTTAACGAAGTAAGATCACCGATTATTATCTTTTCGAGCGTTGTTTGAATCATTACTTACCTTCTCCACCAGCGTAAATTAAAATTAATTCACAGTCTATTCAACAATATAATCGAAAACCGTACTGATTGGAAGCTTAATTTCGGAAACGACTTAATGCAATTGCTTTTCTCTTACCCGTCTGTATTCATTAAAAAATGCTGGATTCGTGCTTTCAAACTGAAGAGCAAATTTATCGATCTTTTTAGCCACTAGTTTTTTTGAATCTTTAAAAATCATTTTCATCTCCACAATCGCGTTCTCCTTTTCTTGCACGACCCTTTGATATTTAGTAAATGAGTTAATAAAGCGAATAGTTGCTTCTTCTATATTTTTAATCATATCAGGAATTAATCCGTATTTCTTTTTGAATTTGAGAGTGGCTTTGGAATGTTCAGGATTTAGAGCAGATTTAATTTTATTGGCAAAGTTGGTTGCATATCCCCCGTGTTTATTCGCAATCAGCCAAATCTTCTGTGAAATTTTAATTAAATCCATTTCCGAACTTTCCAGAAGAAATTCGGGGGTATAGTGTTCCAATCGAAGTTGAAGATTCTTTTTCTTTTTATCAGTGGCAAAAACCTGCATTACCTGAATGATTATCATAGTCTTGTCTATCAACTCATTCTTTCGGTCATTCTTGGTATTTTCTATTGAAGTTATATCCCTGGAAAACATCAAATTTAAATCAATTGACTTTTTATGATTCGAAACAAGTACTTCGTAATGATCGTGAAATCTGGATTCCTTTGACATGATTTCCAGATTTCTTGACAAAACATCAATTACCAGAGCATTGCTCTGTAATCTCGAATTAAAATCCTTAAATTCTTCCATGAAATATTTTAATAAATTAGCTATAAACAGATAATCTTTACCCCATTAGGTTCAGAACGTTAAGGAAACCCAATTCAATTGGCAAATTAAATCCATACTGGCTATTCTTGGGCTATTCATTCACTCGATAGCCATTTCTTCCGGATTAAATCCATATTTATTTTCACCGTCTATCCCTTTTTTGCACAATAAGATAAAGAGCCAAATTATTCCCACAACTGGAATCAATATGATCAGGGAAAACCAACCACTTTTACCTACATCATGAAGTCTTCTGACTGCAACAGCCAATCCCGGTATGATAACTGCCAGGATATAGAGAAAGTTGAATAACCCATACGGAAGGCCTGCTGCTGTGGTTCCTGTTATATTGTCAGTTATAATTGCAGCTCCAACAAACGCCAGGTTATAAATTACAAACATCAACAACTCTTTTTTACTTGCCCTTCCGCGAAATTCATCATACTTTTTAAGAACATTAAAATACCATTTCATCCCTCTTGAATTTAGTAATTAATAACGCTATCTGAAAAGTCAAAGAGGTAGCGACACCTAATTCATTATCAATTCCGGCAGAAGTGAAAGTGAATTGGGAATTTGGAAATATTTATTTCCCTCATTTACACTATCCTCTATTGTTTTTCTTTTAAAATTATTTGCCGGTGAGTCATAAATTAGGAGGTTAAGATCCTGGTTATATAAACCTCCAGTCTGGCGAAAACCATATTTGCTTAAAATATGGATCATTGAAGATTTTCTTGTCGTGGCATAAATGGAGTTCTTCCAGATAAGGTGAAACAAAATATCAAGTAAGTCCTGACAATGCCCCTGATTCTCATAGTTAGGGTGTGTTACGATAAAACCCAGTTCTTTAGTGTAATCACCCGGTGATTTTTGGGCCGCCAACATAAAAACCTTTTCCCGGTATTCCGGGTACGGATTCTTAAGTGTAGCAGTACAAACTACAATTTCATCCTCACACATATAGGCAATAATATCTGCAAGGAATAATAAGTTTCTAATATCTTTCGTATTGCCTTTTATTTGTCCACCCTGGACAATTAGGTCGAGGATTTGTGAAAGATATACCTCACTTATTTCTGTCGCTTTACATATCCAGATTTCCATAATATTTTAGATTTAAACCAAAAATATAAGATCATTATTACATAAAGATTCCAAACAAAATACGATTCGATTAAACATGCATTAATGGTTTTAGAGAGCTCACGTACCTCCTGATGATTTGGAATCCCTAGTGCTGCGTTCACAAACTGATCTCCATAATGGTGAAATCAAATTATCCCGAACTTGAATAATGGATGAATTAGTTGTTAAGTGAACCATTCGATTTATAATCAAATCAATTTTCAATAAACAACATCTATCTGATTATTAGTACTATATATGTATTTCTAATATCGAAATTCATCTGATTGAATACTCTAATTAATGAAACTGATGTGTAACACCTTTTAATTGAACTGTTTTATAAACGAAATCAAAGTGAAATATAATTGGTCTTATTTTGACTAATATTATTTTGTCTAAATAAATATAATGAAACTTTTACTTGCTTTTTTAATTGCTTTTGGTTTTGCCTCCGTCTCCTTTGCATCGTCAATTACGGGTTTTGTTTACGACAAAAAAGGTAGTGAGCAACTAGTTGGTGCTGTTGTTATTTTACAGCCTGGGTCCTTCAACTCTTTTTCATCATTGGAGGGTAAATTTTCTTTAAACAATATTAAAACAGGTAATTATAAACTAAGGGTGTCCTATATTGGATACAAAACCATAGATACTACCTTGGCAATAGTATCAAATATCGATTTCAAGGTGGATTTTTATATGATTTCAAATAGCACCAACTTAACTACTGTTGTTGTGTCATCAAAGGGGGGAAGGGAATCAGATGGTTATGCCAAAAGAGCAGAGCAAAGAGCTGATAATGTTGTAAATATAGTTTCAGCCAATTCCATAGCCATATCGCCTGATATTACAGTAGCAAATGTGATGGCCAGGGTTTCAGGCGTATCGGTTGAACGGGGAAACACTGGTGAAGGACAATATGCGATTATCAGAGGCATGGATAAAAGATATAATACCACGCTGATAAACGGAGTCAAGATTCCAAGCCCGGATAATAAAAACCGATATGTCCCGCTGGATATATTTCCTTCCGATTTAATAGAGCGGATTGAAGTTTCAAAATCTTTAACTGCTGAAATGGAAGGTGATGCTTCGGGAGGCGTAATTAACCTGGTCATGAAAACAGCACCAGATGATTTCAGGTTGGAAGGTAATGTTGGTGCTGGTTATTCGGCCTTATTTTCACAACGGCCATTCGATAGTTTTAGCACCTCTTTTGTCAATAAGAAGTCTCCGGCTGAAATTTTGGGAAGCGGTGTTGAGTCTCAAATTTCCGCTTTCCCATACCAAAACTTGATTACTTCTACGAAAAAATCTCCAATCAACAGTAATTATAGTCTCACAATCGGAGATCGGTTTTTAGATAAAAGGTTAGGAGTCATTTTTTCAGGTAGCTATCAAAATACCTATGCCGGGAATAATACCTCGCGACTGGTCGAGAATGCCACTTTAGGTCCGGCTCAGGGGCCAAATGCAGAAATGACCCAGGTTTTTCCCGAATATCTCACAAGAAAATATTCATCACTAACTAATCGGCTAGGACTTATCTCGACTATTGATTACAGGTTTAATCCTGATAATGCGATAAGTTTGTTTGGAACCTATTTACAACTTAACGAAGACCGTGTCAGACTGACTAATGACCTGCTTTTGGGAAACTATTCCTTTCAGGGATATACCGGTGGTTTCCAGCAAAGCTATGAAACACAAACCCGGCAGGATCTTCAAAGCATTTACAGTTTAATCCTGCACGGAAATAATAAACTGGCCGGTTTGTTAACGACCGATTGGGATTTAGCATACTCTAAAGCAAAGCAGCAATTACCTGATATGGCAGCATTTAACACAACACAGCAAATTAGTCCGAATACTTCCGGAACAGCGACTTCAATTGTGTATGGCCCACTGACGGTGAGACCTGAAAAGAGGGAATGGTCACACAATACAGACAAAGATCTGTCAGGGTATTTGAATCTGCATTACAATTCTGAGATCATGAATCATCAGTCCTTAATTACATTTGGAGGGATGTTTAGGCACAAAAGCAGGGACAACTACGATAACCAGTACAGTTTGAATGCCCCGCCTGATGCCAATTCTATCGACCAGAAGTATATTTCAATTCCGGCTTCCCAGTTTAAATTTATTCCGCATACCGATGCGTTGGGAACAGCCTTTAGTAATGCAGGTGTCTATACATTTAATGAAAACGTTCAAGGGGTTTACGGAGAGGCTAAATATTTTATTAAAGATAATTTTGACGTTTTGATCGGCTTAAGAGTTGAGAATACAAGTCAGAATTATAATTCATCCTTGCCGGCGACGATTGCCGGAAAATCGGCGACGATAAGCTATCTTGATTTTTTACCTAGTCTCAATGCTAAATATTCACTTAATAATAACCAGGCACTTAGATTATCTTACTTTACTTCTGTTTTGCGTCCTGCCTATTCAGATCTTGTACCCTATTTAGATAAAACCGGATTCTCGCAAGATGACTTTGGAACGATTGGTAATCCAAATTTGCAGCATACTGTTATCAATAATTTTGATTTTCGCTATGAGGTCTTCCCAAAAGGGCTTGACCAGTTTATGATTGGCACTTTTTATAAATCCATCTTTAATCCAATTGAATATGCATTAGTTCAGACAAGTTTTGCAGCCGACCTGGAACTTACCCCAAACAATTTTGGGACAGCTCACAATTATGGTCTGGAAGCAGTTTTCAGAAAGTATTTTGGGAATATAGGTATCTCAGGTAATTACACTTATACCTACTCGGTAATAAATTCTTCAAAGAAATTTAATTATATCGATCCAACGGACAATAGTTTTCACAATATTGATGTAAACCAACCCAGACCTTTACAAGGACAGGCGGCTCACATCGGCAATATTTCCCTTTTATTTAAAAGCGGCAAAAGTAAGGTTGACGCTCAATTAGCTGCGGTATATACTGGCGCAAGAATAAATACACTGTCGATGTATAAGGATCTGGATAACTGGGAACGACCCACTTTCAATCTTGATTTCTCCGCACAAAAAGAGTTTGGCCGGCATTATATCATCTATGTCAAAATCAACAATCTTTTGAATACCCCCTATCAATTAATTGTCAAACAAACAAATAGGGCATATAGCGGAATCAATAAATTGCCGATACAGGATAGTCCCAAATACGCTACAATTGAAAAGGATGTCTATTATGCACGGTACTCACTGGGTTTTCGCTTTAAATTTTGATAATCTAAGAATAATTTAATATAATAATTTAGTAATCAATCATTTAATTAATAATTTAAAATCATGAAACATTTAATAAATGCCTTATTTATGCTTGCCATTTTTGTGTTTGCATCGTGCACAAAAAAGGATACGGCTGTCGTATCTGCACCATTGTTAAAAGTCGGTGTAACTGTAAGTAATACTGCTCCATTGTCGGGTGCAATTAAAGGAACTTTTCTTGCCAATCAAACCTATAGCATCTCTGGTGATGTTATCATCAATGCAACAGATACTTTGTTGATTCAGGAGGGTGTTAAAATCAATATCACAAACGGTGCCAATTTTATTGTCCACGGGACCTTCATAAGTCTGGGTTCAAAAAGTGCTCCAATTATTATCAGTGATCCTTCAAAAACCAAAACTATGGGTAATTCTTCTGCGGCAACAGATCCAGCTTATGTTGGAGGCTGGGGAGGTATCTATTGCGATGTTACTTGTCCGCTTTTGGTAATCAAATGGACTCATCTTGACTTTGGAGGTGCCGGTCTTGTTGCTCCGCCTTTCACCGGACCGTCAACTGGCGACCAGTATATTATTTACTGGCAGAATCCAAATGGGAACCTGATCCTTGAAGATTCCTGGTTATATGGAAGTCCGGATGATGCAATACGTTTTTACGGCGGACATATTAACGTGATGCGAAACACTCTTGAAAAACTTGGAGGCACCGGTGGAGATGGATTTAATGCCAAGGGTGGTACACAAGGGAATATGGCCTATAACCTGATTATCGGTGGTGCTACCAACGGAACAAAATCAGCCAATGACGGTGCCAAGGGATCTATTCAGACCCAGATCGCCATGTACAATAATACCTATGTAAACGGAGGATTTAGAAATTCCGGGACCTATGGCGCAAGGAGCGGGTCTATCGAGGTTGAAAATAATTCAAGAGCACTGGCTTATAATAACCTGATCGTGGATTGCAATTTTGGTGTTCGTATTGCAGGAGGGAATAATGTGACTGCCAAAGTTTACCTGGCTGATACCTTAAGCCACGTTGATGGTCCAATTATGAAAACTGCATATGGTCACAATTTTTTCTATGTAGACAATGTAGCTCAGGCAAATCAGATCGTTCCAACAAACATCGCTCAGGCGGTTGTGACTCATCCGCAAGCAACAGATATTCCAAATATGTTTGCCTTCTTAGGTCCGACATATACTTTTGGTTTCGCTTATGATGGTTCCAGCCTGGTTGGTCAAAATAATCCAAAATTTGTTAACTATCCGCTTCCCAATTTGAACTTTGCCAATCAGGCATCCGTTGATGCTTTTGATTTTCATCTTTTGGCAAGTTCCCCGGCAGCCGGAAAAGGGTTAACCACCTTCTCCCCGATTAACAATGTCCCAATTGATAAAAACTTTGGTTCGACTGAAATCACTCCTCCCGGAAAAGATATCGGTTGCTACCAGCTTGATGGCACAGGAAACCAGCATTAATAACAGCATATAATAAACCTTGAATCTCAACAACCTCCTGCTTCTCGACCGGCAGGAGGTTGTATCATAAAATCACTTTTTTGAATGTCTAATTCCTGTTTTTTTATTCAAACTGAAATGCATAAAATATCCTCCGTTCAAATTAAAGGTTCTGGAACCGGAATCATTAAAAATGTTAAGTTAATCCTCTGCGCCTTTTTAATTTTTATCTCTAATGTTGAAGCAAAACAACCCCATAACACTAAACTACTTCAATTTGTTATCACTTCAGACTCACATTTTGGAATTAAAAGGCTCACTTTTCAAGGAGACTCAAATGTATATTCCAATGATGTGAATGCTGCTATGGTTGCCAAGATAAATAGATTACCATCTTTAAAACTGCCCAATGATGGAGGTGTAAATGCCTCGAATACGGTTGGTGGTATTGAATATTTAATCAATGCCGGAGATCTTTCTAATCGGGAGGAGTATGGAGTTCAAACTTCTGAGAAATCGTGGAGTCAGTTTGCTGCTGTTTATTTAAAGGGATTAACTCTCAAAAACAATCGGAATAAGAAAACCGAAATATTACTTCTGCCTGGTAACCATGACATTTCCAATTCAATAGGTTATTGCCGAAAACTCTCACCCCTGACTGATAATACGGCGCTGGTTGGGATTTTCAATTACATGTTCCCGAGGCATCCTAAAAATACATCGACTTTTAACTATTCCATAGATAAGGTTCATTATTCAAGGGATAAGGGAGGAATCCATTTCGTTTTCATTAATATGTGGCCTGATTCCAGTGAACGCGTCTGGATTGAAAAAGATTTAAAAACAGTTCGCCCTAACACTCCTGTAATCATGTTTGCACATGATCAACCTGCTGTAGAATCCAAACACTTTACTAACCCAAATGGAAACCATACGATTAATGGTACAGACAAATTTGAGAATATTATTCCGGAAGTTTTCAAGGACGGAACGAAAACTTCCGATCCAAGTTTGATTGAACAACGTTCCTTTGTTGCCTTTATAAAAGCACATCCAAACATCAAAGCTTATTTTAATGGAAATGCTCATGAGAATAAGATGTACGAATACAAAGGACCAGATAATGATATCAGTTTGAAAACATTCCAGGTTGATTCGCCCATGAAAGGGATTATTTCCTTGAAAGACGAGACTAAATTATCCTTCCAATTGGTCACGATTGATCTGCGAACAAAAACAATGACAGTGCGGGAATGTCTTTGGAATCCGAATCCTAATACCACTTCTGAACTTATCTCCTGGGGGACAAATGCTTCAATATCTTTAAATTAATCTGGAAATTAGGAGTACACCGAGTAAAAATAAGTTATTCATGCACTTTGCGATTTTTATAATAAGGTCAGTAAAAATCCCAATCCTGAACCTCCTATAACAACCAGTGCACTGTTGATCCTTCTGAAACCAAAGACGACTGTTAGGCTCAGTATGGCAATCAGGACAGTTCGCCAGTCAGAAATAGTTTCTTTCCCTAATTGATAACAGATTACAGCGATGATTGCCACTGATGCCACATTTACAGCATCCAGAAATGCCGAGAAGGATTTTGAGTTTCTCATCTTCCGGACAAGCGGATTTAGTAAGGCAACGAATAAAAATGAGGGGAGGAATATTCCTAAGGTTGCGATTAAAGCTCCTGTAAAATAATTTATTTGATAGCCAATAAAGGTTACTGATGAAAAAACCGGGCCGGGGGTAAATTGTCCGACAGCGATGGCATCTACTAATTGCTGCCGCGATATGATTCCCTTAGCTACAAGTTCCGTGTCCAAAAAAGCAAATAGAACATAACCGCTACCATAAAGAATTGCTCCAATCTTTAGGAAAGTTAAGAATATACCCAGGTTCCTTAAATTGAAAAATCCGTTTCCCGTGAATTGCAAAATTGCCAAAGGGAACGCACTGTTTAAAGTATTTATTTTTCGAAGTCTGATAAGGGTCAATGCGAGAGCAATCAGTCCTGCTCCAAACATGACATAAATCTCATTAAATCCGCAAAGGCAAAGAATAAAGGATATTATACCAATTAAACCTAATTCAATCGTCTTGATTGATTTTTTAGCCAAAGGATAAACTGCTGAAAGAATAATTGCGATAATCGCCGGGCTTATCCCATAAATGAATGGCTGAACAATTGGTAAATGTCCGTATTCTTTATATAGAACTGCGAAAATTCCGGTAATAATTACGGCTGGCACAATGAAGCATAAACCAGCTACAATTAAACCTTTCCAACCTGCCCGTTCATGACCAATATGAATAGCCATTTCGGTGCTGTTTGGACCAGGAATAAGATTTGTCGCCCCAATAAGATCGAGAAAATGTTGTTCGTCAATCCATTGACGCTTTTTTACAACCTCTTCTTTCATCATAGCGATATGCGCTGCAGGCCCCCCAAAAGAAATCGTGCCAAGTTTTAGAAACAATAGGGCTACTTCCTTCAATCGTTGGTTGCTAAACTTTTGATTTGAGGCCATTTTGTCCATGTATCAGAAATTTAATCAGATCGTCCATTGTAAACCTACATAGCAGCTCAAGATGCTGGTATTTGCCAAACTGTGACCCAAAGAAAAGATGAAATGGGTTGTTTTGCCCGCGTTAATTAACCCGCCAAAATTGAGCGCTGTTGAGGATTTACTTCCAATAATGTCAGCAGAACGATGGTAAATTTCTGCACCGAATGTAACAACCGGTGATAGATCGTATTGGGCTTCCCATCCAGTGAAAGTCCAGTTTTTATTGTTTGTCCCTGGATTTATCCAGTAACCGACCCCCCCATAAGTTGTGAACTTACCCCATGACTTTTGAGCCCAAACCGGAAGGTAGATCTGAGTTCTCCCACTACTAAAAGTGCTGTTTTTTACCGTCGGCAATTCTACAATTGGAAATGTGCCGATCTGGGGAAGATCTTTTGTCTCCTGTATAAAGCGATATTTCATTCCAACTTCGGTATCTGCATATCCGAAATCAGCATGTTGATGCCCGTTATAATTGTAGTTCATTGGAACGATCAGATGAACCTGAACGTTTGGAATTAATCCATAGTTCACTTCAGCATGTGGACTTGTCCCTGTCCAGGAACATTGTTGAAATGAATTAATTGAAGAAATATAGTATTCCCAATGTCTGAAATCAACCGGTTGGGGATCGTCGGTAAAAAATGGTGGTCCGGCATAACTCATCTGGGTTAACTGGCATAAAAGCAATCCTGAAAGTAGAAATTTTCTCCAACTTAATATTTGCATAGTTCAACGTTTTGGCATGTCACCTATTTTAAAATCTAAGGACCACCTTCCGGAACCATAAATAGTCAAATAAATCAAAAGGAGTGTCAATGCAAAATCGGTCCGGTATTCGTGAAGAAGCGCCCAAAATCCTTTATCCAAAAGAATTGGAAATTTAGTAGAGACAAAGGCTGTTAGCATGATAATTAGAAGTGGAATAGCTGCAATTCTGGTCACTAGACCAACTAATACCAGGGTGCCACATACAACTTCGAAAGTTCCTGTAAAATAAGCCCAGAAAGAGGCGTCACAAAAACCTATTTTTAAAAACCTTCCCGGTCCCAATAATTCAGGAAACAAATATTTTTGAATCCCTTCAGACAGGAAGATCAAACCAACAACAATTCTCAGGATAATTATCCCGTTATCCCTTTTCGTTTTAATGACGTTTATTTTAATTGTTCCAATACTTTTTCTCATAACTGAAATTTAATATCATCATCTCAAGAAGTCAATTATTTATTTGACGGGAACTAATTGCCATACCTATAACAACTCAATAACGATTTAGGTTTAAACTCTAGTGTGTCATAAAATTATTCGATAAATTTCAATTTACCCATGAAAACACTAGACTTCTTCATCATCGTCGACCTCAAATTTTTTTTCTGTGTTAAACTTATCATTAAAAAATCTGATCGTTTCTTTTTTATCCTTCAAATTCTGAATGATAAGATAAACAACTAAAATAATCGCACAAAATGCGAAAATGCCAAGAACCAACCAATTTATTTCCATTGCTTCTATTCTTAAATAAAGTTTAAGGGAATATTATCTACATTGTAAATAGTTAAGTGAGCTGATTGTTAAAAGATTGGTAAAAGATGACCTAATTTCTAAATGGGTAATTTACCCCAGATTTATAAGTTTAAGAATCCAATAAATAAGGGCTGCAAGTGCCATTGAAACTGGAATTGTAAGTATCCAGGCATATAGTAAATTCACGGTTACGCCCCATCGTACAGCGGAAACCCTTTTTGTTAAG
This sequence comes from uncultured Bacteroidia bacterium, assembly GCA_903923905.1. Lineage (GTDB taxonomy): Bacteria > Bacteroidota > Bacteroidia > Bacteroidales > Prolixibacteraceae > JAAFHB01. The sequence continues at coordinate 81,877 of CAIXZH010000052.1, forward strand.
CCAACCCCCATAATGGCACCAGTTATAGTATGCGTAGTACTGACAGGAATACCAAATGCTTCCGTTCCAAACAGCAAAATGGCTCCGGCACCCTCAGCTGCAACCCCTTCAAAAGGGCTAAGTTTTGTGATTTTTGACCCCATTGTTTTAACAATTTTCCATCCCCCAATCAGAGTTCCAGCTGAAATAGCAGTATAACAACCATAAACAATCCATAATGGGATAGCATGGATTTTACCATCTACAAAAGTGATTTGAGCCCAATGTGGAATTAAAGCGGGATCGGTAGTTTTAAAATAGACCAATAAAGTAGCTGAGATTATTCCCATTACTTTTTGGGCATCATTTCCGCCATGTCCAAGACTAAATAATGCAGAAGAGAATAACTGTCCAATTTTAAACCATCGCTTTAATCTGTAAGGATTGAAGCTCTTGAAAATCCATAGGAGTGCAATGGATATAAAATAGGATAGCATCATTCCAATCAATGGAGCAAGGAAGATAAAGGCAGCAATTTTGATAATCTTATCTGAATGAACAACTCCCCATCCAGCGAAAGCAATTGCTGCCCCTGCAAATCCTCCGACCAAAGTATGGGATGAACTGGAGGGTATTCCCAGATACCATGTGATCAGGTTCCAAATGATGGCTGCGATTACTCCCGCCAATATCACCTGAAGATTTATAGCGCCAGTATCCACAACTTTTGCTATCGTATCTACTATGTGAAGTTCAAATATTGCGTATGCCGCAAAATTGAAAAATGCGGCCCAGATAACTGCCTGTAAAGGAGTTAGCACCTTGGTCGATACTACCGTAGCAATTGAATTCGCTGCATCATGAAATCCATTGATAAAGTCGAAGATAAAAGCCAACACAATAATGGCAATCAAAAGTGTAAAGTTCATAGCTCCATAATAGGTTACTCAAAATTATGATTCTGTTGTTACATTACGGTTGCATTGTTGTTACATTTATATTACAGTAGCGCTTTAGATAGATGATACAATTATTTTCGAGACACTAAAATGAACTCTGTCTTAATCAAAAAAAAATTATAATTGATTTTTAGCCAACAAGAGTTATGGAATCAGAAAAATTTAATCGATGTGTTTTTACCTCCATTCCAAAATAAAACAATTGGGTAATAAAAGTATTCCTCGAGATAAGGGCAATGATAATTTCCTAACTCGGCAGTGTTATTTCCACGGTGTTGTCCCAATAAAAACAGTATGAGTGGTCATCTGGTCAAGTCCTGCCAATTCACCGCAATCTTTGATGTGGTTATTGAACTTTCGGTTAGATATTCGGGGTAAAACATTAACCGGGTACGGACAATTGTCACTAATCTTTTGGGCCTGGGGTAAAATCGGAATCTTGGCCGGCTCTTTACCTTCCAAATTATCTTTTCATTATATCTGTTTTTCAGGTAGTCCTGTCTTAATTGCATCAGGTATCAAGACGCCAAGAAGGAGAAGATTGTTGAATCCGGATTAGATGTTTATGGTTTAATATGTCGTATTTGTTTCAGTTCAACTTAACTATCACGGATTAAAGCACTTACACCAAAACAATTTATATATCATTTAAAGTCCTAACAAGAACAGGAAAAGTCATTTCCTGTAAAACAAAATCCGCCTGACTTTTACCACGCATCAAGACAATTATAAAATTGAGATTCAGGTGAAAAAATTGATAATTTTATACGCTGAAAAATGAGATGGTTTTAATTTACAGCCTACAAAAAATAGGGGGACTGAGATAAAAAGAGAACCCAATTTCATTGAACTGAGCTCAAAAAACGATAAAATGATCTGAAGAAAGAAACTGTAATAATAACGAAATTAAAAAATTATGAATCTGATAATTAAAGAACAAATAAGACGGGCTCTAATAAGCCTGCTCCTATTAATATTTTCTTCCGCATTGGTTGGTCAGAATCGGCAGAATAAAGAAGCCGGTCTGATGGCGCTCGATGAGCAATATGGTTTCCTAAATATAAAACTGGAAACTCCTTTAAGTGCGTTTAAAGGTTTATTAAAAGAGGATGGCGACAAATCGTGTTATAAAATGGCACAGGCGGAGTACATTCTGGGTAAATATAAGTTTGAAGCGGTTTACCTCACCTTTTACAAAGACCAGGTTACCACCATGGAACTTGAAACCAAGGGGTGGAAAAACACAAATGGAATACTATACATTTTACAGGAGGCTTATAGCGAAGGAAATAAAAGGGAGCACTTTGGATATAAATGGAAAGGCCAAAAAGTATGGATGAACTTTGCCATCAACGAATCTGATGGGAACAGTGTATTAAGTTTACACAGTGTTCCGTTAATGACCAAGGAAATTGGTGAAAACGAATAGAATAGGCTGAATTTTAACCTGATACCCGGTAATTTGTGATCCAGGGTTCCCATTCTGCACAATGTTTTATCAAGGGAGGGTTATATCTGTTGAATAATTCCGGCAAGATGTTGCCACCTATTTCGTTTCACAATGATCACATTTGCAATTTTTACCTTTCGCTTTTTTGAAGGCTTCCTTACCTTCTGAAAATGAGAAATATATGAGACCTGCCGTACCAAAAGAATCGGCAAAGGCAAATCCTGTCAATTCGTAAAACAGACTTGAGATCAGCAAAACAATTGACATATAGACACAAATTTTGGTGCAGTTACTATCCGAAATGATAGGGTCGGAATTCAATTGTGTACCGACTTGCCTTTTCACAGTCATGAGCCAGGTCATAACAAGTATTGAGATCAAAGATATGATGATCCCCCAAAAAGTCGTTTCTGGCTTGTGTTTTTCAATAATGTTAATGGTAATTCCGGCTAATAGCCCGATTGACAGCAAATAAAAAGCCGCACCTGTTATTTTAAGGGCTTTAATCTCAAACTCATTCTTCGAACTTGACGGATTATTTTTAATACGCAAAATCATTACTGCAATTCCTATTCCTGATATTACTTCGATAAAACTGTCTACACCAAAACCGAATAAGGTAAGCGTTTCATCATGATAACCCAATATCATAGAAACAAAACCTTCAGCAATATTGTAAATTATCGTGAATAAACTTAACTGATAAGCTCTTCGGTAAAGTTTAAGTTCCTGCTCCATGGGTTAAAGAGAAATACTGCTCTGTTAAGTGAACGTAAAAAGAAACATGGGTTTAATCGTATAACAGTCGTTTATGGGTAAAGTTTAAGATATCTCTACCTTTTAGAATATAATTCGCATAAAATACCGCTAATTGTCGATAAAAACATCCCAAACGTCGATATTATTTCAAAAGGTTTTCATTCAAAAATACTTTTGTTTCAAAATAACAGTCGTATATGAAAACATTTCAAACGAGTTTTTTAATTGCCTTTCTTCTTTTGATTTTCTCAGGTTACGAAGGTAAGACGCAGAACAAAACCTGGACCCTGGATGATTGCATCACATATGCGTTGGGTAAAAATATCCAGGTTCTCAAGGCTGATCTGACAAGCAATCAAAATCAACTTTATGCCAATCAGTCTAAATTGAACCGTTTACCCGGATTGAATGCATCAGTAAGCGAAAATATGAATTGGTATAAAGGATTTGATTCGGCATCTGGTCATTATGGAAGTGCCAGCGGTTCTAACGCTACGAATTATGGTGTAAATTCTAATGTAACACTGTATAATGGTAAAAAACTTAGCACTCAGATTAAGCAGACAGAACTTAATTTTCAAAGTGGGAAGTTTTATTCACAAGCGGTAAGAGAATCGGTTGGACTGAATATTATCAATGCATATTTGCAGGTACTCTATGCATACGAAAGTGTCAATAATGCTGAGAAGCAAGTCGAATCGACCACAAAACAACTGGCCCTGGCCAAGGAGCGGATGGATCTTGGAGCAATTGCATCTTCCGATTATTTGCAGATCAAATCTGAGCTGGCCACAGAGAAATTCACTTTGGCAACCGCCCAAAGTCAGCTATCTACCGATAATGTTACTTTGGAACAGCTCATCGAGTTACCGGTTGATCCCAATTTTAAGATCAGCTCGCCGAACCTCGAAAGTTTACTCGTGCAATTTGTCAACCCCAATTCACAGGAAGTTTATAATCTGGCACTTGGAATAAAACCGGAGATTAAGAATATTGAACTGACGAAAGAGAGTACCACTCTGAACCTGAAGATTGCCAAAGCCGATTTCATCCCCACCATTTCGATGAATGCAGGATTATCCAGTAATTATTCAAGCCTGAACACAGGATCGTCGTATAACAGTCAGTTATCCAATACATTTAGTCCATCGGTAGGGATCTCGCTCTCGATACCAATCTTTCAGAAAAATCAGGTTAAAACCAACGTGGGGCTTGCCACTATTGCAATATCCAATGCGGAGCTCGATGTTGTTAATGCAAAGAATCTGCTCCGTAAGGAAATTGAGCAGGCCTGTACAAATGTGACTTCAGCATGGAGTCAATACTCTGCCAGCCTTGATCAGATGCAATCTTCGAAGGAGTCCTATGACGTCACGACTGAAAAATTCAGAGTCGGATTGCTTAATTCGGTTGACTTTTTGGTTCAGAAAACCAGCTTAATCACCTCCGAAAGCAAATTACTCCAGGCAAAATTCAATCTGATTTTTAGTTATAAGGTATTGGATTTTTATAAAGGAGTTCCGCTGACATTGTAAGATCTGAAAACTGAAATAGATAGAAATAAATAGAAATAGATTGTAATATTACAAAACCATGAAAAAGAAACTTTTATTCATTGGATCGGCCTTAGTCCTGATTGTTGTCGGTTTCCTTGTTTATAAATCGTTTGGAAGTACTGACAAAACCATATCGTTTGAAACTTCAAAAATTTCAAAAGGGACAATCAGCAATACTGTGACTGCAACAGGGACACTTGAAGCGGTTAAAACCGTTGAGCTTGGCACCCAGGTTTCAGGGGTAATCACAAAAATCTACGTTGATTATAATTCGAAGGTAAAGAAAGGGCAGTTGCTGGCTCAGATTGACGAAACGCCTCTTTTGGCTCAGCTGGCTCAAAGCAAATCAAGCGTTGATCAGTCCGAAGCCGAGGTTAAATATCAAAAAGCCACTTACGAACGTTACAAAGCATTGATAGATAAGAAATTAATTGCTCAATCAGATTATGACCTGGCTGAATACAATTATAACAAAGCGGTGGCAACCTTGCACAATGTCAAATCAATGAACGACAAGGACAAAATTAACCTGTCGTATGCCAAGATTTTTTCTCCCATCGATGGGATTATTCTCAGCCGCGCAGTGGATGAGGGACAAACGGTCGCTGCAAGCTTTAGTACCCCTACCCTGTTCACGATCGCCAATGACCTTACGCAGATGCGGGTAGAGGCCAAAGTGGATGAAGCCGATATAGGAAAAATCGCTAACGGTCAGCGGGTGGAGTTTACTGTGGATGCCTTCCCTTTGAAGAAATTTTCGGGTGTAGTTACCGAAATCAGACTTAAGCCGGTAACGTCCGCCAATGTAGTCACCTATACAGTAATCATTAATGCACCAAATCCGGATAAAATATTGATGCCGGGAATGACTGCAAACGCTTCGTTCTTTGTAACTGAGCGAAAAGATATTATACTCGTTCCGTCAAAATCAACTCAGTTCTCCCCAGACATGGAAGCACTGGCAACTTACAACCAGAATGGAGCTGGCAATTTACCTCCTATGCCTCCAATGGGAGAAGGTGGTCCAAAAGATAAACAAAATGACTCAGACAAGACAGTCTGGGTAAAAGATGGATTATCAGTGCATCCACAAAAAATCAAGGTTGGGGTTACTGATGAAATTCATTACGAAGTTTTATCGGGATTAAACGAAGGTGATGAAGTAGTCTTGTCTATGAGTACAGGTGCTGATGATGCAAAGACGAAAGCAGGTCCAGCCAAAAGCCCGTTTATGCCCCAAAGGCCGGGAAGTAACAGAAAAACAACAAAATAACCATGAATAAATCAATCATACAGGTTAATCAGCTGAAGAAAGATTTTTATGTTGGTGAAATCACAGTCCACGCACTTCGGGGCATTAATCTCGAAATCAAACAGGGGGAGTTTGTTGCCATCATGGGAACAAGCGGTTCCGGAAAATCGACCATGTTGAATATTCTGGGTTGCCTGGATAAACCAACCTCAGGATCCTACTTTCTGGATGGAATCAGCATGGGCGAACTTTCAAAAAACGAACTTGCAGGATTACGCAACATGAAATTGGGATTTGTCTTTCAATCCTATAATCTTTTGTCGAGAACTTCTGCCCTTGAAAATGTGGAACTTCCATTATTCTACAATCCTAAAATTAAATCCAAGGAGCGCCGCGAACGAGCCGAAGCAGCCCTGGAAGCTGTCGGTCTTAGTGACCGGATGCATCATATGCCCAATCAATTGTCAGGAGGACAACAACAAAGGGTGGCTATTGCACGCTCATTGGTTAATGACCCTGTGGTCATCCTGGCTGACGAGGCAACCGGGAATCTCGATACCCGGACCTCCTTCGAAATCATGGCATTACTTCAGGATCTGAATCAAAAAGGTAAAACCATCGTATTTGTGACTCATGAAGCAGATATTGCGAAGTTTATGACCCGTCAGGTTGTTTTCCGCGACGGTCATATTATCCGTGAAGAATTAGTGACCAACAGAAACAATGCTGTGGAATTACTGAAGGCTCTTCCGATTGATGAAACTGCTTAAATATACTGATAATGAATTACTTAAATTCAATAAAAATAGCTCTGAATGCACTGAAAAGGAATAAATTCAGGGCATTCCTCACCATGCTGGGAATCATCATCGGGGTTGCTTCCGTAATCGTGATGCTTGCCATCGGTCAGGGATCGAAAAAGAGTATTCAGGACCAAATGGCCGGGATGGGAACTAATCTTATTTTTGCCTTCCCGGGTGGGGAACAAAAAGGTGGTGTCCGGATGGGAAACAGCGATGCACAAAGTATGAAACTAAGCGACGTTGAAGCCATAGAAAAAGATTGTCCGGCAATCAGCGATGTTTCTCCGGAAGTTCGTTCAAGCGGACAGGCCGTGGTTGGAAACCAAAACTGGCCAACCTCCATCTTTGGGGTCAATAATAAATACTTCAATATCCGGAAATATACGATCGGATCGGGCCGCAGTTTCACGGAAAACGAGATTAACACCTATGCGAAAGTGTGTTTGGTAGGCAAAACCGTTGTCACTAATTTATTCGGGAAAATCAACCCAATTGGGCAGACGGTCCGTTTCGGGAATATCCCGCTGCTGATTATCGGTATTCTGGGAGAGAAAGGGGAAAATGGGATGGGTCAGGATCAGGACGACCTGATCATGGCTCCCTATACAACGGTTCAAAAACGGATACTTGCCATCACGCATATTCAGAGTATTGCCGCATCGGCAGCCAGTGAAAATCTGAATGCCGCAGCAATTGACCAGCTCACTAAATCCCTGAGGAGCAGTCATAAACTAAAAGATAAAGCAGCAGATGATTTTCAGGTCAGGTCTCAATCTGAAATGGTCCAGACTTTTAGCTCTATCAGTGATATCATGACGGCACTGCTGGGAGCTATATCAGGAATCTCCCTGCTGGTTGGGGGAATTGGAATTATGAACATCATGTATGTTTCGGTAACCGAACGGACCCGCGAAATCGGTCTCAGGCTTTCCGTTGGAGGTCGTGGAAATGATATTATGATGCAGTTCCTCATTGAATCGATCTTACTGAATGTCTTTGGAGGGATCATCGGAATTTCCCTGGGAATAATCGCCACCAAGGTTATGTCTTCGATTCTGAACTGGCCGGTGGTCATTACGACAATCTCAGTGGTTATGGCCTTTTTGGTTTGTTCTGCCATTGGGATCTTCTTTGGGTGGTATCCTGCCAGAAAAGCGGCAAGTCTGAACCCGATTGATGCATTACGATATGAATAATATATCTTTGTAAAAACTGGATACCGTGCTTAAATCATTTTCAATTCCTGGTAAGAAAATTGTTGTTTCACTGCATGTTATGGCATGGGTATTCCTGATAATTATACCCCTTTATTTAAGCAATGCATTCGGGGGAGACGATCAGCATCAAATCATTCAGTTCTATATTCACTTTCTATCGGCTGGTATTATCTTTTATCTTGGTTACCTGTGGCTCGTTCCAAAATATTTCCTGCAGGAAAAGAAAATTACTTATTTAATCATTCTGATTGGTTTAACCCTGATTACCTACTTCCTTACCGTCTTCATCAACGATTATATCCTTTTTGATCCGGTAAAGGAGTCGAAATTCTGGGAAGCCATGAATAAGGTAACAGGCAAGGATATTCATTTCCGCCCGCCGATGAAAGCATTTGGTTTTTACAACCATATCCTCACATCTGCCCTGATATCAGGATTTGCAATCGGACTTGGTGTAATGGATAAACTGAAACAGAACGAAAAGAGGCAAAAGGAACTTGAAAAGGAAAAGCTGAATTCAGAACTTGCGTTCCTGAAAAATCAGATTAGTCCCCATTTCTTCTTTAATACCCTGAATAACATCTACTCATTAATCGGGATCGATGGTCCGATAGCCCAGGAGTCGGTGCTGAAACTGTCCAAATTAATGCGTTATCTTCTTTATGAATCTGATCAGGGTGAGACATTGATCAGTAAGGAAATCAGTTTCATGAACAATTATATTGATCTGATGAAATTACGGCTAAGTCCCCGGGTTGATTTGATCATTGATTTTCCTACGGAATTTTTTGATTTTTCATTTCCACCCTTGCTTTTTGTTCCATTTATTGAGAATGCATTTAAGCATGGTGTAAATTCACGCGAACGTTCATTTATCAATCTTCAATTGAAAATCGGAGAGGATAAAATCAGGTTTAGTACCGAGAACAGTGTAGGTAAAGGCCGGGTGTTAGAAAATAATCAGCACACAGGCATCGGTCTTGAAAATGTTCAGAAACGGCTTGGACTTTTGTTCCCGGGAAGATATGATCTGAAGATTGATCAGAATGAGGCCATTTTTCGGGTTGAACTTGCCATTGACAGGGGGAGATCACAATTATGAAACTCAGAACCATTGCCATTGATGATGAGCCACTTGCGATAAGACTGGTATGTGATTATATCAGCAAGACTCCGTTTCTTGAGCTTGCAGGTTCATTTGACAACCCTTTGGATGCGATCGATTTTCTTTCCACCCAGACGGCAGACCTGATATTCGTGGATATCCAGATGCCCGATTTGACAGGGATAGAATTTATCCGGACTTTGGAGGAGGGGCCCAAAATCGTCTTTACAACGGCCTATGAGAAGTATGCGCTGGAGGGATTTAAGCTTAATGCGATTGATTATCTGCTCAAACCCTTTAGTTATGAGGAGTTTCTGATTGCAGCCGGCAAGGCGCGCAAGCAGGCGGAATTGGAAGCAAATGCAGTGACCTCCATTGAAGCAAATAACCAGTTTTTGTTTCTTAAATCAGAATATAAGATCAGGCGGATTAACTTCAACGATATTTTATATATCGAAGGATTAAAAGATTACATCAAAGTTTATGTCAGCGGGGAAATCAAACCGATCATATCGCTTAACTCCATTAAATCGCTGGAACAGAAATTGCCGGAAACGGGATTTATGCGTGTCCACCGCTCCTTTATCGTGAACCTGAACAGAATTGAGATTATTGAGAACAATCGTATTGTATTTGGTAAGACCTATATTCCGATCAGCGACCTTCACAAAGAGAAGTTTCAGGAATACCTCGATAAGAATTTTCTCTAACGGTTTTTCAATTCCTGAATTTAAGGTAACTTTTTAGAGATTAATGAATTCTGCAAATGGCAAAATGGACTGTTGTAAAAACTCATTTAACAAAAGGATTAATGGGTCAACAGGTAATTATCCGCTACACACCTGAAACCGGTATGTTCCATGCTGGTATCCTCTGTACTTTTCATGCGCCGGGCATTGCGATAACCACTGCAATACCGATCGTTGCAAAGGAATGATCCGCCCCTCAGCACCCGCTTGGTAGCGAAGGGTTCGTCCGGATCGTAACTTTTATCAGGTCCTTTGGGATTCTTAATTCCATCAGGGATATTGCTTTCTTTGTAGTAATCTACATGATAAAGATCTGCACACCACTCCCACACATTGCCGGAAATATCATAAAGTCCGTAACCATTAGGTTTAAATGATTTTACCGGTGAAGCGCCGTAAAAATGATCGCGCATCGTGTTTTTGTTCGGGAAATTACCCTGCCAGGTATTCGCTTTAGGCTCCCCGTCATCCACATTCTCATTCCCCCAGGAATAAATGTTATTGCTCAGTCCGCCCCTGGAGGCAAATTCCCATTCGGCCTCGGTTGGCAACCTTTTGCCCGCCCATTTGCAATACGCCTGAGCATCCCGCCACGAAACCTGAACAACCGGGTAATTTTCTTTCCCCTTGATATCCGAGTCTTTCCCTTGCGGATGTTTCCAGCTGGCCCACTCCTTCCATACCCACCATTGGCTGTAATCATTTAATCCTACCTCATGATCAGGTGGTGAAAAGACCAATGATGAAGGGACTAAAGTGCTCTCATCCGGTTTTTGAGTCCCCGGAGGCAGTTGTTTCTTCAGTTCTTCCCAATCGGGTTTCTGCTCTGAAGTAGTCAGGTACCCGGTAGCCTTGACGAATTCAGCAAATTGGGTGTTAGTCACCTCTGTCTCATCGATCCAAAAGCCGTCAACGGTCACTTTATGTTTTGGATATTCATCGGGTGCAGCCTGGTTGTTGTCGCCACCCATCTGAAAGGTTCCTGCTTCAATAAAAACCATACCCTTACGGGAGAGATTTCCCTCTTTGACCGCCTGATTTGTATCTGCGATAGCTGCAAACCGGACTGGTGCTTTCATGCAGCATGACTTCACTGAGGAGGTATCTTTGGCAGATGTGGATAGTTTGGATTTACCAGCCGGGGCACAGTTTTCGAACAAGAGCAAAAGTGCGCTGCAATAAATAATGAGTTTGGGAAAATCGGGTCTTATCATATGGTTTTGGATAACAGATTAACAATTTAAAGGGGAAGCACGATATTCCAATTGGGATCAAACTTCTCCACATTCTCAAATAATTCCCGCAATTTAAAAATATTTCCTTCTCTTTTTACATCATTGCCAAGGACTATTTCTCTAAACCTGGCCCGATCAGCCAGTCCTTCAATAAATTTTTGCTTTGAAATGGTTAATGTGAAATCGGCAAGTACATCAGGCTTATTTTCTTTATAATGCAACACCCCATTTTTCAGCGTTACCAACAGGTTTTTGGCTTCAACCTCGGGCAGCTTGTTGTAATTTGCCGGATTACCATCCCACCATCCGAGATAAAACTGATACACAGTCTTGGAGTTGTGCTGGACGGTACCGTAAACTCCCTGATTATACCATTGTTTCCCTAATTCATCAGGCAGCTTAATGGTCTCTGCAATCTCATCCATGTTAAACCCTTTATTGGCCAGATGGACTGTCTGATCATGGATATATTTGTATAAGTCGCGCTGGTCTTCCAGAAACTTTATACTTCGCTCATGACCGAATATGGGCCAGTGATGAGAAGGAAAAACCACCTCTGTTTTGTCGCCAAAAAGATCAATAGCCTCATCCAAAAAATAGGCCCAGGCTTTTGCATCTCTCACCTTGGCACCGCGGGGCGTCAGCACGTTATGCAGAGTATGCGTCTCATTTTCTGCAGAGCAGAACGCTTTGTATTTAGGCACAAAGAAATCCAGTACTTACCGCAACCGGTTTTTCCGAAGCAAGAAATTGAGCGAGGTTAATCTGCATTTGGTCCTTATATTTTTGAAAATTCAGCAAATCGATCTTCGCCCTCGAGATTTCTGCCTTGTACATCGCCGTATCGACTCCAGGTTTTATTCCGCTTACAACCAAAGATTTGATTATCTTTAGATTAGCCTCCGTCCTGGAATAGTTGTTTTCATACACTTTAACCAGTTCATTGGAGACGAGAAGATCGAGATAGGCATTGATAACCCTCACCTTATGCTGGAAAATTTCGTTCTGAGCTTCTGCGGAGGATTGCTGAAGTCCGGCTTTTGAAAAATCCACCTCCTGTGCACCACGCTGACCAAAAGTCACCGGTTGCCAGTTTAGGACAATCCCTGCGCTGCTGCCAAAAACACCGGAATAATTATTCCCTGATGATGGTGGTCCGCTGATTGGGATCAGGTAGGTGGGAGATGACATCCCGATAATGTTGTTATAAGTGGCAAAGTTAGCCTGATATGCAGCGTCCAGTGATGGAACAAGGGTTCTTTTACTCGCAATTACCCCTCTTTCCGCTGCCTGGACTTCATACCCTATGGACCTGAGCAGCGGATAATTTGCCACAGCCTGCTTGAGCAGTTATTTTAAATTAGGAGAAGATGGATGATCCTGGGCATTAAGATTGAAAGCAAGCGAAATGAATAGGATCAAAAATATTCCTGAAATGAACTTTATCATATTTTGATTTAAAATGTTTCACTCAAAAATAAACAGATAACAGCCAATAAAGTTAATTGAATATGGTGAGCCAAACCTGAATAAGTATTGCAAATATCAGTAAACCGGCAATTTACTTCAATACCTATAATGCTGTATTTCTTCTACCCATTTATAGTGGTTTTTTAGAGATTATTAAGTTCAATAACTTGTTTAAAATTCAACTTATGCTATTTCGGACATAAGTGGGATAATGCGAGCAGATACGAGGTTACACCATCAGGATGTGATATCACTGCCAGAATACCATAAACATGGTAGTTAAATTACCCTTTAAAGGGGATTTCGTAAACCCGCCGAATCCACTTATTTCGTACTTTAAAATGGTGCAACCTGTGACACAGGAACAAAAGTGAAGAAAATTGAAAATACTACGAAATAAGTTTAAAATATGGAGCCTAAAAAATTAACCCACTTGAAGGAACTCGAGTCAGAATCGATCTTCATCTTACGTGAAGTAGCGGCACAATTCGGGCGTCCTGCGCTCCTCTTTTCCGGGGGGAAGGATTCGATAGTTATGGCCCACCTTGCCTACAAGGCTTTTTACCCGGCAGCTATCCCGTTTCCCTTTGTTCATATCGATACCGGTCACAACTTCGAGGAAACCCTCGTATACCGCGATGAACTGGTAAAAAGACTGGGTGCAACGCTGATTGTAGGTTCCGTCGAGGAGTCAATCCGTCAGGGCCGGGTTTATGAAGAAAAAGGATTCAATGCCAGTCGAAATAATTTGCAAACTGTCACACTACTCGATACGCTTGAAAAATACAGGTTTGACGCTGCATTGGGCGGAGCACGCCGGGATGAGGAGAAAGCCCGTGCCAAAGAGCGGTTTTTTTCGCATCGTGACGAATTTGGCCAGTGGAACCCTAAAAATCAGCGACCTGAATTATGGAATATCTTTAACGGAAAGAAAAAAGAGGGGGAACATTTCAGGGTCTTCCCGATCAGTAACTGGACTGAAATGGACGTCTGGCAATATATCCTTCAGGAAAACATCGAATTGCCATCACTCTATTACACCCATAAGCGGGAGGTATTTGAGCGCGATGGTTGCATTTATGCTGCCTTACCGGCCATTCCCCGCAGACCTACCGAGCAGGTGGTCGTCAAGAGGGTCAGGTGCCGCACCATTGGCGACATCACTTGTACCGGTCTTACCCTTTCAACAGCCAATACGCTGGAAGAGATCATTTCGGAAATAGCAGGTTCACGCATTACTGAGCGTGGAGGACGTTCGGATGATAAACGATCAGAAGCCGCCATGGAAGACCGGAAAAAGGAAGGCTATTTTTAGCGAAAACAACTCCATATATCTGTATATCTTATATTTACCATCACAAACCACAAAGCAATGTTACAACAAATCAATAAATCCGGTATTCAAACATTTCATACCCCCTCTCCGGCAGAAGAGGGAGGTCAAAGTCTAACTGGTTTTTTGGATATGGAACTGCTCCGTTTTAGCACTGCCGGAAGTGTTGATGATGGGAAAAGCACTCTCATAGGGAGACTGCTTTATGACAGCAAATCGATTTTTGAAGATCAGCTGCTGGCTGTGCAGGAAGCGAGTAACCGACTGGGAAATGAAGAAATAAACCTGGCTTTGCTTACTGACGGGCTTCGGGCGGAACGGGAACAGGGGATTACCATCGATGTAGCCTACCGTTACTTTGCCACTCCAAAGCGTAAATTTATCATCGCCGATACCCCCGGACATATCGAATATACCCGGAATATGGTGACCGGTGCATCTACTGCAGATGTGGCCATCATCCTGATTGATGCACGAAATGGAATCGTAGAGCAGACCAAAAGGCACTCCTATATCGCTTCATTGCTCCAAATCCCAAATGTGATCCTTGCCATCAATAAAATGGACCTGGTCGACTTTTCAGAAGAGGTTTATAATGCGATTCAGCAAGAATTTGAGGGAATTGCTGCAATACTTAAACTCAAAAAAATTCATTTCATCCCGATCTCCGCTAAAAACGGGGACAATGTGGTCGATGCATCACTGCATACACCGTGGTATAAAGGAAAGACGATCCTGAACCTCCTAGAGAGTATTCCCGTTCATCAAATTGATAACGAAATACCTCCACGTTTTCCGGTTCAATATGTCATCGAATCACAAAATGATCGTTACCCTGTTTACAAGGGATTTGCAGGTCGGATCTCAGGAGGAGTTTTCAGTGTGGGGGATATCCTTCTTGCAATACCCTCCAACAGGCTGTCAACCATAACTGCGATCAACGAGGGTCCGGCAGAACTTTCGGAAGCCTTTACTCCACAATCGGTTACACTTAGCCTGGACGGGAATACCGACATTAAGCGGGGTGATATGCTGGTAAGGCTTAATAAGAAATATCCAAAATACAGCTCGACTATCTCCTTGCAGGTTTGCTGGCTGAACATAAAACCGTTAACAGTCGGTGCAAAATATATCATCAAGCATACTACCGATGAGACAAAAGCAAGTATTACAGACATCCGTTACAAGGTAAACATCAATACCCTTGAGAATATTACAGATGTAAAAAGTGTTTTAATGAATGATATTGCTTTAATCACCCTTAAGACACTCAAACCCCTGAAATATGATGATTATTGCGAAAATCGTCTCACCGGCAGCCTAATCCTAATCGATGAAAATACCTTCGAAACGGTCGGAGCAGGGATGATTGTTACAGACGAAGAGATCTTCTCCTTTAATATCTGATTCCACTATTTTGCCTTGTCATACATTGGTGATACTAATAACGAAAGAAACCTACCGGAATTCAGTAGGTTTCTTTCGTTATTTTCAGATTTTAATAAAAATCCGGTTTTTGTATAACCAGTAACAGATATACCACATTCCACCCCATGCCGCAAGGCTTGTGATCATTTCGACGGTCAGATCTCCATTCCCTGAAAACAATACCTTTGTGAAGGGCACAAATATCTTGCTAACCAGATCGGCCCCGCCAAGTTCAAAAAAAAGATAAATAAATATGCAGTTCATACCCACTATGGTAAAGAACTTTGAGCCATTGGCAAACAACTTCTTCACATCAATGAGCCAGTATGAGAGGCAAAGAGCCAGGATCGCCCAGCCACCGCTCGCAAATACAAAGGAAGATGTAGCTATCTTCTTGATAATTGGGGTTATATCTAACCAATCAAGGGAGAAACCAATCAACAGCGCGGCAACACCTGCGATCAGCATAAGCTGAATTTTCTTTTTCGCCGGACGGTCGCTCATGAGAAGCTGTCCGAATAATACCCCCCAAACCGTGTGAGCTATTGTAGGAATCGCATTGAGAGACGCCCAGATACTTGGTTTGGGTACACCTTCAATCTGGATATTTACCCATGCTCCAAGATTATGATAAGCCTCCCAGGGGTGATTAAAGCCATCGACAGGGAAGTACCGGTAGGAAAGATCGGTCAAAAGCAGAATAGCCAGGGTGAAAATTAACTGAAAGGAGAAGCTTTTCCGCATTAACAGGAACGCTACAAGATATGTTACTGATAATTGCGCGAGTACGTCCTGAAGCCGAAAACCGATTTGGCCGGGTCCGATACAATAGAGAGCCCATCCTAAAAACAACAGCAGCAGGGCACGTTTAATCGCGTGATGCAGGATTTGCTGATGAGTATCTCCCTTCCTTATTCTGTTCGCAACGGCAAAAGGGATGGCAACTCCGACAATAAACATAAAAAAAGGTTGAATCAGGTCCCAAAAGTGCAAGCCATGCCATTCGTGATGACTCAGCTGGGTACCAAAAAATTTGGTTATACTGCTCCCCTCAATTGAATTGATTTGGCCAAACAGCCGGGTGCTTTCCCCGATCAGCAGAAACATGGTCACACCGCGAAAAAAGTCAATCGAAGTAACCCTTTCAGCAATTACAGGTGCCGGATCCTTTGCATTTTTATCCATTCGGATTTTCGTTTAAATTTAAATATATCAGCCTGTTTCAAAGAATTTTAGAAGATATCACAACAGCCGGTTGATTTTCAGTAATTTGGAATAATGAATCCCACGCCCGGAATGATTCGGTATGATTTGTCAATATTAGAAATAAAATCCGTAAAAATGGATTCGTGTGTCCCGGATTCTGAAAAATAAAACCTTTTAAACGGTGAAAGTTGGTAAATCTGGAATACAAATTACCCCTTGTTTTAAATTAACTGCTATTTTTACACCCTAATTTTCGTAAAGTTAGTTAACCAAATAAAAAACTACGAATGGCCAAAAAACACAGTCTAACTACAAAAGAATTCCTGTTACCTTTTATTTTTATCTCTTTTCTTTTTTTCCTCTGGGGAATAGCACACGGGATGATTGACACGCTGGACAAACATTTTCAGCAAATTATGCATTTGAAAAAATCGGAGTCAAGCCTGATTCAGTTTTCTCTATATGGAGCTTACTTCGGAATGGCCATACCTGCCGGGTTATTTATGCGCAGATTTGGATACAAGAAAGGGATTGTTTTCGGCCTTTCCCTTTTTGCAACCGGAGCCTTCCTGATAGCCGGAACAACCTCGTTTGAATCTTTCTGGTTATTTCTTTCCTGTCTTTTTATTCTGGGATGCGGATTGGCAACCTTGGAAACAGCTGCAAATCCATATACTACCAAATTAGGGAACAAAGAGTCTGCTGCACAACGAATAAATTTCTCCCAATCATTTAATGGTTTGGCCTGGGTGATCGGACCCCTTATCGGTTTATACATTTATGGAGATCATGGTGCTGCTCCGGGTGAAAAACTTACTTCAATGATTTTGCCATTTGCCCTCATCGGTCTGGTCGTATTTATTGTTGCCTTAATTTTCCTCCGTCTTCCCCTGCCTGAAATTTCAGAAGAGGAGATTGGTGTTGCCCATGGGATTGTTGAGTCTGAGGTTGCCGAAAAACCAACCTTTCACAAGCCGTTGATGAAGCAATCCCATTTTGTGATGGGTGTCGCGGCACAGTTCTGTTACGTAGCCGCTCAAACGGGAGTTTTTAGCTACCTGATTAATTTTGTCACCGATAAAAGCCAGACACCTCATTTTGATGTGAAAAATGGTCCCTACTTTCTCTCCATAGGATTTGCATTATTTATGATTGGACGGATGTCTGGGAGTTACATCATGAGTTATTTTAAACCAGCCAGGATATTGGCCTTATACTCAGGATTATGTATCCTGCTTTTACCTGTTGTCAGTTTAAATATGGGCTGGTATTCGGTGATTGCTCTGTACGGTGTGTTTTTCTTTATGTCCATCATGTTCCCTACAATTTTTGCACTCGGGATAAAGGATCTTGGACCACAAACCAAGAAAGCCGCATCATTCATTGTGATGGCGATAGTTGGCGGAGCCGTATTCCCTCCATTAATGGGCTATGTATCAGATCTCTATACCATGTCGATTGGCTTCTTTGTCCCAATCCCGCTGTTTGTATTTATTCTTTTTTATGCGCTGAAAGGGCATCACGTTAAAGCTTAAAAAGATTAATATTTAATTTCAGAAAGTCAATTGAGACAGTACATTCCTGCCTTTGCGACAGGCTGGTAAATGCAATATAAAATCACAAATTCTAAAGGCTGCAATTTGCTTACAACAGGCATTTTGCAGCCTTTAAAAACTTCGGAATAATACCGGGAAATGATCATTCCGGAAAATCATAAACTCTAATAATTTTATAAATGAGGACAAAAAAAGGGATATTTCAGCGTACTGAGCTCTTGTTCGGCAAGGAAAAAATGGACGAGATTGCAGGTAAGAAGGTGATTATCCTTGGAATTGGGGGAGTAGGCAGCTGGTGTGCTGAAAGTCTTATAAGATCAGGCATTCATTTCCTGACTATCGTTGACTCGGACAGGGTTTGCATTACCAATATCAACAGGCAGCTTCATGCAACGATGAATACTGTTGGAGAGGTTAAAACCGAGGCCTTAAAAAAGCGTCTGCTCGAAATCAACCCGGATGCGGAGATCACCACCATCCAGAAGATCTACAGCAAAGTTAATCATGAAGAGTTTAACCTTGAATCGTATGATTATATTATTGATGCCATAGACAGCCTTGGGAATAAGGTACATCTGATCAGGATGGCAACCAGGTGCAACGGCGTCCTCTTTTCGTCGATGGGAGCTTCCCTTAAAATTGATCCTACACAAATACGGGTTGCCGAATTCTGGAAGGTTCAGGGATGCCCGTTCGGATCGAAAATCAGGAAATATATTCGAAAAGGGGATCTCCCGGCAAAACCATTCCTGTGTGTCTACAGTGAAGAGGTTCTTGAAAACCGGGGAACCGGTGCCTCGTGTGGAACGGCTCAATGCCTTTGTCCCAAAATTAAAAGCGGCGTAGGTGATCCTGAATTGGACGACCATGAATGGTGCAGTCAAAAGGCCGTGATCAACGGAACGATCGCCCATATCACTGCAATTTATGGATTTACGCTGGCTGGTCTGGTTATGCAGGATATCTATCGCCAAACAATCTGAACCCGTTAATTGTTAGTTTGAAAAAGAGAAATTGACATGGAGGCATTTAATAAAGATAATCTGGTGATGGCTGAACTGCCAAAAATGAAGGTTGAAGTTTGGAGCGATATTATGTGTCCCTTTTGTTACATCGGAAAGCGAAATTACGAAACAGCACTGAAACAATTTACCGGCAGAAGTCAGGTCGAAATTGAGTGGCACAGCTTCCAGCTGGATCCGAACATTCCCGCTTCCTCTGATAAAAAGGTAACGGTCTATCAATATTTAGCCGATAAAAAAGGGATGACTTACGAACAATCGGTAAATATGCACAAAGGGCTCATCCAAACTGCCAAAGAGGCCGGACTTACCTATAATTTTGAAAATGCGATCGTAGCCAATTCGTTCGATGCGCATAAAATGATTCAACTGGCAAAGGAGAAAGGGTTTGGAGACCAGGTTGAGGAGCGCCTCTTCCTTGCCTACTTTACCGAAGGAAAAGACTTTGGCAAACTTGAAACCCTGGTCGGATTAGGTACAGACATTGGATTAACCGAAGAAGAAATTATAGCCGCAATTCAAAGTGACGAGTACGCATATAAGGTCAGACTCGACATCCAGGAGGCTCAGAATATTGGCGTCCGGGGAGTTCCCTTCTTCGTATTTAACCGGAAATATGCCATATCGGGGGCACAGCCACCCGGGTTCTTTTTACAGACACTTGAACAATCCTTTAAGGAATGGTGTATCAATAATCCTGATCATCACACCTCCGGTCCAATCTTCAAACCGGCTACAAATCATTAATTACGCGCCCCAGCATCATTGCCAGGATATCGGCACTACCCGAAACCCGGAGTATCGGACTCTTTCCCGTATCTTTTTCAATCCCCACCCCGTCGCTGTAAGGGGTGACAGACAATACTTTGCTGAGCAGTATATTTGAATTCTTTTTGTTCCCGGTAAATATGATCCGTTTATTGGTGATATAGAGCGTCCCATTGTCTATCTCCTGAAGTTGCTCAGAGGTTATCCGTTGTACCCCTACACTTCCGGCCCTGTAATAAACCCCCTTCATTATTTTTATCCGGAGCGCAGGCCCTCCGTAATTAATCCGCTGTTTCACTGTGCGATTCTCAAGCCAGACAGCTTCCGTGATAAAATAACATTGTTCACTCTTTGGTAAATTAATGTTGACCACCAGAACCGGAAGCTCCCCCTTTTCAATCAACCAGTAATGCTTGAATTTTTCGAGCTGCTGTTTCGTCGCATCATCAAACTGAACTGTCACATTCAGGTTTCTGGCAATCTGGGTAAATTCACTCCACTCCTCGGGCGACACTCTTCTGTCGGCAACGATCTTCTTCAGCTGCATATCCATGAAATGATTACGGCTCTCGTCCGATATTTTTCGGGCAATTTCTTCGGGCAGTCTTATGTTTTGCTGAAGCGAATCAATGAGATCCTCCGTTGATTTTTCAAGCTTGCCGCCACTGATGGCCGCCTCGTATGATTTCCGGTAAATATCCGAGACCAGCTTGTTATGAAGTTCTGTAACCTCATTATCAGACAAGGCTAAAAGATGTTTGAGCGAATTTAGCGCGTTAAGTTCATCCTCTGAAAGGTTATTATCCGACAGGCACCGCTGTAAATAACGGTGATAAAGACCCATTAACCGGGAGTTGAATTTTCGGTGAAGATTGACTTTATACCTGGCCGCAATCACCTCAATTTCATCAACTTCAATAGTGTCCAGCGGCCTGCTTCCCAGCAGATTATTAATCTCAATAATCGCGTTCTCTTTCGGAGTTATTTTGAACAACCTCTGAAAGAAATTAGGCTTTTTTAATGGGGTGATCGGGTACAGATTGTCCATGGCTAATTTTTTAAGGCAGGTTTTCGATTGCAAAGATATAAAAATCAACCCGCGGGAATGCAGGCTAACCCTGTTTAATGGTTTTAAGTAATTTGGATTCCTTTATTAGAAATTTTTATTTTTCTTTCAAAATAATTTGGAAATCTGAATCAAATAGTTTTATATTTGTACTGTATTAGTTATGTAGTACACTAAAACATTAAAACTGCAATATATGATTCAGATTAAAGACCTTCATTTTGCTTATCCACGGCAACAGGCGCTTTTCAACAGCCTCACCGCAGATCTCAGGGCCGGCAGTATTACCGGACTACTGGGAAAGAATGGCGCCGGGAAAACGAGCCTGCTTAAACTCCTTACAGGACTTCTTCACCCGGTGTCGGGTGAACTCTCGGTGATGAGCCACGCTCCCCGAAAACGGGAAGTTTCGTTTTTGAACGATGTTTTTATGGTACCCGAGGAATTTTATTTTCCCACAATCTCCATCCTCGATTACCTGAAGGCCTACACCCCGTTTTATCCCAGGTTTGACCTTGAGCTTTTGGATCGGATCCTTGTCGAATTTGAACTGGGAAAGGAACGAAATTTACAACGTCTCTCCCACGGGCAGAAGAAGAAATTTCTGATTGCCTTTGCCCTTGCAACCCGATGCCGGCTTCTCGTACTGGATGAACCTACCAATGGTCTGGACATTCCGTCAAAGGCGCTGTTTCGAAAAATCATCGCAGGTTATCTTGATGAAGACCAATTGGTTATAATTTCTACCCATCAGGTTAAAGACGTTGAAAATCTGATCGATAAAATTATCATTCTCGATAATGGAGAAATAATATTTCAGCATACCATCGAGGAAATTTCCCAAAAGGTGTGTTTCGTTTCAGGAACCTCAAAGGATGTTGAAGGGGCAATTTACTGTGAGGCAATACCCGGCGGTTTCCGGTTAATGATGCCCAATGGACATGCCGAGACGGAAGTCGATATCGAATTACTTTTTAACGCCATTACCAACGGATATAAAATCGGATAAAGCTATGCAAACAAATAATTCATTTTCATTTCACCGGTTGGTGTTATTGTTCAAGCGATCGCTGATTATAAATAAAAAGCGTTTTGCAATCGCCATTTCAGCCTTTTCGGGAATTCTGTTTATCACTCTGGTCTGGGCTCAGGCATCTGTAAATTTCAGTAATTGGGGAGAGCATGCCTACCTGAGTACCTTTGTTTCAGTATTCCTTTCATTGGGAATATCCTATGCCGCTTTCTCGTTTCCGGCATTCCGCTCGAAAGAAAAGAGTATGACCTACCTGATGTTACCGGCATCGGCAGCTGAAAAATTTGTTTTTGAACTGCTCTCCCGGATAGTGGCTTTTATCATCCTGATGCCCTTACTCTTCTGGGTTATTGCCAATCTCGAAGGGGCGCTGGTTCATCACTATTATCCCGAATTGATCAACTATCAGTTATCATTTGGAAAATCGTTGACCGAGGCTACCAAAGATCATGAATTTAATCAGGTTATATTTCTTATCATTCAGATGGTTCTCTTCGGATTTATTGCAGCATTTACCGGAGCAAGCCATTTTTCAAAATCACCGCTGTTTAAAACTTTGCTTACCTTTTCGATCATTGTCATCAGCTATATTTTGTTTTCCCTGTTTTTAGTTAAAGCTTTTGACCTGCTCCAGGGATTATCTGCGGGAAACAAAGGCATGCATTTCAGAGGTAACACGGATATGGTAATCATAGTGTTTAAAATCGGATTTACGCTGACTAATTTGGTTCTATTGGCAATTGCCTGGTTCAGTTTAAAAGAGAAGGAGGCCTGATTATGGAATTTAAAAATACCAAAGGAATCTTTCTCCAGATAGCCGACAACATCTCGGAGAAAGTGATGGAGGGGAAATATCCCCCGGGAGAGAAGATCCCGTCTGTCCGTGATCTGGCCACCGAGATGGGAGTAAATCCCAATACCGTAATGCGTACCTACAGCGAATTGCAGAGCCGGGGAATCATCGACAACAAACGGGGAGTAGGATATTATGTGAGCAATGAAGCAATCGGTATCATCCGTCAGTGGAAACGGCAGGAGTTCTTCGAAACCGATCTCCCATTGATCGTGAAACAGACCCGGATCCTGGATATCTCTTTCGAAGATCTAAAACCCTATTTCGAATCTATACTAAATTCAAATCCTCATGAAAACCAGTAAAATTATATTTGTTTCCCTTCTAAGTACCATCGCTGTTGTAATTCTTGCTTTTTTTATTGATGTGCGTATCTTAGGCCGCCGGGATAATGGAAGCGGGTCCGATTTCAACATAAAAAAGCATGAGCTAAAGTTTTTTAAAGTGCTTTACATCTCCAAAAGCATGAATGTTACACTGGTTAAAAACGACTCTACCTTTCTGGAAGTCAACAGTATGAAGGATTCCATAGCGCCAAAGGTGAATTTTTCATTGAGGGAGGATACTTTGCGGATTTCGGACTTTGAGAAGACAAACCACCATAATGTTTCGATCAGGATTTATACCGGAGATTCATTACGAAGGATTCTTTTGAAAAATGCTGATTTAGCTGTTGAACACTCTAACTTTGGAGCACTTTCACTGGATATGAGTCAAAGTTCAATCTGGTTTAACGAGGATGACAAGATTAAATCCCATATCCGACAGTTAAGTATAGTGGCAAATGACCATTCTCATATAAACACCAATTCATTTTATGCCGATTCAATCAATATTGTGCTTCGTAATTCGGAAGCGAATCTCGAAACTATTTCGAAGAAGCTGACTGGCTCTTTATCTGATAGTTCCAGGATTCAGGCCAGGCAGCCTCAGGAGATTTGGCTTAAAAAGGATGGTACGAGCAAGATCAATATTAATGATTATTGATACTAGAACGGCAGGTCATATTCTACCACAGAGACATGGAGAAACGGAGGTTCACGGAGTAAATTTTTCTCTGTGGATCTCTGTGCCTCCGTGGTAATTTTTTTGATAAAAATTTATCATATCTTTATACAAACTAATTAAACCTTTTCACCGCGGGGAAGTCAAAAGTGTATTCAAAAATCAAATTCATACTCAACCACTAATACCCTTAAAGATTGAAGATCGAGATCAACGGGCTGAATAAGGTCTATCCCAACGGAAATCACGCATTAAAAGATGTGACCATGACCATTGGAAACGGGATGTTTGGCCTGCTGGGACCTAATGGCGCAGGGAAATCAAGCCTGATGCGCATCTTGGTTACGCTGGCAAAACCTTCATCCGGCGAGGTTCTGGTGAATGGGCTCGATTTGCAGAAGAACCGGAAGGAGATTCGTACGATGCTAGGTTATCTTCCCCAGGATTTCCGCTTTTTTGCCAAACTGCGCACCTATGAATTCCTGGATTATATTGCCCGATTATCGGGAATGAACTACTCTTCCGTACGAAAGGATGCAGTGGAGAAAATGCTCGAGGAGGTTGGCCTTTTTGAAGCGAGGAATCGTTTTGCCAACAACCTTTCAGGGGGTATGAAACGGAGGTTGGGAATTGCCCAGGCGTTAATTGGGGATCCGCAGATTATCATTGTCGATGAGCCCACTACCGGACTGGATCCTGAAGAGCGCATACGCTTCCGGAATCTGCTCACCCGGATCAGTGAACGCGATGTCATCATTATTCTCTCCACCCATATTGTGGGTGATATCTCAAGTACATGCAACGACATGGCCCTGATGAACAAGGGAACCCTGGCATTTAAGGGATCGCCCGAACTGCTAATCAGCCAGGCCCGCAACAATGTCTGGAAAATTACAGCCACTGATACTGAATACCAGGAGATACAGGATAAATACCCGATCATCTCGTCCATTCCGTCTGAAGAGGGATGGGAGGTACAGGTAGTATCAAAACATATTAACGGCTATTCCGGGGAACAGATTGAACCTAACCTGGAACATGCCTACGTGAATTTTATGGAAAATGAGCTTAATCAGCACTGGCATGAGATCTGATCCTGTAACTTTCCCTGATTCCGTTTTGGTTTTAAGCTCCACAATATTAACAGCCAACTTATGAAGGCAATTCACAATATACTGACTGTCTCGAAATACGAGTCAAAAACCCTGTTCCGAAGCTGGTTTTTCCGAATCTTCTCCATTTTGGCGCTTCTGTTTGTCTTCCTCTACAACCTGGGGACCCAGACCGGTGTCGGCTGGCCCAACGGCGATCTGGTAGCGCTTCCTTCAATGATTCCGTTTATAAATCTGTATATCATCAATGTTGCCCAGGCCATTATTGCCGTTTTCCTGGCTTCCGATTTTCTCAAACGGGATAAGAAACTCGATACCACAGAGGTGATCTACATGCGTTCAATGACCAATACCGACTACGTCATCGGAAAGACCATCGGCAATCTCTGGGTCTTTTTCATGCTGAATGTGGTTGCATTGGGCATGGTGGCATTATTTAATATTGCCTCACCTTATAACCAATTCTCCCCGGCTCCTTATTTATACTATTTCCTGCTGATTAGCCTTCCCACCCTGATTTTTATCCTCGGGTTCTCCTTCTTCCTGATGTCGGTGATCAAAAATCAGGCAGTTACTTTTGTAATCCTGTTGGGATACATTGCAGCAACATTATTCTACCTTCAGAATATCTACCACTATCTTTTTGATTATATGGCATTTCACCTGCCAATGACCTTCTCGGATTTTGTAGGGTTCGGCTTTCTGAATGAAATTCTGATCCATCGGGGAATCTATTTTTTCCTTGGGCTGGGTTTTATCGGGTTGACCATTCTGCTGCTTCAACGTCTTCCACAGTCTCCCTTTGTCCGGAAAACTACCATGCTGTTTAGTATCCTATTTTTGTCTGTCGGGATTGGATTGGGAGTAAAATACATTGAAAAGATCAATGTCAGCGATAGTCACCGCAATCAAATGCTTGAGTTAAATAATAAATATTCAGCCAGTCCGATTGCCGAAGTGACAAAGTGCGACCTTGTTCTTGAACACAAAGGAGAAAGAATCAGCGGTGAAGCCGCCCTGACTCTGACGAATCAGAATCAGAATCCGCTACAGGAGATCATCCTCACTTTGAATCCGGGTCTGGAGATTCAATCCATGAGTGGGGCGAAATTCAGCCGTGAGTTACAGCTGATTAAAATTACACCGGACGCCCCTTTGCAAAAAGGAGCAGAGTTGAATATCAAGATCTCCTATTCCGGAACAATCGACGAAACGTTTTGCTACCTGGACATGAACCGTGACCGGCTGGAGTTATGGCTTCAACGCGGAAATGGAATTGCAGACAAGAAACATGCCTTTCTTAAACCCGACTATTTGCTACTCACACCTGAAACACGGTGGTATCCAACGGCAGGAATTACCTATTCAACCAAGGGTTTGAAATGGCAGACCATGCAGTTTTCCGAATTTCATTTGAAGGTCAGGACCCGGAATGGGTTGAAAGCAATTTCACAGGGGAAGGTAACTGACGAAGGAAACGGGACTTTTGATTTCACCCCTGAGCACCGGATACCTCAAATTTCGCTTGCTATTGGGAGGTATCAGACGCGTTCAGTAGAAGTGGACGGGGTTACTTTTAACCTGAACTTTCTGGCAGGTCATAATACCTTTGACCCGTATTTTAAAATTCTTAAAGATTCAATCAAGCCGGTAATCCGGGATCTCCGAAAGAGCTGGGAGGCAAAGGTTCATTTCACCTATCCCTATCAACGGTTGAATTTAGTGGAGATCCCAGTACAGTTTTGCTCTTTTGATCATGTCTGGAGCGGAGCGGGAGAACAGGTACAACCCGAAACGGTTTATCTGCCTGAGGGTGGTTTTAAACTTCCAAGTGCAAATTTCGCAGAAGCCAAAAAGAACAATGAGCGGTTTGGAAACCGCGATAACCAGACGACCAGTCCAAGGGAGAATGAAGAAAATTACCTGAAAAGGTTTGTGAATGATGTGCTTTTAAGCAGTAAATCGGCTCCTCAACGCGGTGGCGGAGGACCCGGAATCCATTTCGGCGCCCCTGCCCCTACCCAGGAAGAGATCAATCCATATTTCATCTTTCCAGAATATTACACCTTTGTAACCCACCTAAAATCTGAAAATTATCCGATCATAAACCGCGCGATTGAGTCCTATTTATCGAAAGCGGCCACTGAAACCGGAAATTCCTTCACACGCTCTTTTACAGGATTATCCGACAACGAGAAGGGGAATATTGCCCTGCAGGATGCCTCCTTTTCCGACATCCTGGATAACCAGATTGATCCAGACGTGATAAGTAATGTAATTCTTACCAAAAGTGGTTTTCTTTTTGCTCTGATGAAGGGGGCTGTCGGACCAGATAAATTTGATGAATTTATCCACAAATTCATCGAAACCAAAAGGTATGAGACCTATTCGATTGATATTCTGAATGATCAGTTAAAGAGCTCTTTTAAGCTTGATTTGAATCAGTACCTTCCGGACTGGTACAATTCAAAATCACTTCCCGGCTATATTGTGACCAGGGTCAATACCATGAAACTGAAAAAGGACGATCAGATTAAAACGATGGTCTCATTCGTGATTACCAATACCGAAACCGTGCCTGGGGCTGTCTCGGTGAGCTTCAGAATGGGTGGAAGTCAGCGGGGCGGTGGATTCCGGATGCGGGGCGGCGGTGGATCTGATGATAATATTGAAAAAACCGTCCTGATCGAAGGGAAGGTTTCCAAGAGGATTACTTATCTGTTTAACCGTGAACCCAGGTCGATGACAGTAAATACCTTTGCTTCACATAATATTCCGTCAAGTATCACCCAACAGTTTGGGAAAATCGAGATTGACGAGAAATTGCAGGCAACAGAAGCCGAAGAGCGTATCGCTTACACCGAGGGGATCGAACCAAATGAAATCATTCTGGATAATGAAGATCCCGGATTTAAACTGAGTCAACCAAAAAGCACCAGCCTGATTCAACGAATCTTTTTGCCGTCGGAGAATGCCACCGGATCACAAAATACTCCCCAGAGGTCCTTCTCGATTAACCTGCGAAAAAATAAGCTTCTCAAGTATAAAGGACTCGTATTCTGGAACCAACCGGTCGAATGGACCCTGACTACCAATGAGCAGTTTTATGGGAAACAGATCCGGTCGGCCTATTACCTGAAAGGTGGATCCGGAAACCGGAAGGCAACCTGGAATGTACCGGTAAAAGCGCCCGGATATTATAAAGTATATGCCTTTATCCCAAAAATCAGGGGAGGCTGGGGTGGTGATAACAACAATGAAGAGGACTATCATTTTACAGTATTTCACGATGATGGCCAGGATCGCCAGGTAGTAAGTATGAAGAACAACGATGGAGGATGGATGGAGATCGGTTCCTATCATTTATCTCCGGATTCTGTCAAGATCGAACTCTCCAATTTATCCAAGGCCAACACCATTTATGCTGATGCCGTCAAACTCGTTAAATTAAATTAACAGAACTATTTATCCGATGAAGAAACAGAAATTTTTCCTGATGATGTCATTATTTCTCGTATTGATTCAGGTGAAAGCACAACCGATTCTGACGCTTGAACAAGCATTGCAGCATGCCGAAAAGGGGAGCCCAAGTTTACAAAGCTCATTATACAACCTGCAGCGAACCACGGAAACGCTTAATGCACAGCTGGCTGCGCTGAAATCACAGTTCTCACTGAGTTTAAACCCGATCGTCTACAGCAACAGCCGTCAGTTCGATACCCGGTTTTCGCAATGGTACACCAACCGGAGTTTTGCCCCTTCCGGAACCTTCACGGTTGCCCAGCCAATTCCATTGACTGATGGGGTAATATCTCTGGTGAATCAGTTCGGATGGCAGTCTAACCTTTCAAATGCCCAGGGAGTTACCAATGAAAACAAAGCATTTTTCAATAACCTTAACCTGAGTCTTACCCAGCCGTTATTTACGTACAACAGGACGAAAATGGCCATAAAGAATGTGGAATACGACAATGAAAATGCGATGCTGAGCTACGCCATTCAACGGATGACCCTTGAAATGAGTGTGTCACAGTATTTTTATAATGTCTATATGGCGCAGATGAGCCTGACTATCAACCAGGAGGAATTGACAAACACTGAAAAGAGCTACGAAATCATTAAAAATAAAGTCGACGCGGGACTTACCGCCAAAGAGGAACTCTATCAGGCAGAGGTGAATCTGGCAACGTCAAAATCAGCGGTTGCATCGGGTCGTGTTGACCTGGAGAATGCAAAGGATATTTTCAAGCAATATATCGGGATGGATATTTTTGCCGATATCACCGTAATGGCCGATGTGGTGGTAAACCCTATTGAGATTGACGGCAAGAAGGCGCTCGAACATGGTTTAGCCAGCAGAATGGAATTAAGACAACGAAAGATCAACATCGAGACCTCCAAGTTAGACATGATCGTGGTGAAATCGTTCAATGAATTCAACGGATCGATGAACCTGTCAATCGGGTTGTCGGG
This sequence comes from uncultured Bacteroidia bacterium, assembly GCA_903923905.1. Lineage (GTDB taxonomy): Bacteria > Bacteroidota > Bacteroidia > Bacteroidales > Prolixibacteraceae > JAAFHB01. The sequence goes on from CAIXZH010000052.1 coordinate 111,266, forward strand.
TGATGATCCCACACTTGCAAAGATTTATGATAAGCCGACACAAAGCCCGCGCTATACCTTAGGTTTTAATATACCTATATTCGACTGGGGCCAGCGGAGAGCGAAAATAAGATCACAGGAGGCTGTCATTAAGACCCAGGAACTCAGTCTTTCGGTCCAGGAAACCCAGATTAAGCTCGATATCCGGCAGGCAGTCAGGAGTCTGGGCAATCTGAAAAATCAGATCGAACTGGCATTTCAGAACCAAAAAAACTCACAGCTAACTTATGATATCAACCTTGAGCGATACAAAAACGGGGACCTTACCAGTATGGATCTAAACCTGTTTCAGCAACAGCTCTCCACCAAGAAAATGGCCTATGCCCAATCGTTGATTAATTATAAAATCGCACTGCTTAACCTGAAAATCGTATCGCTTTACGATTTCAGCACAAACCAGCCTGTTATTCCGGAGAAGTTCGTCAAGGAATATAAGGCAGGAAAGATGAAACTTCAATAAAATATTCCAATACAAGCACAAAAGTAAAATCCAGGTTTGCCAATCGACCAAAAGAACAAATTTTTTCAAGACAATATCATTAACAAAGAAACAGCCTATTATGAATCAAACATTTACAAAAAGCACTAGCAGGCACGGGAATAAGTTAATACGAATCATTCCACAGATTCAGGATCCAACAAATTCACTGAATAGACTGATGCAATCAAAGAAAATGGCTCCCTGGTTAGGGCTGGTTTTTATCCTGTTTATGGCTTCATGCGGAAATCAGGGTAACCAGGTCAATAATGAGCTTGCCATCCCGGTTTCGGTATCCGATGTGGTTAAAAAACCGATTGTTCAATTCATCAGTACAACCGGAACTGCTACAGCCGCCAGCGTGACCACCCTGAGTACGGAGATGGCAGGGATCTATTTCCTGGTTAAAAATCCAAAGACCGGCAGTGATTTCAAATTGGGTGATATCGTCGAGAAAGGACAGGTCATTATTCGTCTGGAGAATCCCGAAACAGAAAATACCATTGCCATCAAGACTAAAAAGCTGAACCTCGACATTTCGGAACTGGAATACCAGAAACAAAAATCGCTTTATGAAAAAGGGGGAGTCACCCTTCGCGAGATGAAAAACTCGGAGGTCTCCCTGGCCACTGCAAATACCGATTATGAGAACGCGAAAATTCAGCTGGCAAAGATGCAGATCATATCCCCTTTCAGGGGTGCCATTGTCGATTTGCCGCAAGTCACCAACGGAACCCGCGTGATTCTTGGCGCAGCCGCCGTTACCTTGATGGATTACAGCAAATTACTGATGGAGATCAATTTGCCGGAAAAAAACATTACGACGATTCATGTTGGACAGGATGTGGCCATTACCAATTATACGTTGCCTAAGGACACCCTTAAAGCGAAGATCAATGAACTTTCGCCTGTGGTCAGTACCGAAACCCGCACATTTAAAGGGAGATTGGTGATTGACAACCCAGCCTTAAAGCTTCGCCCGGGGATGTTTGTGAAAGCCGATATCGAGGTGGCCAGACGCGACAGTGCAATCGTTATCTCAAAAGAGATTGTTGTTTCGGGTAACCGTGGAAAAACCATTTACATCGTTGAAAAAGGGGTAGCCCGCGAACGAATCATCACTACCGGACTTGAAAATGAAACCTCCCTGGAAGTGATTGAGGGGTTAAAAAAGAATGAACGCGTGGTCACCAAAGGTTTCGAAACGCTGCGGAATAACTCCAAGGTAAAGATTATTAATCAGTAAGGTAGTTAGGCTAATAGGCTGTTAGGCTGTAGGCTGTTAGGCTGTAGGCTGTTAGGCTGTAGGCTGTTAGACTGTAGGCTGTTAGGCTGTAGGCTGTTAGGTTTTTTTGTGGAACCAAATATACGTTTGTCTAAAAGATTCTTTGATCTGACCCTAAAAGCCTAAAAGGCTAAAGCCTAAAAGTCAAAAAAACAAACCGAATCCCGGAATCAACAAATTAATTAAGTAAGTTAATCTAAATTTATTCGAGTGAAAAAACTGACTTCTTTTGCAGTCAATTATCCTGTAACCGTATTAATGGCCATTATGGGGATATTGCTCCTTGGGGTGATCTCGTACCAGAAATTAGGGATTGACCTTTTCCCTGACCTGACATCTCCAAGGATTTTTGTGGAGATAAAATCGGGCGAGCGACCACCTGAAGAGATGGAAAAGATGTTTATCGAGAAGATCGAGGCGGTAGCCATCCGGCAGAACGGGGTCATGGAGGTTTCGTCAATTTCACGGACGGGATCAGCACAGGTCACGGTTGAATATGCCTGGAATAAAGATATGGATGAAGCTTTCCTTGATCTTCAGAAAGCCCTGACAAGCTTCTCCCAGAATACACTGATCGATGCCCTGACAATAACACAGCTCGATCCGAATACTCAGCCGGTAGTCATTGTCGGACTTTCGCACGAGACCATAACCGACATGAACGAGTTGCGCAAGGTTGCCACCAATTATATCCGCAACGAACTGGTTCGTCTGGAGGGGATTGCTGACGTTGAGCTGTCAGGCGTGGAGGAGAATGAGGTGCGCATTGATACCGATCCTTACAAGCTCGAATCGTTCAATATCACGGTGGATCAACTCTCCCAAAAGATCCAGGCCTATAACAAGAGTATCTCAGGGGGGACAATCACCGAAAGCGGACTGCAATACGTAGTGAAAGGGGTCAGCCTGCTTCAGCAGAAAGAAGATTTCGAGAAGCTGATTATCGGATATGCCTCACCAGTTGCAGGTAGCACAACAGCTGAAAAATCGGCCACTTATCTGCGTGACGTTGCCAGTGTCAGTTTTTCAAACAAGGAACCGGTTAATATAGTCCGGATAAACGGGGTCCGCTGTCTGGCCCTGTCGGTCTATAAAGAGACCCGTTACAATACCGTTAAGGCGGTTGAAGATATCCAGAAAGCGCTTGTGAGCATCACCAAGGCACTTCCGGGATACAAATTTACGATGGTTACCAACCAGGGGACATTTATCCGGACAGCCATCGATGAAGTTCAAAATACGATGATTATCGGAGTCATCCTGGCCATCCTGATCCTCTTCATTTTTCTTAGGAAGATTGGGACGACCCTGATTGTGAGTCTGGCAATTCCTATTTCCATCATAGCCACCTTCAACTTAATGTACTTCAACCATCTGTCATTGAATATCATGACCCTTGGAGGGCTAGCCCTGGGGGCCGGAATGCTGGTTGACAATGCCATAGTCGTGATGGAGAATATTTTCAGGAATCATGAACTCGGGATGTCAGCCAAGGAAGCAGCTATCGTCGGGACTGCCGAAGTAGGCGGTGCCATCACCTCATCAACGCTGACCTCAATAGTGGTATTTCTGCCGATTGTATACATACACGGAGCATCAGGTGAACTGTTTAAGGATCAGGCCTGGACGGTAGCATTTTCACACTTCTCTTCGCTGTTTGTGGCGATATTCCTGATCCCGATGCTTTACCACCAGTTCTTTAAGAAAAAAGGGATGCAGGCGCCTAAAGGGGCTAAATTTGCCGGCTATGGAAATTTCATTTCCCGGCTGCTTCCCCACAGGTGGCTAATTACAATCATCTCATTGGTCCTGATGGGGTTATCTTTTCTGCTGGTTCCTTATATCGGTTCTGAATTTATGCCCAAGAGTGACAGTAAAGAGTTTACCATTAATGTAAAGATGACTGAAGGAACCTCACTTCAACGGACTTCCTCAGCTATAGGTTCTCTTGAAAAGATGGTGAAGGAGTTATTGGGCGATGAAGTTCAATCAGTATATTCCAGAATTGGTCCATCCACCGGCACAACAACCTCTGCGACTGCCGTTTATGAAGGAGAAAATACAGCTCAGGTAAAAGTAATCCTCAAACCTGAAGGGAAATATGCGGCATCGCAGGTGACGGCGGCAATTGCCAGATGGTATGCCGAAAACCCGCAGTTCCAGGTAACCTTTACCCAGGATGAAACAGCCTTGCAAAGTATTCTTGGAACTCAGGATGCCCCGGTTGTAGTGGAAGTTCGCGGGGCCGACCTTGACGTAATCAAAAAGATCACCAAACAGGTGGAAGCCTCCGTGAAGGATATTCCGGGCCTATATAATATTCAGACCAATATGGAGGGAGGTTATCCGGAAATAAATGTCCAGGTTGACCGGTTCAGGGCAGGATCCTATTCGCTGGCTGTGACAGATATTGTGAGCCAGGTGACTGCAAAATTAAAAGGGGAAAACGCCGGGCAAATGGATAAAGAGGGTGAGCTGAGGGATATTACCATCTATGTTCCCAAAATTGGGGTAGCCGCACTTGGAGACATGATTATTAAAAACGGGACCTCGGTAATCAGGCTTTATGAAGTTGCAAAACTGGAACAAACGGTAGCCCCAACTGAAATTTACAGGCGGAACCAGACCCGGATCGGGAAGGTAATGGCTGAACTCGACAAGAACAAGGCGCTGGATAAGGTAATTGCTGACGTTCAGGCCAAAATCGCACCCATCATTCTGCCGGCAGATTATTCAATCAAGGTGGCCGGTGAAGAGCAAAAACGACAGGAATCCATGAGCAATCTCCGCTTTGCGCTACTGTTGTCTATCGTATTGGTATACATGGTTATGGCGAGTCAGTTCGAGTCCCTGATACACCCATTGATCGTGATGTTGACGATTCCGTTTGCTATTGTCGGGACGATCCTCCTCTTTTTTATTCTGGGTCAGACTTTCAATATGATGGCACTTATCGGTATAATCATGCTGGGTGGAATCGCGGTAAACGATTCAATCATCCTCATTGACCGGATCAATCAGCTAAGAATGACCGGAATGGAAAAACGACTGGCCATATCTCTGGGAAGTCAGCAACGGTTGAGACCAATACTCATGACCAGCATCATCACGATTATTGCCTTGTTGCCGCTCACATTCGGATTTGGAGCCAGCACCTCCCTGCGTTCGCCAATGGCCTACGCTGTAATTGGGGGAATGGTTACCAGTACGTTACTGACACTTTTGGTGATCCCATGTGTATATGATCTGATGACGAGCAACAAACCGATGAAAAAGGACGAATAACCATACAAGTGGCGAAACAAATTATAAACGGATGAAACCCTCATGGACAGTCGTTCACAAAAAAAGTATAAATAAAATCTATGAGGGTTCCGCGAGAATCAAGAATCTATAAGTAAGTTAATCTAAATTTATTCGAGTGAATTTTATAATCAACAGAAAGGTTCTGATCAGCATGCTCTTCCTGGGCTTAAGCCTGATGGGATATTTTTCGTGGAAAAATCTCTCCATGGAGCTGTTTCCCAATGCGGAACTTCCAATGCTCTACGTGCAGATCACCAGTCAGCTGGAGGTTGATCCCAAATATATGGAGAGCCAGGCGATTGTTCCCCTCGAAGGGGCAATCGGGACACTGCAGGGAATCCAGAACATGGAGTCCACAGCCGAGTCGCGTCAGGGTTCGATCATGGTTGAATTCAACAAGAACATCAATTTTAAATATACCTATCTTAAAGTTCAGGAAAAGGTCGACGAAATAAAGGCGACACTTCCGGAACAGTTTAAGGTGACGGTGGTTAAGGTTGACCTCAACCAGATGAATAACCAGTTCATGCAGCTGCAGGTTCTTGGCGGAGGCGATGTTGACCGTGTGCGGAATATTACCGATCTCAAAATCAAAACCGAATTAGGGAATATAGATGGGATTGCAGGGGTGAATGTTTTTGGTGGTCATGAGAAATCGGTTGAGATCCAGCTCGATATGGATGTATGCCAGGCCTACCATATCACCGCCGCAACAATCCGGAATAAGATCACCCAGAATTACAAGGCCAGGGCCTTTGCCGGAAATGTGTATGAGGCCAATAAAGAATATTTTGTCCAGGTCACCTCCGAATTTGATGACCTCAGTGAAATCGGAAACCTCGTGATTGCCACCGGCCCGATATTGTTGAAAGATGTGGCAAAAGTCTATTTCGGAACAAAGGAGGAGACTTCTTATTCGAGGGTCAACGGGAAAAGTGCCGTATCGATTACCCTGGTCAATGATGCCCAATCGAACCTGATCAAGCTATCTCACAATACACTTGCGGCTATCGACAAACTTAATGAGACCCTGGCTTCGAAGGATATCCAGATTAAGGTGCAGAATAATGCGGCCGATACCATGGAGAAAAATCTCGATCAGATAGGTGAACTTGCCTTAATCGGAGGTCTCCTGGCTATCTTGGTGCTCTGGATTTTCCTGAAGAATTTCCAGCTGGTTTCCATCATTTCACTGGCAATTCCTATCTCGGTTTTAACAGCTTTCAATGTTTTTTACGGAGCAAATATCTCCATCAACAGCCTCACCCTGGTGGGAATGGCGCTGGCAGTAGGGATGCTGCTCGATAACAGTGTGGTTGTGCTGGAGAATATATACCGTTTGCGGGGACTAGGAAAGTCTCCGCGGGAGTCGGTCGTGCAGGGAACAACTGAAGTATGGCGCTCGGTATTTGCTTCTACCCTTTGCACGGTTACCGTTTTTCTTCCGTTCATCTTTTCGAGTAATTTCCTGATCACCCTGATTGGAAAGAACGTGGGGGTCTCCATTATTTCGACACTCTCCATCTCCTTGCTGGTAGCGGTCCTGCTGGTTCCGATGATGGCCTTTTCATTTCTCAAGCGAAAAAACAGTAACAACCTGAGTTTTAATGTTGTTTCAACACGCAACAAGCTGGTCCAGGCCTATGTTATGCTGATGAAATACTCGTTGCGAAAGCCGGCGCAAACGATTATCGGGGTATTGATTTTCTTCTTTGTCACGATCTTTCTCTGTCTGGCGGTGAGTATGAATACGCTTACCCAGGTAGAAACGAATGCTTTCCGGATCAGTGTTACCATGCCGGTGGGCTCCACCATTCAGGCTACGGATAAAATAGTGGCGCAGATCGAAAGCCGGATTGATACCATTCCCGAGAAAGAAGATATTACCAGTAATATGCAGTTGGAGAGTGCAACAGTCAATGTACTGCTCAAGGAAAAATTCAAAAATATCAGGAACAGATCCATTGCCCAGATTCGGGAAGATGTTAAGCGGAGGGTTGCCAATATTCCCGGAGCGGTTATTGACATCGCGGATGCCTCCCAAACGACCTCCGGTTCAGGAGGTGGCAGCGGTGGACGACAGAGTAACGGCGGAACCGGGAATATGATGAAATTATTGGGTATCGGTTCAAACCAGGAACGGATTCTGATCAAAGGACAGGATTTTGATGTGATGAAAAATGTCGCCGGAGACCTTCAATATTATCTCGAATCGCTTGAGTCCATGAACCAGGTGCGTGTCAGCTATTCAGACAACCGTCCGGAGGTTCACCTGCGGTTCCATCCCCTTTCGATGAATGAGAATGACATCTCTCTGACAAGCGTCCTTGGAGAACTTAACTCCTTCAGCAAGGAAACCAACACCAATATTAAGTTTAAACAGGGAACCGATGAATATGACATCATCATCAAGGAGATGCCCAAACTGGGGACCACCCTTGAACAGCAGAAGAAACCGCGAACCATCTATGATCTGCGCACCCTTCCTGTTCCAGATACAAAAGGGGGATTGCACGAGCTTCAAAGTATCAGTGAGATTGTTTATTCCTCAGGTGCGGCTAACATAACCAGGGTTAACCGTGAAAAGCAGATCGAAGTGACCTATTCATTTGTCTCGGCAGCCCAGGATTCAAAAGATTTGCTGACCACCTACCGGCAAGAGGTCGACAAGGTGGTTGAAAGCTATAAACTGCCAGCAGGTGTTGCAGTGCAGGTGATCCATGAAGAGGATGAACTGAAAGATTTCTACTTTCTGATCCTGGCAGCCTTCATCCTGATATTTATGATCCTGGCTTCTGTATTTGAGTCACTGACCACCCCTTTCGTGCTGATGTTCTCAATACCTCTTGCCGCAATCGGCTCTTTTGTCGCCCTGATACTTACCGGGAATACCCTCTTCAGTGCGAATACACTCATCGGGTTCATCATCTTAATCGGCATCGTGGTCAATAACGGGATTATCCTCATCGATTATACCAATATTCTCAGGAAGCGGGGATTCCGGACTGAACGGGCATTGATTCTTGCGGGAATGTCACGGATTCGTCCGATCCTGATTACAGCAATCGTCACAGTAGTTGCCATGTTTCCGCTTGCAATGGGTGATAACGAGTATGTAGGGGCAATCGGTGCACCTTTTGCAATCACGGTAATCGGCGGGCTCAGCATGAGCACTTTGTTGACCCTGATTTTTATCCCTACCTTCTACTTCGGCCTTGAAAATGCGGTTCGCTGGATGAAGGGGTTGTCCGTGAGAACCAAAGCAATACAGTTAGTGATCCTGGTATCAGGCATCTATTTGATCTATATGAGAGTTGATGCCTTCCTTTGGCAGATGCTCGACCTTATCGCAATCGTCATAGTCATTCCCGGTTCCACCTGGTTTATCATGAATAGCTTACGGAAGGCCAAGGAGACGGTGATCGATCCGAATGAACCGATCCATATCACGGTCCAAAACCTGGTAAAGATTTACGACTGGGGCAGCCGTTTCCAGCGGGAGTGGATTGGCAACCGGAATATCCGTGAACGTGCAGGCCAAATCAAGTATTACCGGCACTGGAAAGACTTCGATGACTTTGCCTGGGAACTGCCTGTCCTCGGATTCCTGTTTTACTTCACTTTCGGATACCTGAAGAACGGACTCTACATGTTTATTCTGGCTCATGTTATATTCTTCCTGATGCTCTACCTGTGGGGACCAGTACAACAATATCTTAGTTATAAAGGTGACCGTGATCAACTGAAATGGCCCGCCAGATTATCCGAATGGGGTTACTCCTTCATTTACTGGGTAGTTCCGCTGATTTTTCTGATCCTTTTTCACCTGATCTGGAAATCAACCGGCTCTGTAATCATGATTGGTATCCTGTGGTATTTTGCCCTGACTGTCCAGATGACAGCCCATATGCTCTATGATAAAAAAGTGAATATTGAAAGGCTGCAGGGTCGCTTTGCAGGATCCAGACGGATCTTTTTCAAATTGGTTGAGCAAATGCCGGTAATTGGTCGCAAGCGCGATGCGTTTAAGGCACTCAAGGGGGTATCGCTGGAGATTGAGACCGGTATGATTGGTTTATTGGGTCCCAACGGGGCCGGTAAATCTACGATGATGCGGGTGATTTGCGGAATTTATGAGCAAAGCTATGGCAAGGTTTGGATCAATGGAATAGATACCCAGGAAAAAAGGGAAGAATTGCAGGGACTTATCGGCTACCTTCCTCAGGAATTCGGGTCATATGAGAATATGTCGGCCTATGAGTTTCTTGATTACCAGGGTATCCTGAAGGGGTTGACTATTCCTTCAGAACGTGCAGCCCGTATTGAATATGTACTCTCTTCAGTTCATCTGTGGGATCGGAAGGATGATAAGATCGGTGGATTTTCAGGAGGGATGAAGCAACGAATCGGAATCGCCCAGATCCTGCTTCACCTGCCACGAATCCTGGTTGTCGACGAACCTACTGCCGGCCTTGATCCGCGTGAACGAATCAGATTCAGAAATCTGCTGGTTGAATTGAGCCGTGAAAGGGTGGTTATTTTCTCGACGCATATCATCGAAGATATCTCAAGCTCGTGTAACCAGGTTGCCGTGGTCAACCGCGGACAACTTCATTATGCCGGGAATCCTGCCAATATGGTGAAACTGGCCGATGGGCTGGTCTGGCAATACACCATTCCTGCCCGCGATTTTGATGCCTTCCCTGCAAAAGACCGGGTGGTACATCATATGCGCGACGGCGAAAATATAAAACTGAGGTTCCTTTCTGCCGAAAAGCCATCGGAAGATGCCATTCCTGTAAAACCGGTACTCGAGGAGGCCTATCTGTGCCTGCTGAAGGGTATTAAAGTGAAGAGGGAGTGATTTTGAAAGACTGAGTGACTTTGATGGGGTGACTTGGGGAGTGTCCAGAAGTCTATTATTTACCACAATGAACCCAAGGATTTGCACGAAAATGCAAAATTGAAAATGCAAAATGCAAGCTGAAAAGAGCGCTATTTTGAATACTGTCGGATCCTCCGAAAGGGCCGACGCAAAAATGTCTGGGAAGATTAGACAATGCAACCCGGGATAAAAACAAAGCAGAGAGAAATTGAATTAATTGAATACTAAGATAATGGATACATCACCGAACATATTTTCCAAACAGAGTCGCTTCTATTTCTGGACCGACCTGATTTATAAAATGGCTCGCTATAACCTCAAAATCATTTTTGCAGGCAGGTTCATCTGGTTCGTCCTTGCCGCCCTGTTGTTTTTTATTTTGCTTTCTATTAATGTTGTTTTCAATACTCCGGGGTATGACTCGGCTTCGGTATATGCCATTCTTTTCTTTCCGGGTATTCTCCTTGTTTTTTACCCGACAGTCTTTGGAATTCAAAGCGATGCCGATACCAGGATCCTGGAAATCCTCTTCGGGATTCCCGATTACCGTTACAAAGTCTGGATGGTTCGGCTGGTGATGATCTTTTTATTGACCTGGTTTTTTCTTTACCTTTTTTGCTGGATAGGTTACTACGGGTTGATCCCCTTCCCTGTTTTCGAGATGTCATGGCAATTGATGTTCCCGATCCTGTTCCTGGGATGTCTCGCCTTCTTAGTCTCAACGATCGTAAAAAACGGGAACGGAACAGCGGTAGTGATGATCATTATCGGTGTCCTCCTTTTGATGTTCAGTGATGCTCTTTCCAGAACTCAATGGAATGTATTTCATAATCCTTATTCCATTCCTGAAAAGATGAATGAGATGATCTGGGCCCAGGTTTCCCAGAAAAACCGGTTGTTTCTCTCCATATCTAGTGTCATCTTCTTTCTCGGCGGATTAACCAACCTTCAGCGCAGAGAGAAGTTCCTGAAGTAACCTCTGGGAGGGAGAGATTTTGAGATGGAGAGACTGAGGGATGGAGAGACTTTGAGATGGAGTCACTTTGAGATGGAAGGACGGAGTTTTGACACTCCGTCTCATTGCCTCTAAGTCATTCCGTCATTTCTTATTCCCCTTCCAGAACAATATATTCCCAGGGCTCAAAATAGCAAACGCGGTTATCGGAATCGATCCGGATCCTGTTTTTATTCAAGACATTAATGTATTTGCCATCGGCCACGTTACTGGTTATATTTGACGTAATGGGTTCTGAACTCATGTTGATCAGAACCATTACCCGGGCATTACCAGCAGTTCTCAGGAAAGAAATTACTTTACCGGGTGCTGTGTTTGGAATTTGAACCAGTTTTCCACCATAGGGAGGGTTCCATATCGCTTGATTCCGGTGTTTCAGACCGGTCATTTTTTTATAGAATGGAACAAACCGTGTGTCGCTCCAAGTGATGGTGTCTTTGGCGAAGAAACGAAGCCGTTTGGTCATTCCTGCCTCTTGTCCGTTATAAATCAATGGCATTCCCGGAAGGGTAAAGGAGAGAACCACACAACAGTTTTCGCCGTTGCCAAATTTCTCTTTAGCCGTGCCGTTCCATGAGTTTTCATCGTGATTGGTTATAAAATTCAGTTTGAATGCTCTTGAAGGCAGGAGTGAATCGATCCTGGACTGCAATTCAAGGATCTCACTGACTTTCTTTTTTCCCTGGGTTACATCCGCCAAGAGGTGATGCATCTCCCACCCGTAGTCGGAGTCAAATGCGATCCTGCACATTTCCGGTTTGTCTTCATTTTCGGCAAGCATATAAAGCGGTTTGACTTTTTGAAGTTCCATCCGGGCATCTTCCCAGAAATCGGTAGGGACAAGTCCGGCCATGTCGCATCTGAAACCGTCAATATCAAAATCAGTTAACCAGTATTTCATTGAACTGACCATTGTCTTGCGCATCTCCTTGTTGCCGTAATCCAGCTGGGCACAGTCAGTCCAATCAAAGGGTGTTGCAATATTTCCATTTTTATCTTTTTTATACCAGTCGGGATGTTCCGAAATCCAGTGATTATCCCTGGCAGTATGGTTGGCAACCCAATCCAGAATTACCTTAAACCCCATTTCGTGAGCCGATTTTACCAGACTTTTAAAATCATCTGCAGTCCCGAATTCAGGATTGATCGCCTCATAATCCCGGACCGAATAATAACTTCCCAGACTGGTTTTAGCCCCTTCAGAAACTTTGCGCCCTTTCTCTCCTATCGGGTAAATTGGCATAAACCAAAGGATATCTATACCCAACCCCTTTATCCTCGGCAGATCAGCCTCCATGGCTTTAAACGTTCCTTCAGGCGAATATTGCCGGGTGTTTATCTCGTAAATCACACTGTTCTTTACCCATTCAGGATAGGGAGTTGCCTTTGGGGCATCCTTCTTAAATAGAAAGCACCCTGAAAATAGAACTGTAATTGAGAAAAGGAGAAAGACCTTGAATTGGTTAGTCATCATGATGTTATGCAATTTGTTTTTACTGTTTAAAAATAGGATAAATTGGAATAAAATTGGTAATTTTAATAATAAATCAGCGTAGTATGACTGATAAATTCAGAAATAAATATCGTATTTCATCATCCCGGGCTCCATGGTGGGATTATAGCCACAATGGTGCTTCCTTTGTAACAATCGTTACCCAAGACAGTGAATGTTATTTTGGGGAAATTTTAAATATCATTCATAATCCGTCCGACTGGGAAAATGGCAGATTTAAAATTTAAATTTACCAAGAAAAAGAACATGAGCTCTATAATCGAAATTGTCCGCCACGATTTATCTGAAAACAGAAACGAACAGCTTCAAAAAAGCACACAACACTTCTTCAGGGAGGGGGTCAAATGTTACGGAATAAAGAGCACAACTGTTGGATCCATCGGCAAGGAACATTTTAAAACCATCAAAGGATTGCCAAAAGCTGAAATCTTCGGATTGTGTGATGAATTATGGAAATCAGGTTATATCGAAGAGTCGATTATTGCATGCGACTGGTCATATAATTTGAACAAAACATTTGAACCTTCTGATTTTAAAATATTTGAGGAATGGATAGATGGTTCGGTGAATAACTGGGCCTCCTGTGACACCTTTTGCAACCATACCGTCGGTAAATTTATTGAGATGTATCCAAGGTATCTTACAGAATTGAAAAGGTGGACTCAATCCCAAAATCGCTGGATGCGCCGGGCTTCTGCTGTTTCTTTGATAATCCCCGGCCGCCAGGGAAAATTTTTAAAGGATATCCTTGAAATTGCTGGTCTTTTACTTTTGGATCAGGATGATATGGTACGGAAAGGGTATGGATGGATGCTGAAAGTTGCCAGTAACAAACATCAAAAGGATATTTTTGACTATGTCTTCGCAAACAAAGCCCTGATGCCCAGAACCGCACTTCGATATGCCATCGAGAAGATGCCTGCTGAATTAAAAAGTAAAGCGATGGAAAGATAAATTGTAATAGGATAGTCTCACTCAAAGTGAGGCTTTCACTATTTGACAGGTGAGACTATCACCAATATTCAGGGACGGCAATTCAGATTAAATGGCTTAATATTAATGCTCCCAGCAATCCCAAAACACCAATCAGGGTTTCCATAACGGTCCAGATCAGGAAGGTTTGTTTCACCGAGGCATTAAAATACTCCTTAAACATCCAGAATCCGATATCGTTAAAATGGGAGAACATCAGGCTGCCTGCACCGGTGGCAATCACCATCAGTTCCGGGGCGACCCCTGTGCCGGCCATCAGGGGCATCATCAAACCAGCAGCAGTGATACAGGAGACTGTTGCCGAACCAATTGAAAAGCGTATTAAAGCAGCTACACTCCAGGTAAGGAGAATCGGGGACATATGGAATCCTCCGGCCATCAGTTTAATGTAATCGGCTGTACCGCTGTCAATAAGCACTTGCTTAAAAGCCCCCCCCGAGGCGATGATCAGCAATATCATGGCAACACTTGCCGTAGAATCGGACAAACTCTTCATAACCTCCGACATCTGCCGCTTTCTCCGGATTCCGAACAGATATACACCAATAACAACGGCCGAAAAAAGGGCAATTGTGGGGTCACTGATAAACTTTAAAAATTTGTTTTCACCATAGGAAGCAGGAACAGCCATCTGGATAACAGCACCCGAGAGCATTAGGACAATTGGACTCAGTGCGGTGATTAAACTGGCAGAAAGTGAAGGGAGTTCTTCTTTGGAAAATTCGCGGGCCACAAATAACCCTTTAGGTGGCGTAAGATTCCATTTAGTGTAAAACCGTGACAACCATGGTCCGGCAATCAGTATGGTTGGTAGGGTAACGATCATGCCGTAAAGCAAGGTTTTATTCAGATCAGCATGAAACAGGAATGCGATGGATGTTGGAGCAGGGTGTGGCGGAAGGAACCCGTGAGTCACCGAAAGTGCAGCGCACATGGGTAAACCAAGATAGATCAGCGGTAACTTTGTGGATGCGGAAAGGGCATAAATTAATGGGATCAGTACCAAAAATCCGGCATTATAGATCATGGGTAATCCCACTAAAAAACCAGTGATCATAATTGCGAATTGGATCCGGCGTAACCCAAACAGGTCAACGAGTCTGTTGGTAATCTGGTATGCTGCACCACTCTCCTCGAGAAGTTTCCCCAACATTGCCCCAAAAACAATGATAAGTGCCAGGCTTCCCATAGTTTCTCCAAGCCCTGAACTGATCGAATGGAGAATTGTTCCGGGTTCCATCCGGTTAAGTAAGCCAACGACAAACGAGGTGATTAACAGGGAGATGAAGGCACTGATTTTAAACAGGCTAATCAGAATAAAAAGGAGGACTATTCCGGCAATGATAATGATCAGCGGCATTTTCTGTTAGTTAGTAGAATTTCCTGAATCCGATGATTTTCCGGACCTCCTCCAGCGTTTGAGAGGCTGAAGCACGCGCTTTTTCTGCTCCGTTTTTGGCAACTTTCGAGAGGAATTCGTGGTCTTTAGAGATCTCTTCAATGCGGATTCTAATTGGATTGGTAAAATTGATAATATCCTCGGCAAGCTGCTTTTTCAGATCCCCATAACGGATTGAGCAATTGCTATAGCCAGTATCAAAATGACTCACCACATCCGGTGCTGAAACCACCTCCATCAAGGTAAAAAGATTTTGAATGACTTCAGGCTTTTTCTGGTGCATTTCAGTTGGACCTTCATCAGTTATCGCCCGCATCACCTTTTTACGGATACTGGCAGGAGATTCAGCCAGTGCGATGGCATTCCCTTCCGACTTACCCATCTTCCCTGAACCGTCCAATCCAGGAATCTTTACCATGTCCTTCCCTTCGAAAGTATAGGCGCGGGGAATCGGGAATGTTTCAACATTATAGATTCTGTTAAATCTGCGGGCAAACGTGCGGGCCATCTCAAGGTTTTGTTCCTGGTCTTTTCCCACCGGAACCAGATTGGCTTTATGGATAATAATATCGGCAGCCATAAGTACAGGATAGGTAAGCAGGCCGGCATTAACATTCTCGGGTTGCTGGCGGGCTTTATCCTTGAATGAAGTGGTTCTTTCCAACTCACCCAAATAGGCGTTCATATTAAGCAGCAGATAAAGCTCGGGAATCTCAGGGATATCGCTTTGAATGAAAATCGTTGCCTTTTCAGGATCGATACCGCAAGCCAGGTACTCTGCCAGTACCTGTTTCACATTGGTGTGAAGATCTGCAGGTATGGGATGGGTAGTGAGGGAATGAAAATCTGCAATGAAGAAAAAAGTCTGGTGTTCATTCTGCATCTCAATAAAATTCTTGACCGCTCCAAAATAATTTCCCAGGTGCAGGTTTCCTGTTGAACGAATTCCGCTTACTACTGTTGGCATCTGATTTAATTTATATTTTTATGCTGCAAAAATATAAAAACCATTGAAACAACGAGCAAACTATTCTTCTACTCCGGCTATTTCATAGTTCTCCTGACTGATTAATGGCTCACCTTTAAACCTGAGCAGTAACTGGGCAATGGCAAAAGTGTCTTTTTCGCAATACCGTGCAATGCGCTGTATATCATATTCTTTGAAGTAAACATCCCCTACCTGGCTTCCATCAATATCATCTTTGGGTGTTGGAATATTGAAAATTGCGCACAGTAGTTCGAGCGAGGTATAGTGTTTATAATCACCAAATTTCCACAATTGAAGGGTATCAAGCATTACCTCTTTAACTTCCCAGGGTTTTGATCCGGCAATGTCCAGAACCGAAGGAAGAGGTAATCCGTTGATCAACATTCTTCGGGCGATATACGGGAAATCGAACTCTTGTCCGTTATGGGCACACAACTTGTGCATCGGATTGGTCATAAATGCGGTAAGCATCAACGAAAATTCCTCTAAAATAGTCTTCTCATCGTCCCCTGCATAGGATTTCACACGATATGCCCGCTCCTTCCCTTTCCGAAACATCTTTCCGGCCGAAATGCATATGATTTTCCCAAATTCGGCATAGATTCCGGCGCGAGTATAGAGACTCTCAGCCGTCTCCCCCTCCTTCCCGATCTGTCCGGCCTTCTTGGTCCATAACTTTTGAATAGTTACAGGGGCATCGGTCAGATTTTGATGCTGTGGAACAGTTTCAATATCAATGAATAAAACATGTTCCGGTAAAAGTCTTTCAAGCATTTCAGTTTAGATTGCATGGGTTGTGTCGTGCAGATGTTTTTTGATATATTGCGTGATAATGTCAATGGCTACTGTGTTGTTACCTCCTTCAGGGACAATAATATCAGCAAATCGTTTGGTGGGTTCAATAAACTGCAGATGACTGGGTCTTACTGTTTCTTCATACCGTTGAAGTACTTTGATGATATCCCTGCCCCGTTCGATGATATCCCGCCTGATAACCCGTGATAACCTAACGTCTGCTTCACAGTCAACGAAAATACTGATATCCATCATTTTTCGCAGTTCCGCAGGCTGGAGGCACAAAATCCCCTCTATAATGATCACTTTTTGAGGTTTTATCACAACTGTCTCCGTTGACCTTGTGCAGGTGATGTAGGAATAGAGGGGTTGATGTACCTGTTCCCCATTCCTTAGCCTTTTAACATTGTCAATAAGCAACTCAAATTCAACACTATCAGGATGGTCGAAATTAATTTTCTGTCTTTCTTCAGGGGATAGGTGGCTATTATCCCGATAGTAGGCGTCCTGCGATAGAACGGCAACATCTCCAACGTTTAATCGGCTGATTATTGCGTTAACGACAGTTGTCTTCCCTGATCCTGTTCCTCCGGCTATTCCAATAATAAGCATATAATCAAAGTATTAAGACATTCCTGATCAAAAAATCAGCATATAATGAAAAGTTCCCGGCCATATTTTTAATGGTTCTATACCTTAAAATTAAAATCATATTCAAAGTTAATGAAATTTTACGTCAATCTATTCCTTCTTTGACCATCCGCTCCCTTTTTTAAACTAACTTTGGGGATAAAGTGTTAGTTTTGTACCCGAATTAAAATTTGGTTTATGATTAATCATATTGTCCTTTTAAAATTAAAGGAGTTTGAAAATGAAGATCTGAAGGCCGTAGTGAGAAGTAAAATAAAGAAAGCCCTGCTTGTACTGAAAGACAGGATCTCAGAAATTAAGTATATGGAGGTTGGCGAGAATTACGACCTAAATGCGACCTCCTATGATATAGGACTAATTACACATTTTGAATCGCTGGCAGATCTGGATATATACAGGATTCATCCTGAACACCTTAAGGTGATTGAGCTCATCAATGCAAACACAATAGGCAAGGCTGTTGTGGACTTTGAATTTTAAATCAAAAAATAGTTAATGAATAATCTTTATCCGCTGAAATTTACCCCCATTTGTAAGGATAAAATCTGGGGCGGCAACAAATTACATGACCTCTTGAACAAGCAATTTCCAGAATTACCTAATTGTGGTGAGTCGTGGGAGATTTCCGGTGTTCAGAACGATATATCTATTGTGTCGAATGGTTTTCTGAAGGGGAATAATCTCGAGGAATTGATTGAAGTGTATATGGGTGATCTGGTAGGAGAAAAAGTCTATGAAAAATTCGGAGAAGAATTTCCACTTCTGATCAAATTTATTGATGCCAATGATGATCTTTCCATTCAGGTACATCCCAATGATGAACTGGCAATGGAAAGGCACGATTCGTTCGGAAAAACGGAGATGTGGTATGTGGTTCAGGCAGATCCGGGAGCCAAATTGATCTCCGGATTTAACCGGAAAATTGATAAAGCAGAATATCTTAATTACCTTAAGAACGGTCAGCTGGAGGAGATCCTCAATTACGAAGAGGTCAAAGAGGGAGATGTTTTCTTTATGCCTGCAGGCAGGGTCCACGCTATCGGCAAAGGAATTGTCGTTGCCGAAATACAACAAACTTCTGATGTTACTTACCGGATATACGATTTTAAAAGGACGGATATTAATGGTAATACACGCGAACTCCATACTGAACTGGCGGTTGATGCTATTGAATACCGTCATGAATCCAATTATCGAACTGAATATCAACCTGTAAATAACCAATCGGTTAAATTGGTTGAATGTCCCTATTTTACGACTAATATTTTACCACTGACCGCCAATATCGAACGTGATTTTACAGCACTTGATACTTTCGTAATTTATACCTGTCTGGAAGGAAATTGCGCAATTAACTGGGAAGATCAAAGTCTGACCCTTGCAAAGGGAGATTCTATCCTTGTACCCGCTCAGATCAGTAATTTTGGGTTTTCAGTCAAGAGTGGCGAAGGTGCTAAGCTGCTTGAAGTATATCTGAGATAATCGCAGATTCTCGCTTATTTAAGATTTAGCTGATGTTTAACTCTTCAGCCAATTAGTTTCAAAATAAATACTGATGATCATAAAAACAGCCGAATTTGTAATCAGCAACACTGATCCGGAGCAATGTCCAATCACCGATCAACCGGAGTTTGCGTTTGTAGGAAGATCGAATGTAGGCAAATCATCCCTGATTAACATGCTGACCGGATTCGGAGATCTGGCAAAGGTTTCTACAGCACCCGGAAAAACAAGGTTGATCAACCACTTCAATATTAATGACCAATGGTTTTTGGTCGACCTGCCCGGTTATGGTTATGCAAAAGTTGGCCGCTCTTCACGCGAACAATGGCTGTCGTTTATCCGAAAATACCTGACAATCAGGGAAAACCTGTACTGCGTATTTGCATTGATTGATTCCCGGCACAAACCACAGGCTAACGATCTGGAGTTTATGAATTATTTAGGGTATAATGAAATTCCTTTTGCTATGGTTTTTACCAAGGCAGATAAGCTCTCCCGCCGACAACTGGATAAAAATATTTCCGATTACAAAAATGAGATGCTTGAAACCTGGGAAGAGTTACCTCCACTGTTCATCACCTCTTCCGGCACGAAACAGGGCAGGGACGAGCTTCTGAGTTTTATCGATCATATTGTGAATCCTGATAATTAGATCTGACTTCAAATGTTTTGAAAACTTTCGAGGTCTTTGAGTTCAAAAAAAGATTCAAATTCAGTAGAGTTGTTGGCTCAATATATATACTTTTGCCTTCAGATTAAGGTGAGCATTATAAATTCAAAAAAGTAAATCTCTATCTATGCCAAACGGTAGTATCAAGATCTTTACCGGTACAGAATCAAAATATCTGGCCGAGAAAATAGCGGAAAACGCTGGAATCGGATTAGGCAAAGCCTCGTGTCCCCGTTTTTCGGACGGAGAATTTGAGCCTTGCTATGAGGAGACGATCAGGGGTTCGTATACCTTTATTGTGCAATCAACCTTCCCGCCTGCAGATAATCTTTTGGAGTTACTGTTTATGATTGATGCTGCCAAAAGAGCCTCTGCCTATAAAGTAATTGCCGTGATGCCCTATTTCGGTTTTGCCCGACAGGACCGGAAGGATAGACCCCGGGTCTCTATTGGGGCAAAAGTAGTAGCCGATATGTTATCAAAAGGGGGAATCGACCGATTGATAACCATGGATCTTCACGCTGATCAGATTCAGGGATTCTTCGATGTCCCCGTTGACCATTTAAGTGCTGTTGCGTTGTTCATCCCCTATATCCAGCAAATGGGTCTCCGGGACATTGTTGTAGCATCACCTGATGTAGGTGGAACTAAACGGGCCAATGTTTTTGCAAAGCACCTGAAAACCGACCTTGTTATTTGTCATAAATCGCGCAGCAAGGCAAATCAGATTGATTCGATGACCCTTATCGGAGATGTGGAAGGGAAAGATGTAATCATTGTTGATGATATTATCGATACTGCCGGAACAATCACCAAAGCAGCTGATCTGATGAAATCCAAGGGAGCCAACTCGGTTCGGGCTTTTGTAACCCATGCAGTTCTATCCGGTCCGGCTTTTGAGCGGATTGAAGGATCCTACATCGATGAGGTGCTTGTAACTGATTCTATTCCAATAAGACGCAAATCCGATAAAATCACTGTTATATCCTGTGCACCTCTGTTTGCCGATGTTATACAGAAGGTTTACGAAAATAAATCAATCAGTACTGCATTTATCTAAGATTTGTTATCTTTGCGCCCTGTTTTACAGCATACCTTTGATGGTGTGATGCGGATACCTTGCCCCAGGGAAGGAGTTCTGAGTAAACACTTAGTTACACAACAGTTAATTTTTTAAAACAAATGAAAACATTTCAAATTAAAGGTACTGCTCGTCAGTCGGTTGGCAAAAAAGATTCCAAACATCTGAGAGCTAGTGATTTGGTACCATGCGTGATTTATGGCGGCGAACAAGTTATCCATTTTCAGGCCCACGAAAACGAATTCCGCAAACTGATTTACACCCCGAAAGTTTACCAAACCGAAATTGACATTGACGGTAAGGTTTATAACGCTTTCATGCAGGCTCTTCAGTTTCATCCGGTCACCGATAAACTTCTTCATATTGACTTTTTGGAGATTCGCGAAAACGTACCTGTTAAGTTGGAAATCCCTGTTCGCCTGGATGGTTATGCCAAAGGGATACAGCAAGGGGGACGCTTAAAATCAAACCTCCGTACCTTGAAAGCCAAAGGATTTTCCAAGGATTTTCCGGATGAGATCATTATCGATGTTACCGATCTTGGTTTGAGCGAAAGTATCAGGGTTGGAGACGTTAAAGTTCCGGGCATTGAGATCTTAAATGCAAAATCGGTTCCGGTAGCTACCGTTGTGGTAACCCGTGCAGCTCGTGCAGCAATGGCTGATACTTCAGCTGCCAGTGGTAAGAAGAAATAAAACAATCACTTTTTAAAACTCTGCTGATTCGAGTGTTTTCACCAGGTCTAAGGAGTATTAAAAACTAATTATCTTCGGATGAAGTACCTGATTGTAGGTCTTGGAAATATCGGGGATGAATACGAAAATACCCGCCACAATATAGGATTTTGGATATTGGATGCCCTTGCAAGGGCGTCCAATATTTCTTTTAGCGAAAAGCGTTATGGTGCTATTGCTGAAATGAAGCATGCCGGAAGAACGCTTATCCTGCTAAAACCCAATACGTTCATGAACCTAAGTGGCCGTTCTGTCCAATATTGGATGCAGAAGGAGAAAATCGAACTGGATAAGGTTTTGATCCTGGTGGATGACCTTGCCCTTCCGGTAGGAAAACTGCGCCTTCGGTTAAAAGGGAGTGATGCAGGCCACAACGGGTTGAAAAGTATTCATCAGATTCTGGGCAGCCTGGATTATGTAAGGCTCCGTTTTGGTATTGGGAGTGATTTCCAGCGGGGTCGCCAGGTCGACCATGTACTGGGTCGCTGGACACCTGAGGAAGAGGTCGTTGTCAATTCAAAGATGGAGCGTTGCACCGAAATCATTAAGGCCTTCGTTACCATGGAGCCAAATCAGGTGATGACAAAGTACAATAGAGATTAGTATACAGGCAGAAGATAACAGGCAGAAGGCAGAAGGATGACATCAACAGGCTGAAGGCCGAAGTCATTAGGCTGGAGTTAACATTTATTCATTCTTTTCATTCCTTCATTTTTTCATTCTTTCATTCCTTATCTCATGGACGAACAGGTACGCATCGACAAATGGCTTTGGGCCGTGCGCCTTTTTAAAACCAGGACTCTGGCCACTGAAGAGTGCAAAAAAGGTCGCATTACTATTGATGGGATATCGGTGAAACCTTCGAGAGTTCCCAAACCGGGTGACATTATCAAAGTGCGTAAAAATCCGATTACCTATTCTTACAAAGTAGTTGGCATCACCGGAAAGCGGGTAGGTGCCAAACTGGCTCATGAATTTGTCCTGGATATAACGCCACCGGAAGAACTTAAGATACTTGAAATCAGGCAACTAATGAGCTCGTTTGACAGAGACAGGGGAACAGGGCGACCCACAAAAAAAGACCGTCGCGACCTTGACCGGTTTCAAGACAATGATTAGCAACTATTTCTGCTTCTGAAAATCTTCAATTACCCCTTCGCATAACCAGTTGGCCAGGGCTTGCCTATTATTTTCAAGGATTAATCGCTGTTGGTCGCGGGAATGGTTTATATTTCCGAGTTCAATAAAAACAGCTGTTGGCATTGTCTTTTCAAGCATATAGAGCTTTCGGGCAGAGACATCTCCATTATAGCCCCTGCCCGGTTGTTTGAGCTGGTATTTCCGATCTATCGCATTCCGCATGGTAACAGCCAACCGCTCACCATCTTTGTTCCCTTCATAGTAATAAAAAAACAGATCTATATTTTTTTTTGTCTCCCGCGCATCCACGTGTAGCTCTATACATCGTTTGTAAGCCACTTGTTGCTCATTACGATAGAGCGTATTGATCACATCGACACGCTGTTTCAACCGCTTAACCTGATTCAGGGGAATCTCCTGATCCGGATAACAGACTTCATCGTTGCTGCTTTGCAGGTATAGTTCATCCCTGATTCCGTCGTGTGGATCGCGGATTATAAAATAGACTTTTGCCCCATGCCGGATGAGCTCCCGTCCAAATCGTAAGGTCACATCATAGGCATATTCATCTTCACAGAGAATATTGTTCCCCATTTTTCCCATTGCCCCGGGGTCTGGTCCTCCATGACCACTAACCAGATAAAATACAGCACCCCGTAATCGTTGGTCAATAACTTCAACCCGTTCGGATACCTTTCCAAATAGGGGCTCATTAATGATCTTAGGGCTAATTGCCGTTTTATTTCCTTTCTGTCCCACCAGGGTGATACAGGGAAGGAATAACAGGAGTATAGGCATAATTAGTGCCACCTTATCCTTATCCTTAATATAGGATTTTTTACTGCTCAAAATATCGTTTTTGAAATCGGAACAATTGGATTTGATTGTTCCGGACCGGCTATTTATTCATTTGCTTACATTCATCACCTACCTTAAAACCCAGCCATTCAGGGAATAAGCAGTATAATTCGACACACTGCAATGAAAAAAGCATTTCTGAAAACAGATTCCCGGACAGGCTTGAACTTTAAGAAATAAAAAAACCGCATTAATTCGCGTTGAGTAAAACCCCGAAAATACAGGATTTGAGTGCCTGACTGATCAAACTTCCAATGGCAGCTATGCTGCTTCCCGAAGGAATAAGGCCTGTTTTAGCGGTCAAAAGCGTTCTCAGTTAAATGGAAATGTTGAGTTTACCAATCGTGCGAATTAACACGGTAATATCGTAGTTTGAAAGAACGTTTGCTTTAAATTTCTCCACTAAAATACTCATGATTTACCCGTTTTCCAACAAATACAGGCATTATTTTAATTTAATAAAATGTTTTCATGGTAAATATTGAATATGAACGGGTTGGAAAAATAAAGGAGAAAAGTTGATTTTTATTCGAATTTTATTCGAATTTATTTTGCCTAAGTGAAAATGATTCCTAAATTTGCACCACCCAAAAATAAGGAGAGATGGGTGAGTGGCTGAAACCAGCAGTTTGCTAAACTGCCGCACGGGCAACCGTGTCGGGGGTTCGAATCCCCCTCTCTCCGCCAGTTTTGGTGAGTCTGTTTTTTTGATTGATAATTTTATCAAAATACGTTCTTTTAGTGAAGTATCATTTTTTCGGGGTGTAGCGCAGCCCGGCTAGCGCACCTGGTTTGGGACCAGGGGGTCCCAGGTTCGAATCCTGGTACCCCGACATTTAAAATCTAAAAGAGGCTCTTTATCAGAGCCTCTTTTTTTGTGTTCATAAATTGTTCATCGAACTCGGGATCCACAATTGCCAGACTCTTCAAAAATAGTATTCATCATATTTTATTTATGGCTTTCACTAAAGGGCAATCCTGAACCTTGGGTATTTTCAAAAAAAATATGCGGTTTCTCAACTTTTTCATTTGTATTCATGCGTTAAAAGTATGAAATAATAGTATTTTTGCAATCGATTGCACATTTAAATTTTAACAACAGGTGGTTCTTGCTATTTCCCATTTCTGTTTCTGACTTTAAATTACCAGGCAAATTAATCTGATATAATGAAAAAGCATCCCGAAATTACGATTCATCATCTCGCAGAGGTGCTGAAAATATCAGCATCCACGGTATCGCGGGCTTTAAGCGACAATAAACGGATCAGTGAAAAGACCCGGAAAAAAGTTCAGGAAAAAGCGCTCGAAATGGGATACCGCCCAAATGTTCTTGCCGCCAATCTTCGGAGTAAGCGGTCAATGACTATTGGTGTTGTTGTTCCCCGCATCGATCGTCATTTTTTCTCTTCGGCGATCAGCGGAATAGAAGATTATGCCTGGACTAAAGGATTTAATGTGATCATCTCTCAGTCGAATGACTTGCTGTTCAAAGAGGCAAATTGTGTACGGACCTTGTTTAATAACAGGGTTGACGGGATAATAATTTCTATTTCGATGCAGACCAATGAAGATAAGCATCTAAAATTGTTTTCAGACAAAAACATCCCAATCCTGTTTTTCGATCGTTATTGCCCAACGATAGAGAGTGACCGAATATTGGTTGATGATTATAATTCCGGGTATAAAATTACCCGGCATCTGATTGAGAGGGGTTGTAAACGAATTGCCCATATTGCCGGTCCTGAGTTGCTTAATATCTATAAAAACCGTAAAGAGGGATATCTCAAAGCACTTGAAGAAGTGGAAATTCTTCCGGTTAAAGAATATCTCGAGGTAACTGGTCTTACCAAGGAAGAGGGTAAACTGGCATTTTCAAGGCTGATGTCACTCCCTAATCCTCCGGATGGAGTTTTCTGCGGGAATGATACTACCGCTTTAAGTGCCCTGGAATATTGTCAGGATCATAAGCTCAGAGTTCCTCAGGATGTGGCATTGGTTGGATTTAGTGACGAACCATTCAGTGCCGTTGTGACCCCCTCACTTTCAACCGTGAAACAACCGGGTTATGAAATGGGATATCTGGCAGCTCAAAAGATTATTGATCGTATTCAAAATAATAGTGTGACCATACCTTTCGAACAAATTGTTCTTCCAACAGAATTAATCATCCGGAATTCCTCAAAATGAACGAAAAGAAAAAACCCTATTTGCACTTAGTCCAGTTAAACTTGTCAGAAAACCATATTTATTTATAACATATGAAATCGCCATGATTGTAAAATCACAAACCAAAATGAATATTTCCTAATTGCGATTCCATTTGGCCACTAAAAAACAATTTATATACAAATGAAAGTAGTTACGTTTGGAGAAATCATGCTGCGACTGGCAACCCCCGGCTATTTACGTTTCGCTCAATGCACGGAATTTTCGGCGACCTTTGGTGGTGGAGAAGCAAATGTCGCTGTTTCTCTCGCCCATTTTGGAATTCCGGTAGACTTTGTCACGCGGCTTCCTGAAAATGATATCGCTCAGGCCTGCCTGATGGATCTACGCAAATATGGCGTTAACACGAATAATATTGTGCGTGGAGGTGACCGTTTGGGTATCTATTTCCTTGAAACCGGCGCAGTCAGCCGGGGTAGTAAAGTAATCTATGACCGAGCACATTCTGCGGTGTCTGAAATCAAGCCCGGAATGATTAATTGGGACATAGTTTTTGAAGGGGCAAACTGGTTTCATTGGACCGGTATTACACCTGCCATTTCGCAGGGTGCTGCCGATGTCTGCCTGGAAGCTATTCAAAAAGCCAATGAAAAAGGGATCATCGTTTCGTGTGATCTTAACTACCGTAAAAACCTGTGGAAATACGGAAAAAAAGCGGGTGAGGTGATGTCAGCTTTAGTTGCTGGAACAGATATTATTCTTGGCAACGAAGAGGATGCCCAGATGGTTTTTGACATTCAACCTGAAGGGGTAGATATTGTTGGAGGACATCTTCATGCAGCAGCCTATGAGTCTGTTTCGAAACAGATCATGACCAGATTCCCGCGCTGCAAAAAGGTAATTACGACCTTACGCGGATCGGTAAATGCAAATCACAACAGTTGGGCTGGAGTCCTCTGGGATGGAGAAAAGCTGATTGAATCATCAACTTACCAGATCACCCACATTGTTGACCGTGTGGGGGGTGGCGATTCCTTTATGGGAGGATTGATTTATGGGCTGGTAACCTATCCAAACGACCAGCAGGCACTCAACTTTGCAGTTGCGGCATCCTGCCTAAAACATACTATTTACGGTGACTACAACCAGGTTTCGGTGGATGAAGTTGAAAAACTGATCGCAGGGGATGCATCAGGCCGTGTAGCCAGA
Organism: uncultured Bacteroidia bacterium; assembly: GCA_903923905.1. Taxonomy (GTDB): domain Bacteria; phylum Bacteroidota; class Bacteroidia; order Bacteroidales; family Prolixibacteraceae; genus JAAFHB01. The sequence goes on from CAIXZH010000052.1 coordinate 137,974, forward strand.
TAAAAACAAACTTAAACCAATTGAAATGGCACGTTTTACAAGAATAGAAGTAACACAAAAGATGAAGGAAACCGGAATTGTTCCGGTATTCTATCACAAGGATATTGAGTTATGCAAAAAAGTGGTCAAAGCCTGTTACGAAGGTGGAATCCGCGTATTCGAATTTACCAACAGGGGCGATTTTGCTACGTTACTGTTTGCAGAACTCAACCAATGGGCAATTCTGGAATGTCCGGATATGATTTTAGGAGTGGGTTCTGTCATTGATGGTCCCACCGCTGCCATGTATATTGCCCTGGGAACCAATTTTGTAGTTTCACCGCTGATCGATGAGGAGATGGCCCGCATCTGCAACAAACGCAAGATTGCCTGGAGTCCCGGATGCGGTTCGGTCACCGAAATTGGCAGGGCGCATGAACTGGGATGTGAAGTGGTTAAGATCTTTCCCGGATCATCAGTTGGCGGTGCCGGGTTTGTTTCAGGAGTATTGGGGCCAATGCCGTATGCCAGCATAATGCCGACAGGTGGTGTTACACCCGATGAAGAGAACCTGGGTAAATGGTTCAAGGCCGGAGTACATTGTGTGGGTATGGGGTCTCAATTGTTTCCCAAAGAGATACTGGCCAGTGGTGATTTTGGTTTTATTAGGGAAACATGCCGCAAGTGCCTGGCTATCGTTCAGAAATTGAAATAGGCGCCCGGTTTACTGTTTACTTAATAATTTATTTCGACTGATTATCATGATGATGGACATTAAAGTTTTAATATTATTGTTTATTTTATCATTCTCTGGCAATGCTTTTGGGCAAATTAATGTTGAAAAAGAGTTTGAATTTGCAGCGCAACAATATCAGGGAATGTTGGATTCTCACCCAGATCTGACTCAATTTCCTCAGTCAACCAACCCTGACGGCAGTCCCGGTAACCGAACTTCTGACTGGTGGTGCAGCGGTTTTTTCGGCGGTTCCCTCTGGTATATTTACGAATTTACCAAAGACCCCAAATGGAAAGATGCAGCAGATCTGTGGACAATGGCCGTTGAGAAAGAGCAAAACAATACAGGCACACACGATTTAGGGTTTATGTTGTATTGCCCGTTTGGAAATGGTTATCGCCTTACCCGGAATGAGATTTATAAGCAGACATTGCTGACAGGGGCAAAGTCATTGGCAACACGCTTCAACCCTAAAGTGGGATTAATCAAATCGTGGGACATGTTTCTGGATAAATACAGATATCCGGTGATTATCGATAATATGATGAATCTGGAGTTTCTGTTCTGGGCAGCCAAAGAGTCTGGCAATAAGGAGTTTTATAACATTTGTGTGAACCATGCAGATAATACGCTAAAGAACCATTTCCGTGCTGATAACAGCAGTTATCATGTTATTTGTTACGGGCCATCAGGCGAAGTGATTGCAAAAAAAACACGCCAGGGAGCGGCAGATGAATCTGCATGGGCAAGGGGGCAGGCTTGGGGTTTATATGGCTACACGGTGATGTACCGCGAAACCAAAGATATTAAGTATCTCACTCAGGCCCATAAAATTGCATCATTTATCCTGAACAATCCCAACCTTCCTGCTGACAAAGTTCCCTACTGGGATTTTAGCAAGCCAGGGGAAGAGCGTGATGCTTCAGCTGCCGCAATTGCAGCATCCGCCCTCCTTGAATTGTGCCAGTACTCCCCAAAAGAACAAAAGAGATATTACATTTCGATGGCAACAAAAATGCTTGAATCGCTCTCCAGTTCCGCTTATAAGGCCAAATTAGGGGAAAACAACCATTTTATCCTGATGCACAGCACCGGTCACAAACCCGCAAAATCAGAAGTGAATGTTCCGCTGGTTTATGCCGATTATTACTATCTGGAAGCCCTGCTGCGTTACCGGAAATTGGAACATATTTCTATGTCCTATTAACTTGCCCAATTTAAGTCTAAAAAACGTTATAATTGAATATATTATGAATAAGTTTATTGTATTGTTTGGTCTCCTTTTTGTTTCATTGCCTGATCATGTTTTTTCTCAGTTCACTTTGGTTTTAATTGAAATTTCCAACCCTATTACGGTGAATAGAAAAGAAGAGGTTGTGGCGATCAGATGGGATGATATTCTCACAAAGTATCCCGCCCTTGATACTGCCAATTTTAAAATTGTCAACATCCTCACAAAAAAAGAGGTGCCCTGGCAATTGGAGTTTAAAGGGGATAAAAACATTCAGAACCTACTGATTCAATTGGATATAGCTGCGAACAGTTCCGAAAAGTTTGGGATTCAGAAAGGGAAATCGACTCCAATCACATCCAAAACCTATGGTCGTTATGTTCCTGAACGCAAAGATGATTTTGCCTGGGAAAATGACAAAATTGCCCACCGTATGTATGGCAAAGGCCTTGAACAAAGTCCTAAAGAAATGGCTTACGGTATGGATGTCTGGGTAAAACGGACTGATAAACTTATTCTCAATGAGCGTTATGAGCGAGGAGAGTACCATATTGACCATGGTGATGGCATGGATTATTATCACGTAGGATACACCCTGGGTTCCGGAGATATTGCCCCATATGTTCATGATTCGGTATACTACTCCAAAAATTACCGGCGCTGGAAAATTCTGGATAATGGTCCGCTGCGTACAACCTTCATATTAGATTATGATGATTGGAATGTGGATGGAATGAAAGTAAGAGTTGCAAAGAGAATATCGATTGATGCAGGTTCACAACTCAGCCGGGTAGAGGCTCAGTTTAGCATCCCAGAAAAATCTGCATTACCTGTCGTTATCGGCATTGCGAAAAGGGAAGAACCCGGAGTTATGCTCCTGGATGAACAACAAGGTCTGATGGCATATTGGGAACCTCAGTTTGGGGTAGATGGGATAACAGGAGTCGGATCTGTTCTAATGACACCCGCAATTAAAATAAAAACAACAAACGGGCAAATATTGATGCAAACCATTGCCAAAAATGACAATCCGATTATTTATTACACTGGCGCAGCATGGAATAAGGCGAATGAAATAACCTCATCAAAATCCTGGTTCGACTATATTCAATCTTTCAGGACCCGGCTTTTGAATCCGGTTCGTGTTGTACTTGAATAAGAATTAGAATTGAATATTTACATCAGTCCTTTATTCCTGCAAAAAAGTTGAAACGCTATCAGATCGCCTGCCCTCAGATATTAAAAAAACAACGCCCATAACCGTCCCGTAATAATGCAAATAGGGATGTCTAACTCTCTCAATAAGACCAGGACAAATAATTGAGAGCAGTTGAGAAATTATTCTTTGGAAAGCAGGAAGGTGGAGATAACTGCCAGTAACATTCCAATTCCTACAAACATCGAGGGCATGGTTTGGTAAAGGATCAGTGAGAGTATAATCGTAATTACCGGGGCTACAGCATTGGTTAATGGGCTTACGATTACCGCTTTCCCATACCTGAAGGCATAAACAATGAATAACGCGCCTAAAGAATTAAGAAGCTGAATCAAAAAAGCAAGATACATTCCGCTGAACCCGGTATTGATAACAGCTGAAAAATCTGTCATTAAAAGTGGGATTGGAACTAACAGCAATCCCGTAATGGTCATGTATATGAAAATGCTCTCGGCACGCATACTTTCATTGGCAAATTTCATCACGAAGGCCTGAAATCCCCAGGCTGCCATAATGATCAATGCGTAAAAAAGCCACATTAATCCTGATCCGGACCCGGAAGGTGGTGAAAGTGAAAGAAGTGGCAGAGCCACTATTGCCAGTGAGATTCCCCACAAACCACGGTTATCGACCTTTTCTTTTAAAAACAGGAACGATAAAATAATCGTGATGATCGGGCTAAGCGAGATAATCGGGAAGATCAGATGCGCCGGTCCTTCTGTAAGCGCCCGGGTAAGCAGGGCCAGTTGACCGCCAGCACCGGTCAGCCCAATAACACAGCCAAGCACAATAGCTTTGATATTATATTCCAGCTTCCAGTTTAGCCGGTAAAATGCAACAATTGCCGGAATGAGCATACTCAGTGCCCATGCAACATAAATCAGGGTACCGGGAAATCCTGCTTTTTCCGGGGTTGAACTAAACGCTCCCCAAAGACCCCAGAATACGGTGGTCAATATTGCATAAGTCAACCATGAACGAGAACCTTTCATAAAATTATATTTAATTTTCGAAGCCAAATATATGATATTATCATTTAAATCAGGCTACAAGTTGAATGTTTGCAAAAAAATATAATTTAAATTATTATGTATATGAATATAGGAATTCCAAAGGTTGTTTTAGTAGGTGGAGATTAGCCAAGTACAATATTTCCATAAAAGATTATAGGGGGTCTGGATGATTATATAAAGGCGCACTGCTGTGCTGCTCTACAATTATTTATCCACACCCCAATTGGCCGGATTATTATCGATATAATTGGCAATTCGCTGGTATTCTTCATCGTTTCGAATAATATGATCGTGAAACCGGGTTTGCCAGGTAAAACCAGAATTGATTTTTCTGGATTCAAACGCTGTTCGCCCTTTATTCCACCGCATAATTCGGGATAAATTATCGGTTATCATCGGATTTTTATTCCCGGCAAACCCGCCTATTTTTTTGTGTGATTGCGTATTTTGCATGGATGATTGATGTTGGGACGAGGGTTAAGGCTGTCTGAAAAGGCAGCCTTTTTATTTTTGGTTAAATTACTGAAAAATCTAGGTAGTAATTGATAAGTTTTAATTTCCAGTCTTTGATTTCTGTTTTTAGTGTTCCAATTAGGCTTCTTGCACTTAAAACAACTGCTTTTGGGCTATTTATCGTCTGATTTAGTGCTTTTTTCATCATTTTGGATAGGTTTAATGCGATACATATCAAACCGAACTCAACGGTTACACCCTCCAGCCCTCTTAGTCGGAAACGGTTAAACTTTCGGTTTGATTTTATCTGGCCGAAAACGGCCTCTGGTTCTATGGGTCTTTTACTCCGGTGCATCAAGCCTCTATCCGAGGTGAGATTTTCACGTGCAATCGTTTTATGTCGAAGCAAATTGTGATTTACATCGATTGTTCTGTTTTCTTTTGATTTGTGGCATCCCCCTCTCAAAGGACATCCCTCACACCTTTTTGCCTGATAGCTAGCAATCTCACTACGATAACCCCGATCAGATACCCGATGTGTTGTGCCGATTCGCTCCATTTTTTGACCCATCGGGCAGGTATAAAAATCACCATTAGGATTGTAAAAAAGGTTATCTGCCAAGAAAGGGTTGTTCTTGAATGATCTCTTTTGCTCTTTATGGAAATAACTAAATTTTACATAATTGCCAATCCCTTTACTTTCCATATAATCATAGTTTTGCTCGCTTCCATAGCCGGAATCAGCAACAATTTCTGAAGATTGACGGTCATATTTTTCTTCGAAGGAATCCACGTAATCGGTAAAAGTAGAAGTATCTCCTGGATTCTGAAAGACTCCAAAATTTGTAACAAATTGATCTTCAGTACTAATCTGAATATTGTAAGCAGGTTTTAGTTGACCATTGCCCATATGATCTTCTTTCATTCTCATGAACGTGGCATCGGGATCTGTTTTGGAATAGCTGTTTCTGTTGCCAAGGGTATCCAGATGCTGCTCATATTCTTCCAGTTTAGCCTGGTGTTTTACAAGCTCTTTTACCTGCTTCTTCTGCTCCCTGCTTTGCTTTTCCTTTGCGTTTAAATCTTTAATCTTCTCTTTGAGTTCCTTGGAATTTATGGGAGTTTGAGTTTCATCCGCAGCACGATTGTCATCCTGTATACCCCGCTCAATTTGGCGAATAATATTAGCGACTTTGGCTTCAAGTTTAAGTTTGTTTCTCTCTACCGATTTGCGCCAAACAAAGGTATAGCGGTTCGAGGCTGACTCGATCTTGGTTCCGTCAATATACTGAACATCAAGGCTGACATATCCCAGTTCATTAAGCATCATTACAACTTTACTGAAAATGCCGTTAATCTGATGCTTAAGCCTTTTACTCCTAAAATCATTAATGGTACGAAAATCAGGGAACTGTTTGCCCGATAGCCAGAGAAAATGTACATTCTCAGAAAGAGCAGCTTCAATTTTGCGGCAGGAATAGATATTGCGCATGTAGGCGTAAAATAACACCTTAATCATCATTCTGGGACAGAAACTACTGGTTCCCCCTCCCTTATAGGTTTGGATCAGCGAAGTCAGATCAAGCTCGTCAACTACCTGGCTTACAAGTCTAACCGGATCGTTCTCGCCGATAAAATCATCAAGCCTCTGGGGGAACAGCTCTATCTGACCTTGA
>CAIXZH010000053.1 GCA_903923905.1 uncultured Bacteroidia bacterium
ATCTTCTCATGCCGTCCAAGCCTGGAATGGTGGCCCGTACAATGCGTAACTTCATGATACAGAACAGAATAGTACTGTTCATCATGGAAAAATGTTCTTTGAGGAGGCATTCCAACAGTATCCGTTACCGGATTGTAGTAAGCATGATCTTGATTCCAGTCAATCTTTGGACAATCTTTCCACTCATAAATCAGTTTCTCTGCAGCCTCTATGGAATTAAAATCGTGATCATAAGCTTCCGTTTCCGGAACCTTCTTAGGATCTATGCCTTCAGTTTGTGAAAAGTTAAAGACATTGTAGTACCTCAGAAATGGAGTTTTCTTAGTGCTACCATCTTTCTCCAGGGATTCAAGTAGTTTCCAGAAAACAACCAGCGTTGACTTCTCTCCCTTTCTAACGGTGCCTCCAAGTGCCTTGGCCTGTTCAAAGGTCATGTAGAAAGGAGAATCAAATTTAAGGCAGAGAAGCATCCAGAAGTTAATTCCGGTGTAAGGCCGGTTTGAGATCATGTTACGGGGCATTCCGTTTTGAGATCTCCATGGGATTTGCCACGGTACCACTCCGGAATCAAGCAAGTCAATAATTTTCTGAGTGACCACTTCATACAGATCAGTTTTATTCATCTTGTTTTGCCACTTGCCTTGTGGACTTATTTTGGCATCAGGCACGCCGGTTAATCATTATTGGGCGTACCGGATTGAGCCAGGCGGAATCTGTCAATGGACGAATGTCAGTTTCTGCCTATCACTTCGACTGCGTATATTCAATAAGCTCACAAACCACAGAGGTCAATGGCAGAAAGTGACCGAGCACAAAGTGCCAGGAGGCGGATCAGCGTAATTTATCCTTTAGATCGCCGGGAGGCCCTTGACATTTCCGGCTGGCGATCAATAAATTTGCCCGATCAATGAATAACCAATTACCTCAGTTTTGAACACAATGGTCATTTCAGAGCAATATTATTTATGATAAATAGATGAAATGTACTATTTCTCCATTTATTCAAAAAAGGAAGAAAAACTCCAAAAAGGTTTTCCAGTTTATTATTCTGTAATCCGTTAATCCTTTGAGCACTCCGTCCAAATTTCATCAAGAAATTTGGACGGAGTGTGAAAGAGGCCCCCCACTTGCCTGTGTCGGATGCAGAAAATAAAGCATAAAATCATAGGATATATGATATGAACATAATTTATTTAAATGTAATTAAATGACAAGTGGAAGAAAAAAAAGAAGAACAAAAAATGCAGTCCTTAGGATCTGTTAGAATTAGTCCTGAGTTGACTACCTCTACCAGTTATGAATTAGATTATCAATCTGATCTAGTAATAATGGAAGAATAAACAAGAAACAGGAAGAAAAGGCGGGGGACATAAGAGATATAATTATCTGAAGATAGCTATCGTTTTTTAAGGAAGTCGTTAAAATCTTTGCAATCCGGGTAAATGTTCTGCGAGCGGTTAATGGCATCGGGTCTGATCAGCTGAATTTGGGCTGCAGCTTCCAGTCCTGCCTTGTCATTGTCAAGGAATAAATTTATCGTATGATAGTCAGGCAACCGGTCAAGTATTCTTTTAACAAACCCTACCCCGTTGAGTACGATGGTATCACAACCGGACCTGTCCGTTTTAAAATAGGTTAAAGCAGAAAGGAAGTCCATGAATCCTTCAAATACATTTACGGCTGATCGGTTCTTCCCTTCGATAGTAGTGATATCCTTGGGTGATGTTGAAAGTTTATCATACTTGTTTCGTAGTTCATAGCCTCCGCTGTCATTTTTAAAGCCTATCGCGAAATTGTTTCGCTCTTTGGCGCCCACCTGATAGGTTGCTTCCACTGCGTATCTTGAGGCGAATTGTGGATTGATGCTCCGGATGATCAGGTATCCAAACAATGCCCTGTTTTTAAGTGGCTGAATATGCTTAATTTCAATTCTGACTGGTGGCGTAACATCAATCCGCTTGTCAATAAAAGAGATCCGGTCAGCTGGCTTTATCCCGGACAAGATCAGTAGTGCTCCGGGAACTCCGACATGATACATCTGGCATACCAGGTCAATGAGGGAACCTCCTGTTGCAGTCCCGAAATCGTACCAGAGATTCTTTTCCCGGTTTACTTTAAAACTCGGTGTATGCTCATTACGAATTGGGGAGCAGTACCAAAAACTATTGCCTACTGTTTTGTTTGGATTGATCCCACGACTTAACAGAAATCCGGCAATATTTATTTCGTTGGCAAATTTACAGTCCATCTTTTCTTGTTTTATTTGATTGTCAATCACTGTTATTTAAAGTGCATGTTGGAAGATTTTTGACCTTACCAATGCCTCAATTCCTCACTATAATTTTTGTTTCAATCTGGTGTGTGTCTACTTAAAGTTGTAAACATTGTAAACCTTGTAAACCAACAGCTGCAAACAACTGTTATATAATCTGTTATACTTTTAGTCCATGTAAACCTGGTGTAAACCACATGTAAACCAATATTTTGTATTTAACAGTACACTTACAACCTTGTAAACCACATGTAAACCACTATATAATAGATATACAATATATTATAAAAAAAAGATTACAAGGTTTACAAGGTTTACACATTTATTTCTATTTCAGAAATGTAAATTGAATCTTCAATCTTCTTGTATGAAAACTGGTAGCATGCTCCAAAGTGTTTATCCGTGTAAGCCGCTCCTCTCCCTTTCTGCGAACCGCTAATAAATTCCTTATTTGATTTCGAGGTCAAAATCATTCTAAGACTATTCTGGTCCAAAAAGGAGATATTAATATCTCTGCAGTACTTGACATAATTCAAATAAAGATGGGGTAGTTTTATCTGGAGAATACCTGTGCTATCATCGATCCTTTTAAGATTAAAATGTGCGGATTTTGCATTGGTATCATTCAGGCGATTTAAAAAACCTTTGTTTAAAGAATTGGAGAAGGATTCCCAGAATATACTTATTGCGCTACTTTGTTTTAATAGATTATTTTGATTTTCTGCGTTTTCGATTACTGAATTTAAAACATCGTGAAAATCGAATGGGAAATTCAATTCATTCCAAAGTAGTTTTGCTGGCGTCATCAGTAAGGCAATATGATTTAATGTTCTTTCCGGGAAGCAGTTTTTTTTCACAGCTTTGATATGGCTGACATTTATAGCGTATACCTCTTTAAACATTTTTTGAAACAATTCCCTTTTCGAAAGTATTTCGATCAATACATTACCCAGTCCATTGGCAGCTGCTGACTTCAACTTATTATATGCCAATTCCTGATCCTGGCTAAAATTGGATTCTTCAAAATTTAACAGGATCATCCGTGAGAGTATTGCTGTTTTTTGTGTGGGCAGGTGGTTTCCGTCAAAAATAAGTCCGGAAAGTACCTGAAAGGTTTTAGTTTTGTTGTCGTTGCTTTTTACTCCTGTTGTTCTTCCTGCACCATCATAGGCTGTTAGAATAAAGTCCTGAGCTTTTTCATCGGTTTCATTGGTATATTCTTTGAAATAGAACAGGCTGTTCACGCGGGTTGATGCCAGGCGGGAAAGTGCAATACTGGTTGCATTATTTAACGGGGTACCGATGATATCGCTCCCAAACAGCGATAAAAGCCTTTCGACATAGGATGTTTTACCGGTTCCAAAATCTCCGAAAAGGAATAAAAATGGGAAGAACTTAACCTGGTTAAAAACAATATCACGGAAAACAGACAGAATCAGAAACAGAATTCCAATCGCTCCATTGGCACCAAATGCCTGATAGAATAATGTTGCCCACTCTTCAAATCCAATATCTCCCGGTCTGAAGCTATACAGCCGTTCTGTTTCAAAATCTTCGTGGGTATCATTAGCCAGCCCAAAAGCCGGCAAATAGAAACGTTTATCGCCGGCTTTAATTATTCCAATTTCATTTACCTTTTGTATTTTGTTTTGGCAGTAAACAGCATCCGCAAAAACATAAACTGCATGTTCCTTGTTCCACCCCAATGTGCTAATAATTAATGCCTCTACTTCACTATTCATCAAATGGGCAAAGATTATCTTCAGCTGATAGGCGGTACCGAGAAAGGTACATCTTACGCTTTTAAGTATTGTTTCAAAGATATCAGGTTTCATTTCGGACGAAAAAACCTCAATAATGCCGATCTCACCGGTATTTCGTTGAATCTTTATGATCCTTTTGGTATTATTTGTGCCGTTTAATAAATGAAACTCAATCTGCATCACGAAATTTGATAACTCTTTCACGCTGCAATCACGGTTGCGATATTCGTTAAGGAAGTACTTGCCGTTTTGAATGTAGAAGCCATGGTCCGTCTGATCGTCCCCTGGACTTTTTGAATTCGGAATCGGTGTCAGTTTGTTCATTGCCTCAATTGTTTTTCATGGGCTTAATAAGTTCAGGCAAATAATAAAATTTCTTAAGTCCCTGAATGTATTCCCTAAGAATCGCGGATTTAGTCCCATTATCCACAGCCTGATAGGAAACTATCAGGAATTTGGTGGCATCTCGGGTGGATATTTTTCTCATATTGAATTATTTCTTAATGCCGTTATTACCTCACTTCTCAAAAAATACCTTCTCCTGCCCAGGCTATATTGCCTGAATTGACCTTTTGCTGCAAGTTTGTTTAGTGTCGGGATTGTAATACCAATAAGCTTTGAAGCTTGAAATTTGGAAATTTTGTCCTTCTCAAATTCAGGTAATGCTTTTCCTAGTCTCTTAAAATCCTGGGAGAACGGAGCATCAGTTTCAATAAGAATCTCCAATAAGATTTCTTTTAATTCTTTTTTGGTTGTAATAATTAACAGGTTTTCCATAATGTATTGATTTAAATTTGAAATTATTTATGAATTAAAATGCGTGCTGATTTGAAAATGGATTTTTACAATTGATCAGAAATTATTCTTTATTCTTGTTTAGCGGTGCTGATTTATCGATCGGCCTGAGTAATATCGGAAGAAAGAATCTTCAGGTTATAACCAGATGAAAATTTGCATCTCCCTCTTGAGCCTTATTTTCGGTTTTTCTTTTTGACTTGTTCCATTGCCTTGAGGACATCAAAAGAATCAAACAATACTTTACGACCGATCTGGCGGTATGGAATGCGGCCTTCATTTTTAAGTTTTTGGGCAGTTACTGTCGAGCAGCCTATAAATTCAGAGAGCTCCAGCATGGAGTGCATTGTTTTGCGCTCCTGGGCAGGTTCGCGGTTAAAGTTTGTATTTGCAGCGAATGCCCGGTTAACAGCCTGTTCAATAATTGCAGTCAGTTTTTCTTCATCAAAATAGAAATGTATCATTACTTTTTATTTATTAGTAATTACCAAAATCAGGTATATAAAACTTAATTGCATAACGGATTAAATTGCTTTGGGAGACTTTGTGTTCCAAACAGAATTCTTTGATTTTTGCGATCTCCAAATCGGTCAGTTTAACCCCAATAATTTTCCTTTTAATTTCAATCGTAGGAATTTTAAATTTTGTTTTCATAGTCGTTAAATTTTTGTATTTATTGAATTTAGACAAAGATTCAACTTTTGATGAAATAACGAAAGGACACTTTATTTGCCATTAGGCGCTTTGTTAATACATTGAAAAATAACATGTTATAAGCCATATGTAAAAATGGAATAATCTGTTTTTGATTAGGCGTTATATTAATACAATAAAAAGTAAATTAGGGGCATTCAAAATCTTTATATTGGAGCACTATTTACAAAGCCTTCCGACAGTTGAATTCCAGACAAGATTTACTGATGAGCGGTCCTGTTTAGCCCACTTGGAAAATTTTAAGTGGGGCAATGGTTATAATTGTTCCCGGTGTGGTAACACGAATTACTGCTCAGGTGGTAGGGAGTTCAGCCGGCAATGCATCAAATGCCACCACATCGATTCTCCAACCAGCGGCACGTTATTCCACGATGTTAGGTTTCCATTGCTGAAAGCTTTTTACATTGTTTTCGACCTGAGTCCATACAGGGAAGGTATAAAAACCAGCACAGGGTTGAGCCTCAAACTCGGATTAAGGCAGAAGACCTGCTGGCTGTTCATGCGGAAGGTGAAGCGCGAGATGATCAAAAACGGTATGTCCAGGTATTCGTCGAAGATGAGGGGAAAGATACCGTAGAGAAAGTAAAACGATTATATGGGAGCTGATTCAATCAAATTATTCAAAGCAATTCTAAAAAGCTATAGAGCAATCTTTCCCTCTTTGGGGACTAAAAAAATTGATTGTGATATTGCCTATTGAATTAGCTTCATCGCTTGTGTTTGGTCCTCTTTATTAATATTGTAATACCGCGCAAAGGCTTTTGAGTTTTCAACGTGGCCTGACATAGAGGCAATAATCTCATTTTTAGCTCCTTTACGGTGGAGTCCTCCAATAAAGACCCTTCGGGCCATGTGGGATGAGGCAATATCACAGATTGGGACCTGGATACTTTTGCGTGTTTTTGGATCGAGTTTGGTTACCATACGATTGATCTCCTGAGCTTTAAAAAGTTCTTTGAGGTATTCATTATATTTCTGATCAGAGATATACGGTAATAAATCGCCGTTCGGTATATGATATTTAGCAATAATTGCTAACGCTTTTGTTGTTAAAGGTACTCGTGCAATGCGGGGTTTATTATCTGCTGTTTTTCCGGCTATATATTCGATGCAACCATCAATGATGTTGGAGTGCTTTAATGTAGTCAGGTCTCCAACCCGACATCCAATGAAACATTGAAAAATAAAAATATCGCGTACATGTGCCAATCTCTGATCCGTTATTATTGCATCAAAAAGTTTATCCCTTTCTTCAAGGGTTATAAAAATCGGATCTCCATAGGCTTCTGTATCGATTGAAAAATCTTTGAAAGGATAATTGGTCGTCCATCCCATTTTATTTGCATAACCATAAAATGCCCTAAGACGTTTCATTTCAGAACTGAGTGTATTTCTGCCTAACTTAGGCAAAAGAAATTTACGAAAATCAGCAAGAGATTGCGTGTTAAAATTTTCGAAAGTTGTATTAGGTCTGAATGCAAAAACTTTATTGTAAGTCGTATTCAGATGCTTTTTACGGCCTGGACTGACAGGGGCTTCATCAATGTACTTTTTGAAGTATTGAAAGAAACTGAATTCTTTCAGGGGTATAATTTCTATTTCTTCTTTGTTAATATTACGCTTTAGATCTTCACGCACTTGAGTAGGCGTGGGAATGGTTTTGTTTAATTCGTATGATTTAAAAAGTTCCATAACAACCCATTTAATATGTAGCAGTTCATCATTGAAATCGGTGGGGGTTTGCCCATTCGGTGCATTATGACCCTTTTTAAGTCGTTGTTTAGCGTAGTCCCATTGAATTATATCACACCTTTTGCCAGAGTAGCAATAAATTCGTTGATTATTAAAGACGATAGATAATCTTAGAGGCACATTTTTATCAATTAAGGATGAAATACCTTTGATAATTGTGCTTCTTTTTTCGGGTTGGAATCTTGCAGAATAGTCCATTTTGTATAAATAAAATACGAATTTAAATTTAAGGTTATGTTCCTATTTCAGGATCACTATTATTGGGAGTAACTATTTGATTTAATGTCTTAAGCTATTTCACATTATCAATGAGTGTAAAAATCCAAATTTAGGCTCTCAGTGAGTGTAAAAATCCAGATTTACACTCATAAATGGATTAATCCTACTTATTACAATAATATTTTAATTACTATTCAATTTTTTATATTATTGAATATCTATTATTTATGAGGCTCAAATTAATTTAACTTAATTGTATACTATTGTAATAATAATCAATTCAGGCGCACTATTATTGGGAGTAAATATTTGATTTAATGTTTGTAATTTATTTTTATATTTTCAATGAGTGTAAAGATCCAAATTTACACTCAAAAATGGATTAATCCAAATTATTATAACTATATTTTGTTTACTAGTTTATTTTATATTTTATTGATTATCATATATTTATGACGTTAAAATTAATTTAATCTAATTATATATTATTGAAATAATGTTCTCTCCGGGGTCACTAATACCGCTGTAATCATTTGATTATCAGCGGTATTATTTTTTTTTGTCAATCACAGTATCACAGACACCCGGATTAATCCACCAGAATATTTTTAAATTAAAATTCAGGGAGAAAAACTAAGAATAAAATGGGTTAAAATTTAAATGCGCAATCGATTGCAATAATGATAATATTTCATACTTTTACCGCAACCATTCAAATGAAAAAGTTGTGAAACCTTTTCATTTTATTGAAATACCCAAGCTTCGGGATTATCCATTTATTAATGCCTTTAATTGTGAATTATGAATACTATTTTCGAAGAGCGTTTTGCCACCCATCCGGAGGATGCAAAAAGTTATGATACAGCGCGATTACGCAAGGAGTATCTGATCAGTAACCTGATGACTGAAAATCAGATTTGCCTGACCTATTCACAATATGACCGCTATATTGTCGGTGGAGCCGTTCCTTCAGGTGGAGACCTGAAACTTGAACCGATCGATCCATTGAAGGCTGAGTACTTCTGTGAGCGGCGTGAACTGGGGATTATCAATGTCGGAGGAATCGGGAAAATTACTATCGATGGAACAATATACGAGCTTGGCTTCAAGGAGGCATTGTACGTTGGACAGGGGAGCAAATCGGTGGTATTCTCATCGCTTAATCCAAATTGCCCGGCCCGTTTCTATATTAATTCTGCACCTGCGCATAAAGAATATCCAACAAAAAAAGTCACTTTGAAAGATGCTGAAGTGGTGGAAACCGGAACAATGGGCGAATCAAATGCCCGCACAATCAATAAATTACTGGTCAATTCGGTGGTGCAGACTTGTCAGTTACAGATGGGAATGACAGAGCTGAAACCCGGAAGTGTTTGGAACACCATGCCGGCGCACACCCACAGCCGCAGGATGGAGGCTTACTTTTATTTCCAGGTACCCGAAGGACAGGCGATATGCCATTTTATGGGTGATCCGAAAGAAACCCGTCATATCTGGATGCAGAATGAAGAGGCTGTTTTATCGCCAACCTGGTCAATTCACTCGGCCGCAGGGACTTCAAACTACACATTTATATGGGGCATGGCGGGTGAAAACCTTAACTATGGTGATATGGATGTGGTGAAACCGAAGGAGCTTAGGTAATAGCAGGAGAAATCGATATTGCTACTTTGGGTGGCTGGCAACTGGCTTATGGCTGATTTCGCCGGAATATAATATTTCTTCTTTCGGAATAAGGCAACACCAAATAAATGACAAAAGAGCCTTGCAAAGGGCAAATTGCAAGGAGCCAGACTCCAGACGCCAGCTGCCAGGTGCAGATAATTAACCAATAAATTTTAATAAATACTCCATAAATTATGAAAATGTTTGATCTGACAGGGAAAGTTGCCCTGATCACCGGAGGGACACACGGTATTGGTATGGCTATTGCCAAAGCACTCGCCCAGGCAGGTGCAAAAATATGTGTGAATGATCTGGTTGAAGAAAGGCTGGTGGCCTGTAAAAAGAGTTATGCAGAAGTGAGTATTGATGTTTTCACTGTGGTTTTCGATGTTACCAATGAGGAAGATGTTGACAAAGGGATCGGAATCATAGAATCAAAGGTTGGGCCCATTGATATACTTGTCAATAATGCAGGAATTATCAAACGGATTCCTATTCTCGATATGCCGGTTGAGGATTTCAGGCAGGTTATTGATATTGATCTTATTGCCCCTTTTATTGTATCCAAAAGGGTGGTTCCTTCAATGATTAGCCGGGGAGGGGGGAAGATTATCAATATGTGCTCGATGATGAGTGTTTACGGACGGAATTCAGTTTCTGCCTATGCCTCGGCCAAGGGAGGGCTTAAGCTCCTTACTGCAAACATGTGCTGCGAATGGGCAAAGCATAACATTCAGGCAAACGGAATTGGTCCCGGATATATTGCAACTTCCCAGACCGAAGCCATCCGTGTAAATGGTCATCCCTTCAATAACCTGGTGATGACCCGCACGCCCGCAGGAAGGTGGGGAGATCCTGAAGATCTGGCCGGTGCCGCAGTTTTCCTTGCTTCAGCTGCAAGTAATTATGTGAATGGCCATTTACTCTTTGTTGACGGCGGTATCTTAGCCAATTTTGGTTATGTAGCCGGTGAAAATGAGCTGGCTGAATAATTGAACGTCCAAAAATATAATTTTGTTAATCCAGATGTATTTAATCACTTTTCAATCATTTTTCAAATTATTTGAGTCTGAGATTCAACCTATTGAAATAGCATCTGTCCTGAGTCTTACATATTAGGACCGATGACTGATCTTACCGTTAGAAGCTATTTTGTTTCATACACAACTTTGTTATCTTTGGTTCATCTTTTTGGGCGATATGAAGCGGATTCTCCAGGTAATACTAACTTTATTCCTAATTTCAGAGTCACTGCATGGTTATGCAAATGATCTTGTATTCTCAAAACTTTCAGTCGAAAATGGGCTCTCGAATAATCTGGTTAAAGCAATATACAAAGATTCATACGGGTTTATTTGGTTTGGAACACTTGAAGGACTAGACAGGTACGACGGAGTTGAAATCAGACCTTATGCCTCAAAGTTTCCGGAAGCGGTTGAGAATGTTTATGCCATAACAGAGGATTACGGGAAGAATCTTTGGGTGGGTACGGCAACCGGATTGTTCCGGTATCGAAGCAATATCGACAGATTTGATCGTATTCGGATAGATAGTTCAAATATCACTGTTCAGTCATTGGCAATGTTACCTGATAGCAATCTATGCGTTGGGACCACAAATGGTTTGTATCTGGTAAATACCATAAGCCAAAAATCGGAACATCTTCTTTTTAAAGAATTACGGAATAATAAAACGAACAATATCACCGGAATATTTTCGGATAATCATGGGAATTGCTGGTTATCGACACTTTCAGGGTTAATACGCTATTCTGCAAACGACAAAGGAAAGGAACTATTCGTATATAAGAATGCCCCTGAAGATGTATTTAATTCATTTACATCCATTTGCAGTATTGGAAATAAAATCTATTTGGGGACGACCAATATGGGGATTGTCGAATTCGATCTTTCTTTAAAAGTATTTTCCCGTGGAATTGATACTGCAAGCAAAATAATCCTGAACATTAGCAGTGATCATAAGGAACAGCTTTTCGTTGGAACTGATGGCGGGGGATTAAAAGTGATAAATATCAAAACCAGGAAAGTAGAAGATATTGAAAACCAAGACAATAATCCGTATTCACTCAGTTCAAATTCAATTTATTCATTCTATCTTGACGATAATAACCGATATTGGATCGGGACATATACCGGGGGCGTAAATTTCACCAAAAATTTCACGGGAAGTTTCATGCTGCATCCTGTTACCACAGCATACCCTGTGGTAAATAAAAGTATTCGGTCTTTCTATTTTGCTCCGGATGGAACCCAATATTTCGGAACCCGAAATGGGTTCATTCAAATTAATAAAAATGGGGTTGCCAAATTTTTCCATGTGAACCCGGCTGACAAAGATGGCCTGAGATCAAATATCATTCTTTCTCTTTATCCTTATATGGGCGATATTCTAATTGGCACCTATGGTGGAGGGATTAGCAGGTATTCAGTTTCAGAGCAGAAGATCAAACCATTTTTGGATACCGGAACCTTCTTGCAAGGGAATGCTTATGGATTTAAGGCTGACCACAAGGGGAACTTATGGATTGCCACATTTGATGGCATTTACAAATATTCACCGACTGAGAAGACCATAACTAATTTTAACAAACAAAAAAATGAGTTAAGTAGTGATGAAATCTTTGATATTACTTTTGATTCAAGAGATCGTTTGTGGATAGGTACCATGTCAGGAACATGCGCCATGGCATTGAAGGGAGATCGGTTAGAGAAGATCGATTTGCCGGCTTCTGCAGTAAACAATTTAAAAACGAATTATATTTACGAGGATCTTGCCGGGAATATCTGGATTTGTACCGAAAGGGGGGGCTTGATCATGCTTGATCCCGCATTGAAAAAGAGTACAAACTATCGCGACACCGATGGACTCCCGAATAATTCAGTGTGTGCGATCATTGAGAGCAGTACAGGGGAGTACTGGATCAGCACCTTAAAAGGATTTTGCAAATATTCTTCCCAAACACAAAAATTCATCAAATTCACCTTGTCGGATGGCCTGCCCGGACTGGTATTTTCACCTGCGGCCAATTATCTCTCCCCTGATGGAACGCTCTATTTTGGAAATGAAAAGGGGTTGGTCTACTTTACCCCTACCGAGGCTGCCCCAACAGCACTGAAGTCCAAAATCAGACTTACAGACTTTTACCTTTTTGGAAAATTGGTGAAACCAGGACCCGAATCTGTTATCAAACAGTC